>NZ_DASYHI010000003.1:0-50184 GCF_035998675.1 Telluribacter sp.
AGTACATACACCCCCAGGCCTGATGGTGGCTATGGGGCGGGTGATCACCTCTTCCCATCCCGAACAGAGAAGTTAAGCCCCGCACCGCCGATGATACTGGTTAACAGCCGGTAAAGTAGGTAGCCGCCACCTCTTCACCACAAGAGCCCCGCCCTTAAAAGCGGGGCTTTGATGGTTTTAAGGCGCTAGAACTCTATGCCAGCTCTTCACAATTTGGGGCTGAACGGACAAGAACAAACAGTTTCTTGTCCGTTAATTATTCCCAATAAGTTATTTTAAATTCCACTCCCATACAGCTTAATCCTTTTTGAAAATGCTCAAAAAAGGAGAGGCCGGCCTGAACATTCTAGCCGGCCTCATTCGAATAATTTATTCTGTGAAACATTTTCCTAAGTACCCAAAGGAAAGCCCACTCCATTTTTGAAAATTAATAAGCCTTCTGGTAATCAGCCAGGGCGTTTTCTACGGTTGCTTTTGCATTAGCCACGGTATCAGCTACTGTTTCTCTGGTTTGGTTTACCGCTTTCTTTACCTTTTTACCCGTCCGGTTTAACTTGTACCGATACCGGGCTTTTTCGTAAGCGTTTAAATTTGAGTAGGAATTGGCTAACGCAAACCCCAACAATCCCACAACCGCCAGTCCAATTCCCATCGCTATCTGGTTTTGGGTCTTTTTAGACATGGACTTCGAGTTCTCGTCTTTAGGCTCCATGTTTTTGCGCATCATGGCCGCCAAAGCCTCTTCGGAAGCAATATGGGCCAATACTTCATACGACTTATTGACCAGGCCGCCCGCCACAACCTTGGCTTCCCCTTTCATCAGCGCCTTGTACCCGTCGCGGGCTACCATAACCGGATCGTCCAGTTGCTCCGTAACCCGGGTGTTTTCTGCCCCGGCTTTATTAAAGAAGTCCGTGTCGGTTGCGTTGGGCATTAGGGCGGTAATAGTCACATTGGTACCTTTCAATTCGTTGACCAGTGACTGCGTAAAATTTTGGACATAGGCCTTGGTGCCCGCGTACACGGCCATCAGCGGAGATGGCATAACCGATACAATCGAAGCCAGATTCAGGATTTTTCCTTCGTCACGGGCCACCATGTCTTTCAGAAACAACTTGGTCAGGTGCGTCAGCGAAATGGTATTCAAATGAATCATGGCGCTTTCCTGCTCCCAATCGGTTTCATTTGCGAACATACCATGTACGCCTACTCCCGCATCATTGACCAGCACATCTACTGTGATGCCCTGCTGTTTCACTTCATTGTATAATTCCTGAGCGGCTTTTTCTTTGGACAGATCCTTTTGAAGGACCGTTACCTTTTGGGTGTCGGTGGTACTCTTCAGCTCAGTTGCCAACTCATTTAAGGTATTTTCACCCCGCGAAACCAGCACCAGATTGTAACCATCCTGAGCAAACAACCTGGCTAGTTCTCTACCGATACCGCTCGAAGCTCCTGTAATCAGAGCTGTTTTACTAGTCCCTGTTTTCATGTTGATGTGTAGTTTAGTATACGTTTTAAAACGTCCAAACCCACTAAATGTTTACGGAAGCGGGCCTCCTGGGATTTCTATAGGAAACCGGAGCGGGTTTATTCAAAATGGCCAGTTTTTAAATAGAGATAGTTTTGGGAGAAAAGTCAGGGGGTATTGGTTCAAGGATTTTTAAGGAAGATGAACCAATGAGTAAAGCCAATAAGACCAGAAATAAGGTAGATTTGAGTAGCCAATTATAATTCAGCGTTCAACAAAATATTCCCCTGCTTTTAGCGAGCCGCCGGGAATTGAATATGGACTAGAGTACCAATGCCATCAGAAGGCTTTTGAAAATAGATTTGACCGCGATGGAGAGAAACCAGCTGATAGGTAATAGCGAGGCCAAGCCCGAATACGGCCACCTTTTCCCTGTTTTTTCCCTGGGCCAGGGGATCAAAAATGGGCGGGATATCTGCTTCGGCTATACCACGGCCCCGGTCTGTAATTTGAATACTGTACTGGGACGGGTTAGCACTTGAAAACTCAATCCTGACTTTTACAGCATCTTCTGAATACTTACAGGCATTCTCGATGACATTGGCAACTGCCGTGGTAAGCAGGGCCTCGTTCCCTTTAACAACGGGAAAGTCATCCAGGCCTTCAACGGTTAGTTCAATGGTCCGGTCCGGGTATTTTTGCTGGACCTGACCCACCGCCGCTATTACACATTCATCCAATCGTACCGGGGTTAGTTCCAGGGGTTCACTAATGAATTTGGTCAGACTTAATAAATTAGTGGTCAAGTGGTTTATTTCCTGTATTTCTTCAATTGTACTTTTCAGATTGCGGCGCATTTCTTCCGGCTCCTTATCGTTATAGAAAGAAGGCTCAAGGGTACCCAATACATGGTTTAAGGGCGTACGGAGACGAGCCTCCGAATACCGTCTTACGGTGTTCGCCAAAACGGCCAGTGGTTTTAAAAACCGGCCTGAGAAAAACCATCCGGCCAAAAATGCCAGCACCAGTCCGCCAACATTGCCCAGTACCAGCAACATCAGCAGGTTGTTGCGCCTGGCATAGCCCAACTCGTCGCTTCCAGCCACAAAAATGGCATACCGCTGATTGTCGTGAAGAAAAACCGTCCCAATGCCCTCTGTTTCGCCCTGGGTAAAACGAACCGGCACGGCAGGGTTGCTTAGTACCTGGGTCAGCAGCTTTTGTTCAATGGAATTGGGCTCTGCATTTTGATTATCAAAAAGCAGCTGCTTTTTTTGATCGTATATACTAATCTGTTCGTCGGTGAGGGTTAGCAAATCACCGGGCGGTATTTTAGCGCTACGCAGGTGCTTCACATCCGGTCGGCCCAGCAGTATTCGTCCGTAAACCCGAGCCCTGGACTGAAGTTGCCCGTAGAATTCTTCCTTGCGGTAAACCGAATAAAGGGTAAACACAAAACCTGAAAAAGTAACCTGAATAACAAGTACCAATCCTGAAAAGAGCAAGGTCAATTTTTTCCGGCTTACCATGTGTCTTACGTAACTTATCCTATTGGTTATCAATGGCCAAACGGTTCGTCAAAGTTGACATCCAGATCTGAGAATAACATAGGAATTGGATTAAATTTTGATTAAAGCTGACTTCTGCACAATTACTTCAACCAGTCGGCTCGTAGGAAACTGCGACGGTATAGAAGGTACGGTAGTCGAAAAGTAGAGTACTATAAGGCAACCAACTAAAAGAGGTGAAGGCCCGGTGGGAGTAGATACCTAGGAGCGCGGTACTTTTCCAATAAAGTACTGATAGACTTTGGCGTTAGTACTTTAACTTTGAAAGCCGAACTAGTATCTATGAGATCAATACCAAAAATAGTACTTATAAGCAGTGTCTGTTTCGCAATTCTGCTGGGGTTTATCAGCTGGAAAAATGAAGAGCCGAGAGCGGGTAAACCCAATGTTGTGGTGATCCTGACGGATGACCAGCGGTGGGATGCGCTGGGTGTAGCAGGGAATCCTTACCTGAAGACCCCCAATATTGACCGACTCGCTGCGGAAGGAGTCCATTTTAAAAATTATTTCTGTACTACCTCACTTTGCTCTCCCAGTCGTGCTTCTATCCTAAGTGGAAAGTACGCCCACGCCCACGGAGTGGTGGATAACTTCACCGAGTACCCGACCAACCTGCCCAGCTTCCCGGCAGCGCTACAGAAAGCAGGCTATGAGACCGGCTACATTGGCAAATGGCACATGGGAGAAGAAAACGACGAACCCCGCCCCGGCTTCGATTATTTCGTAACCCACAAAGGTCAGGGTAAGTACTGGGATACCGAATTTAATATCAATGGGCAGGGCAGCCGGGAAATCAAAGGGTACTATACCAATGTGGTAACCGGAATGGCCAATGACTGGCTCAGAAAAAAGCGTGATAAGCCATTCATGCTGATTCTGGGTCACAAAGCTCCGCATAGCTTTTATATTCCGGAACCAAAATATGCCAACGCGTTTGACGACGTACGTATTACCTACCCCAGGAGCGCTTTTGAACTGGAAGACAAACCCAAGTGGATCGCCCAGCGGTTGCCTACCTGGCATGGCATCTACGGTCCCCTTTTTGACTGGCGCAAGAAATTTCCTGATTCTTCACCCGAAGCAGTTAAGGATTTTGAAGCCATGATTCATGCCTACTGGGGTACGATCCTTTCGGTGGATGATAGCGTAGGGGAAATTTACCGAACCCTGAAGGAAATGGGGGAGCTTGACAATACCATTTTTGTATTTACATCCGACAACGGACTTCTCAACGGGGAGCATGGCATGGTAGACAAGCGAACCATGCACGAGCCCAGTATCCATATCCCGTTAGTAGTGCGCTTTCCGGGCCTGACGCCGGTCAGCAAACCGGTCGTAGTGGAAAAGCAGATTCTGACGCTGGATATTGCACCTACTATTCTGGAACTGTGCGGGGCTCCCGCCTTAAAGGACATTCACGGGCAATCTTTTAAACGCCTGGTTCAGGGTGATACCAAAAACTGGAGAAAGGCCTGGTTCTACGAGTATAATTATGAGAAGCAGTTTCCCTATACGCCCAACGTCCGGGGTATCCGCACGGATGAATGGAAGTACATTCATTACCCCACCGGCGATGAGCGGCCAGATCAGCATTTGGCCGAGCTGTACCATATTGCGGTTGATCCGGGCGAAAATCATAACCTGATTAATGATTCGCGGTACGCCGGCCAGCTCAAAGAGTTAAAAGCCGAGTTAGCCCGACAACTCAAGCAGACCGGCGCTAATCCGGATAAAATGCCTTTAGACCAGGGAATTAAAGCCGAACTACCGGATAAAGCCGTTCGGTAGTCTGGATTTACTAATCAATACTGTAACCCGGGAAGTACCTTATCCAGGTATATTTTTCCTAAATACGATCATCATGCGTACTACCTTTTTTTATAGCTTGCTGCTCCTGGTAGTTGGGGCTCTGTCAGGGAGTCACCTTCCGGCCGTTGAAAAATCTTCTGAAAAGACCCGGGTGAGACCAGCCGAGAGCATCCTAACCGGGGCTAATCAAACCGAAAAGTATATAGGTTATCTGAAGGACAAAAGAGTAGCCATCCTGGCCAATCCAACGACTATTATTGGGCAAAAGCACCTGGTCGACAGCCTGGTTACGAAAGGTATAAAAATTGTAAAAGTATTTGGTCCGGAACATGGATTTCGGGGTAATGCCAGCAATGGTGCCGTCGTGGGAGATGAGAAGGACCCGACAACCGGCATCCCTATTATTTCTCTTTACGGCAAAAAAAGAAAACCGACCGCCGCGGACCTGGCGGACGTTGACCTGATGATCTTTGACATTCAGGATGTAGGGTGCCGGTTTTATACCTACATCAATATCCTTCGCGATGTCATGGAAGCCTGCGCCGAGAACAATAAGGAGTTGCTGATCCTGGACCGGCCCAATCCCAATGGGTACCTGGTTGACGGACCCGTTATGGATATGCGGCTTAAATCGGGGATTGGCCAGTTCCCCATTCCAATCGCCCACGGAATGACCATTGCCGAATTTGCCCAGATGATCAACGGGGAAAAATGGCTGCCGGAAGGGAAAATCTGTCGGCTTAAAATAATTCCGGTGGCCAACTACCACCACGACATGGAATATGTGCTACCCGTGAAGCCATCCCCCAACCTGAATACCCCGCAAAGCATAGTGTTGTATCCTTCCACCTGCTTGTTTGAAGGAACTATACTAAACCACGGACGAGGTACCTATTATCCCTTTACGGTCCTGGGCAGTCCGGCCTTGAAAGACAAGTATTCGTTTTCTTTTACCCCGGTGGGGATACCCGGAATGAGTGAAACGCCCTTACACATGAACAAACTTTGTTATGGCCTTGATCTCAGAAACTATGACGTAACCCAACTGCGGAAGTCAAAAAGAATCAACCTGGACTGGATGATCCAGTTGTACCAGGCCTATCCGGACAAGGATAAATTTTTTGATCGTACCCAGAGCAACCAAATGGGAAATATTGACGGCCTGGCCGGGGTCTATGATTTTAAAAAGCAAATCATGGCCGGCCAGTCAGCCGAGGAAATCAGAGCCTCCTGGGAGCCCCAGCTTTCGGACTACAAAGCCCGGAGGAAAAAGTACCTGTTGTATCCCTGAATCAATGGGTAATAAGTACTTGCGCAAAATTTCTTTGCATTAGAATTATTTACAATCCGTTCTTATACAGTAATTTATATGTCATTGCCTAAAATAGGTTGATTTGTGGTCAACCTATTTTAGGCAATGACAAAAAGCTAATAGCTAAAAACTAATGGCTACCAGCTACTTAACTGCAAGTAATACGTCTAAACGAATATTGCCTCCCCGTCCTTCCCTTCATGTAAGGCGGGCTGGTAGGATATTTCACGAGGACAATTGAGTCCTCCTACCAAACTAGTCCTTCCCATACTAGTTAAAAAACTTACAATTCCCCCAAAAACCTGGGTGGAGGTGCGTAAACCAATCGGCTAGCCACTACCACTCAATCACATTTCTTCACAACTCAACCACTATTTCTGTCCATTCGTAGCGAAACAACCTTTTTCTCCCCATTTGACTCTATAAGTTTGTTTGCTTTTAGTCCCGAAGAAGCATACGTATTAGCCATGTAAAAATTTTCACTAAACTACCCGTTCGGGGCGCGGGAATACTATGTATGAAAAGTAAACTTTTATGGACATTTGTCTGGGTACTTACCGCCTTCCAAAGCTTAGCTTCACCACCCTCCACGACCGGATTTATTCGGGTCGATCAATTTGGGTACCTGCAAAACTCACGTAAAGTAGCGGTTATCGTAAATCCCCAGGTTGGCTCCAACGCCAGTCAACAGTTTAACGCCAGTACCGGCGAGAATCAGTACCAGGTACGCCGGTGGACGGACGACGCTGTGGTTTTCAGCGGCACTATTCAGGCCTGGAAAGACGGCATTACCCAGGCCACGTCGGGTGACAAGGGCTGGTGGTTCGACTTTTCGGTGGTCAATGCGCCGGGGTTGTACTACCTATTTGACGTAGGTAACAACGTAGGGTCCTATCGTTTTGAGATTGGCGATAACGTCTACAACGAAGTACTGAAAGCTGTCGTTCGCACTTACTATTACCAACGCATCAACTTCGCCAAGCAACCACCCTATACCGATGCAAAGTGGGCGGATGCTGCCACCCACGAAGGGCCGGGACAGGACCGCCAGGCCACCAGCCGGTTCGCCAAGGGCGATATGAGTACCGCCCGCGACCTGCACGGCGGCTGGATGGACGCCGGTGATATGAACAAGTACGTAACTTTTGCGGAAGAACCCGTAGCCCTGTTGGTTGAATCGTACCGGCTGAATCCCTCGGTTTTTGGTGACAACTTCAATATACCCGAATCCGGGAACGGTATTCCGGATATTCTGGACGAAGTAAAGTGGGAGCTTGATTTTCTTAAGCGCATGCAGGATGCTACCGGAACGGGTGGCTTGTTTCTGAAAGTGGGTGTTGACAACTACAACGAAACCAGCCCGCCCAGTGCTGACAAGCGGCCGCGCTACTACCTGCCCGAATGTACTTCCTCCACCTTATCGGGAGCCGCTATGTTTGCCGTAGCCGGAGCTGTTTACCGTACTATTCCGGCCCTGGACCCCTACGCGCAGGACCTAATTGTGCGGGCCGAACAGGCTTTTGCCCGCGCAAAAGTTACGACCAATAACTTTACTACCTTCGAGACTGCCTGCGATGATGGCAATATCAAGTCGGGTGATTCGGATAAACCTGCCGACATTCAGCGTCAGTCGGCGGTGGTAGCCGCTATCTACCTGTTTGAAGCCACGGGTAAGGCCGAATACAAAGCATTTGTGGAGTCGCAGTACGCACAGATTCAACCCATTGCCAACGAATGGTGGGGGCCGTATACCATGCACGTACATATTGCCTTGTTGCGCTACGCGGCCAATCCGGCCGCTACACCCACGGTAGCCACGCGCATCCGGAGCCTGAAAAGTCAGCAGAACAGTGTGCTGTCTGTCAACGACTACAACGCGCGTACCGATTTGTACCGGGCACACATGGCCGACGCTCAGTACCACTGGGGCAGTAACCAGGTACGCGGTAACGCCGGCATAGCAAATCTGGACTTTGTAGACTTCAACGTTAATTCGTCCAACAAGGCACTGTACCGGGAAGTAGCCGAACAGTACCTGCACTGGTTTCACGGCGTTAACGCTCAGGGTAAGGTGATGCTGTCAAACATGTACGGAAATGGAGCGGAGAATTCGCAGAATGAAATTTACCACACCTGGTTTGCGGATGGCACCGAATGGGACAACGCGCTCACTTCGCCGAAAGGACCCGCACCGGGCTATCTGACCGGCGGCCCCAACAACATGAACCAGTACGATGGTACGCAGGGAGACATCCGCAATGAGCCCCTGCAAAAACGTTACAAGGACTGGAACGCCGGCTTCCCCGAGAATTCGTGGATTTTTACCGAAGTGGCTATTTACAATCAGGCCCCCTACGTCAGTCTGCTCAGTCGCCTGATGACGCCCACCTCGGACCCGACCGATACGGAAGCACCGACCACCCCCACTAGCCTGGTAGCCTCTGACCTGTCTCCTTATTCGGTCAAGCTGAGCTGGAACGGTTCGGTTGATAACCGCGCCGTCACGGCCTATGAAATTTATCAGAATGGGACAAAGGTTGCCGAAACACCCCAGACGTTCCTAAACCTGACGACGCTGTCGCCGGGTACCAGCTACGAGTTCACCGTAAAGGCCGTTGACTTCTCGGCCAACCGCTCCAATCCCAGCAATACGGTAACGGTCAACACGCCCGCACCCAGTCCGAACGACTACATTATTTACGGGGATGCGCTGAAAAGTACCTTTTCAAACTGGTCGTGGAATAGTAATCAGGATTTTGCCAATACAGTACCCGTAAAGGAAGGCCAGCGGTCGCTGAAAGTGAACGCTACTGCGGCCTGGGGTGCTCTGAGCCTGCGAAACAGCGAAGTACTACGTACAGCCAACTATCCCGGCGGAGTGCAGTTCTGGTTTTACGGAACCGGGAAGAGTGTACGCGTGACCGTAAATCAAACCGAAACCGCCGAGCCTTCTTCCTCCTACCGCATTAGTGCCGAGCCAAACGCCTGGACCCTGGTTCGGATTCCGTGGAGTGAATGGGGAGATATAACCCAAATTCAGCGGATAAATATCATGGATGGTTCAGGAGAACCTCAAAGCTTTATCATTGACGACCTGCGACTGGTTGCGGGTGAGGCAACTCCTGATACGCAGGCCCCAGGCGCGCCGACGAATCTTTCGGCCAGTAACGTGACGGGCACGAGCCTGCGCCTCAGCTGGACTGCTTCGACGGATAACATAGGCGTTACTGCCTATGAGGTATACCAAAACGGTACCTTACTCAACAGTACTATTTCGGGTACTTCGTTAGCGGTAACCGGATTGAGCTGTAATACTGCGTATAACTTTACCGTGCTGGCAAAAGACGCCGCCGGTAATAAATCGGCTCCAAG
This sequence comes from Telluribacter sp., assembly GCF_035998675.1. Taxonomy (NCBI): domain Bacteria; kingdom Pseudomonadati; phylum Bacteroidota; class Cytophagia; order Cytophagales; family Spirosomataceae; genus Telluribacter; species Telluribacter sp. The sequence goes on from NZ_DASYHI010000003.1 coordinate 9,533, forward strand.
CAGCGTGCTATCTCTGACAACTACTGCCTGCTCCGATACCCAGGCGCCAACCGCACCTACCGGCCTGGTAGCAGATAATATCACCGCTTCCGGCCTGACCTTAACCTGGACTGCCTCCACGGATAATGTGGGCGTAACGGCTTACGAAGTGTATCAGAATGGTACCTTGCTGAATGGTACCATTACAGGTACTTCTTTAAACGTAAGCAATCTGGCCTGTGGCACGGCCTATACCTACACGGTGCTGGCAAAGGACGCGGCTGGAAACAAATCGGCCATGAGTACAGCCACAAACGCTACCACGCGGGCTTGCCCGCCCGCCCTGCCTACCGGTAGTGAGGTCATATACGAGGAGGCCTTACATACCAACTGGCAGGAATGGGGATGGGGGATTAATCCTAACTATGTAAATACAAATCCGGTCAAGGTGAATCAAAAATCGCTGGCGATTAACTATACCAGCGGTTGGGGAGGGTGGTCCATTATCCGTAACAGTCACTTTATAACGACTCCCCAAACTACCGTTCGGTTCTGGATGTATGCTACTACCAGCAAGACGATAGGAGTATGTACATTTTCGGAAAATGAAACCGGACAGAGTCCCTATGTATCCTTCCAGCCTACGCCTAATGTGTGGCAGGAGGTGGTAATCACTATGCCGCAACTGAGCAATCCAGCTAAGATCAAGCGTATGATTATTCAGTCGCAGGCATCGGATGCCAACCTGATTTACATTGACAACATTCGGCTGGAACCCTCCTTCGGTGTATCGGTTAGCAACCTTACGACCAACAGCCTGCAACTAAACTGGAACAGCGTTTCCCTGAATAATGAAACTGCCGCGGTCTACGAAGTGTATCAGGACGGGACGCTATTGAACGGTAGCGTAACGGGTACTTCCCTGCCTATTACCGGCCTGGTTTGTAACACGACGTATACGTATACCGTGCTGGCCAAAAATGCTTCAGGAAATACGATGGTCCATAGTCTTCCGGTACGGGTAACTACGGCCTTATGCCCCGGCTCCTCTACCGTTGAAATGATTTATGACGAAGCCCTGAAAAGTACCTGGAAAGACTGGTCGTGGGGACTCACAACGAACTACGCCAATTCCAGTCCGGTCAAAGTGGAACAACAATCGGCTTCACTTTACTACAAAGATGGCTGGGGAGCTTGGTCAATATTCAGAAACACGCCCCTGCCCGTTACGGCCAGTACCACGGTACGCTTCTGGATTTATGCTACCACCAACAAAACCTTAGCGCTTACAACTTACGCTGAAAATGATAGTCAGGCCAGTCAAACGTATAGCTTTCAGCCAACCCCCAATAGCTGGCAGGAGGTAGTGGTCACTATGGCGCAACTGGGCCATCCGTCGCGTATCAAACGCCTGGTGCTGCAACTGCCTACCTTTGGACCCAACCAGATCTACCTCGACAACGTGCGAATAGAAACGCCCAACGAAACCGCCCGGATGGCAACTCCGTCGGCAGAGCTTTCTGATGAGGTACGGATGACCGTCAGTCCTAATCCGGCTACTGGTCCGGTAAAGGTGCAGATAATGGCAGACGCAGCACAACCAGGGACTCTTTCAGTACTGGGCCTTACCGGCGTGCCGGTCGTTAGCCAGCCCATATCCGTAGTAGTTGGGATGAATGAGTACACGCTCGAACTGAACGGCCTGAGTCCGGGTCAATACCTGGTACAGTGGAGTACCCCCACCCGGCGACTCGTGCAGCGATTGGTACTTGTGAAGTAGTTTGAAATTTAAAATTAGCCTGGCTACCAGCCTGCCTTGGGGTTGGAGCCAGGCTTTTTCATTAAGAATACCTATTTATTAGCGGGCTGCAACGATTAATTGAACTATGCGTAGCTGACAGCAGCCAGCCGGGGATATTAATCCAGCAAGTTAAGCAGCACCGACTGCCTTTAAAATACTTAAAAAGCGGGATGTTAATGAATACAAGTCCTATTAGAGCGACAGAATACCAGGCATTTACCGTATGAGACAAGTACTTCTGCTTAGGTAGATAATTTACCGAAAAATAGACGAGTTGCGAAAGTCAAAGGGAAGAAGTAATTTAACCCCTCCGTTTCATGGTCTTCTCAAATTGTTTTTTGATGGTACAAAAGATAGTTACATGGTACAATATTAAAGAGAAGAGGCCGTGGAATATGGAATTAGTTATTGTAATAAACAAAACAGGTATCAAGTTTGAAGCTGCCTTATACTATCAAAATGAAGGTGAGGGAGGTTTTTATAGATTAATCGATGAGCGAGGTTATGAAGAAAGAATTCCGTTTGAAGTAGCCTATTGGGCCCCCTTGAATTTTTTTCCAATTGAGTAAATCTGTACCTGTTTACTTAAGTATCCAGGATAGGGCAGGTATAAATCTTCAAGTACTTTAATTGTCATGAAATCAATTAGAAAGGCAGGAAATATAGTACTTGGAATGATACAATAGGTACGGTTCTGAGCTTAGCAGAACCAGCTTCAATAGCCTTGGTACTAAGGTGCCATCAAGGTTATGGTTATTAAATAGTTGTAAAGCCCTGGATTGTAGGAATACCCTAGCGTAGCTACCCCAAAATCAAATTCATAGATATCTTCTTTATCAGCCGTATCATATTCCCGGAACAGCAACTGATCAGCGTTGGAAAGGTAAAAGGGGGTTAACGGTACATTTTTGGCTGGAATGGTATTATCCACCTGAAGGAAAAACAAATTAGGGGGAATTTGAGAAAGGCCCGTGCCTCCATTGGGTTCAATACGGGCATAAAGACTATAATTTGACTTTTTAGCCCGGGTTACCACCCGAATTGCCTTATCAACTACCTTAGGGTTTTCGTAATCGACCGCCGTGGCGTAGACAAGGATAATGGGCTGCTGGGTGAGACTGATGTAATAGTTGGCATTGGACAGGGTCTGACCAAAGGCCCAGGAATGAGAGATTGCCAGGGATAATATAAAGGTAAGCAGGCCCGAAAGCTTTCTTACCTCTACAGCCTTGACCTGCCTGACAAACAAAATAGTAGGATACATTATGGAAAAAGAAGCGTCTATTAGCACAATACAAATTTTTTAAAAGTACTAGTCCAGCAACTATGATTTACATGGGTAAAAGCAATAGTTTTTTATTCCCATTTTTCCCCGGTGTTTAGAAATAGTTGACTTCTGGACTGGAGAAACTTCTCAAGGAAACCCAGGTGCCGGGCGGCAATTGGTTTATTTATGAGGTATATTACGCAGGAGTAACTCAATGACTTTAGCTTATCTTCCGGACTTTTAGAAGCTGATAGTAAGCAAAAGCAGGTCTGGGGAAAGCGGTCCCTGTATCTGATTGAAAATGCATCCAGAAATTCCCACCCATTCATGATGGGCATGTACAAATCCAGAATGACAAGTTCAGGAGCGGGAACATTGGGCTCAGTAGCGAGCAAGTTAAAATAAGACAGGCCTTCACGGCCATTGGCAAGTACCTTAATTTTTTCGGCAAACTGATAATCCCGTACTACATGTTCAGTTAATTCAACGCTGTGCGGATCATCATCTATGATGAGGAGGTTTTTTATCATTACTGTAATAGTGTGTGTCAGGAAAACCTGATGTGCATGAATTTGCAAACCTAACTAAAGAAATGTGATAATACTATACCTGTTCCACATTACATAGTGTAAGGCATTTCTTAGTTTCGAACCTTTTTTATTTATCACAAGGCAGCAAACGCTGATACTGAATTCAAGGCCATTCGGCGCTCCGATTCCAGCCCGGGTAATGAAAAGCGACGCACCACTGATTTATTGACTGGCGGCAATCTATTTTTCATATAATTCTGCAAAGTGTAGCATCTCCTCGATCAATGGTTTTATATTTTTCCCTTTGTCGGTTAAAGAATATTCCACTCTGGGGGGCACTTCCCCAAAATTCTCCCTGTGTACAAGTCCGCTATCAACTAATGTTTTAAGTTCCTGTATGAGCATTTTTTCGCTTATATCTGGGATCAAAGATTTTAGTTCACTTAATCTCAATACTTTATCGTAAAGTTGTTGCAAAATTAAAAGCTTCCATTTGCCACCTACTAATTCCAAAGTAGTGCGAATGGGACATCTGGCGGTTACGAATATCTTTTCTTTCTCCATACACACGAAAAGGTTAGTACTATACCAGTGGACCAGTACTACAAATGTAGGTACCTTCGCTAATAATTTAAAGACTTAATTGAGAACCATGAAAAAAATCGCATTATTCGGTGCATCAGGTCAGACAGGAATGGAATTTGTGACAATAGCCCTTGACAAAGGCTACCAGGTTAATGCCCTGGTCAGAACACCAGAGAAACTTTCCATAAAACACCAAAACTTAGAGGTTTTTAAGGGTGATGTACTAAATCAGAAAGATGTGCAGACTGTTATTAAGGGTTGTGATGTTGTGGTGAGCTTGTTCGGACACGTAAAAGGTTCACCGGAGTGGCTCCAAACCAACGGAACAAAACATATTACTTCGGCAATGAAGCAAGAAAAAGTAGATAAAATAATTTCATTATCAGGTGGGGGATTACCGTACCCTGAAAAGGACCAACCAAAATTCCCCGATAAAATGATACGTTTTATCATGAAAATCGCTGTGCCCAAAATTTTAAATGATGCAGTAGAGCATCACAAAGTACTGGCAAATAGTGATTTAAAGTGGATAATTGTCCGTGGTCCAAGACTTACTAACGACAAAAAGGCAGGTACCTACCGGGTAGGTTGGGTAGGAGTAAACGCAAGTACAAAAATTGCCAGGGCTGACTTAGCAGATTTTATACTGAAACAAATAGAAGACGAGCAGTTTCATTTTCAAATGCCCTTTGTGAGTTATTGAGCAGGTAGTAAAAGAGTCAAGCGATACAGATCAGCTCCAGGCCATTAGTTGCGGACAGATTAACAGGTGTAAGATATACAAACTAAACTTCTGCTGATATGGGAAAGAGTAATAGTAAGCTTATAAATCAACTGTTTGATTTTAAGGGCGCACCGCTGCTGGCCGTAGGAGTACTGGCCCTATTCTATCTCGAAAAGCGGTACGCCCTCCGAAAACGGAAGGACTCGCTCCGGGAAAGGCTGAAAACCAACTCCATGGTTTCTTCCACGGCGATAGTAGCCCTCCGCCTGTCCCTGATCCCCGCTCTGGTAAAGGCAGCATTCCTGGCCGGGGAGCGTAACCTGGGCTTGCTGCGGGTGCTCCGGCTCCCGTCGCCCTTCAATCACATAATTAGTTTTCTCCTGCTTGACTACGGGAGCTACCGCTGGCACAAGCTCAACCACCGGATGCCCTTTCTGTGGCGCTTTCACCAGGTACACCATGCTGATCTGGACCTGGATGTCACGACGGCGCTGCGCTTTCATTTCGGGGAGGTACTTATCTCAGTTCTATACCGGGGGGGCTGGGCCCTGCTGGCCGGGGTGACGCCCCGACAGGTACTGGTGTATGAGCTCATCTTTGAAGGCGCTACCAACTTCCACCATACCAACCTCCGCTTACCGCGGCACATCGACCGCGGACTGGCCCGCCTCATCGTAACGCCCCGGATGCACGGCATACATCATTCGGTAGTAAGGGATGAAACCGATAGTAATTACAGCGTAATCCTGAATATCTGGGACCGGCTGCACCAGTCCCTGCGGCTGGACATTCCCCAGGACCAGATCAACACAGGAGTACCCTACATCCGGCACCATGCCAATGCCAGTGAGCTGATGGTTATGCCTTTACAACCCAAAGCAGAATGGAAATTTCCGGATGGACAAGTACCGCTGAGACTATGATATACTAAAAAGATAGTAATGATTCTGCTGCAATCCGGGCAGGACGAGGGGCTCCTTTGTACAGCACGGAGGAGCTAGCGGGTCCTGCCCGGATTGCGAGTTTTGCCGCTCTACGAAAAACAAAATGCAAAAATATAGGTTCGGAAAAAGATATGAAGGGGTGCAGTAGGTACTAACAATACCCGGTCCCGGAGTAGTTGTAACCGACCATAAAAAGTATGGTTAAATCCAGGTACTTTTCATTTAATACAAAATCTACTATCCACACCTGAACTATGGCAGAACAAAGCACAACACAAAATCAACTTACCAAAGTAGCTTCCTTCAAAGGAGTACAGGTAACGGGGGTAACCATGAGCCCACTCGGACGACTGTTTGCCTGCTTTCCGAGGTGGCGGGAAGGAGTACCCTTTTCGGTGGTCGAGGTTAGGCAGGATGGCAGCTACGTTCCCTATCCCGACGAGTCGTGGAACCACTGGCTGGGAGCCCCGCAGGATAATAAATTCACCTGCGTACAGGCGGTGTGGGCCCAGGATAACTCCCTGTTTGTGCTGGACCCGGCCAACCCCGAAATGAAGGGCGTGGTTGGTAACCCGGCTCTTTATGAATTTGATCTGAATACGGACCTACTAAAGAATAAGTGGATTTTTGACCGGAAAATCGCACCAGAGCAGTCTTATCTGAATGACCTCCGGATCGACGAGGAATTTGGTAGAATATATATTACTGAGTCCGGCACCGGCGCCATTATCCTATTGGATATAGTATCGGGAGTACCTCGTCGACTACTTGATAAACATCCATCCGTAAAAGCCGAAGATATATACCTGACTGTAGAGGGGGAAAAGTGGCTCCGGGATGGCAAACAGCCCCAGATGCATGCCGATGGCATTGCCCTTTCCCCCGATAAGGCCTTTCTGTACTACCATGCCCTGACAGGCTATCACCTGTACCGGGTATCCACGGATATGCTGACCAGTGAGGTCATGGATGAAGAAAAGCTGGAAGAACAGGTTGAGGATTTAGGTAAAACTCCGGCTCCGGATGGGATGATATTCGACCAGAACGGTAACCTGTATATGGCCGACCTGGAAAAAAATGCCATTGTGTACCGGACACCGGAGGGCGACATCAGGACGCTGATTCAGGATGAGCAGATCAAATGGGCCGATACCTTCACGCTGGATGGCCTGGGTAACCTTTTGTTTACCACCTCGCGTCTTCACGAAGCGGTGGGCGACATATCGGACATAGAGTTTTGTATTTATAAAGTACCCCTTGCGGAGCCAGTTGCCTGATTCCGGTATCCCACCTGATAGAGCTATGGAAGTAAAAACGCAGACTACCATTTCTACCGAAACCATCACCCTGACCATCAACGGTACCGAACTGCAGCTGCAGGTAGAGGTGTGGACTTCCCTGATGGACCTGCTGCGGGAGCACCTGCACCTGACCGGGACCAAAAAGGGCTGCGACCACGGGCAGTGCGGGGCCTGTACCATCCTGCTGGATGGTAAGCGAATCCGCCACCTGCCCATCACGCTGGACAAACTACTTTGAAAGCAATGATCAGTAACCAATGACCAATTTGCAGTAGTCAGTGATCAATTGATCCGATTCGGTTGTATGTTCACTGTTTCGTGGTAGGTGTAGCGGTGACGGAGCGACTTCTACCAGCTTACAGCCAGACTTCCAGCGTGTACTGGTGCTTTTGCTGGTTATAGTCGAGCTTGATGGTATAGGTGATGTGGCTGCCTACCGGGAAGTCGTCCTGATCGGTATAGGGAGGCCGAATGCCTTCTACCAGCAGTTTTTCTTCCCCACCATCTACAGTACGGGAGATCATTACCTCCCCGAGACAGTCGCGCCGGAAGGAGATTTTTCTGCCGGAGTCCGTTAGTTCTACGAAGGGCAGTCCGCTTGGATGTTTGGTACTTACATCAGTCATAGTAGGTGTTGGTTTAGCCTAAACTAGTTAGTGAAGAGAAAGGAGGTGCTGGTTTGGCACCTCCTACATATCACCTCCGCCAATAGCCTGGACCCGAAGTACCTCTGCTTTGAACCCAGCTTCCTCCACCAGATTTTTGACGTGTTGGGGCTCTAACTCCTCTCCGGATACGCTCAGTATCTTATCGGGTGTTTGGGTATCTACTTCCCACATTGAGATGCGCTCTTCCCCATCCAGATAAGGGGTTACTTTAGCTACGCAGTCTCCGCAATTTATGTTGGTCTTGAATTTTAGAATTTTCATAAGTGGTAAAAGTTAAAATTAGAAACAAATCAGGAGCTACTTTAAGGCTCCTGGTTTATCATTGTATATAAAACCATTCCAAAAGGAATATTCCTGAGTTTATTAAATTCACCGGCAAGCTAAACTTAACCGCCCGGATCTACCGGAACGGATCAACTTTACCGGTGTTTCCATTTGGATCGTTTTCATGGTTAACCAGCAGGTAGCCCTGTAAAGTCCAATTGAATACTACCCAGGTAGGGCCCCGCCAGATGCATAAGGACGCATCCGGCTTGAAAGCCGGTTCATCAATGGCAAGCGATGGGACCGGATAGGGGACCCTGAATCCATCATTCTGGAACAGGTGCCTTTCCAGTACCTGCCGACACACCCGTCGGGCCTCTGCATTGCAAATAGGCTCCGAAGGTGTTTTTTCGCCATGTCCACTTCCCCAAAAGCATTCAGGGTAAAGACGTGGAAACAGATATCCCAAAAGTACTGGAATGGATAAGTGCCCGGAGAGAGCTTGGTACAATGGTAGTCATAGCCGGCCTTCCGGCCACTTATCATATTTTTATAAAGTACCTCCCGCGCCTGAGATTTAATTTCCTCATCCGAAAGTACCTGCTGATCCGGTATGTCTTTGGGCTTACCTGATGTACTCATCCCAGCCGGCGTAGCGTTGCGTTTTTGGCCCAAGAGGTATAGACAAGGCCGCTACGGCCAACCCCAGCACAACTCCGGTTATATTCAGACTGGTGGGACTATCATCCAGGAACCAGGGAGCAATCGCAACAATTAACCCAATTAAAATATTTAGGTAACGGCCCAGCCGAATGGGCTCTCCCATACAAATGACAGACACCACCACGACCAGCGAACCACCCAGGTGGAATATATCCGCGGGCGTAGCCTTGATGGGTACCCCCAATACTCCCGGAGCGAAAACCATGACAATACCCACCAAAGTAGCTACGGTTAGTGTCCAGGGAAAGCTCATGCCCCAGATGGAAGCTGCGTACACAGCACCTGGCTTCTGCGGGAATTTCATCATTGCGGGTGCTTCATCCTGCTCATCACTTTCTACGGTGCCGCCTTTCCAGAATATTTTCCAGAACTTTTCCCCCTTTTGAAGTTTCTTTTTCATGAACTGTCCCATGGCAATTACCTCATCCACCTCCAGCGGGAGCATAGGTAGCATGATCGCGGCCGCCAGTAAACAAAAGGTACACCAGGCCCCTACCACCACGGGCTGGCTAATAACCAGAAAGATGTGCACCAGCCCCAGGGGGATTACCAGTATCCCAAAGAAAGCCACCATCCAGGGCATTGTTCGCCAGCGGGTAGGGGCTCCCATCCAGCCCATCAGAAACTCGAAGGTATAGGCAATGGCTCCCAGACCGGCATCCGATATGGGCATTGAATGGGACATGCTGGAGTTGAGTACCCGCTCGCTCTGCTCCCCAAAGAAAGGGTCCCAGACCGAATCCAGGTACCCTAACTGAAAGGCCGCCAGGTACCGGGACACTATCCAGCCAAAGAATCCCAGTACCATCATGATCCAGCGCTGCGGCCAGCTGGAGGGGTTGTAGCTCCAGCCCGGAGGAGTTTCGGGCCCCATTTTCATGTACATGATCATGTTGGGCATGCCGGGTATGAGTATCGTCAGGGCTATGATCAGGGCACCTACCAGGGTATCGTTGTAGTAGGCGACTGCCGTCGGAGACCAGAAGACAATGGGCGCTAAGGTCAGCCAGACTCCGATAAAACAGCAGATCCAGAGGCTGACGGGGCGGTTGGGCGTAAGGCCACGCCAGCCAAAAAAGATCAGCAACGCTCCGCTGATGATATCGCTCCACTTCATGAACAGGATACGCTGGTCCAGCGTAAGCCACACACTGCGCCCGCCGGAAGGTTGGACGGTACCGATGCCGTAGTCAAAAGTTAGGGGATTGAATACCATCCAGAAGCCCAGCATCACAATCATCCAGTACACCCACAAGGTCTGCATGTGGTGCATGTGGAGCATCTGTCTGCGCATGTCATCCGACATCATCATGCCATGGTCGTTTCCCTGCCCATGCTGCTCACCTTCGTGCTGCTGCTCCCCGTCCCCGTGCATTTGCTGGTTGTGCTGGCGTACCTCTTTCTCCGCCATGGGCCGGGTTACACCGCGCATCCCCATGCCCCCTTCTTTCATGCCTTTTTTATTGTTTTCCTTATCGTGATTCATCATTGGCTAGTCGTTTTGTCTGCTGTGGGTTTCTCATTCGATAAGACAGAATTCTCTGAGTCAGAATATTTCTTTTCAATCTGGCAGATTCGACGTATAGTCTAAGCTTTTTAAATTCAGAACAACAAAAGCAGGAAATGGTTTTTAAGGGTTTGATTAACAGTTAACTAGTACCGCATTTTGCAAAAAAGTCTGGACCTGCCACCATTGAGTGGATGGCAAGGTTAGGGAAGAAACAGAAAACCTATCGTTATATCCAAAGAACGAAAGAGAATACGGTTAAGGCTTAAACTTTACATACAGTACCTCTTTTTCTATGCCTGCTGTTTCTACCTGGTGTAGGCTACCCTGTAAATAACGCCATTATAATCATCCGTAAATAGTAGTGAGCCATCCTGGTATTGGCTGATTCCCACGGGTCGGCCAAACATTGAGTTGTCATTATTGATCAGAAAACCATTTACAAAATCCTGGAAGCGAACGGGTTTGCCATTTTCGAAATGCAGCCGAACCAATTTATATCCCACCGGATTACTTCGGTTCCAGGAACCGTGAAGGGCAACAAAGGCATCATTCCGGTATTCGGCCGGAAACTGATTACCGGTATAAAAAATCATAGCAATAGGAGCACTATGGGCCAGATAAGTCAGTAAGGGTAAGGTGGTTTTTTGCAGGTACTGCTGGTAGGTCGTGTCTCCTGGGGGTCGATCCGCCGGATTGTATTTGCCTTCCCCATAAATATAGGGCCAGCCGTAGTCAGCATTTTGTTTTATGGAGTTAACCTCCTCTTTTTGTTCATTATCCCCCAACCAATCAATGCCATGGTCCATTCCAAACAGTTCCTGGGTCTGAGGATGCCAGCCAAACCCAATCGTGTTTCGTAAACCTTTGGCAAATATTTTGCGGTTGGAACCATCGGCATTAGCCCGTAGTATGGTAGCGCTTTCCGGATTAGGTTCGTCGCAGGCGTTGCAGGTACTGCCAACGGTAATATACATCATTCCATCAGGGCCGAAGGCTAAAGTACGATTGGGATGCTGGCCTCCATCGGGTAAATCATTAATCAGCATTTGGGGTTGCCCCAAACTGCCGTCAGCATTTATAGAGGCAGAATATACCTCTTTCACCGTTATCAGGTACATAGTACCCTTGTGTATCGTAATACCATGTACCTGTTTCAGGCTAAGTACAGTCCGCTTTTCTTCGGCTCTGCCATCTTGATCCGCATCGCGTACTAAGGTCACAGTACCTGCTTCCCGGTCGGTTACGTATACATTTCCGGTCTGACTCACTACAAGCATCCTCGGTTTGCCTAAACCTTCGGCAAATTTAGTAATGGTAAAACCTGCCGGAACTTTAAGTTGGGCCACATTTTGATCAGTTGCGGGTACCAGAGCGGGTTTAAATACATATCCGGTATACTGAGCAGTAGTACGTTTGTCATCGGTTTCGGGTATCACCTCGTTAAAAAGCACTTGCGTCCCTTTACAACCTACCACAAGTGCTGCCCCAGTAGCAGCAAAAATCAATGATTTTCGTAGAGTCCTCATGGTGAATGGTGTATAATATTTACTGACTTTAATTCTTCTCTAAAATTGTTCACCTTAAACCCCAATAATTTCAGATTGTTTACCCTGAACACAGGAAGGGCCAGACATCTTGCTGGCCCTTCCTGTGGCAGGAAATGATGACATTCACAATCTAAGAGGTTATAACCACTGCGCTGTCTTCTATTTTAAAGCTTCTCTCAGGCGTTCAGCGGCAAAGTCCTGCGCTCGTGCCGCATCGGGTACAATGGCATAGGTACCAAAGAATTCATGAGTGACCCCTTCGTAGAGCTGGTAGGCTACCGGTACGCCCAGGGACTGTAATTTATCAGCGAGTTGCTTGCCTTCAGTTTGAAGGGGGTCAATCTGGGCCCCAATAATGGTGGCTGGTGGCACACCGCTCAAATCAGCCTTATCGACCAGAGAAATATAGGGATGCTCCCCTTCGGCCGGGTTGTTGAGGTATTGTTCAAAAAACCACATCATCAGCGGCTTATCCAGTGGTTTAGCATTGGTATAGCGCTGGTAGGACTCTGTATTAAAGTCGTTATTGGCAATGGGATATACCAGCAGTTGGTGCAGTGGCATGGGGACACTTCTTTCCTTAGCCATCAGACACACCGCCGCGGCCAGATTTCCCCCGGCACTTTCCCCGGCCACTGCAATCTTGTCAGGCTTGCCGTTGATCGTAGCAGCATTAGCTCTTACCCATTGATAAGAGGCAAAAGCATCTTCATGAGCGGTCGGAAATTTATGTTCAGGAGCCCTTCGATAATCAACAGAAACCACCACTGCTCCTGTGTTCTGTGAAAGGGCAATGGTTGAGGCTTCGTAAACATCAGCATCGGCAATGACCCAGCCTCCGCCGTGGAAGTAGACGATTACCGGGAAAGGCCCCGTTCCTGTTTTAGGGGTATAGATTTTAGCCCGCAAACTGGCCCCATTCCAGCCAGGGATCATCTGCTCGGTGATGGTGACATTTACGGGCGGAGGGGTAATATTATTCTCCCGCAACAGGTTGTTCACTGCATCTTTGATAGTGGGCCGCTGACGGGCTTCCTGAGGCGTAAGCTGGGTAAAAGGAATCGGATTTAACCGCAGAAACTCTTCGACCACCGCCCACATCGGCGGGTCAATGTTGGGAGCCCAGTCGGGATTAGGACTTTTAGGACGGATATTTTGCCCCGGTGAGGGGGTCTGTGGCGTCACATCAAAAGTATGATCCTGACAGGCCGCTAGGCTCGTTAGGAGAAAAATGGCCGTAAGACTAAGACGGATATCAATGGATATTTTTCTAGTAAACAAACGCCATATTAGTAGGTGTATACTTCTAATTAATTGTTCCATAATCATTATTGATTTAAAAAATGTCTCACAAAATCTATCTCACTAAATCGATTTATGGTTCTAACTCCTGGTAACTTCTTTTGTTTGCCTTTGATCTCTTTCTTTCCAGCGGCATAAATCAGGAGCATCGACATTCGTATTTACGACCGGGATTGTCTAAATAGCTCAGTAGTTACTCCAGGTGGCTTTTGGTCATGGCATGGAGTTTATTAACTTATTGTTAAAAGCAGAAGACTAACTTTTGTAGGGGAAAGCTTTGTAAACATGATATATCTTAAACCGAATTCAACATTTGTATAACTTAGCACATACACCCATGGCAAAAGAAATGACACAAGGAATTATTCTCTCCTTAGGTAGTGTAAATGCCGATTTTCAGGTACGGGTAGATCAGAAGATCGGTGAAACTACCACCGTACTTGCCCGGGACTTCAGGCGCCTGAGTGGTGGAAAGGCAGCCAATGTGGCCTATCTGGCCAGTAAACTAGGAGCACCGGCCTCTATAATAGCGCGGGTGGGAGACGATGATCTGAGCCTTCAGGCCTTGGGAGCCCTGAAAGAAATGGCGATTGACCTTCGTCATGTGGAAAAGGTGCAAGGGGCTACTACCGGCTTCTCTATGATTATGGTACCTGCTGATGGAAAGAAGAATATTATGCTTTCCACTAATGCCAACGATGCTTGGGAAGAAAGCGACCACCAAAAAGTAAGAGTGGCCATTGCAGAAGCACCAGAAGGTTCAGTGCTGGTAGTGGATTATGAAATTCCTGCTTTCATTGTTGAGGTAGCCATAAAGGCTGCTCATGAAAAAGGTTTTTCCATTGTGCTGGACCCCTCACCTCCTGTCCGCGTAAACAAAGCCTTATTCTTTATGGTAGATTATATAGTGCCGGATGCATCCGAAGCGGAAGGTCTTACGGGTAGCAGGGCCACATCGGCTGAGGAAGGAAAAAAAGCGGCCTTAAAGCTGCTTCAGGATGGGGTACGGCATGCCATCATAAAGCTGGAAGATGGGGGTTGTGTGATCGCCAATGCTGAAATCATCCTGCATGTTCCTCCTGTTGAAGTGGAGGTGGTAGATACTACAGGTGCCGGCGATGCTTTTGCCGGTGCGTTGGCTGTGGCCATTCTGGAGAAGCGCACTCTCAAAGATATGGCTTGCTTTGCCGTTGCTGCTTCTCATGCCGCAGTTACAGCCTACGGATCTCAGCCTGCCTATCCCGCGCGAGAGCGTCTCGAAGAGCTCTTTGATCAAATTAGTGCTAAGGTAAAGAAGTTACATGCAAAGTAATAAGGGTACTTTTCTGGATTGGAGCATTCGCTACCACCATTATGATGCTGCCGATGAGGGCCGGCGGGAGGCACTTTTTGCCCTGGGAAACGGGTATTTGGTAAGCCGGGCCGCCACCCCTGAATCAGCTGAAGACAAGATTCACTACCCGGGTACGTATCGGGTAGGCTGCTACAACCGGCTTAGCACCCTGATAGAGGGCAAAGTAGTAGAAAATGATTCGCTGGTGAACTTGCCTAACTGGCTGCCACTAACCTTCCGGATTGAGGGAGAAAGCTGGTTTTTGCTGGAAGAGGTCGAAATTCTAACCTACCAGCAGGAGTTGCATCTGGACAAAGCCCTGCTGGAGCGCCACGTACGCTTTAAAACAAGGGAGGGCAGGATCTGCAGCCTGTTTGAAAAAAGATTTCTGAGTATGGCTCAGGAACACCTTATGGTGCTGCAGCAGGAAATTAAAGTAGAAAACTGGTCCGGAACCCTGGAAGTTCGCAGTGGCCTTGACGGAGACGTACAGAATAATAATGTTGCCCGCTATGCGCCCTTCAACAAGCGCCACCTGCAGATACTTAGTTCGGCTCGCATTGGACAGGAATGTTTGGAGTTGGTAGGCAGAACTGTTCAATCCGGCATCGACATTGCTTTGCTGGCCAGAACCCGTTTGCAGCAAGGGGGAAAGTCTGTCTCCTGCCATAGAACTGTCCAAGCGAGTGTTAACAGCATCAGCGAATACGTATATGTAAAATTAAAACAGGATGAAAGCCTGGTGGTTGAGAAGGTGGTAGCTCTCTATACCTCTCACGACAAAGCACTCTCAGATTGCCGGGAAGCTACCCACAAAGCTCTTGCCCAAGCCCAGGATTTTGAATCGCTCTTCAAGGCACATGCAGCTGCCTGGAAAAAACTATGGCAGCACTGCCGGCTGGACATGATCCCACAAGATCAGCTCCCTTTTTTACGATTACACATATTCCAGATCCTCCAGAACATTTCTCTGCACGCAGCCGATCTGGATGTAGGGGTGCCACCCAGCGGCTGGCAGGGCGAGGAGTATCATGGGCAAATCTTTTGGGACGAGATGTTTTTATTTCCTTTTCTAACTTTTCGCTTTCCTACCATAGCCCGTTCACTACTATTATACCGCTACCGCCGACTGGATGCGGCTCGAAGTTTGGCCAGAGAAGCAGGCTATCAAGGAGCTATGTACCCTTGGCGCAGTGCCAGAAGCGGACGCGAAGAAACACCTCTGCTTCAATATAATCTCTATTCCAAACATTGGATGGAGGATTTTACCTACCTTCAGTACCACATTGGGGCCATCATTGCCTACAGCATTAGCAATTATGTAGAGGTGACAGGCGACAAACTTTTTCTGGCAGATTATGGTGCTGAAATGCTTATAGAAATTGCCCGCTTCTGGGCTAGTTTGGCCCAATACAATCCAGAGTCAGACCGCTATGAAATAAGGGGTGTGGTAGGTCCCGATGAACACCACACCCGCTATCCGGATGCCAATCCTAAGGATAAGTTACAAAGGGGAATAAATAATAATACGTATACTAATGTAATGGCGGCCTGGACCCTGCTGCGGGCTGGTCAAATGTACCATCAGCTTACGGAGCAACAGCAAAAGGATTTACAGGAAAATATTCAACTAAGCCCCGGAGAGCTGGAAAAGTGGGAAAGCATCAGCCGAAAGATATACCTGGTTATACTCAAAGATGGAACATTGGATCAATTTAAAGGATTCATAGACTTAAAGAGTTTTGACCTGGAAGCATTCCGACAAAAATGGGGAAATCAGCGGGTAGACTGGAGGCTTGTGGCCCAGGGGGACGATACTAACCATTATAAGCTTTCTAAACAAGCAGACACTTCGCTGCTGCTTTACCTTTTCTCCCCAACCGAATTGCAAGGGATACTTCAGCACATGGGCTATTCTCTATCAATGGAGCAACTGAAAAAGACAATAGATCTTCAAATGGTCTATACCGCGAATGAATCAAGTCTGTCGCGTATCATTCATGCGGGGGCGCTGGCGCATTTGGATGGGGAGGCCTCCTGGTTGTTATTTCAGAAAGCTCAACAAATAGATCTTTCCCCCAGTGAAGACGAAGGCAGTTCTGAAGGCATACATTTAGGGGCCATGGGCGGCACTTTGGGCGTTATTCAGCATCATTATGCAGGCATTGGGGTTCAGGAGGGTACATTGTCTTTTAATCCTGCATTACCCGATTCCCTAATGGAGTTTAGCCTTAACCTACTGTTTCGTGGGGTAGAACTGGAATGCAGAATCAACCGTGAAAGAATTTGGGTAAAGTCTCTTAACAGGCAGGCAACAGATGTTACTATTAGACATGCCCGTACTACCCATAAGCTTACAGGTGGTGAAAGCTTTTGTTTCATCATAAAAGTATAAGTGAAGAGGCCAATAGATTTGTATTCCGCTGAAATAACGAATACACCTAGTTACATAAGCCTCGCTAGGTGAAGAAAAGGTCGTTTTCTTATTAGGGCAAGACACGGAATTGGATAATTATAAGTAAAGAAAAATGGAAAATATGTAGCTCAGCCTTATTTTTACTTTTCCATCTTTTCAACCCATCCGGAAATGAATCGTCTAAATGTTTTACAAAGCCTTTCCAGGCAGAAAAAGCTTAAGAACTACCTCGAGATTGGCGTATTAAACGGGCATATCTTCTTCAAAATACAAAGCCATTTCAAAGTCGCAGTGGATCCAATGTTCAAGTTTGATACATTGCGGAGAATTGGTAAAACCATCGTGAACCCGTATAATCTGACGAGCCAGTATTATGAGGTGACAAGTGATGATTTTTTTGAGCAGCACGCCCATCAGGTGTTTGCCAACAGGCCCATCGATCTATGCCTCATCGACGGGATGCATGCGTACGAGTACGTCCTGCGTGATATTGAAAATACACTCAAGTACCTGAGTGACGAAGGAGTGATCGTGGTGCACGATTGTAATCCTGTAACACCCCAGGCCGGAATAACTTTCCAGGAGTGGAATGGCCAGGGGTTCTGGAACGGTGATGTCTGGAAGGCTGTCCTGCACCTGCGTAGCTTAAATAAGGACATCAATGTATTTGTACTGGATTGTGATTACGGCCTGGGTATCATCACCAAAGGGAAGCCTGAAAATCCACAGAGTATGTCGGTGGCCGAAATCAAAAATCTCAGTTACCAGGACCTTTCCGAAAACCGGGAGCAGTGGCTAAATCTTAAGCCTAAGGAATATTTCTACGAATACTTTAAGATACCCCGGCAGTAGCGGATTTTCAATTTTCTTATTATCCAATACATTGGATAATAAGAAAATTGATTTTTTGTTTTTGTGAGTTAGTATTGATGAGCTTTAATTTTATTCTTTACTATTAAGGTGAGGCTTGTGTATGTATAAATTGTAATCATATATTACTTATAGATGCTTCCGGCCGGAGAGAGTAGGTGCGATGAGTAATACACGTTGCCTTTATTATTAAAAGCTTATTAGACTTCTGATGTGAGTTGGGATGAAATTAATTCATTAATTTGTAACTAAGATATTACAACAGGCCGTACAGCGCCGATGGCCTGTTTTAGAGAAATTGTTATTCCTCCAAAAAGATAATTTCAAAAGCTTTAACTTATGCATTCTTTTGAATTGGAGTACTTTGAAAAGTCGTCTGATGCCTTTTTGCTTTGTCGGAAACGGAATGGGGAGGATAGCTTATTTGAGGTTACCTGGGTTAATTCACAAGCCAAATCCGTACTGGGTTGGATAGCAGAATTCCCCACTCCCTTTCCCATAGAACAGCATATACCCTCAGCTGTACTACAAAAAGCACTTGTTCAAGCAAATACATCCAGTCAAAAACAATCAGGCTTATTGGTAGGGCTTCCTGCTGCAGACCTTGAATCACCCCTGGCCTTTGAAGTAACTCCCCTTTCCAGCACCTTATTGGTACTTGTCAAAAAAGAATTACAAAATAAACTGTTGATCCAGGCACTGGGAGATCAGTTACTTTCTACCCATTTAACCGGAGTAGTAGCTCTTGATGCCTTACGGAATCAGGAAGGGTTAATTGAAGACTTTAGCTTAACATTTCAGAACCAGGACCCACGTAATTATCCATTTTTAGGAATTTTGGGCAAGGAAGGCGAATGCCTGAACGATTGGGTGAATCAACCGAAGGAAGTAAGTCAGTTTAGCCATTTTGTTAAAGTCGTTGAAACCGGTACTCCCTATGTCCCGGAAAAGTACTACTCCGAAAAAGATCAGACCTTTCAACTAGCTGTAACCAAATACGGGGATGGTGTTCTGGTGAACTATTACGACCGAACGGCAAAACAGCAGGTTGAACGCAAGCTTGAGCTCCAGTCTCAGGTGCTGCAACAGCTGATAGACTGCAGCCAGGATATCATTGTGCTATGGGAGCCGGTACGAGACGCCGAAGAAAATATTATTGATTTAAAAGCTTCCCAATTCAATAAAGCGGCGCTATGTGAAGGCTTTTTCTCGGCAGAAGATTATCAAAAGGGGACTCTTACGCAGATGTCTACTGGTGCGAAGGAGTTTATTCCTCAGTATGCTCAGGTACTTCAGACAGGTATACCCCTTAGGGTGGAAAGACATAATAGAAGAGAAGGCAAAGACCTTTGGACGGATGTTTCGGTTAATAAACTGGAGGATAAGCTATTGATGTTTGTCCGGGATATTACCCAACAAAAGCTGGCTACTTTGGAAGTGGAGGAGCAGAATCTTCTTTTAGAAAATATCCTGAATAGTACCGAAAACTATAAACTTGTTGCTGAGGCCATACGGGATGAATCTGGTTGCGTTATCGACTTTCGGATAACCAAAGGGAATAATGGCACAATACACACCCTCCAAAGCCTTTTTGGATTTAATACTATTGGTTATTCCATCAGGCAGCTGGTTGGAAAAAAAGCCAAACTATTTGAACAGGCTATTCAGGTGATGGAGACAGGCCTGCCTTACATTAAGGATCGCTGGCATAATCGCATAACCGATAGCTGGTATAAGTTCACTATGCATAAGCTGAATAATGGAGTTGTCATTACCTATGTTGATATTACTGCCATTCAAAAAGCCTTGCTTAATGTCCAGCATCAGAAAGAGTTGGTAGAAGGGGTACTTGATAGCTCCATTAATGGCATACTTGCGATGGAAGTGATAAAAGATGGCCAAGGCCAAATTGAGGACTTCAAAATTGTATTGGCAAATCAGGCGGCAGAAACTTATACCTTCTTAACCAATGCTGAGATAGTCGGAAAAACGTACCTTTCCCTGTTTCCCACCGCCAGGGAGGTAGGCTATTTTGCCAGGATGAAACAGGCTGTTGAGGCGAGTGTACCTTTCAGGGCTGAAGTGTCTTTTCCGTCTCCTAAACTGAACACGATTCGATGGTTCACCCTGTCTTTAACACAGACTGGCAAAGGCCTGGTCATTCTTACCTTTATGGAAACTACTGATCAGGTACTGCTGCGGCAAAATCAGGAACTACTTCTGGAAGAATTACGACAGTCCAATAAAGACCTGGAGCAATTCGCTTATATAGCTTCTCACGACTTACAGGAACCAGCGCGAAAGATCAGCTCCTTTTCCAAAATGGTGGTGAAACAATTTACACCCTTACTGCCCCCGGCAGGAATAGACCTGCTAAATAGGATGCAGTCAGCCAGTATACGGATGCAGGATCTGATTGATGGGCTGCTAACCTACTCCCAGTTTTCTACTCAGAAGGAGTCCCATCAACCCGTTTCCCTCCACGCTCTTGTCCAAAACATTCTGTCAGACCTTGAAAGCAGGATTGAAGAGAAAAAGGCCCATATACTACTAGCAGAGCTACCCGATACAGAAGGGAATGCGATTCAACTCAGGCAACTGTTCCAGAACCTAATCAGTAATGCCTTGAAATTTAGCCATACTGATATACCCCCACAAATCTGCATAGAGTCGGGAGTGGCAACCCAGGAAGAGATCATTCAGTCAGGACTGGATATTGGGAGCTGCTTTCTGGCTGTTCGGGTGAAGGATAACGGCATAGGTATGGAACAGGATCACGGAAGAAGAATATTTGAGTTGTTTGTCCGACTGCAAGGCCGGAGCCATTACCCGGGTAGTGGATTAGGATTGTCTATATGCAAAAAGGTGGCAGAGCTGCATGGAGGTGGCATCACTGTGACTAGTACTCCGGGCGCAGGAAGTACTTTTGTTGTTTTATTACCATCGCCCCACTAAACTTTCGGGTGGATATATTTTCCTGTTTACAACGGGGATAGCTGGTTATCAACTGGATAGTACGTCTCATCTACATTGGGATTTTGACAAAAAGTTGGAAAGTCCGGGACGTTTACCTGACCTCCGCAATTTGTATAGATAAATCGCCGGAAAGTCCTTTGTTTTTCAATTCGAACACAATCCGGTTTACCTCCTTTCCCAGGTTGTTGACCAGTCTCGGATCTTCCACCTTAATGTTTTCAATGCTTGCCGCCAGCAATTCCGGGTTATATTTCATTTCCAGGGTATACCCATCTCCGGACAAATGTATGGTCCCCGGCTTTACGATCTTATTCGGCAGCCCTGTCATAAAGTGCAATTTGTTCTGGCCCGTGTTGGCTGCCAGTTCATACCGGTCCAGGATGGTAAACTTCTTTCCCCGCTCCAGTGCATAGCCCCGGCTCCAGGATTTCACTTTGGCCTCTTCAGTATAGGCTTTCGAAATGTCTGTTATAAAGCTGACCCTATCTTTCGAGGTCATATATTTTGAATTATGAGCTCTGAACTTGATCCCATCCTTCTGGCCCTGCCCGTTGATCACCGGCAGGTTGTGGTAGTTAGACTGCATGGTCCAGATATTGTACCTGCCCCGGCCAAAGGTTTCCCGGGTGTAGGTACCAACGCCCAGATCCAGGAAAACCGGATCTCCGTTAAAGTAAAGCATAAAAGTACCCACATCGTTGTGGTTATGCTGTTCGCCGTTACTACCCCCTTTGGCCGTAAAATAAAAACCGTCAGTCGTTCCCGGTTTATCGCGGGCGATCACCACATCCCAGTCCGGAAAGTGAAAATCAGAGATCAGGGGTTCGACGGGGTTGGTACCGGTCCAGTCTACGGGGGTGAACAGGTTTTCCAAGTTTTCGCCAATTCGTCCACCCAGTGGCTTTTCATTTTCGCCCGCTATTTTATTCAGGTAGGTGGCAAACGATTTCATTACCGGGTCCTCAATGCGGGTCCCGATCCGGTAAATGGAGGCTGGGCTACGTTCTATTTTGACGGCGGCATCGGCATAGTTGGTAAAGTACATGCCTTTGCTGATGTAGACCCGGTAAATATACCGGCCCATTTCCTTTACTTTCTCGTTTTTAAAAATATTAATTTTGCCCTCACTGGCCTTGTGAACCATTTCCAGGTAGCTGTAGAACCTTCCGACCGCGCTACCCCAGTACCCGGGGCCTTCGCTGCACGAACCATCCTGAGGATAATTGTTAATAAAGACGTCCACCGAGGCCAGATTTTTGTAGACTGCGTCCGCTTTTTTCACCGGGTCAGTTTCCATCAGCAGGATGCAGGTGAGCACGTTGTAGTTCACCCAGGGATTCCAGTTGTTGACATTTCCATCGGCCTGCCATCCGTACAGCCACCAGAAGTCATTCCGCACGTAATACGGATCTAGTACTTTCTTTTGGAGTTCGTTTTTCAGCCTCCTAGAGATAACCGGGCTTATTTTATCGAATTCCTCGTGCAAAAAATACCAGGTCCAGGCCAGGTCGGCCGCCATATCCCCAACCGCCAGATCAATAATCGGATCCTCATTATCCGGCAATACAGTCGTAGGTTTGTCAATGGACCCTTCGTGTCCATATAAATAAAAATGGGCAGAAGATCCCCAGTAGGTCCTTTCACAGATATCAAATACGCCGTTAATTAAATCGTCAATAAATCGTCCTTTGCCTTCGATCAACTCGGCCATCAGCAGGGATCGGTAGGCTTGGCTGAATTCCACCCGTTTGTTGTCCACCACCGCCCGGTTTCCGGTTCGGGTAAATTCAAGATAGTCGGTAGCCTTAATGGCCGGCCACTCGTAGCCCAGGTACTTCTCCCCCTGCGCGATAGCCATTTTCCTGACCTCCGGGGGAAGCTTTTGCCAGGCGCTTCGGTCGGTATAAGCAGGGTACTTGATCCAGCTATTGTCCCGGGCGATAAATTTAATGATATCACCCCTGGAATAGGTAGTGGTGATCACGTTTTTGTATTCCTGGGCATAGGTGGATGACGCAAATACAATACAGATCATCAGGAGCAGGATTGGTATTCCTTTTTTCATAAGGCTTCTGTAATTTCTTTAAACTTTGTTTTCCAAACTTTTCTAAGGGGTTCAACCCAACCCTGAATAACCTGTACTTCCCGTCCGGCTCCTCTACTATGGTAAAGCCCAGGGTCAAAACAATAAAAACCAGGCAACAAATTTTTTTACCCCTCCCTGCTAATTAACCTGTTTGATTTCCTGCTTCCACTTCTCCACTAAACCAAGCATCTCCTTCACAATTCCAGGGTGCTGGGATGCAATATCTGTCTTTTCCCCGATGTCCTTTCTTAAATCAAATAAGGTTGGCGGAGTATGATCGAGCGGGGCCACTATCTTCCAGTCGCCCATGCGGGCATAAACCGGGCGGGATTCCCCGCCTTGCCAGAACAGGATTTTATGGGGATCTTCTTTTTTCCGCCCCGTCAGAAAGGGAAGCAGGTCAGTACCATCTGATTTTGTTTCGGGAGCATTAGCAGCCACCCTGAATGTTTCGTACAGATCAAGCGTGTTAACCGGTCTTGTATACACCCGATTGGCTTCTATCTTACCTGGCCACCTGATAATAAATGGTACCCGGATCCCTCCCTCCAGAAATTCAGCTTTTCTTCCGGACAAAGGCCCCGCCGAGCCCACAATGGTGGAAGGCCAGCTTTCAGGCCAGTTAAAGGCAGGATAATTTCGTCCCCATTCCGGTCCGTTATCACTGATGAACAGAACCATTGTGTTGTCAGCCACACCTGATTTTTCCAGTTGTCTTAGAACTTTTCCTACATTCTGGTCCAGGGAATGAACCATAGCGGCATATAGTTGCATTACCTCCGGTGAAATATGTTTGAATTTGTTCTTTAGCTCCAGTGGCGCCTGCCACGGGGCATGGGGCGCGTTGAAGGCCAGATACAGAAAGAAAGGTTGCGGTTGTTCGGATTGTTCTTTGATAAACTTTACAGCAGCATCCCCGTGAAGATCCGTAAGGTAGGGCATATTCTTTTTACTGCTCCACCCATGTACCATGGGTGATCCCAAATGACCAGGAAACTGACCCTCCGGGCCGGGAAAATAATCCGCTGCCCCTTTGAGTTCATTAAAAACATCATCAAAAACTGATTTTGCCGGACGGTTGATATGCCATTTACCAATGTGAGCGGTGCGATACCCCGCTTTTTTTAACATCTGTGGCAAAAACAAATGGTCTTTTGGGATGATAGCCTGGGGAGCAGTCGTATTGCTGTACGCACCCATGCGTTGCTGGTACCTACCCGCCATCAGCCCCAGACGGCTCGGAGCGCAGGTAGCCGCCGAAGCGTACCCATCGGTACAGCGTACACCCGCCGCTGCCAGTTTGTCAATATGGGGGGTAGGCGTAAGTTTGCTCCCATAACAACCTACATCGCCATAGCCCAGGTCGTCCACAAAAATCAGGATAATGTTGGGCCTGGTTTCTGGTTGCGCTTTCAGGGATCCGAAAAGTATAGCCAACAGCCCGATCAGTACCGAGAGGCGGAAGCAAAGCGTTCGATGCATAATATTTAATGTTTTAATTCCCGAATCTGAACCCTTTTTACCAGTCCGGATTTTGGATCATTTTAGATCAGGAGGCACTCGTAACAAAAAGGTATTTTATACGTCCTCGCCCGTACTCTGGTGAAAGGCCATTAGTACATCACTCCCTGACCCATCCAGCTGGGTTTAGCCCTTCCGGGTCAGACCACCTACTTCAGCCATGCAATTACCGTGGAGGCCATGTCTTCTGGCTTGACGGCATATTTGATCCAGGAAGTAACCGCAGGTTGTCGGCCTAGGGCATCGGCGTAGGCTGACTGAATGGCTTGCTGACCGATTTCCGTATCGGTGGCATCAACAGGGTTTACCAGTAACAGATTCTTCGTTGCCAGGCCCGCCACCAGGTCGGGCAGATCGTACGCATGGATCGCTCCGGCCACCGCCGACATGGCAAATTTGGGTTTGTACAGCCTTTCTTCTGCGATTGATTGGTAAGATACCAGTGGGTTCAGCAGGATAACGCGGTCAAAGGGGTTGCTGAAAGTAGCCGCATGCAACAAGTCCGAGGTCAGGGTTCCGGAGGCCGCTGCAACCAATGGTCCGGCGGAAACCCTGGACATCTTAATGAACTCGGCCAGAATAGCAATTTCAGCCGCCCGTACAGCCACCAGATTCTGGTGCGTCTGGATGCCCATAAACCACAAATTTAAAGGAGTTTCCTCAATCACAGAATCTCCTCCTTTCATATAGCCATTGCCCAACTCGCCGATGCCACTCAAATCAGGAAGGATTACCTCGTAGCCCTCCCGGGTCAGGCGGTCCGCCCACTCCCCGGTCCCTGCGGCCATGGCCTTCCCTCTGTCGTCCAGAAACAGAATAGCTTTTCCGGTACTTGTGGCTGGCTTCAGCCACAAGACGGGCACATAGTAGTCACCGGACCCTTTCACCAGGTATTTTTCGAGATGGTAATTGGGGCGTGCGGTTCTTCCCGAAAAAATCACCGACCCACCGGTGGGAGGAGTCTTATACCCAGAAAGGGAAATTGCCGCGGTACGGATATTTTTAAACGCAGTCGGATCTTTTTTTCTCCTTTGGTCTCTTTTCTGTAGCACATCCTGGGTGTATTTTTTATTCATAGCAAACAGCGACTGGCCTTTCAGATGCTTATGGATATTACCTTCGGGGGTCACGTACAAGTCTTCTACCGGGAAAAGTTCCACCTGGCTGTCCTCAGGATTACCCGGATTATTGAGATATTTTTGAAAAAAAGCAAAAGCAGCTTCCCGGTTTTTAGGCGTAGAGGCATGGGCCGCATCATCTTCCACCTTATTTAAATGACCTGCCTTTCCAAATGCTTCAAATGCCTTCCGGGCCTCTAAGTAGGTATCCCTGACACCCTGGATGCTGAACATATCCCGCGTAGTACTGACAATCAGGGTGGGTTTAGGAGCCCTTACTTCAATAAAATCCGCCAGATCAAGGCCCTTTTCTATGCCATGGAGCAAATTCTGTTCGGCATCCTGAGGACCATTGGACAGGAGCAGTTTGTCAAAAGAAGTAATATAGCATTCAGGGGCAGAGGCCAGTACCCGCTCATCCAAAGCGGCAATATAGGCCGTTTGGGTACCTCCGCCCGAACGCCCTGTAACTCCAATCCGGGACGCATCTACCTCGGGTCGGCTGATGAGGTAATCAATAGCCCTAATGCCATCCCAGGTGAAATAGTTGGCCGGTGAAATACCCGTTATGAATGTTTGCACACCAGCATAGGAATGCTCCTTGGTGGGGGCAGATTTACCCTCCAGGTCCCGGTAATCCCGGCGTTCCCCCTGCCCGATGGGATCAAAGGCCAGTACGATAAATCCTTTTTCTACATAATTCAGAATCGTATGTTGATATACATCGCTTCGGAAACCTGCAATATGATGCCCGCTGCAGTACAGGATAGCGGGTGACTTGCCTGATGTGTTCTTGGGAATAAAAAGCGCGGCGGTAACAAAATAACCCGGCTGGGACTCGAAATATAATTTCTCTACTCTGAAATCGGCACGCTCAACGGTACCCGTAACTACGGGGTTGAGTGGTGTTTTGGGAGGAAAAGGACCGAAAGCCTCGTTGAGTCTGGCCCTGACAAATGCCTGTCTCTTCTGCCAGTCCTCTTTCGTTTTCAATTTACCTACTGCCGTTTTTCGCCTGTTTAACTGATCGGAAGCCTGACCGTACAGGTGTTTGTAGAGGGATACGGAGGGAACCTCTGGGAATGATTTCCAGTAGGGAAAAACCGATAGATCAGCCTGGGCAAAAGCCCAAAAGGGATTCAGCAAGGCAAGAACCAGGTAAAGAGCCCTGGCTTTCCTAACCACAAGATTCAGATTCATTAGAAAAGTAAGTAAGTTGAATGACAACTTTCATGGATTTAAGGCAAAAGGTACAAAATGATTACCGGATTTGGCCACCTCCGCACGCAATGACAATGTATTGCCTGCTCTTTACTGAGTAAGTAGCCAGACTTGCATAAACGGCTGCGGGCAATCAAAAATTCCAAACGATCCTTCCCGTGTATTCATCGAATGCCCTGAAATGTTCGTCCTTGAAGGCATTTGACTAGGTATTATTTTTCAACTTTTGAATGACTTAACCTATCCTACAACCTTACTACTTCTGGGGCGTTTCTTCGCTCTGTTCCCGCTTTTGTTTCCTGAAATAATCATTTACATTGTATTGAGATGCGGCCGCCCATTTGACATTGGTCGTTGGCAGGAATTGCTTGAGCTCCTCCTTTACTTTTTCGTATTTTTTCTGGTAAGCTACATTCTCCCATTCGTTCGGGTCCTTTTTTACCAGGTATAACTCTTCGGTTCCGTCTTCGTATCGTATGTATCGATATTCCCTGGTTTTGACCGTATGGTTATTACGTCCCCAGGTTGAAAGAGCGGGATGAAACCATTTAGCCTTAGGTTGTTTTAGCAGGGGGTACAGACTCCGGGCTTCCAGATTCTTGGCAGAATTTAATCCACAGAGATCGGTTAAAGTGGGATAAATGGAGAATAGCTCTACGGGGGCGTCAATTTTAGTATTTTGGGGAATTCCGGGACCTGAAAAAATCAAGGGTGCCTTAGTAGCCCGATCCCAAAGGCACACTTTGGCAAAGGTACCTTTCTCCCCCAGTCGGTAGCCATGATCCGACCATAAAACGACAATGGTATTTTTTGCATGGGGGCTTTTCTCCAGTGCATTAAGTACCTCCCCAATGTAATGATCCACAAAGGACAGACTCGCCAGGTAGCCCTGCATAATATTTTTCCATTGCTTATTCTCAATGGCCCATTCGGTGGTAGGCATCATCGATAACTCATCAATATCAAGGGCAATGGCTGGTAAATCTTCCCGGTCCGCTTTCAGGTAGGGAGGTAGGGTTAGTTTATCGGGGTTGTACAAGTCGAACCACTTCTGAGGGACGTACCAGGGCACGTGCGGTCGCAGAAAACCCACTGTAAGAAAGAAGGGCTTATCGTAGGTCCGGTTAAGACGTTCTACGGCCCATTGGGCAGACAGGTAATCAGGCATTTGTTCATCCTTTTCCGGAAAAGCCCCCCAGTCCGTTGATGTACCCTTTTTCTTCCAATGAAAAGGTTGGGCGGGGGAGGGGCCGAAACCGTTTACCCGCCCCCCGCTTTCATCCAGTAATCCATCCGGAGCGTGCTCATGAAAGATTTTTCCTATTCCCATGGTGTAGTAGCCACTATCCTTAAAATACTGGTGCATGAACACCGTTTTACGGGTAGCCTCATTGGTTTCCTTTACCAAATTGTCGTCAATAAAACCGTAAATGCCGGTCGTGGAAGGCCGCAGTCCAGTCATTATGGCGGCCCGGGAAGGACTACACATGGGGGACTGACACTGGGCATTGGTAAACAGAGCTCCGTTCCTGATCAACTTGTCCAGGTTTGGGGTGAGGGCGTCCGGATGTCCCATGCCCCCAATGAAATCATTCATATCGTCTACACAGATCATCAGGACGTTGGGGGGCTGCGGCTTTTGGGCGAACCCCCTCAGGGGTATTCCGGACAGAAGCAAAACCAGAAGTAGGAAATCCCTCATTGAATCGAACAGGTTAAAGGCGAACGAAAATTCTTTTAAGGTAAAAATTCTTTAATTAATAGCCCGGATTCTGGGTCCAGCCGTTGAGTCTGATTTCGTCCAGAGGAATGGGCAATAGATAATCCCTGGCCGGGTCTACTTTCCGGGCTTCCAATGCGTTGGGACCAGTAAATACTTGTTGCAGAATACCCCAGCGCTTTATATCATACCATCTCTTAAACTCAAAAGCCAATTCCAGTCGCCGTTCTTCCCTGACCAGACTGATAAAAGAAGCGGTGTTAATGGTAGGAGAGACCTCTGCTGGAAAATCTTTCATTTTGGTTCCGGTAAATCGCGCCCGTTCCCTAACCTGGTTTACGTAGCCAATGGCCTCCGGCGTGACGCCTTCTGATTCGGCTATGGCTTCCGCCGCCATCAGCAATACATCGGCATAGCGGTAAATATGGTAATCGTTGTCGGCCCGGCGGTCATCACCAGCGCTCTGGGTACCGGGAAAACGAAAATACTTGGCAATGTGCGGGCGTTTGACAGAGGCACGGGCGGCCTGGGTGATCGCCGTTTTGACACCATTGACCATGACAGAATCTTCCAGGCTCACGGCCCGGCGGTAATCGCGGGCATCCCAGCTTTGGTACACGTTCATGGTAGGCACCACCACCGACAGGCTGCGGTCAAACAGGCCCCGCATCCGGGTTTGGGAAATCAACCAGTCTTCGTTCACCCCACCATCGGCAATGGTATTATGCCAGTCAGTAACAAAAATCGGTTCTTTCAGCGAACCCGCCAGTGCCCCGTTAAACAGATTCTGGTAGTTGCGTTCGAGCGAATAGTTATAAAGGCCCTGGGCATTGGTGATGACGTACCGGGCTTCCGCTGCGGCTTTGTCAAACTGTTTCAGCGTAAGGTATACATCTGCCAGTACAGTGGCCGCCGTTCCGGAGGTGGCCCGGTTTCTCACATCCCCGGTATGCCGGGCAGGTAAGTGCTGCTTTGCAAAAAGCATGTCATCCACGATTGTCTTGTAAATCTGGTCAACCGGGGTGCGGGTTACTCCCACGAGTTGTGCAGTAGATTCTACCGGGCTGTCCAGGTAAGGTACATCGCCGTAGAGCCGCACCAGATTGAAATAAGAGAAAGCGCGAATAAAGCGGCCTTCGGCCTCCAGCCGCGTCTTGATTGCCTGGTCTCCGGACACCGTCGGGATGGCCCTGAGCGTAGTGTTGGCGGCAGAAATGGTACGGAAAAAGGCATTCCAAACGTTTCTGGAAATGGGATTTTCTGAATTCATGTTGAATTCATCAACCTGCTTCCGGTCAGCGGTGGTCCCCTGATCCCCAATGGCAGCCATATCGCTGCGAAGCATGAGCAGGATGGACAATTCCCGACCGTACAAGTTCACCGAAACAAACTGGCTATAGGCACCGTACAGGCCGGCCTCTACGTCCGGTATGGTTTTAAAGAACGATTCCGGAGCCAGCAGCCCCTTGGGCTCTTCCACCAGATCGGTGCAATGAGTAAAAGTAAGTGAAATGAAAAGCAGCGTTAAAAGGAATACTTTTCTGGATGGATGCTGGAGGAAATTTTTCATGTTAAAATCCCAGGTTTAGGCCGATTGTATATGATTTTACATTGGGATAGCTGTCATAATCGCCGCCCAGATTTAAGTTTCCTTGTCCTTTGTAGGCTACTTCGGGATCTACGCCCGAATAGTTGGTAAAGGTCAGGATATTTTGCGCACTTACGAACAGCCGGGCATTCCGTACCCTTATGCGCTTAAGTAGTTCAGGCGAAAATGTATAACCCAGAGCCAGGTTTTTGAGCCGGATATAGGTACCGTCTTCTACAAAACGGGTGGAGGACCGGTTAGTACGGCCAGTTACGGCCTTGGGGACGTTGGTGTTCGTATTTTCCGGAGTCCAGCGCCTGAGGGCATCCGTAGTAGCATTGGTGATTCCGGCAAGCCGGTCGAGTTCCATTTTGGTAAAGTTGTATATATCTCCGCCCATACTAGCCTGGAAAAATACACTCAGATCGAAATTCTTAAAGGATACATCGTTATTGAGGCCCCAGATATAGTCAGGATTGGGATTGCCAATAATCGTGCGGTCCAGCGTAGAAAGTTGCCCGTCCTTATTTAAGTCCCGGAACTTCTCCCCTCCGGCTAACTTTTCAAATCCGGCACCGGGTATGATTTCGTCCGAAGTCTGATAAACCCCATCGTAGATATACCCATAGAAACTACCCACCGGCTGTCCTTCGCGCAGAATAGAAGTAACACCAGCGGCAAGTACCCCGGGGCCGCTGGAAAACTCCCGGTCAAGGCCTCCTGGAAGAGCAAGTACTTTATTGCGATTAATGGTCAGGTTAAAGCTCGTGGACCATTTGAAGGCGTTGACCAGATTGCGGCTGTTGACCAGGAATTCAAAACCTTTATTTTCGATTTTTCCTAAATTTTCTACCCGGTTCGAATAACCGGAAAATGAAGGAATCGGGACTGTAAAGAGCAAATCCGAGGTTTGCTTATTATAATAATCTCCCGATACATTGATCCGGCCACCGAGCAAATCAAGGTCTGCTCCAATGTCAAACTGAGCGGTGGTTTCCCACGTCAGGTCTTTGTTGGCAATGGCTGTGGGCCGTACTGCGTTCACCACCGAGCTTCCGAAGGAGAACAGTACCGGTGATATCCGGGACAGCGACTGGTAGGGACCAATGGCCTGATTGCCGGTAAGTCCATAACTGGTTCGGAGTTTCAGAGAACTTATCAGGTTGTTTTCCGGGAAAAAGTCTTCGTTTGAGACGTTCCAGGCAAAAGCGCCCGAAGGGAAAAAAGACCACTTGTTTCCGTCGCTGAACTGCGAGGCCCCGTCGTAGCGGCCCGTGGCCGTAAACAGGTACCTATCCCGGAAATTGTAGTTGAGCCGGGCGTAGTAGGACACGATCTCTGAGGTAGTAGTGTTCGAACTGGCCGGTTGCCAGTTCGAGCCCGCATCCAGGTTCCAGAAGCCAAAGGCGTCGGTGATAAACCCGCGGTTGGAAGCCGAAAAATCTTCTGCGTTAAACTTCTGGTACGAATAGCCCGCCGCCAGACCCAGGGTATGTTGTCCGGCCAGGGTTTTGGAATAGTTGAAATAATTTTCGTTGATTAAATTAAGCCTCCGCCCCGTTGAAAGGATACCCGAGCCATTGGCCGAAAGTCCCTCACTCGAAATACGGTTGTTGTATTGTCCGTTTCGTCGGTTCGTAAAACCGATACCGAGCGTAGAGTTGAAGAAAAGATCATCCAGAATTTTATACCGGAGTTGCAGGTTGGTCTGCATATTTTCGTCCACATTTTCAATGGTCCTTCCGTCGATCACGGCCATAGGGTTCTCGTAGGGAGCAGTTCCTACGTTACTGGTCGTATAAATACCGCGGTTGTCCAGAATCCCGCGGTTAGGCTCAAACCGCTGGGCAGAGGCGATCACGCCCGCGTCATTGGCCCCGTTGGGGTGCTGACTGTATATCCCGTCCTGTTTCCCCCGACGTAAAAACGTATTGATACCGATCGTCAGGCGGTTGGTTGCATCAATACTGATTTTGGAATTCAGTGAAATTCGGCTGTATTCGGAGGTCTTGATGATACCCTGCTGATCAAACATGGCCGCTGAAACGTAGTACTTGACATTGCTGCCACCTCCCGAAACGGACAACTGGTTGTTTCGTATAAAACCCTGGCGGAAAATCAGGTCCTGCCAGTCGGTTTCTGCTTCGGGATTATTTACGTCATAATAGTTAGTATTTCGGGCTTCGTTAATGTACTTCGCGTAGTCACGGGCATTAAGGACAGCTAGTCGGCCTACTTCCTTTTGGGTAGAAAAAGAACTGTTCAAGGTAATTTGAGGCTTCCCGTTTGCCCCGGATTTGGTGGTAACCATTACCACACCATTTGCACCACGGGATCCATAAATGGCCGTGGAAGAGGCATCCTTTAGTACTTCAATGGAAGCTATATCTTCCGGAGGAGGCATAACCCCTCCCACCATACCGTCCACCACGATCAACGGATCACTGCTCGCATTGATGGAGGTAGCGCCCCGGACCCTGATCTTAAATCCGGCGCCGGGCTCTCCGTTTGTGGCCTGAATCTGTACACCTGCCGCGCGGCCCTGCAGGGCCTGCACGGCATCCAGCGCCGGATACGCTGTAAGCTGATCACTGTTGACACTAGACACCGCCCCGGTCAAGTCACTTTTTTTCTGCGTGCCATACCCAATAACCACCACTTCACTCAGCGCTTTGATGTCGGCAGCCAGTTTGACAGTATAGGTACTGCTGTTGCTGATGGGTACTTCCTGCGACGTATACCCGACAAAACTGAATACCAGCACCTGATCCCGATCGGTTACCGAAATTTGAAACTGACCGTTCTGATCGGTGACGGTACCTCGCTGGGTGCCTTTTACCAGAACACTCACACCGGGCAGACTGCCTCCCTCCTCGTCGGTCACCTTCCCATTTAGGGTCCGGTCCGCCGGAGCCGCCATGCCGGAGTTTTCCGGTTTTGCAGCGGGAGCAGCGCCAGACTGTTTCGGTTCGCTTTTTAGAAGAATACGGTTATCCTTTACGGTATAACTAACCGAAAGTGGCTTTAAAAGTGCATTAAGTACCCAATCCAGCGATTTGTGGGAAGCGCTCAGGCTGACCTTTTGATTAACATTGATGCTGCTGGAACTGTACACAAAGCTTACACGGGTTTGCTCTTCAATGAGCCCAAGTACCTTTTTTAACTGGGTATTCTCCACATTGAGGGATACGTAGGTATCCTGAAGTACCTGACCGCGGCTGTCGTGGCCGTACGCAAATCCGCCGAGTAACAAACAAAAGCAAACCTGATGAATCGACCTTCTGAACCAGGTTCGGATCAGAGAAGGAGTTTGTAGATTTTTGTACATAGAAAGTGAATTTTTACTGAGTAGTTGACTTAATGACCCTATACTGGTTTTTTGGTATTCGTTAGGACGTACTTCTCCTGCCTCTTTTGTCGAAGAGTTTCAATCAAACGGAATGTAATTTTATGGCGGTCAGTGGCAGCCGCTACCGGAAATAAAAACGGTTACTCCTCGGATCTCATACGTGGCGTTGATCGACTCACTCAGCAGATGCAATTGTTCATACATGTCCAAACCTTCTAAATTACCCGAAAACCGGCAGTTGTTTAGTGAAGTATCTGCTACCATTATCTCTACCCCGTAAGAGGTTCGAATGCAGTTTAATACCTCCTCAACGGTGTTTTCAGTAAATAGAAAGGTAGGTTTGGATATTTGATTGTTAATAATTTCAGGCGAATCAATGATGCCTAACCGGATGGTTTTCTTTTCGGTGTCAAAAAGCACCTTCTGATTCTGCGTAATTATGACCCCTTCAAACTTGCCGTTTTTTTCGGGTTTACTGGCATAAACGGAAACCTTTCCGCTCTTTACGGATACTTCTATTTTGGTTTCCTGGGGCTGGGGTTTTATGCGGAAGCTGGTACCAAGTACTTCTGTAACCAGGTCGCCGGAATATACCTGAAAAGGGACTTTTTCATTTCTTTTTATGTCGAAAAAGGCTTCTCCGGTCAGGTACACCCGGCGGTTGTCTTTCCCGAAATTCTCATCAGCAATCAGGCGGGCATTTCTTTCTAAAAGGACGCTGCTTCCGTCCGCCAGGATCATTTTCTGGCTGGTACCGGAATTATTTCTGGTTTCCACACCCTGCTTGGCACTTGACCCAAGAGTAGTACCAGAGATAGGAGGGACAAACAGGTAAGCACCTGTAATGAGAAGAGCAATACAGGCCGCCGAAAGCCATACCCAAGGCGATATTCGTACCATCCGGGCGGAAGGAAGGGCTGAAGACTCCTTGATCCTGTTCCACAACCGCATCCGGACCCGTTCTACTTCCAGTTCATTTTCAAACACGTCCGGGATATCCGGCCGGTCCAGGGTGCGCTCTGCCCAGTATTCGAGCATACGTGTTTCTTCCGCTGAGCACTTTCCCCGCAAATATTTTTCAGATAGTTGATCAAATTCATATTTAGTCATGGTGGAAGATATCAATTATCAGAAGTGTAATTTTCTAACTGCTTACGCAGCAATTTTAAAGACTTGGTAATATGGTACTCCACCGCTTTTTCGGTCAAATCCATTTGGGAGGCAATTGTCTTCACTGGCATTTCATCTATTTTACTCATCCTGAAAATCCGGGCCGTCTTTTCGGGCATTCCATTGAGGATGTTTTCCACGGCCGCTGACAGATCATTCATGCCAATCAGTTCGCTGGTTTCAGAACTTTCCCAGACTCCACGAAGTACCTGGTACTCCCGGTACTTTCTCAGGTTGATCTGAGATTTTATAAATTTGTTGGTCAGGTTCCGGGCCGCTATCAACAGGTACACCCGAAGACACTGAATGTTGGAATGCTGACGATTGGCCCATAGGCTCAGCATCAGGTCGTGGACAATTTCTTCGGTATCTTCCTTTGAACCCAGCTGCTGAAATACATACCCATAGATTGGCCGCCAATACCTCCGATAGATGATTTCGTAGGCATTGGCATCATTCGTCCTGAGGAGGGAGACCAACTCTTCATCGGTCAGTTTTGGGTCTTGCATAACACAGCCGCCTTATTTTCGGATAAAGGTTCACTTTTAGGGCCAAATCCCTAAAAAGATTCTACTTTTTTTTAGAATATTTTTATTTGGGCGTCTATATACGCTGGAACACTAAGGGAGCACCGCATTTTGTCTTTCTATCCGGTACTTGTTCTGATATTTAATCCGGCTCAATAAAGTCTTCTACTGGTACCCGTAAACGGCTGGGTCGAAATCACTTCCAGCATCAGGCGCTCAACCAGGCACACGTCAGGCAGACCCGGTTGCTGGGCGCATTAGGTTATATGGTTAAGCCGGTTGGCTATATCCAGCTGGTGCAGGCACTTGGTCATGTACTTGCAACACCAGTGGCTGACAGCAACTATTTCTACTATCATAGCAAAACCCGCTGCTGACCCAACCTAATGCCCTTGCCCGTAGTTATAGTACCAGTTCATGCAGACATTTTACCTAAGTGCCAATAGGTGAATAAAGGGTAATTTTTTGTGTTGTTTAAAAAATGGTAATGTGACCGAAAGTAGATTCACAAGAATATTATAGCTCTCTATAATTAAGAGTACATTTTTCACTTCAAGATTTCTTCAAAAAGTAATCTGAACTTAGTAGTTGCTATGAAATTACTAATCGTTGAAGATAATCAGGAACTCTCCCGGAATATTTATCAGTACCTTCTGAGGGAGGGATATATATGTGAAGTGAGCTATTCGGTACAAGAGGCTGAGGATAAATTACTCTGCTTTCCCTACGACTGTATCGTGCTGGATGTTATGCTACCGGATGGAAACGGTCTGGATCTGCTCAAATTTCTAAGGTCGGAAGGGATTGATAGTAGTGTATTGATTATATCAGCAAAAAATGCCCTGGATGATAAAATTCTGGGGCTTGATCTTGGGGCGGATGATTACGTGACCAAGCCGTTTCATTTGCCGGAATTGCACGCCCGGCTCAAAGCGATCTACCGGCGGAAGATTCTGCGGGGTGATCCCATTATTACCTGTAATGAGATTTCCATCAATACGAATACCCTGGAAGTTTCGGTGCAGGACCAGCTCCTGGACCTGACCAAGAAAGAATTCGATCTGCTCCTTTACTTTATAACCAACAAAAATCGGGTGCTCACCCGGCAGACCATTGCCGAGCACCTGTGGGGGGATTATACAGACAGCCTGGCCAATTTTGACTTTGTTTATCAGCACGTGAAGAACCTGCGAAAGAAGATAACAACCGCTGGCGGCAATGATTATATTGGTACAGTTTATGGTCTTGGCTATAAATTTAATGGGAATCTAGCATGAAAGGTATTCGTCTAAAACTGATCGATCAGTTTACGCTGTGGTTTTTAGCCATGACCGTAGTCGTGCTGGTAGCCGGCGGTATTATTGTGTTTATGAGCGTACAGAATGAGATCATCCGGGAAGATAGCCGCAGACTAAAAGATACAGTGCATTTGGTAGCCACCCGGCTGCAGCAAGGAGCCACAGTAGACCAGCAACAGGGGTATATGGTTAGGATTCAGGAGTTGAGCTACTTGGCTCCGGCCGTCCCTTTACACGTTCTGGATACGCTATTCTGGTTTCCTTCCCACGAACACTACGAGAGGCAGTTGATGGCTGTTGCCTCCTATAAAATCAAAGGCAAGCATTATCACATAGCCGCCTCCAATCTGGTGGCCGAGCCCGACGAGATAGCGGAGGGAATCGCTAAATCATTAAGCTGGATTTTTATCCTGCTGTTGGTGCTGGTAGGGCTTTTAAGCCGGTTGCTCTCCCGCAAGTTGCTGGCACCCTTTCATGAAACGTTGATCGCTGTACGCGGCTTTTCTTTATCCGGACAAACTCCTCTGCATCTAAAGAATACCCAGATCAGGGAATTTGAACAGCTGAATCGTTTTCTTGAATCAATGACCCAGAAGGCCATAATTGATTATAAGTCTCTAAAGGAGTTTACGGAAAACGCTTCCCATGAGTTACAGACCCCTTTGGCTGTCATACGGGGTAAACTGGAATTACTGATGGATTCGCCCATCACAGATCAACAGGCCCTACTGGTGCAGGCAGCCCTCGATTCGATTGAAAAGCTCTCAAAAACCAATGAGGCACTCACCTTACTGACCAGGCTGGACAACCGGGAATACCAAACTACTGAATCCATTGATATCAGCCGTCACCTCAGCAATGGAATTTTTCGTCTGCAGGAGTTATTCGAACTCAAAGGGCTCCTGCTGGAATACGACCTGGCTGATAACGTACGGGTTTGGCTACATCCAATCCTGGCTGATATCCTACTCAACAATCTGCTCAGTAACGCGATCCGTCATAATGTTCCGGACGGTAAAGTATCCATCACCTTAACGGAGACTTCCCTTGTTATCCAGAATACTGGTCTTCCCCCACAGATCGCTACCGAGCAACTGTTTCAACGATTCAAGAAGAGTAACCCCAGCCAGAACTCAACGGGGCTCGGGCTGGCCATTGTCAAGCAAATCTGCGATCTGAATGACTTTGATGTGAGTTATCTGTATAGTCAGGGGTGGCACCGTATTGAGGTTGTTTTTCGGAGGGGGCAGTTCGGGAAGCGGGGTATAACCGCCGAAAGAAAAAAGATGTTCAGCGAAAAGTGAGAAGCTCTCTTTTTTATGCCAAATGCCTAAAAACTGTTCAATGTGGTACTTTCCAGGTACCCAACAATTCTCCTGCTTAGTAAAAATTTTAATCATAAAGTAACAGGCTGATGCAGGTTTGGTGATAAAACCACAGGTACTTCAAATTCTCTACAAAATGTGTTTCTTCCTTTGGGTTGAAAAAGAACGCACTTGTGAATTATAGAAGTTATGAAGTACAGCCTATGTTTTCTGCCGGTACTGTTACTAGTATCCACCTCACTGGTCGCCCAGACTATTCCGCAAACAAGCAATGCCATCAAAGGAAGCTTAGTGGACGGAGCCCAAAAGCCCATTCCTTACGGGGCCGTTGCCCTGTATATGGCCGCTGACTCTTCACTCGTTACCGGTACTACCTCCGGGGAAACAGGGGAGTTTGAGCTTCTGGCTGAACCTGGCCTATATTACCTGAAAATATCCATACTTTCCTTTAAAGAAAAGATCGTTCCCAATCTAACGGTTACTGATCAGCCCGTACAGGTAGGGGCTATCACTTTACGACCCGATACCGAACTCCTCGAAGAGGTAACGGTACGGGGGGAGAGAAGTATGATGGAGCTACAACTGGATAAGCGAGTTTTTAACGTTGGGTCAGACCTGAGCAATATAGGAGGAAGTGCCGCTGAGATATTGGACAATGTACCTTCGGTGTCGGTAGATGTAGAAGGAAATGTAAGCCTTAGAGGGAGCCAGAACGTACGAATTCTGATTGATGGTCGTCCTTCGGGGTTGACCGGTATCAGCAGCCCTGATGCCTTGCGACAACTACAGGGCAACCTGATCGAGCGCATCGAAGTTATTACCAATCCGTCTTCCCGCTACGACGCCGAAGGGGAAGTAGGTATTATCAATATAATCCTGAAGAAAAACAGGAATCAGGGAGTAAATGGCTCCTTTACCGTAAATGTCGGTACGCCGGCCAACTACGGAGGATCGTTTGACATCAACTACCGGAAAAACAAAATAAACCTGTTTTCGAGCTATGGCGTGAACTACCGGTCCCGGCCGGGTTTCGGATCTTCCTATCAGTCCTTCACGGGTAGTGATTCCACCTTCTCTTACTCCGAAACCAACCGGCGGACCCGCGGAGGGATTTCGCATAATTTCCGGGTGGGGCTGGATTACTATCTGAATGATAAAAACGTTCTGACCGGCTCGGTGCTTTACCGCCGTTCCGACGGCCGGAATACTTCACGGTACGTGTACCGCGACTTTGGACCATTGGGAGAATTGATACAGACGACAGAACGCAATGAACGGGAAAGGGAGCCGGAGAACAATATCGAAGCGGCCCTTAGCTTCAGTAGGGAGTACGATCGGGCCGGACGTACCCTTACGGCCGATGTCAAATGGATCGTAAGTGATGAGGATGAGTTTTCTACGTTTCAGCAGGGAGTACTTGGTGGTCCTGTTAATTTGCGTCAAAGGTCCAGCAATACCGAAGATGAACGAAACTTCCTGTTTCAGGCGGACTATGTACATCCCTTCGGTGAAAAGAGCAAATGGGAAGCTGGCGTGAAAAGCACCTCCAGGGTACTTAATAATGACTTTCTGGTTGAACAGCAGGAAGAGGGTGAAGGCTGGCTGGCGTTACCCCGCTTTGACAATAATCTGATATATCGGGAAAACATCCATGCCGCCTACCTAATGGCAGGAAATCAATTCAGAAAGGTGTCGTTACAGGCTGGCTTAAGAGGAGAATTTTCGGATATTTCAACGGAGCTACCGGAAGAAAATCTGGTCAATCAGCGTACCTACTTTAATCTTTTCCCGAGTGTTCATCTTTCGTATGCGTTAAACAAGGACAAAGCCCTTCAGTTGAGTTACAGCTACCGCCTGAGCCGTCCGGGCTTTCGCGAACTACTGCCCTTTTCCGGCTTTAGTAACGCCCGCTCCCTGATGGTGGGAAATCCGAACCTGAATCCGGAATATACCCATTCGCTCGAGGCCGGACACCTGCTCAACTGGAGTACGGGCTCGCTGCTTTCAAGCATGTACTACCGCTACCGGTTGGGCGTTATCCAGCGGATCACCCTGGTTGATTCAGTAGGTTTTAACCGGATATTTCCCGTAAATCTGGCTACTCAGAATGCCTACGGCCTTGAATTTAACTACTCGAACACAATTAAGAACTGGTGGCGACTGAACGCGAATTTTAACTTTTACCGGGCTATAACCAGCGGTCGGTACCAGGATCAGCTACTGGAAAGTGATACTTACACCTGGACCAGCCGGGTTACCTCCAAGATGACAGTTCTAAGAAAGTGGGAATTTCAGGCCGGTGTCAACTACCGGGCCCCCCAGCAGATCCCCCAGGGACGAGAGCTCTCATCGTACGCCATTGACCTGGGACTTTCCAGAGACGTCATGAAGGGGAATGGTACCTTTACGTTAAGCGTTAGGGATTTACTTAACACCCGCCTGCGCCGGACTATTATTGAACAGGAAGGCTATTACTCCACCTCATCCTTTCAATGGAATGCCCGGCAGATACTGCTTACCTTCAACTACCGGTTAAACCGTAAGAAAGAGGCAAGAGAAAGCATGGATGGGGAAAATGAGGGTGAAAATTAATCCTGGAAGATAGGAGCGTACCTTTCAACCTTTTAATCTTTTTAAAGTTTTATACTGCTTTAGTGGTGGCTTTGACTGTGACCCGGCCAGTAGAGTCAACGACAGAGAGGCAGACGTGAAGCGTGTCTTTGCTGATATCCAGCCCCACGCAGTAACGCAGAAAAGAAGTCATACTAAGGGTATAAAAAGTAAAACATAGCTTACCTGACTGCTTTCCCGACTCAGGTCTTGAACTAAATTTGTACTATTTTAAACAAATAAGTAGTCGGTCAAAAATATGGATGTAATTTTTATCTTTCCTTCATGCAAGGAAAGAAACGATACATAACATTGAGTGCCGAGCAACGCGAGGCACTTGTTGAAGGCCACAAGCGGGGCAATAAGGCCACCTTTCGCC
>NZ_DASYHI010000006.1:0-89229 GCF_035998675.1 Telluribacter sp.
GTGGCTGCGCCCTCAGGATTTTGAAAGTAAAGCGGCGCTGCATTCGAGAGTAAACCATATTCTTGAAAATTATGGAAACCAGGTGTTTTCCATCCTGTTCTCAATCAAATAAATGTATGACTAAATATGACCCACTACTTAAATGCTTTTTTTAATACAAAAAGCCAAACACCCATAGCGGTATCGTGCGCCCAATGCCCGAGTCGACATCGTCTTTGGCGACATAGGCATTCGGTATTCCTTCGATTTGTTTTTGCTGCTTGTTCTTGCCTCCTACCTCAAAGGTATAGATACCATCTACCAGAAAATCTGCTGCCTTACTTTGCCGTACCGTATGGCCCTGGACGAGTTGATTATTGAAAAAAGTTTGGCGTAAGTTTCCCTTATCGGGTTGGGAATGCGACAGAGCAAAGGAAAGGTTGGTATTATCCAGGTAGATCTTCTCGGGCTTTTGCAGCGTAGCCACGCTGATTCCTTCGGCGTGGAGCAGCCGGATCAGGCGGGCCTGTTCCAGAAAATGCAGGTAATTGTTTACGCTATTCCTATGGATCTGGCTTTTCTCGGCCAATTGGGTTAGGTTGGGCTTGAAGGGTACGTTTTCTGCCAGAATATACAGCAGTTGCAGCATTTTCCGGGCATTACGGATGTCAAAATCCTGTAACTCGGCCATGTCGTACTCCACAATCAGGCGAATGAGCTGCTGTACCCGTTGGGAGAAGCCTTCCGGGTCTTCCTTGTAGAATGGATAGTAGCCCGAACGGAGGTACGTCGCGAAATGCTGTAAAGGCTGGAAGCCCCCCGATAGTAGCGCCCTCCACGGCCGGGCTTCCGAAAGTATCTCCGACAAAGTGAACGGCTCCGCCTGCAGAATGCCTTCAAATGCCAGGTACTCCCGGTACGACATCCCCGGTAGCTCATACAGCAACGCCCGGCGACTCAGGTCAGCTTCCTGACGCGCTATGTCTATGATGGACGATCCGGTAAAGGCCAACTGCAGGTCAGGATAAAAGTCGTACAGATTTTTCAGGTGCTGTGCCCAATTGGGATACTTATGCACCTCGTCCAGAAACAATATTTTCCCACCCTTTTTATAAAAATCCGTAGCCGTTTCGACG
Source organism: Telluribacter sp. (assembly GCF_035998675.1). NCBI lineage: Bacteria > Pseudomonadati > Bacteroidota > Cytophagia > Cytophagales > Spirosomataceae > Telluribacter > Telluribacter sp. Next base: position 1,116 of record NZ_DASYHI010000006.1, read on the forward strand.
AGTGAATGGGTGGTAAAGTACAGATCGTCCAGTGTGAAGTACGCCGCTTCGCTCGCTGATTTACCCAGAGATTTAAGCCTCTGCAACAGGAGGGTGGTTTTGCCCGTACCCCGTGAGCCTTTCACGCCAATTAAGCGATTGTTCCAATCGATCCTTTCGAATAAACCGCGTGTGAAACGCGTTTGGGTACGGTCAGTTAGTAATTCAGATTTCAGGAGCAGTTGTTCCATATATTGCACATTATAATGTGCAATATAGCTATCTTTATGCACATCTTACTATGCAATTATTATAATTTTGAGGACTATTTTCCATCAGTTAACAGAAATCATTCGTTTAGGTTAAATGAATAAATTCGCTACCAATCCCAGATCCAACTTCGCTTCCCTCAATCCCGCTGCCAGTCGGAGGGCAGCAGATTGACGAAACGGTCCTTGCCCAGGTCACCGACAATTTCGAAAGCTAGGGGCTAAACTTTTTGGATTACAGAATTCACAGGACATAAAGATACAATCCACTAATGCTACGGTGCGGATATTCATTCACGAAGTTTAGGTACAAGGTTTAGGTACAAGTAGAAAATGCTGGTGAAGCAGTTTTGCTTGTCTGATTGTACTCGGTTGGAATACAAAAATATGTACATAAAAAATCATGAAAACGGTTTCAGCCTATTTCCTTTCTCTCCTGGTATTAATTCCTTATTCCTGCACTAAACCGGCTGGTTCCGCAAATACAGATTCCCACAACCAGCCTAATAAAGTCGCCCTGCGGCAGGAAGTCAGTCAGTACGGCATTACTTGGACCTTTGACAAACCCACTCAAACCGGCCAGTTTATCACCGGCGACTGGTGGGTAGTAGGTCCGGTCAGAGTAGTAAAAATTAGCCCGGCTCCCGGTCCGGCGAAGGTTGATACGTCTGCCATAAAGATTAATCACTGGAACGATACCAGCCTGAAAAAGGACACAGCCATGCGCAACGGCTCCATGATTGTTTTGAAAGCCGGCTATACCCAGGGCTACGATTCCCGCAGCGGGTCTTTCCGCCAACATGACGCGATTACTCTCCCCCTGGACCTGGCTACCGATCGGTCGCTTATTTCTTCTATTAGTAATACTACGCTGCCCGTAGACCATTTCAATAAAGATTTGATGTGGGATAATGAAAAGAAAAGTCAGGTGGTGATGAAGGCCGCGGCGGTACTGACCTGTCTGGCGCAGGAGCCACCGGCCGACGCGTTTCGTCCGCCCTATGCCGGTACGGATAAACCCATTTTCAGAGCCCGAGATATTCAGTGGGACCTGCTGCCCCGGCTTCAACCGGCCGGGGAAGTACCTTTCTGGGAAGCAATTGAAAGGTACTTTCAGCGTCCCTGGATTGACCATATTATGAGCTGGTCGCAGCAGGAACTGGTACCCAACGAAAACCAGCCCCCTTACGGCCGCGAGTACGCCCGGTTGGTATCCATGTCCAGTCTGATGGTACTGCTGGATGTACCCCGCGAGCGGAAGGAAAAGCTAACCATTGAGCTAATCCAGCGGGGTATTGACCTCTATGGCATTGCTCAGGTGGGTGGGTATTGGAACGAAGGCGGCGGGCATTCAAGCGGCCGCAAGTGGCCCATCCTGTTTGCCAGTCTTATGCTGGACAATCCTGCCCTGGCGCAGCTACCCGAAACGGCCGTATTCCACGAAGATACCCAAACCTACTACGGGAAGGGCTGGTTTGGACAGACAGTACTGTGGCAGATGATTATCCACCACGGCAACCGGGAGCCTTACGAAGAGAAACAGCCGGAACAGTGGGAGAAGTGGGACAAAACCTCCGAGGGCTACCGTACCTGCTGCAACGCCTCCGCCTGGACCGGTACCGCCCTGGCTGCCCGCTATATGAAAGCCATCAAACTCTGGAACCACGACGCGCACTTTGATTATATAGAACGCTGGATGCGGGAAGACGACCCCTACGCCAGCGCCCGTGGTACCTACCCCCGCCCCAAGGCCGAAACTACTACCTTTGACCCGTTTGTAACGGCCATGTGGCGCGCGCACCGCGCGCAGGCACCCGAGCAGGAGAGGGCGGGTAATCCGCGAAAATGGGCATTGCAAGGCAAAAAGTGGGGCTGGGTGAGTAATCCGAAGTAGCTCTGGGAAATCAGGAATTTGAAATATAAATAGGGGGAGAAGTAAAACTTTCCCCCTGTTTGTATATGAGCCGTATCAGGTACCTTCTATTCTTTCTTTGTCAATAGCGAAGCCGCGCTTTCATCCACCATCCAAAGTACTTCCCCCTCCCGGGGCTGGATGAGCTGAGAAGGATACTGCTCCGGATTCCTTTCTCCTTCCAGTACTTCGTACAAGGCCCCGGCTTTGTTGCTGCCAAACGTCAGGAAACAAATGGTCTTTGCCTGGTTAATCAGCGGTGCCGTGAGGGTAACGCGGTACATCGACTGCGGCTCCAGGTAGTAGGCCTGTACCCAGCGTGACTGTTCGTGCAGTACCTCAGTACCCGGGAATAGTGAAGCCGTATGTCCATCGTCCCCCATGCCCAGCAGGATCAAGTCAAATCGGGGAGCTTCCTGACCGAAATGGTTCCGTAGAAGCTGCTCGTAATGCCGGGCAAACTCCTCCGGCTCAGTACCCCCGGCCCACATGGGATAAATCTGCTCCTGAGGAATAGGTACCTTACCCAAGAGAGTTTCCTGAGCCATTTTGGCATTGCTGCGGTCATCGGTCAGGGGTACCCAGCGTTCATCGCCCCAGAATACGTACGTCTTTTCCCAGGGTACCTGGTCCAGGTAGGGCGACTGTGCCAGCATGGTATGTAGCTGTACGGGAGAGGAACCTCCGGTCAGGGCCACGGTAAAACGTCCGTTTTGCTGCACCGCTTTTTGGGCAGTCTCGACAAAAAGCCGGGCTGCCGCCTCACTAAGCTGCTCCTTATTTTCAAATATCTTTAACATAGTTCTGCTTTAATGGGACATGGTTACCGTCCAGGTGTGACCGTCGCGGGCGATGAGTGCCTCGGCGTTTTCGGGGCCCCACATACCCGCCGCGTAGTTCGGGAACTCCAGCGACTGCCGCGAGCCCCAGGTGGCCAGAATCGGCGTAATTACCTCCCAGGCTACTTCCACCTGATCAGAGCGCATAAACAGCGTTGCATCGCCCTGCATGGCATCCAGCAGCAAGGTTTCGTAGGCCTCCGGCGACTGGGATTTGGTGGTGCCACCGTTGAAGTCGAATACCATTTCTGCCGGAGTCAGAGCCATTTCCAATCCGGTTTTTTTAGCCATAAAGCGCAGACGTATATCCATCTGCGGCTGAATATTGATGACAAGGCGGTTAGGTAAAATATTCTCCGACATCGTCGCCGGGAACGTCAGATGCGGCACCGGCTGGAACTGAATAGTAATGGAAGAACTCTTTTCCTGCATCCGTTTACCGGTACGCAAATAAAACGGGACTCCCTGCCAGCGCCAGTTGTCCAGGTAGAACTTCAAAGCCGCGTAGGTTTCGGTTCCGGAATTGGGATCTACGTCGGGTTCCTCGCGGTAGCCGGGTACCTGTTTCCCTTTCAGCCAACCTGGTCCGTATTGTCCGCGTACGGCGTACTTGCCGACTTCCTCGCGGGAGTACCTCCGGATGGCCTGCAGTACATCGACCTTCCGGTTGCGGATTTCTTCGGCCTCAAACGTCACCGGCGGCTCCATGGCCACCATGCAAAGCAACTGCAGCAGGTGGTTCTGAATCATATCGCGTAGCGCACCCGAGCCTTCGTAGTAGCCACCCCGGTCTTCGACCCCTACCTCTTCGGCTACCGTTATCTGCACGTACTCAATGTAGTTGCGGTTCCAGAGGGGTTCAAAAAGCGCATTAGCAAACCTGAGAGCCAGAATATTCTGGACAGTTTCCTTACCCAGGTAGTGATCGATCCGGTAAATCTGTGACTCCTGAAATGTACGGGTAAGTAGTTGATTCAACTCACGGGCCGTTTCCAGATCATGACCAAAGGGCTTCTCTACCACTATGCGGTCGTGAGATACGTCACTCGCAATGCCTACCTTGGCCAGGTTGACCGTAATTGGCTCAATAAAGTTGGGAGCAACCGACAGGTAAAATAACCGGTTAGCCCGCCCCCCCCACCCCTCTTCGAGTACCTTTATCTTTTCGGCCAGTTCCTCATAGGACGAGGGGTCATTAATGTTGGATTGCAGGTAATAAATGGAGCTACGAAAGGTTTTCCAGGTATCATCAGCAGGTGCCCCGCTGCGCGAAAATTCATTGAGCCCCTCCCGCAGGTGTTTCTGGTATCGGGCATCGTCGGTATCTGTGCGTCCCAGGCCAATCACCGCAAACTGCTCCGGCATCCGGCCTTCCAGAAAAAGATTGTAAAAGGCCGGAATCAGTTTCCGTTTGGTTAAATCTCCGGTCCCGCCAAAAATAACGGCTATGGTAGGTGCGGCTTTATTCGTTGAATTCATAGTACATCAAAAGAAAAAAATGGAGAGAAAGCCAGATCCCTTTCGGCGGGAGCCGCTCTGCTTAATTACTTATAACTACCACTCCGTATGGAAAATACCCTCCCTGTCTACCCGCTCGTAAGTATGGGCTCCAAAGTAGTCGCGCTGCGCCTGAATCAGGTTAGTAGGTAGTACTTCGGTACGATAGGCGTCAAAATAAGCCAGCGAAACCATAAAGGCGGGCATCGCAATTCCTTTGTCAATAGCCATTTTCAGGACGGCACGCATATCCTCCAGACGATCTAACAGGTCACTACCTACCTTCGGGTCAAGCAGCAGGTTGGGCAACTGCGGGTTCTGCTCGTAAGCCGACCGAATGTCCGACAGGCAGGCCGCCCGGATGATACAGCCCCCGCGCCAGATTTTAGCTACTTCCTGTAGCTGCAGTCCAAAATTATAGGCCTCAGAAGCTACTGTAAGCTGCGCCAGGCCCTGCGCATAAGTCGAAATCATGGCGAAGTAGAAGGCATTGCGCATTTGATTGACCAGCTCCTGCTGCTCCGTTTTAATATCTGACTGAAGCGCTTTATTGGGCAGTAGTTTAGAGGCTTCTACCCGCTCCTCCTTATATTTGGATATATCACGCATCAGTACCGCCATATCAATGGTTGGGATAGGTACCTGCAGGTCCATCGCGTTTTGGGAGGTCCATTTGCCGGTACCTTTGGAGCGGGCCCGATCCGAAATGACACTCACCAGACGCTGCCCGGTTTCGTCGTCTACTTTCTTAAGAATCTGGGCCGTAATCTCAATCAGAAAAGACTGTAGCTCCGACTGGTTCCAATCCTCAAAAACAGCCTGAAGTTCGTCGTCATTCAACCCACCTCCCCGCTTCAGCAGGTCATAGGCTTCGGCAATGAGCTGCATAATGCCGTACTCGATGCCGTTATGTACCATTTTTACGTAGTTTCCCGCCGAACCGCTACCCAGATAGGCCACACAGGGTTCGCCATCTACTTTGGCGGCAATGGCTTCAAACACCGGACGCAGCCGTTCGTAAGCCTCCCGGTTTCCGCCCGGCATCATACTCGGGCCAAAACGGGCTCCCTTTTCACCGCCCGATACGCCCATTCCGAAGAAGTGGATACCTTGTGCTTCCAACTCCACCACCCGGCGCTCAGTATCCGGAAAGTAGGAGTTGCCGCCGTCAATCAGGATATCGCCCGGCTCCAGCAGCGGCAACAGGCTGTCTATAACGGCATCGACCGGGTTACCCGCCGGTACCAGCATCATGATTGCCCGGGGCTTTCGGATCGACTGCACAAATTCTTCAATAGAGGTAGTACCACGGGCAGGTTTGCCTTCCCCGGCTTCGGCCTGCACGGCCGCGGCTTTCAGGGGGTCCAGGTCCAGGCCTATAACCGAAAAATCATGATCAGCGATATTGAGCATCAGGTTTCTGCCCATTACCCCCAGGCCAACCATTCCGAATTCGTACTGTAAATTTGCCATAATTAGAGCTTATAGTAGTGTTATATGTCTTTTGGTACTATGAGTAATGTACTAGTAGTGTTGTATAGCTATTGTTCGGGTGCTAAACTACTGCTTATACAACCTTTTTCCAGCAATATATCCCGGTTAAGGCAGCAGGATTAAAGAATCAGTTTAGCCTAAATTTCGTAACTACCTCATTTTCAATACCAAAAACAGCACCAGGTATATAATAAAAAGGCAATGGCTGCCGTAGCCATTGCCTCCCTAAACTTTATTCGAGCCCAAGTATAACTTTCAATTAATTCCTGCTCCACCCAGTACCTCCAGCTCCTGCCCTTTTTCGGGCATACCATCCAGCAGGGGCATGGCCCGGCCGATCAGCTCCCGTACGCCTTCTACTTTCAGGGAATTGTCGTGGTCTTCTTTGCTGTCCCACACTTCCGTTACCCATACCGCCTCTGCCTCCTTTGTATCGCGACTGACGAGGTACAGGTGGCAGCCCTTAGCCGTTGACACTAATTGGGCGGCTTCCAGTAGAATGGAGGCCAGATTATCCCCATTACCGGAAAGTGCCTTCAATTTTCCGTGGAGTCCGTATTTGTTGTTCATGTATTATTGATAATGGTTTTATCCGGAGCTAACCAGCAGCCCGATTCGTTTTGAAAGATACCAAAAGGGAGAAGGAGAAAAAACATTTGTAAAAGATAGCTAGTACCGGATTCACCAGTAGCCAGTGTACACTTTGTCCAAAATAAAAAATAAAGTGTAGTTATCAAGGCGTTACAAGACGCTTATAAAAAGACCCCTCCTCTGGTAATAGTAGAACCTTTTTTTGCTTTTCTTTTCCAGCAGGTGAAAGGTCAGGTAAAAAACAGAACGCCAGATGCAGCTACTCCCCATCAAAAAAACCCTGGACGAGAATCCGGAATTTCGGGATCATTCCGATTGCCAGCCGAACCTCCAGATATCGATTGACTACTTTGAACGGGTCGGCTATGATCCTCCCTGGATTGGATACTACGCACAGGTAGAAGATAAGCTGGTTGGAGCGGGAGGTTTTAAAGGACGACCCATTGGGGGTATCGTTGAGATAGACTACGGTACCTTTCCTGCGTATCAGGGACAGGGCTTTGGCACCGAAATATGCCGACAACTGGTACAATTGGCCTTACAAGCCAACTCCTCCGTCCGTATCACCGCCCGAACCTTACCCGAAAATTACGCATCGGCGGGTATTTTAAAAAGAAATGGGTTCAGCCTGCGGGGAACAGTCCATGATGAGGAGGACGGGGAAGTACTGCTGTGGGAGTACGCCGCTACACCCATCAGTGATTGACCTGGTGCTGGTCTTCGCCGGGTTTGAACACTTTAAAGAGAAAAAAGAAAGCCGGTACTACAAACAGCAGCCCCACAAACAGCGCGATCAGCAATTGAAAGAGGGTGGCATCGGGAGCAGTGGTATTATAAAAAGTAAGGTGATTGCCATTTTTTTCAACCAGCAGGACCGGATACTGAATAGCGAACCAGCCCACTATCACCAGCGCCACCTGCATACTGACAGCCGCCCGCAGAAACAGAATAATGGGGTGGTTTAGCAGGTAAAAAATAGCCGGTACCAGCAGTAGTACCCCCGTAAAAGCCGCGATACTAACCGGAGCGCTGAAAAACTCATCGAACAGGGGATGGTTTTCAAACTCGGCCGCCACAAATACCAGGATACTCATGACAAAGGTCAGGAGCATAAAGAACCGGGACAACCGCAGGTACCTTTCCCGCTCAATCGGTGATTTGGTTTCGCCAATCAGGAATATTGAGGCAATGTACCCAAACAGAAAAGCCGAAAACAAGCCCATAGCCAGGCAAAACAGATTGAACCAGGGCTGCACGTACTGTTCGTAAAAACTCCCAGTGGTTGAAACCAAATCCATTTTTCCCAGAATCATGGCTCCCAGCGTTACCCCCAGGAACACCGGCGTTATAAAACTGGATACTTTAAAGACAGCCGTATAGTACTTGTGGGTACCGCTGTGCCCGATGTCGTAGTGGCGAAAGGTAAAGAACGAACCGCGCAGCACTATCCCGATCAGAACGATCATGAGGGGAATGTGCAGCACGACGCTGATGGTAGAATACACCAGCGGGAAGGCGGTAAACAAGATCACAATAGCCAGGATCAGCCATACGTGGTTAGCCTCCCAAACGGGCGCGAGGGCTTTGGAAATAATTCTTTCGCCCTTTTTGCCCGCAAAGGTTTCCACGATACCGGCGCCAAAATCGGCCCCACCCAGGATGGTGTACAGAATAAAGGAAACGCCCAGTATAAGGATGATAATCTGCAGCATAGCTTACTCTTTGGGATTTCGGGCTGAGGGATAAAAATGGTCAACGGTTTCTATTTGCCGACGCATCATCCATACCAGCAGCCCGGTCAGCAGCAGGTACACCGCCGAAATAAGGTAGAAAGAATACTGCAACCCCGGCATAGCCGACACCGCGTCTTTGGTTTTCATGACGTTATAAATTATCCAGGGCTGTCGGCCTACTTCGGTGACGGTCCAGCCGGCTTCCACGGCAATAAAGCCCAGCGGCGTGAGAAAAGCGATGAATAGCAGCCACCACCGCCTGGACAGGTTATGCTTCCAGCGCCAGCTGAACACCAGAAACAGAAAACCCGCCAGCGCCAGCAATGTACCTATGCCAACCATTAGCTGAAAAGCCAGGTGGGTAATAAGTACCGGCGGGCGCTCGTCCGGCGGGAACTTGTCCAGCCCGGTTACCTCCGCGCCAAAATCGCCGTGCGCCAGGTAGCTGAGCGCGCCCGGTACATGAATGGCGTAGTCAACCCGCTGCTCCTTATCGTTGGGAATACCGCCAATAATCAGGTCGGCGGGTTTACTGGTTTTATAAAGTACCTCCAGCGCCGCCAGCTTGGCCGGTTGCCGCTCCGCTACGTCTTTGGCCGATATATCCCCGCTGATGGGTTGCAAAAATGCCGACACCGCCCCGAAGGACAGCGCTATTTTGACCGCCTGCCGGTGAAAGGTGTTTCCGGGATTTTTAGAAAGTAAAAAGGCATGTACCCCCGCTACCGCGAAGGAAGTAGCCACAAAAGCCGCCAGGGTCATGTGCAGGGCCTGCGAAAACCAGGCGTCATTGAACATCGCCGCTACCGGGTCAATATTCATTGCCTCTCCATTCTCCCAGCTAAACCCGGCGGGACTGTTCATCCAAGCATTGGCCGAAACCACAAATATACCAGACAGTACCCCCGATACCCCCACCACTACCCCCGACAGCCAGTGTACCCACTTATTGAGACGGTCCCAGCCGTACAGGAAAACACCCAGCGCGATGGCCTCAATGAAGAAAGCAGTACCTTCCCAGGAAAAAGGCATGCCGATGATAGGCCCGGCGTGCCGCATAAATCCCGGAAAAAGCAGTCCCAGCTCAAAGGAAAGTACTGTACCCGACACGGCTCCAACTGCGAAAAACAACGCCACGCCCTTTGACCAGGCTTTGGCGAGGTCCAGGTATACGGGCTCAGAGGTACGTATCCACTTCCACTCACTGAACGCCATCAGCACGGGCATGGTCATGCCAATGCAGGCAAACACAATATGAAAGCCCAGCGAAGTTGCCATCTGCAACCGGGCCGCCAATAAATCATCCATATCGATACATGAACATCAGTTCGATTATTAGCTATTTTCTACTAAGGTACGACCCCTCCGGGGCCAATTGAAATTTATTCTAATGAACTGAATTCAGCCCTTTCTACCTCTGACAATCCATACTACGGCACTACCGCAACCCCGCCTCCGCCAGCAGAATCAGCAAGGTACGCTGCATGGCCAGATAGGCCCTGTCATTGATAAACCACTCGTCCAGCGCATGCGCGCCGCCGCCTTTGCCACCCGCCCCAATGGTAATGGCCGGTACTCCTTTGGAGAACGGTGTATTGGCATTGGTAGAACCAACCCGCAGCGCCGGCTCCTGCTGTACCTGACGCGTAGCCGCAATGGCCCGCTGCACCAGGGCGTGGCTCTGGTCGAGGCTGCCCGACGGACGGTCCCCCACCAGCTTTACGTCCACGGTCAGGTCCGGACCCAGGCGCTTCATGGCGTTCTCTTCGCGCAGGGCCCGCTGTACCGCTTCCTGCAATAGTTTATCAATGCCCGCCAGCTGCTCCGGACTCTCCGAGCGCAAATCTACCTGCATCCACGACTCAAACGGTATGGCATTGACCGAAGTACCTCCGCCCACCATACCTACGTTGTAGGTAGTGCGTACACCCTGACGGGTAAACTTATCGGCTTCCTGCGTGAAGTAGTAAATGGCCCGGCCCAGCGCCCCGTGCGGATTCACCAGCCCAAACGCCCCCGACGAGTGCCCGCCCGGCCCCTTAAACGTCACCTCGTAGCGGTGTGAACCCAAACCCCGATGGGTAATGCTGCTGGCTCCCAGGCCGTCAATGGCGATGTAGGAGTCTATTTTCAGGCCGGGGGTGTCGAACAGTTTCTTAACGCCCCGCAGGTCGCCCAGCCCTTCTTCGCCCACGGTACCTATAAAAAGCACATCGGCCTCCGTTTCAATACCCGTCTTTTCCATCACTTCCAGTACCGTAAGTACCATCGCCAGCCCTTGCGTGTCGTCGCCGATGCCCGGTGCCAGCAGGGTATCACCCCGTTGCTTTATTTTTACGTCGGTTTCTTCGGGGAATACCGTGTCCAGGTGCGCTTCCAGTACTACGGTCTTTTTACCGGTTTTGCCCCGGCGTTTGGCTATGACGTTACCTACCTCATCCGTCCATACCGAATCGGCTCCGGCGGCGCGTAGCAACTCGGCGTATTTTCGACCACGTACCTCTTCCTTGAAGGGCGGCGCGGGTATTTCGGTCAGGGTGCGCAGGTGCTGTAGAGTCCAGGGTTCGAGTTGCTGAAAAAGCTGGAAAGCCTGCTGCACTTTGGGCTGCTTCGCCAGTGTCTGTATCTCCTGCGTATAGCGTTGAGCGGCCTGTACGGGTACTTCTTTGCCGGCTTCCTGGGCCTGGGTGGTAACAGGTACCAGACCGGCCATGAGCAGGCCCATGGCACCTATGCGAACTAGTTGATTCATTCGGGTTAATTGCTTGTCTGTTTTGCGATTTCAAGGTAAGGAGAAAGACAGTACATCCGACGCGGGCACGGGTCAAAAGTTGTTTACTACCGTTTCAGCCTAACCGGTACTGTACACAGGTACCTCTCTAAGAATCGTTTTTCACCACTCATACCTTTCCTGTTAAGTACCTATTTGGCACTGCGTATATTTGGTACGTAACACACTATCCCCTATCCCTATGAAAGCGATCATATGTCCCCGGTACGGCACTCCGGATGTACTCCAGCTCCGCGAGGTGCTTAAGCCAGTTCCCAAAGACAATGAAGTACTTATACAGGTACAGGCGGCCTGCATCAACTCCTGGGACTGGGATTTCATACAGGGTAAACCGCTCTTGTTTCGGCTCCTGTTCGGGCTGCAAAAACCAAAATACCCCATACTCGGCTGCGACGTAGCGGGGCGGGTAGAAACCGTGGGTAAAAACATAACCCGATTAAGACCGGGTGATGAAGTGTTCGGTGATCTGTCCGGCTGTACCTGGGGTGGCTTTGCCGAGTACGTCTGCGCCCCCGAGGAGGTCCTGGCCCTCAAACCCTCCGGGATGACCTTTGAGCAGGCCGCGGCCACCCCCCAGGCGGGTGTGCTGGCTCTACAGGGGCTACGCTACCGGGGCACTATTCAGCCGGGGCAGCGGGTCCTGATCGTAGGTGCTGGTGGCGGAGTAGGTACTTTTGCGATTCAGATGGCCAAAAACCAGGGGGCCGAAGTGACCGCCATAGACAGTACCGAAAAACTAGACCGGCTACGCTCCCTCGGGGCCGACCATGTGCTGGACTATACGCGGGACGATTTTGCCGATACACTAAATCTGGACGGCAGCCAGCCCTATGACCTGATCCTGGATGTGGTAGGTCAGCGTTCGGTTTTTAAGTACCTGCAAATCCTGCGTCCCGGGGGCCGGAGCGGCGGCTCCCGATACGTGATGCTGGGCGGTACTCCGGGACGAATTATCGGGGTGGCAAGCCTGGGCGTGATGCTGGCAAAACGGATCGGGCCGGGTACCCACATTGGTATTTTGGCGCACAAACCCAATAGGGCCGATCTGGATGAGTTAAGCTTCCTCTTCGAAACCGGACAGGTAGTACCGGTTATTGACCGAACTTATCCGCTCCACGAAGTACCCGACGCGTTCCGGTACTTTGGAACGGGGGAGGTGCAGGGGAAGGTGGTGATAAGGATGTAGTAATTGCCATTGAATCCAACTCATTAAAACTTCCACGAAGCGGCTCAGATTGAACTTATGGAAGGTTAAGTGAGGAAAATTGTAATTTATTGCGAACTTACCATTGCATAAGTATTACCTGAGTGCCACCACTAAGTAAAGGTCTGGCTAAAAAATACCCGGCGAATGGCCTGCTTATAAAACCCTAGCCCACATATAGTATCCTCTACAAATGAAAAATGAAGCCCACGCCAGAATAAAAATAAATCAGTTGCTCGAAGAGTCAGGGTGGAGGTTTTTCGATAGTGAAGTAGGGCCAGCCAACATCTGGCTTGAAAACCATGTAAAAATCACCCAATCTGAAATTGACGCCTGGGGCAATGATTTTGAGATGACGAAAAGTGGCTCTCTGGATTTTTTACTGGTTGATAATCATAATAAACCTATTTGCGTACTCGAAGCAAAAAAGGAAAGCCTGCACCCCCTGGTGGCCAAGGAGCAGGCCCGAAAATACGCAAATACCGTGGAGGCCCGCTTTGTAATCCTTTCCAACGGAATCGTCCATTATTTATGGGATATACAGAAGGGCAATCCGAAGCCCATCTATAAGTTCCCTTCCCCGGCAGAGCTGGGGGCCATTAAAGTATGGAAGCCCGACCGGAACGTACTAGCCCAGGAACCCGTAGGGATTGACTACATCGTAACCGTCCAGATGCCCGACTATGCCGTACGTCCCGAATGGAAAGGCAGCGTGGCCGCCAGCAGGGATTTCATCTGGGCCAATGGGTTGCGCTTCCTGCGACCGTACCAATTGAGCGCCATTCAGCATTTGCAAAATGCAGTACAGGAAGGCAAAGACCGGTTTCTTTTTGAAATGGCGACCGGAACCGGAAAAACGCTAACCTCCGCCGCTGTTATTCGCTTATTCCTGCGAACACAGAACGCCCGCCGTGTTCTGTTCCTGGTCGACCGCCTGGAACTGGAAGACCAGGCCTGGAAAGCTTTTACCAACTACCTCAAACCCGACTATAGTACCTTCATTTACAAAGAACATAAAAACGACTGGCAAAAGGCCGACATTGTCGTAACGACCATCCAGTCGCTGATGTCTAACGACAAATACCGGTACGAGTTCACTCCCTCTGATTTTGACCTGCTTATTTCTGACGAATCACACCGTTCCATTGCCGGTAATGCACGGGCGGTTTTTGAATATTTTCAAGGGTACAAATTAGGCCTGACTGCCACGCCCAAAGACTACCTGAAAGGGGTTGATCCCGATCAGGTAAAAGAAGACGACCCGCGGGAAATTGAACGCAGAATGCTTCGCGATACCTACGCTACCTTTGGCTGCGAAGGCGGCGACCCGACGTTCCGCTATTCGTTGCTGGACGGGGTAAAAGATGGCTACCTCATCAATCCCAAAGTACTGGATGCCCGGACCGAAATAACCACGCAACTACTTTCAGATAGAGGCTATGCGGTAGCCATACCTACCGAAGAGGGCGAAGAAACGGAAACCTTTGTGTCCCGTGACTTTGAAAAGAAGTTTTTTTCGGAAAAGACCAATCGCGTATTTTGCCAGACTTTTATAGAAAATGCCCTGCGCGACCCCATTACCCAGGAAATTGGCAAAAGCATTGTGTTTGCGGTTAGTCAGAACCATGCCCGAAAACTTACCGAGCTATTAAACGAGATGGCCGAACAGCTTTTTCCCGGCAGGTACCATTCCGACTTTGCCGTACAGGTTACTTCGCAGGTGGGCGAGGCCCAGCAGATGACCATTAATTTTTCCAACAACAACCTGAATGGAAAAACCTTCTGGCTGGAAGGGTACAAATCCGGTAAGTCGCGCGTATGCGTTACGGTGGGGATGATGACTACCGGCTATGATTGTACCGATCTGTTGAATATTGCCATGATGCGCCCGATTTTCAGTCCGGCTGATTTTGTACAAATAAAGGGCAGGGGCACCCGGAAACATACGTTTGAATATAGCTACAAAAATGAATTAGGGGAAGAAGAAACCATTCAGTACGAAAAAGAGGTGTTCAAGCTGTTCGACTTCTTTGCCAACTGCGAGTACTTTGAAGAGCGGTTTGACTACGACGAAAAGCTACACCTGCCCAAGCCCCCAAAAGGTGACGGCGCCGGGGGCAGCACGGGCGTAAACCTCGACAAGTACACCAGCCACCGCCTTGACCCACTGGCTACCCTCAAAGAAGAGCAGATTGGTTACGAAGGCATGAAGATTGACCGCATGCTCTTCAAAAAGTTTGAAGACCGTATCATCATGGACGACATCATTAAGAAGCATGTGGAATTGGGAAACTGGGAACACGTGATCAGTCACATCCAAAATGAGATTTTTGATAAACCAAACGAATATTTCAGCCTGGAAAAACTGAGAAAAGCGGCTAAAATTGACCGTAAAACCTCTATCCGGGAAGTAGTGGAAAAGATATTTGGCATTATCCCCCGATTTAAATCAAAAGATGAGATGCTGGAAGAAGAGTTTGATAAGTTCATTTCTATTTACCCTCCCCACGAAGACGTAAACCTGCGGGCTTTGAAGTACTTCTTTAAAGCGTACATCATAGACCAGGATATTCGCAAAATCATTACGGCCAAAGCCTTTCACGCCCTGCACACCCACCCTACTCTGACCATCTCTCAGTTTAAGGAGGTAGCTCCTGAATACCGTGAGGTAATACCCGTGTATATTAAGGATTATATTAACCTGGATAGATTTGCTGCCTGATGGAAGAAAAATTCAGGAACAAATACCGCATTGCTTCGGCCCGCTGGCAACAGTGGGACTATGGCTGGGATGCGGCCTATTTTGTTACGATTTGTACCAAAGACCGCGCCCCCTTTTTTGGCAATGTAGTGAACGGAAAAATGGTATTGTCCCCGGCGGGGGTTATTGCGGATGTGTTTTGGCACGAAATAAAAAATCACGCCCGGAATATTGAATTGGGAGAATTTGTGGTAATGCCCAATCATGTGCATGGTATTTTGATTTTGAATGGGAACGACCGAAACACCGACCGGTCCCAGGTTGACCAGGACAAAAACGATGAAAACATCAATATACCGGATAACGTGGATAATCCCGGTGGAAACGCCAATACCCCGGATAACGTGGATAATCCCGCCAATAACGGGGATGGAAACGACCAAAATGACCAAAATGACCAAAACGTAGAGACAAGGCATGCCTTGTCTCTACCATTATCATTATCATTATCAATACCATCACCATTACCACCATTGTCGTCACCACCACCACCCCCCTATTCACCACCACCGCCAACCGAAAACATAGGCCGGCAACGGTTTCAAAACCAGGGCAAAAACACCATTTCGTCCATCGTGGGGGGTTACAAATCGGCGGTGACCAAACACGCCAACCGCCTGGGGCTGGAAATGGCCTGGCAATCCCGGTTTCATGACCACGTCATCCGGGACGAACAATCATTTCGTACCATTTCTGAATACATTATCAATAACCCCCAAAATTGGTCAGACGACCGATTCTTTACCTAGAAACTATGCTGGATACCTCCACCAAAAAACGAATTGACGATTGCCGCGATATATTGGTAGGCAAACTACCCGACCCCAAAGCCCAGATAGAGCAGATCACCATTGGCCTCATATACAAGTTCATGGACGATATGGACAAAGAGGCCGTGGAACTGGGCGGAGAGGCCCGGTTCTTCTCCAGCTATACTGTACCTGACCCTGAGTACCCCAACGACCCGGCCCGGGAGGAAGCCCAGATCCAACGGATGAAAACCGCCTAACCATTTTCGTTTATGCCGAAGGTGGAAGGAGACCCGGCGGCTATTACCTCAGACACGGTACTCCCGGACCCGGCCAAGATAGTGGTGCTGATGAACCGGCAGTGCGCCCGCTCGGCGGAAGCCTTTATTTACTAAGCGAAGCAAAGCCGGAAGGTACTTACCCTGGGCGAAAACTCGGGTGGCTTCATGGGCTTTGGCAATGTCATGGAAAGCCAGACGCCCTGCTACCACTATACCCTCCGAAGTACTACCTTTAAGTACAAAAACCTATCGCAGTACGAGTACGTAGGCATTGCCCCGCATATCCGTCTATCTCCCAATCAGGACTGGCTGGCGGAGGCGGTGAGGGTGTTGGAGGGGAGGTAGGTTGGGGTGGTATTATGTTAATAGGTATATTGAAGAAGAGGAAATAAACCAAGAAATCTTAAGTTGAAGTGAAGCCAATAAGATTTATATTGCCTGAAAGAATTTATTGAAGCTGGGAAGATAAAAACATAAATCATAAAAAGTACACACTGGGAGAAACACCCGAAGCCATCCGCTACGGAAAAGCCTGACTTGCCCGAGGAAAGATGGTGAATAAGTTGTAGATACTGTTAAATTCCAAGAAAATTGACAATAACTATAATCTTTCAACCAAGATAAAAAATAAGCATACAATGCCATAGATACATTATTGAATCTTAACCTAGGTAATTACAAGAAATTACACAGTCTTATTAGCTAAATATATGATTATAGATTTTACAGAAATTCCAACTAGGAATTCAAAGTTTGGAAATCAAGATTCGTTTGAATTGTTTGCAAGAGATTTCTTTAAGGAACTAGGATATGAAATTATTGATGAACCTGGCAGAGGGGCTGATGGAGGTATGGATCTTAAAGTAATGGAAGAAAGAATAGGGGTTAGTGGAAGCAAAACTACTGTATATTGGCTAGTAAGCTGTAAGCATTATGCTCAATCTAATAATTCAATAAACCCTACAATTGAACAAAATGTATACGATCGAGTAATTAGTAATGGGTGTATTGGATTTATAGGATTTTATTCTACAATTGCTTCGAGTGGATTAAAAGATATTTTAAATGGAATTTCCAGTAAAATCGCATACCAAATCTTCGACTGTGAAAAAATCGAAAATAATGTTATTAGTAATCCTAAGATGAGGAATATATTTATAAGATTTTTCCCAAAATCTTATAAAAGGTGGATTGAGATACATATATATAAGGAACCTATAAAGCTCTTTTCATATTATTTAGATAATGAACACAAGCAGAAAAATGTTAGAATGATCTTAAATGAAATATATAGTACTACTGAAAGTATGATTTTATCTATTAGGCAACACAATAGCTTTGTAAGTTCATTAAATAATTCTGATAAAAGTTTATTAATTCATCCAAATTTAGCCAACTGTATAATGTTGGATGAATACCATCCAGACTTAAAAATAACTGGCAATTTAACAACAAATAAATTTTTAAGAATATCAAAAGATATAGAATTATATACAGGAGAAAATATTTTGCCGGATATTAATAGCTTCGGTGTTTCATTTAAACCAAATTTTTCAGCATTCTTTATTACAATAAATCATGTTGTATTTGACAATAACCAGCTATCTATGATGGAAGATGTATTTTCAAAACTTAAAGATATATTGGATTAAAATAAATAACCTTTACTTTCAAAGTTATTATTCCATTCAAATATGGTACAAAACATCCACCATGTTTTGAATTTTTAACTCTACCGCCCCCGTCCAATCCACTCAACCTCATTTATCATTAGGGTGTAGTTAGAGCATCCAATCACAACTAAAAAGGTACCTATGGAAGAGTACATGCTGATTTTCAGACACGAAAACGCGCAGAATCAGGTTTCACCCGAGCAGATGGAGGCCTAGATGAAGCAGACAATTTTGAAGAACATCGCCACCTTTGGGTAAGTGAGAAATGCTCGCGCAACTACTCCAAATCCACAAATAGTTCTGACCTCACCTTATGAAACTTTGCGTAGCCCAGACCCGTCCCTATAAAGGCGATATCCAAAGCAATATCGAAAGCCATAAAAAATGGATCGAACTGGCTCTCTCGTACGGAGCTGATACGATTATTTTCCCCGAGCTATCCATCACGGGATACGAACCGGAGTTGGCCGCAGCGCTGGCCATGAGCCCGGACGATAGCCGTCTGGATGTATTTCAGGAAATCAGCGATAGCCGGCAGGTGACCCTGGGCGTGGGAGTACCTACCCCGGCCCCGGCGGGTACCTGCATCAGTCTGGCACTTTTTCAGCCCAATCGGCCCCGGCAGCTCTACTCCAAGCAATACCTGCACGCCGACGAAGTACCTTACTTTGTGAGCGGCCCCAGTACTTCGGGGCTAGCAGGTACCCAGGGGGAAATAGCCCTGGCCATTTGCTACGAACTTTCGGTCCCGGAGCACGCGGAGGCCGCCGCCAAACGGGGGGCCGGTATCTACCTTGCCAGCGTGGCGAAGTCGGTGGAGGGGGTGGAGAAAGCGCATCAGCGGCTGGCCGAAATAGCAAGTACCTACGCCATGACGGTTCTGATGGCCAACTGCGTGGGGCACTGCGATAACTTTGACTGCGGCGGCCGGTCGGCCGTCTGGAATAAGCAGGGGGTACTTGTGGGGGAGCTTACTGGTACTGATGAAGGAATTCTTATTTTTGATACAGAGACGCAGGGAACAACAGAGCTAAGAGTATAAAGTACCTGCTTTGCCACTTCAATAATTATTAATTGAAATGTTCTCAATATAGAATTAGGTATCGGCTATTCCGGATAAAATGGGCCGACACTAAACAAATAAACGATTAGGGTATGAAACACCTGGAAACCCAATGGAAATCCCGTGACGGGCTCACGATTTTGGGCCAGGGCTGGGAGCCGGATGCCCAGCCACCTAAAGCGATAGTTTGTCTGGTACACGGTCTGGGTGAACACAGCGCGCGCTATGCCCACGTGGCGGAGGCCTTTGTCCGGGAGGGCTACGCGCTATTCGCGGCCGATACGCGGGGGCACGGCCGGTCCGAAGGGCCGCGCGGACATATACCCTCCATTGAAGCCGTCATGCAGGATATTGACGGACTCCTGGAACAGGCACGTACCAGCTACCCCGAATTGCCGCTATTCCTGTACGGGCATAGCCTGGGGGGAATTCTGGTCCTGCACTACGGACTCAAGCGCAAACCCGCTGTCCAGGGTGCCATAGTAACCAGTCCGGCCCTGCACACGGCCCTGGAACAACAACCCGCCAAGGTCATGGCCGCCAAAGTACTGGGTACCTTTCTGCCGGGGGTGTCCCTGCCCAGCGGCCTCGACCCCACCCAGATTTCGCGCGATGCCAGCGTAGTGCAGGCCTACACCAGCGACCCGCTGGTACACGACAAAGTAACCCTGGGGTTTGGCAAGATTATGATCGGGGTGAATCAGTGGACGCTGGAACACGCCCGGGAGTTTCCGCTTCCCCTCCTGCTCCTGCACGGCCAGTCCGACGCCATCGCCTTCGCTACCAGTAGTACCGAATTTGCCGCGTCGATGGGTGATAAATGTTCATTGTCCGTATACGAAGGTGCTTTTCATGAATTACACAACGAACCCGAAAAGAAGGAAGTATTCAGGACTATGACGGACTGGCTCGATACCCAATTGGGGAAATAATAATGGATCAAAATAAAATAAGTGCCTCATCGAAATCAGTTTGCATTAAACATTTACTATATCCCGACATAAGTAGTTAACTATCAGTAAAATAAAAACTAACGGCTATAAGCTAACAGCTACTTATATGATCAGGCCCTATACTCCCGCCGATAAGGAGCAGCTTATACACCTCCTGAAGCTCAACACGCCAACGTACTTCGACTCTTCCGAGGAGCAGGACTTTAGAGAGTACTTCGACCGGCATTTGGAAAGCTACTTTGTAGTAGAGGAGGATGGACAACTAGTTGGCTGCGGAGGCATTAACTACTTCCCCGACGATCGGCTCGCCCGGATCACGTGGGATATAATCCACCCCGACCACCAGGGCAGAGGCCTTGGCAAAGAGCTGACCTTATTTAGAATCAACGAAATCAGGAAGAACCCGGAGGTAGAGCTGGTCGTGGTACGCACCACGCAGCAGGCGTATCAATTCTATGAAAAGGGGGGCTTTCGGCTGGAAAAAATGGAAAAGGACTACTGGGCCGAAGGCTTTGACCTGTACTACATGACTCTGCCTCTGGCCGGAGGTACCCCCTGAAAGATTTTGGGTCAATTTATCGCACTTACTAAAATGAAATTTCCAGCATGAAACAGATAAGTACTTCCTGCCGCATTTTTATAACTCCGCACTAAATAAATCCCACATAGTCAGCAACTTTTAGTAATTTTAATCTACGGGTTAAGCCTGACCTCTTTTGCTCATCCTGACGGAAAAATACTTAGTACTTACCTATATACGTGGAGACCAGAGACCACCAAAAACGGGGCGCCACCGAAAAGCCTGACGAGTAGGAATCTAAAAACACACCAGTATGCCAAAGTATGTGATTGAGCGGGAAATTCCGGGAGCCGGAGATTTAACCGCGGAGCAATTGAAAGGGATTTCCCAAACTTCCTGCGGGGTGTTGAACTCCATGGGCCCCCATATCCAGTGGGTACAGAGCTACGTAACGGGCGACAAAATTTACTGCATTTACAATGCGCCTGACATCGACACGGTAAAAGAGCACGCCAAACAGGGCGGTTTCCCCGCCAACGCGGTCAATAAGGTATTCACGGTCATCGACCCCACAACGGCTGAGTAAGAACAAAATAGTGAATTCAGGTCTTGCCCAAACGGGCGCTTCAGGTAGGTTCACCACCCCGCTGAGGTGCCCGCTTATCTTTTTGTTCTCCTTCCAAAAGGTTAGCCACCGGCTGTTGGTCAGTCCGGTAACAGTCTGAAAATTCTTCTATATTTGCTGGCTAAAAAATATTTCATGAGAGCCCGGCTATCGCTTCTTTTCTTTTTTGGATACATCGGCTTTGCCCATAGCCAGTCGCCCCAGGCCGTAAAGGCCGTGCAGGACTATTCCCGGACTATTTACCCCACGCTGGACCGGCTCTACAAAGACCTGCACCAGACTCCCGAGCTTTCACTCCACGAAGAAAAAACCGCCCAGAAAATGGCGGCCGAGCTAAAGGCGCTGGGTTTTCAGGTTAAGGAAAAAATGGGGGCCCACGGCGTAGTGGGAGTACTTATGAACGGCCCCGGCCCGACAGTACTGATCCGGACCGACATGGATGCGCTGCCGCTGGAAGAAAAAACCGGCCTTCCCTACGCCAGTAAAGCTAGGGGCGTCAACGCCGCCGGTAACGAGGTCAATATCATGCACGCCTGCGGCCACGACATTCACATGACCGTGTTTGTGGGTACCGCCCGTACACTGGTGCAGCTAAAAAACCAGTGGAAAGGTACCCTGGTGATGGTGGCGCAGTCGGCCGAAGAGAATGGCCTCGGCGCGGACCTGATGCTCAAGGCGGGCCTGTTTGACTTTGCCCCGGTACCCGACTTCGCCATTGCCCTGCACGATAACCCGTTCCTGCCGGCCGGTACCATCGGCTACCGCGAAGGCCCTTTTATGGCCAGCGTGGACATGATGGACATTACGGTCTTTGGGGAAGGAGGCCACGGAGCCGCCCCGCATACCACCAAAGACCCGGTAGTACTCAGCGCCCAGATGGTCATGGCCTTCCAGACCGTCGTTAGCCGCACCCTCAACCCCATTGACCCGGCCGTGGTAACGGTGGGCTCCATTCACGGAGGTACCGTACATAATATCACCCCCGACGAAGTAAAAATGCAGCTGACCCTGCGTTCGTACAGTCCGGAGGTGCGGGAGAAAATTATCGAAAGCATCCGGCGCATCAGCACGAGTCTGGCGCAGTCGGTGGGGCTGGATAATTCTAAAATGCCCCAAATTTCCATTCGCGACCCGCAAACCCCCGCTACCGTCAACGACCCCACCCTGACCCGCCGGCTCATAGGCGTGTTCAGAACCCAATTCGGGCAGGATAAAGTAGTTGAAATGGAACCTTACATGGTTGGGGAAGATTTCAGCCGTTTTGATATGGACAAAAAGGTACCTATCTGTATGTTCTGGCTGGGTACCCTGGCCCCGGAAAGAATACAGGCGGCCAAAGCCAAAGGAGAACAACTACCTTCCCTGCACTCCCCTTTCTTTGCTCCCGTACCCGAGCCTACCATCAAAACGGGCGTTACGGCCATGAGCCTGGCGGCGCTGAACCTGTTTGGCAAGTAAAGTACTGGTAGGTTTCGGCCCCTGGCTACACACAGTTTTTAAAGTCCCGATATTAAAAAGTGACTACTGCTTTTAGGTTTCGCACCAACTACAACCCAATGAAAAAGTACTTTAAAATTAGTAATTACGCTTACCCTCTCCTCACATTGTTTGCTTTAGTACTTGCCCCCGCTGTTGCACCGGGCCAGGTCCGTCTCTCGCCCGATGAGTTGTACGGCCCCTTATTTAAAGACGTCCAGATGAGTCGCGTATTTCCCGACTCCAAGACCTTCCCCGACTGCATTCCCCTGTACGATGCGGCCCTGATTCTGGAAAAATACAGCCGCGCCAAAGGGCAGCCGGGTTTTGACCTGGCCCGGTTTGTCAGCGAAAATTTCAGCCTGCCCCCAACTCCTAACACGGGCTACGACAGTAATACCCAACTCAGCACCGCCGAGCACGTTCGGCAGCTGTGGCCGGTACTTACCCGCACGCCCGACGACCAGAAAGGAGCCGGTTCGTTGCTTCCGCTGCCCCAACCGTACCTGGTACCGGGTGGGCGCTTCCGGGAAATCTACTACTGGGACAGCTACTTTACTATGCTGGGCCTGCGGGAGTCGGGCCGGGGCGACCTCATCGAAAATATGCTTGACAACTTTGCCTACCTCATTGATACCTACGGGCATATTCCCAACGGCAACCGGGCCTACTACCTGAGCCGCTCCCAGCCTCCCTTCTTTTCGTTGATGGTACGCCTGTACAGTCAGATGAAAGGCCCCGCCGTACTGAGCAGGTACCTACCCCAGATGCAGAAAGAGTATAGTTTCTGGATGGAGGGTGCCGACGGCCTTTCGCAACCTTACAGGGCCCACCGCCGGGTGGTGCGGTTACCGGACAATGTAGTTCTTAACCGCTACTGGGACGACCGCCCGGCGCCGCGGCCCGAGGCCTACCGGGAAGATGTAGAACTGGCCCACCAGGCCGAAGTCAAAGGGGGTACCCCGCCGGAGAGTACCTACCGCAACATCAGGGCCGCCGCCGAGTCGGGCTGGGATTTCAGCAGTCGGTGGTTCCGCGACAGCAAGACCTTCTCCACCATCCAGACTACGGAAATCCTGCCCGTGGACCTTAACTGCCTGATGTACCACCTGGAAGCTACCCTGGCTGAGGCCTACCAGTTGAATAACCAGGGTGTGCTGGCCGGACAGTACCGCCAAAAGGCCGAAGCCCGGAAGGCGGCCATCCAGAAGTACTTCTGGGACCCGACCCGTACCTTCTACATGGACTACGACTTTGTGGCGCAGCAGTTCAGCAACGTATTCTCGCTGGCAGGTACCTACCCTTTATTCTTCGAAATAGCTGATCCGCGGCAGGCCCGGGAAGTCGGTCGGCATATCAAGATAGAATTTTTGAAGCCGGGCGGGGTACTAACTACCCTTAACCGCACCGGTCAGCAGTGGGACGCGCCCAACGGCTGGGCACCCCTGCAATGGGTTACCTTCCGGGCGCTCCGCAACTACAATATCAACGACACCGCCTTTAACCTCCGCGACAACTGGCTGAACCTGAACGAAAAAATATTTAAGAGTACGGGCAAGATGATGGAGAAGTATGACGTGTCCAATACTAACCTGGAAGCGGGCGGGGGTGAGTACCCTAATCAGGATGGTTTTGGCTGGACAAACGGTGTGTACCTGCGGATGAAAAACAGTAAGAAATAGGCCTGTAATAACCTTCTGCTCACTTTAGGCGTTTAAAAATAAAAAAACCGTTAAAGTGAACAGATTTAAGCCTATGCCATCCGACCCGTTCGGGCGAGCCAAAATACCCACTTCACTGGGACAAACTCAAACCTCACCCGATGAGTTGTACGGCAAGCTGTTCAAGGATGTGCAGACGAAGCGCATCTTTCCTGACTCCAAAACATTCGCTGATTGTATACCTCTTTGCGACCCCGTCCTGATTATTGAAAGGTACTTTCACCTGATGCACCGGGCCGACTTTGACCTGGATCGGTTTGTAAAGGATAATTTTCAGATACCCAAAGAAATTAAAATAGATTACCAGCCCGATCCCCGGCAGACTGTCGAAGAACACATTGAGGAACTCTGGTCAATTCTGACCCGGGAGCCCGGCGGACAGGAGCGGGGCGGCTCGCTGCTGGTACTACCCCGGACCTACGTAGTACCGGGCGGGCGCTTCCGCGAAATCTACTACTGGGACAGCTACTTTACCATGCTGGGCCTGCGGGAATCGGGCCGTGTTGACCTGATCAGGGATATGGTTGATAATTTTGCCTACCTCATTGATCGCTTCGGGCATGTTCCCAACGGAAACCGTACCTACTACCTGAGCCGCTCCCAGCCCCCTTACTTTTCGCTCATGGTAAAACTCCTTTGTGAAATAGAAGGAAACGAAATCCTGATTGAGTACCTTCCCCGACTACAGCGGGAATATGACTACTGGATGAACGGGATGGACCGCCAGGGTCACCCCCACACGGCCTACCGCCGGCTGGTGTACCTGCCGGAAGGCGTTTGCCTGAATCGCTACTGGGACGACCGCGCCACCCCCCGGCCGGAAGCTTATTTGGAAGATATTGAGCTGGCCCATGAAGCTACGAGGGAGTCGGAAGTAGATGATGCCGACGTTTACCGGCACATCAGGGCCGCGGCCGAGTCGGGCTGGGACTTTAGTAGCCGCTGGATGCGCGATGGCAAAAACTTTGCCTCCATCCACACCACCGATATCATACCCGTAGACCTCAACTGCCTGATGTATGACCTCGAATGTACCCTGGCCGATGCCTACGAACTAAAAGGGCAGTCGGAGATGGGTCTGCGGTTTACCCACAAAGCCCGGGTCCGGGCTAAAGCCATCCAGAAATATTTCTGGGACCCGGCCCGCAATTTTTTCATGGATTATGATTTCAGAGCCAAAGATTTTACCAAATCATTTACCCTGGCCGCTACCTATCCACTCTTTTTTAAGCTGGCAACCAACCGGCAGGCCCACTACGTTGACACCTACCTCCGGCTCAACTTTCTGCGTTCGGGCGGCCTGCTCACTACTCTCACCCAAAGCAGCCAGCAGTGGGATGTACCCAACGGCTGGCCCCCCTTGCAATGGACCGCTTACCAGGGCCTGCAAAACTATAATCTTAAACGTACCGCTGACCGCCTCCGCGACAACTGGCTGAACCTGAACGCCCGAACCTTTAAGCATACCCGGAAGATGCTCGAGAAGTACAACGTCATTGATACCCACCTCGAAGCCTGCGCGGGTGAATACAAACTACAGGAAGGATTTGGCTGGACGAATGGTGTATATTTGCAAATGAAAGTAAACCGGGTAAAAAGTCCCGTTCCCTCACTCCTATTTTAACCTAACCATGCTTTACGTCATTCATGCGTACGATTTTACGGACGAGCAGACGCTGGAACGCCGCCTGGCGGTTCGTCCCCAGCACCTCGACACCGCCCGCCGCCTCAAAGCGGAAGGTCATTTTGTCATGGGCGGGGCCTTACTCAGTCCGGAAGACAAAATGATCGGCTCGCTGATGGTCGTTAATTTTGAGGACGAAACTAGTCTACGGCAGTGGCTCGACCATGACCCCTATGTGCAGGGACGGGTGTGGGAGAAAATAGACGTAAAACCCTTCCGCGAAGCCCTGTTATGAGCAGCCACTTTATCTCCTCCGGGCTTGGCCTGGTTGCTTTCCTGGCTTTACTGGCTTCCTGTAGTACGACCAAAGACTCAACCTCGCAGACCGATTCAACGAGCCTGGCCCTGGACACCACCCAAATCCAGAATTCACCAAATGATTTTTATGCAATTCCCGGCGAAAAAGTAGGGAATGTAGGCCCTGAGTCCAGTGAGGAAAATCTTATTGCCATTCTGGGTACTGAAAATGTCCGGCGGGACACTATTTACATCGGAGAAGGTGAATACCGGATTGGTACTACCCTATTCAAAGGTACTTCCGACGAAGCCCAGATCCTGTGGCAGGATACGGTGAGGTACGCCCGTCCGGAGCTGGTTCGGCTTATTCCGGCCACCAGCCCCGAAAATTCGCAATGGCTGGTGGAAGGAGGCCTGCGGGTGGGGGCCACGCTCAGGGAAGTGGAGAAGCTCAACGGAAAGCCCTTTGAACTGTACGGCTTTGGCTGGGACTACGGCGGGACCGTTTCGGACTGGAAAGGAGGCAAACTTACCTATTCGACCAACGGCAAAACTTATCTTGGAGCAATTTTTGTTTACGATTACAACGAGACTGATCAGGATGCCGTTGCCGAGAACGTCATGGGCGATGCTACCTTTCTTTCCAGTAATCCGGCCATGCAACAGTTAAATCCACGCATATTTTCACTAGAAATTCGTTTTCGTTAATGATTGAGGCAGCGATTTTTGATATGGATGGCCTGCTGGTGGACTCTGAGCCCATCTGGCAGGAAGTAGCCATAGAAATATTTGAAACAGTAGGCGTACAGTTAACGGTTGAGATGTGCCAGGAAGGTACCGGACTCGGTACGGCCGACTTTGTAAAATTATTCTACGAACGCTTTCCCTGGGAAGGAAAAAGTCAGGAGCAGGTAGGACAGGAAATTATTGACCGGGGGCACGAGCGAATCGGGGTAGAAGCCCAGATCATGCCCGGAGCCCGGGAAACGGTCCGATTTTTTTACGAACGGAATATTCCCATGGCGGTAGCGTCGGCCTCTCCCATGGAGATAATCGAAACCGTGTTAAAGCGCCTGAACCTGATCGCCTACTTTTCCCTGTGGCATTCGGCCGTACTGGAACAGCGCAGCAAGCCGCATCCTGACGTGTATTGGAGTACGATAGAGAAATTAGGGGTAAAGGGCAGTCGTTGTGTGGCCTTTGAGGATTCGGGTAACGGGTTGCGTTCGGCGCACGCGGCCGGCATGCTGACTGTAGCTGTACCAGCTCCTTACGAATACGATGAACCGAAATTTGACATAGCCGATATAAAAATTCCGTCCCTCACCCATTTTAACGAGGATATTTTTAATACATTGGTACAAAAAATGCCACTTTCTGAACAACCATGAAACTTTCTCTATATCAATTAGATGCCTTTTCGGATCGTCTTTTTGCCGGTAATCCGGCCGCTGTTGTTCCCCTGAACGAATGGCTGCCTGCTGAGCTGATGCAGCAAATAGCCGCGGAGAATAACCTGGCCGAAACGGCTTTCTTTGTTCCTACCGAAAGTGGCTATCATATTCGTTGGTTTACGCCGGTTACCGAGGTTGACCTTTGCGGGCATGCGACTCTGGCCGCAGCCTATGTACTTTTTGAGGTTCAGGGGAAGGCGCAGAACGAAATCCTGTTTGATTCCCGAAGCGGTGAACTACGGGTACTTCGGAAAGACGGATGGCTGACGCTGGACTTTCCGGTGGATCATTTCCAGGTGGCGGTACCTCCTCCGGCGCTAAATGAAAGTATGGACTCAGTAGTACCACTGGAAGTATTTAAAGGAAAAACCGACTATATGGTGGTCCTGGAAAATGAAACCGAAGTACGGGAGCTGCGGCCGGACATCATTATTCTTTCCACCATTCCCGCGCGCGGTATTATTGTAACGGCCCCCGGCGACGAGGTTGACTTTGTGTCCCGCTTTTTTGCCCCCCAGTCCGGTATTGATGAAGACCCCGTAACCGGCTCGGCCCACACCACCCTGGTACCTTACTGGGCCAGGCGACTGGAAAAAACGCATCTGGAAGCTCGGCAGATCTCCCGGCGGGGAGGAGTGCTGCGCTGCGAACTCAACGGCGACCGGGTTTGTATCAGCGGGCAGGTAAGGCTGTACTTAACCGGAGAAATAGAAACAGAATAGGTACCCCATGATTCGTTACGTCGCTCAGGAGGGACCGCTCTCTCCGGATAGTACCAACGAACTTCTGCGTCTGCATTTTCAGATTTTTACCGGCGATACCCGGGAGGCCCTGGCGGAGGAAATCGCGCGGGCTGACTCTCTTTTTACACTTTTAGCCTACGACGACCAGCAACTGATCGGCTACAAGATGGGGTACCGTCGCAAACCCGGCCATTTTTACAGCTGGCTGGGCGGGGTACTTGCGGCGTACCGCAAGCAGGGCATCGCTTCCGGGCTAATGGTTCGGCAGCACGCGTGGTGTCAGCAAAGGGGCTACCATACCATTCGCACCCAAACCATGAACCGCTGGCGCGCGATGCTCATCCTGAACCTCCGTCACGGTTTTGATATAGTAGGCCTGATAGCTCCTGCGGAGGGGGAACCCAAAATTGTGCTTGAAAAAAAGCTGTAGTAAGTATATTTCCGTCCGGGCCAGAGCTAACTTTTCCTGACTTTTCCCCGTTGGGCCATCGACAACCCACCTATCACCAGCGCAGTACCCACGTACGTAAAAACAGTAATGGGTTCGTCCATGAGCCACCAGGCAAAAAAGAAACCGAACAGGGGGCATAGGAACAGCCACAACGAAGCCCGTACGGTGTCAAGCCGGAGCAGGTAAAACCAGCACAGCAGCGCCCCCGTCGAAACCGCCAGGCTCAGCCACAGCACCGATGCCCAGAACCGCTGGTCCCACTGCGTAGCCGAAAAATCACTGATCAGGGCCGTAAAGGGCAGCAGCATAATTCCCCCGATAGCTACCTGCCAGCCGTTAATGAGCAAATTGGGTAACTTCCATTGGATGGTAGCGTAGTAAACACTCGCCGCCGATACCGCCACCATACTTATCATTAACAAAACTACCCCTCCCATAGTAGTATAACTGTCGCGCAGGAGTGGATAGGTGGCAATACCCACGCCAATCATACCCAACAAGACCCCCAGCAACTCGGCGCCGGAAGGCTTACGTCCCAGCCACCAGACCGAGAGCAGAATAATAAGGAGGGGACTGGTAGCGAGGGAAAGGCTACCGATGCCGGCCGCAGTATATTTCATGGCATATACGTACAGTCCCAGGTAAAGCGTTGTGTTAAGAAAGCCAAATAAGGCCAGTTGGTACCATTCCCTGCCCTGAGGCAGTCGGTAAGATGAATCTGGCCGCAACAGGTAACTATAACCCAATAGTAATGAACCCGCTATAAAGAAACGTAAGTTAGCCAGTACGAGCGGCTCTGCCGACAGTACTCCAAACTTAGTAGCAACCGAAGCCGATGCCCAAAGCATTGCAAAAAGAAGACCGATGAAACTATTTTTCAATGAAAAGTGATCAGTTTGCCAAAAATACAAGGATCACTTTCCCTACCCAACCTTCTTTTTTATTTTTAAATATGAATCGTGAGAAAGCCTTGTTCAGGATATTAGTTTTTATACCCCTATTTTTTTCTTTTTCGTCTTTCGCCCAAAAAAGCTGGACGTATGATTTTAGCAATGAATTCGAAAGTGTAGAAGGTACCGCTCCCCCCCTGCGCCCCCTGGGCGAAAAAGGTAAGTTTGTGGAGGAATCGCTGCCCGAACTGGGAAATTCTACCCGTACCGTCTATCAGTTTGAAACAAACAACGGCCTGCAGTTTGACAACAAAGCTGCCGATGGTTTCCTGAGCCGCTCCTTTACCGTAGAAATATACTTTAAGCTAACCTCCCTCGATAGCTGGAAGAGGGTACTTGATTTCAAAAACCGGAAGTCAGACTTTGGCTGTTACATTCACCACGGCAAGCTCAACTTTTTTAACCTGGCCACGGGAGAGAAAGCCGCCGTGCAGCCCGACGAATACGTACACTACGTGTATTCGCGCCATGCCGAAACGGGTATGGTACGTATGTACGTTGACGGGGAGTCGAAGGTGGAGTTTAAGGATACGGACAAAGAAGGTATGCTGGATTCAGACCAGGTACTTAACTTCTTTTATGATGACCTGGTCGTAAACCACGAAGCGAGCGCGGGTTCGGTGGCCCTTATCCGGCTCTACGACGAAGTCATGACCCCGATACTGGTGCGGAAGAGTTTCCGGGAGCTTTCGCGGAAGCTCCCAACCCGAAGTACCACGGCCAAAACTACCAAAGTACCGGCTGCACCAGCTGTCACTACTCCGGTGGCTGGCACTATAGGTACGGAGGCGGGCCTGGTGGAAGTGACCGGAAAGGTGTACGATTCACGGAAAATGGATTTTCTGGGAGATGTGGATGTGATTGTGCGCCCTACCAACAGCGACTCTATTGTGGCCCGGACCAAGGCCATAAACGGCGAGTACCGCTTCAGGCTACCGGCGCTCGAAACCTACCGTATCACAGCTACTATGCCCGGTTATCAGGCTAAAAGTATACTGGTGCAGCCCAAAGCTCAGGGCGAACCCGTAAAAAGCCTGATAAATATGGCGCCCGAATTCTTTGACAAACCCATAGCTACCGTGCCGTTTGTGCAGAGTAAGGACAGCCTAATTGCCGAAGCGCGGGTACGCCTGGACTCCGTCGCGAGTTTCCTCCGAACCCGCCCCGACCTGAAAATCAATCTGGAAGGCCATACGGACAACGTGGGAGATTTTGAAAAGAACCTGTTGCTGTCGTGGCAGCGGGTCCTGATTGTAAAAAATTATCTGATTGAGGTGGGCATAGACCCCAACCGCATCGATGGCAAAGGCTACGGCCCTACTCGCCCCGCCTCCCATAATAATTCGGAGCCCTCGCGGCAGACCAACCGGCGGGTGGAAGTTTGGGCCACGCCTATAAAAAGATAGAGCCACCCCATCTGGGAGGTGGCTCTATACTGACTATTCCTAAACCCTTAACCTTTTTCTTCTTAAAATAACTAACTCATTTTACAGATTACTCTCCGCAGTGGGTACCACCAGTGGTGGAATTTCGGAGGTAACTGGTGTCAGACTGTTTAAGTCAAAATTCCAGATAAACCGGATTGAGTTAGCTGTCTTGTCTAAATTGCGTTTCCACTGTTGCGCTTCGGCATCCTTACGGCGTTGGAGCTTGTTGCTCAACTTAGACACCGCTTTGTTGAAAGCCTCACGTTGCTCAACGGGTACGCTCATTAGTCTGGAAGGCTTTTCGCCGTAGTATCCTACTACTGTTTCAATCACATTCCAGCTTTCCAAACGCGAAAAAGCAGTGAGCTCTTCCTTAATAAAGCCAACAAATTCTTTCTGGCTTCCGTTCGCAATTACATAAGCTTTTGTATTCGAATCTCTACTTAAACTATCAGAATATCCTTTTACAGGAGCTGCGCCGAGTACTACTCCGAATACAAGGGCAAAGATAACATTTTTTCTTAGACTTTTCATGGTATTGTTCAATTTGTGTTTCTGAATTATGAACGTACAAATATCCATAAAAAGTGCCACCTCAACAAGTACACGTATAGCCTCAAACAGAAGTTTATTCTGAATTTAGTTTTGATTTAACGATTCAAAAAGATACATATCTTTAATATTACAATTTAAACAGTATTTTATTTCGCTATTAAAGTAAGCCAACCAACATTCATTCTGTTTAGGAATAATGCAAAAATTCTTTATATAGTACAATCATTGATTAAAAATATTCATCGTTTGCTGTATCCCCATAGTACAAAAAGACGTAACTATGTCACCGGCACGGTCTAAAAACAGGGGTAACTCGTCCATTTCTTTATCTGTAAAGGGGTTAAGTACGTAATCGACCTGGCGGCCTTTGGGAAAGTCATTCCCGATTCCAAATCGCAGCCGGGGGTAGTTGGGTGTGCCCAGCAGTTCTTCGATATTCCGCAGGCCGTTATGCCCCCCGTGCGAGCCCTGGGGCTTTACCCGCAGGGTACCATAGGCTAGCTGCAGCTCGTCTACCACCACCAGCAGGTTATCGACCGGAATCTTGTAAGCGTCCATATAGTACCTTACTGCCTTTCCGCTCAGGTTCATGTAGGTAGTGGGCTTTATGAAGTGGAGCTGTCGCCCTTTGTGCTTCCACTCGGCGGTGTAGGCCAGTCGCTCAAACTTGAACCGAAAATCGTGCTGAGCCGCCAGACGGTCCAGTACCATAAATCCTACGTTATGTCGGGTAAAGGCATACTCAGGTCCTATGTTTCCCAGCCCGGCTATAAGGTATTTCATACAGGTTTATTTAATAGTAACTGTGGTCAGGATGTTTGCCGCAAAGGTAAGGTAAATCCGGTCGGGGGTACAGCATCTATTTACACTATAGATTAGGTACTTCCCTGGATTTCGCCTGGCAGGTACCTGTTTCAGCCCCTGAGGTTACTGCAAGAAACAAGCCTGAATTATCATGGTTATTATTTTTTTTCTAACTTAGCACCGTTGTCCAGGAAGATTTCTTACAACCCGGCCCGGCCTTACAACCGGGCATTTTTAATTAAAGTATCTCCCCTCCTCCCGTTGTTTTGGGTGGCAGCAGGGGCCCTGGATTGGCAGGTACACCGCCAATAGTTGATAGTTGAAACCCTCAAATTTCGGGAATTATACCAATGACCCAGAAACGACTCATATTAAGTAGCCCGCTGCTGGAAATAATGACCAGCCGGTTGTGCCAGCAACTCATCGAAAGCCACCAGGACTTTTCGGATTCGGTGGTGATGGGCCTGCAACCCCGGGGCATTTTTTTTGCCGAACGTATTGTAAAAGAACTCAGCCAGCGAATGGGGCAAATCATCCCGCTGGGGTACCTGGACGCCACCTTTTACCGTGATGATTTTCGTCGGCGCGAAGCGCCCCTGGTACCCAGCAAAACCCAGGTACCTTTCCTGCTGGAAAATAAAAATGTAATACTTATTGACGATGTAGTGGCTACGGGCCGAATGGTACGGGCCGCTCTGGACGCCATGACGGCCTTTGGCCGCCCGCAGCGCGTGGAGCTGCTGGTCCTGATTGACCGCCGGTACAACCGCGACCTGCCCATAGAACCCGACTACGTGGGTATGCGGGTAAACACCCTGGATACACAGCGCGTTCAGGTGGAATGGAGCGAACAGGGATTCGATGCGGACCGAATCTGGTTGGTAGATTAATTTAACGTGGGCTTTATGAAAGGAAATAACAGAATAAAGGGTATCTGGCTGCTAGGCTGGCTGGTGCTGGCGACAGCTTGTGAAAAACAGGAGTCGCGCCCGGCACTGACGGTACCTGCTACCTACAACGGCACGCAGTTCCGGTCCAACGCGGCCCAGGAACTGGCCCTGATTTCAAACCTGGAAAAGCTGGTGCTACTGGCGCGGCAGGGGCGTACCGGCAAGGAAGTAGGCGTAAGGGACCTGACGCTGGCCTTTACTATCAGTAGTCCTGCGCTCAAAAACTACGCCACCGAATACTACATAAACCTTCTGCAGGGGGGAGACAACTACCTGCGCAGGCTGGCCGATGCCTCCGGCAAGGTATATACACCTGGAGTACCCAACGGTGGTACCGGCGGGGTATATGGCAGGTACCTGTTCGATGCTAACGGCGTGGAGCCTGAGCAAATTATTGGCAAAGGACTGCTGGGCGCGGCCCTGTACAATTATGGATTAAGGCTTTATACCCAAAACCCCAACCTGAACAACCCGGCCACCGCCGACCAGCTGCTGGCGCTGTATGGAGCTGGCCCAACTTTTACAAACAGTAGTAACGCGGTCAAACACCAAGCCCCCGACCGGGCCGTGGCCGCCTACGCCGCCGAACGGGACAAAAATGATGGCAACGGCCTGTACAACCAGCTAAAAAACCACTTCCTGACCCTACAGGCAGCCTACGAAGCCGGTGCCGACTACCAAACCGAAAGAAACAAAGCTTTTGCGGATATACTGAATACCTGGGAACGGGTCCATGCCGCGACTGTTATCTACAACAGCCTCCGGATTCAGAGCCTGCTGAGTGTACCCAATCCGGATGAAAATACCCGGGCGGAGGCGCTGCACCTTTACAATGAAAACATCGGATTACTGAATGGATTCAGGACCGTACCCAACCTGCGCCTACAGGAAAACCAGCTGAACGAACTCCTTACGCTGCTGAACTTTCCGCCCACCGGCTCTCCGACGCCCTACCGGCTGCTGACCAGTACGGCGACTGAACTTCCTAAACTCACGCAGGTAGTAACCAGACTGAAGAGTATTTATGGCTTCACGGATCAGCAGATGGAGGATTTCGGTAAAAATTGGGTAGCGGAGCAAAACCGTTAACGACCAGCGGTAGTTTTTGCAAGAGTACTACCACCCCAACTACCTATATCTAAATGTCACCTAATACGGGCAAATTTCTGATTATTATCGGGCTGCTGATTGCAGTGGTGGGCGTGCTGTTTTATTTCTTCCACGACAAGCTGAATTGGATCGGCCGCCTGCCCGGCGACATTCGGGTGGAACGCGAGGGATTTCGGTTTTATTTTCCGTTGGCTACCATGTTGCTGTTCAGCCTGCTGCTGAACCTGATCATCGTTTTGATCCGGAAGTTTTTTGGGTAGATGCCTCCCCGGTTGTTTTGGCTTTGCCAATGTCTTCGGTCTTATACGCCAGCTTATTAATATAAAATACCTCCCGCGGCGTAGCTACCGTGGTTGCCTTTTCGTTGCCCAACTTCTGCACACCGTAGGCCAGGAAGTACTTGTCGTACCAGGCCGCCAGGCTGGCGTTATCGTTATAAAGTACCTTTTCGTTGTCAGAACTGGGTTCAAGATCAAATTTTTCACTTTCCACCACTACCTTTTCCCGCCGGATTACCTCAGTATGGATGCTGCCCTCCTGGGGGTAAGCCAGCACAAAATAGTCATCAACCCGGGTTAGCTGTACCATTTCCTGCAGTTCAAAACTTACCAGGTTCTTGATGGCGAAGCTGTTATCCCATTTGTACCGGCCGTTGCGGTCAAATCCACACACGATAGCGTGGGTATAACGGTAGCCGTCCAGCGACTGGGAGTACTGGCGGCTCAGGCCGTTGATCATGGGGGGGCTCGATGACTTGTAGTTAGGATAGTATACTTCGGCCACCAGCACTATTTCGTCTTCCGTCTGGATCAGGTTATGTACCAGCAGGCGGTACCGGAAGCGGTTTTCCTTGCCCATCGACTTACGCTTACCGAGGCGGTCCAGCATGCGCTGTTTTCGCTTGGGTTTCATGTAGTTGAAGAAATTCTGTAACTCCGAAAACTCAATAAACTGCGGTTCTTCGGGTTCGTTGTCCCGGATATGGGTAATGTAAAGCCCCTGGGAGAAAGGCGTACAACCTATAGAATAGTTGCCAATCAGGTACGAATTATCGTCGTTAAGCGGCACAATCTGCCCGGAAATCAGGCTGTTACGCGAATCGCTCAATGTTGTGTTTTTAAGCAGCTTTCCGTCATAGTTATAGGTATGGATGGAAAACTGGCAGTTACCCTTCCGGAACGCGTAGGTAATGACATTGATAATACCGTCCTGCTCGTTGATATCTATATTGTTGATCTCCATGTTGCGCTCGTACAGGCCCGGTAGTACGCGGGTAGTACGGTCAAAGAACGAATGAACCAGCACCACCGGGCGGTTGCGGTAGTAACCTGCTATCAGGGCTTTACTACCCAGAACTTTAAACTGGTGTACATCCACGTTAGCCAGCAGGTCGCCCCGGTGAAAGTCCAGCTCGCCCCTTTCCAGGTCCAGCTGCAGAAACATGTAGTGATCGGTATCGGGTTCGGCAAACAGCCAGTAGGCGTAGTACTGGCTCTGGTAGGCCATGACGGGTATGTAGCGGTAGTCCAGGCTATATTCCCGCGACCAGACGGGTTTCAGGTCGGTATCGTACTTGGCAAAAACCCAGTGTTCATTGCGGGTATGCGCAAACTCGTTGCGGCGAATCACCACCAGGGCTCCTTTTTCCCCTAACGAAAACACCTCATGCTGCTCTTCCAGGGTATTGGCAATGGATATTTCCAGGCGCTGGGCTTGTTCCAGCTGCGCCAGGGCTTTCTGGTACGAAAGGAGTAAAACCGGCAGCACAATCCAAAGCCCTATCGTCCGAATGTTAATTATTTTCATAGGAATGCCTGAACAGAATTTTCAGCGGAATCTATTCTTCTACCGAAATATACAAAATCTCACTGACTCCTAAACCCAAATTCCTGAATAAGGTTAGCATTGGGTTCGGCACAGACTTATTTTTAGCCTACTTTTGTATCTTGAAACGCTGTGCAGCAGTATAACGCATATAAATGCAACATCATGTTCCCGGGAGCATGAATCTTCCTTATTTCAATAAAAACAACATGACTATTGAAGCTACGCTGAAAAACAACATCCGTCAGGCTATTCAGGAATGTTTTCAGACCTCCGTGGAGGAAATAATACTACAACCTACCAAAAAAGAATTCGAAGGCTTCTATACATTTGTTACGTTTCCCTTGACCAAGCCGCTCCGCCGCTCTCCCGTCGAGATTGGAGAAACTATAGGTACCTACCTCACCGGGAACTCCTCCGTGGTCAGTAGTTATAATGTGGTTCAGGGCTTTCTGAACATCAGCCTCAGCAATAGTACCTGGTTGGACCTCTTACAAAAGATAAGTACCGACCCGGCTTTTGGTACCTTTCCGGCCAACGGGCAGTCGGTGATGGTGGAGTTTTCGTCGCCCAATACCAACAAGCCGCTGCACCTGGGTCACCTTCGCAACAACTTTCTGGGTAGTTCGGTGGCCCGTATTCTGGCGGCCAACGGCTACGAAGTAGTCAAAACCTGCCTGGTCAACGACCGGGGCGTGCATATCTGTAAGTCCATGCTGGCCTACCGCGAGTTAGGCGGCCACGAAACGCCCGAAACGGCCGGCCTGAAAGGCGACCATCTGGCGGGTAAGTACTACGTAGAATTTGACCGGGAGTACAAGCGGCAGATCAATGAGCTGGTAGCGCAGGGCATGGGCGAGGAGGAAGCGGCCAAAAAAGCCCCCTGGATACTGGAAGCCCACCAGTTGCTGCTCAAATGGGAACAGGGCGATGCCGAAACCGTAGCGTTATGGCGGAAAATGAACGGCTGGGTGTACGAAGGCTTTAACCAGACTTACGACAAAATAGGGGTCCATTTCGACAAGACCTACTACGAGTCAGACACCTACCTGCTGGGAAAGGATATTATTGATGAGGGCTTAAAGCAGGGCGTTTTTTATAAAAAAGAAGACGGCTCGGTATGGATTGACCTGACCGAAGAAGGACTCGACCAGAAGCTCGTGCTGCGCGGTGATGGTACCTCGGTGTACATTACCCAGGACCTGGGTACTACCGAATTAAAGTACCAGGACTTCCACAACGACCGCTATATATGGGTAGTTGGCAACGAGCAGGACTACCACTTCAACGTACTTTTTGCCATTCTGAAACGACTTGGCCGCAGCTACGCCGAAGGCTGCTACCACCTCAGCTACGGCATGGTAGACCTGCCCACCGGCAAAATGAAGTCACGCGAAGGTACCGTGGTGGACGCCGACGACCTGATCCGGGAAATGTACGAAACCGCCGAAAACCGCACCCGTGAACTGGGTAAAATCGAGGATTTTAACGGCGAAGAGGCCCGGCAACTGTACCACACGCTGGCCCTGGGGGCCCTTAAGTACTACCTGCTGAAAGTGGACCCTAAAAAACGGATGCTCTTTAACCCCGAAGAATCCATTGATTTTCAGGGACATACCGGACCGTTTATCCAGTACACCTACGCCCGGGTCCGTTCTATTCTGCGCAAAGCCGAGCAGTCAGGTATCCAGGCTCAGGTACCTGCCGACTACGCGGCAGTACACCCGGCCGAGCAGGAGGTTATCTTCTACCTGTCGCTGTACCCCGCACGGGTAAAAGCGGCCGGGGAAGAGTTTGCCCCCTCTATTATTTCGCTCTATGCTTTTGAACTGGCCAAGGTTTACAATCAGTTTTACGCCGAGTTGTCCATCTTTGCCGATCCCGATCCCCAGGCGGTGCAGTTACGGGTAGCTTTGTCGGCCGCCGTAGCCGAAACAATCCGTCATGCCATGGGGTTATTGGGCATAGAAGTACCGGAAAAAATGTAAGTAGTTGTCAGCTTATTAGTAGCTGCTTTTCTCCAGTCTGTGTCTGGAAGTACCGAATAAAAAACACCCTTAATCCCTTTGCCAACGATGCAGTTTGTTAAATCAGTTATCATTATGTTGTTTTCCCTGATTTCAGGATTTTTTGCTAATAAAAAGGAAATAAAATTGAGACCCCAGCATACCGTAGAAGCTCCCGCTACCCTATATGACTTCAAAATGGCTACCCTGATTGGAGAAGATATTATTGACTTTAGTAAGTACAAGGGCAAGAAAGTAGTCCTTATTAATGTCGCTTCCGAATGTGGTTTTACGCCCCAATACGCCGACTGGCAGGCATTCCACGAAAAGTACGGCAAGAATATAGTAGTACTGGGTTTTCCGGCCAACAACTTCGGCGGACAGGAACCGGGCAGTGAGCAGGAAATAGCTACCTTCTGCCAGAAAAACTACGGGGTAACCTTTCAGCTTTTTGACAAAATAAGCGTGGCGGGCAGTGACCAGCATCCGCTGTACAAGTGGCTGTCGACCAAAAGCCTGAACGGCTGGAACGACAAGGCTCCCAGCTGGAACTTCTGTAAGTACGTCGTTAACGAAAAAGGCCAGCTCACGCACTTCTTCGCCTCCGCCGTGAAGCCCACCGACCCTGAGTTTAAAAAAGCAGTAGGATTATAGTACCTTTAAAAGCTTACTGCCTACAGCCTAAAGCATATAGCCTCTGAAATGAACTCCTGGATTCATGCGGCCCGTCCGCGTACGTTGCCCCTGGCACTTTCGTGCATCCTGATGGGTAGCTTTCTGGCCGCCGGTCACGGGTTATTCAGCTGGCCGGTGGCGCTGCTGAGTGCGCTCACAACTATTTTTCTGCAGGTACTTTCTAACTTTGCCAACGACTACGGCGACGCTGTCAACGGCAAGGACACTGACCTGCGGCAGGGACCGCGCCGGGCGGTGCAGGCGGGCCAGATTACCGCCGGTGCTATGCTACGTGCCATTATTATATTTTCTGCGCTGTCGCTGCTGACGGGTTTAAGCCTGCTGTATTTCGCTTTACAGAATGCACCCGCCAATACGTTCTGGGTTTTTCTGGGGATGGGACTGGCCTGCATCGCGGCGGCTATTACCTACACCGCCGGTAAGCGTCCTTACGGCTACGTCGGGCTGGGCGACCTGTCGGTCCTTATCTTCTTTGGTTGGGTGGGGGTACTGGGTAGCTACTACCTGCACACGCTGGTTTGGAACTGGAACCTGTTTCTGCCCGCTACCAGCTGCGGGCTGTTCGCGGTGGCGGTTTTGAATATTAATAATATCAGGGATATTGAATCGGACCGGGCTACGGGTAAGAATTCCATTCCGGTCCGGCTGGGACGCGACCGCGCCGTGCGCTATCACTGGGCCATCCTGACGCTGGGTATGGGTTGTATTCTGATGTATACCCTCCTCAACTACACGCATTTTACCCAACTCCTGTTCCTGCTCAGCTTCCCGCTATTTATCCGCAACGGCCTGGCCGTATCGCGTCTCAGCAAGGCCAGCGAACTGGACCCCTACCTCAAACAAATGGCCCTCTCTACGCTCTTGTTCGTGGTGCTGTTCGGGATTGGGGTGGTGGTGGTGTAATAGCACTCCGCCGAATTTCTCCAACTGATTTTTATTTTTATGAGAAATAAACACCATCATCTCCATCCAGACTTCCTTTATATTAGTACAAGCGAAAGACTTACTTTGTTGCTTTTTCAACTTGCTCTGGTTGAAGTACCTGTACTTCAGCGCTTAGTTGCATGGTACTTTAATTAAGCTCTTCCCTAATCAGTCATATGCCCCGCTTTTACAAGGTATTTAACCGCCCGTCCCAAACGGATGGACGGTTTACGCCGGATACCGTAATATTGATACTATGAAAATGAATAAATACATGATTTACTTTCGGAAAATAATGGGTATGCTGTTACTGGTAACAGCCAGCTTTGTCGTTGCCAATGCGCAGGGACGAGTAACCCTTCAGGATCAACCCAACGCAACGGTTAATCTGGACGAACCCCTGGATCTGGAAGAAAGCATTGGTATTGCGCTGCGAAACAATCCCCAGCTCAAACAGGCCGAGCTTCAGGTACAGTCGAACGGAAACATTTACGAGCAGTCGAAGTGGCAGCGCTGGCCGAGTCTGAGTTTTTCGGCCTCGCAGGGCTTTAGCCTGGGCCGTAACGTTGACCCTTTTACCAACCAGTTTGTTCAGCAGAACATCGCCTTTAACAACTACCAGTTGGGCAGCAGCGTGGTGCTGTTCGGCGGCTTTCAAACGCAGAACACTATCAAGCAGAATAGTCTTACATTACAGGCCAGCCAGAAAGACCTGGCGGCCACCCGCAACGATGTCATGCTGAATGTGGCCCTGGGGTACCTACAGGTACTTAGCAACCAGGAGCTCATAGAAGTAGCTCGCCAGCAGGTAGAAGCTACCCGGCTCCAGCTGGAGCGTAGCCAGCGACTGGTACAGGCCGGCTCCCTGGCCGAAAGTGCTTTGTTTGACCTGAGAGCGCAACAGGCCAACGACGAACTGTCGCTGGTAAATGCCCAGAACAACCTGGAGTCGGCCCAACTCTCGCTCAAGCAAGTGATGAACCTGCCGGGCAACCAGGAAATCAGGGTGGAGCCCATGAACGTGGGGGACCCCAGCCTGCGGGCCTACGACGCCACGGTTCAGGAGATTTTTGAAACGGCCATCCAGAACCTGCCCCAGATGCAGGCGGCAAAGTTGCGCACGGCGGCCGCCGCTCAGGCCGTAGAAGTAGCCCGGGGTGCCCGGCTCCCTACGCTGCTATTGAACGGTGGTGTGAATACTGCCTACTCCAGCGCCGCCCCCCGCGAGCGTTTTGTGGCTGACGGTAGCGGTAGCCGTACCATGGAAGTACCTTCCGCCTCTCGCTTTATCATGACCAATGGAATACGGGTACCGGTCGTTGATGTCGTGACCATTCCCAACGGGGCCGTTCGTCAGTTTGGGTACTTTGACCAGTTAGACTTTAACCGCAACGCTTCCTTTAACTTTAGTCTGCGGGTACCCATATTTACCAATTACCAGACCAGGTACCAGATTTCAAACGCACGTATCCAGCAGATGAATACCGAGTACCAGGGACAAATTGTGTTGCTGCAGATTCGTCAGAATGTGGAGCAGGCGTACATCGACATGTCCAACTCCGCCAAGCGGTACGTGGCTACGCTCAATCAGGTACAGGCCCAGGCGGAAGCGTTCCGGGTGGCCGAAAGCCGGTTTGGCGTGGGTGCCATTAACTCGGCTGAATACAACATTGCCAAGGCCAACCTGGACCGTTCCAGAGCCAACCTGGTCCAGACCAAGTACGATTATGTGTTTCGTACTAAAATTCTGGATTTCTACATGAACCGCCCCCTGACCGAATAACGGGGCCGCGCATTACAGACTACTTTTCTTTTAACAACTTTTACCAATTGCGGGCTGCTTCGGCGCTCCCACCTTTATCTTTTTAACTTGTAAAATTATGGCTCGTAAATCTTCAAATCGTATATGGTGGATTGTGGGTGGAATCATGCTGGTACTGGTCACCGGGCTGGTCGTAGCCAAGCAGGTAGGCTGGATTGGACAGACCAAGCCCCTGGAGGTGGAGCTTTCAACCGTCAAACAAGCCGATATTATTGAGCGGGTCAGCGCCTCCGGCCGCGTACAACCGGAAGTAGAAGTCAAGCTCAGTCCGGACGTATCCGGTGAAATAATCGGCTTGTACGTGGAAGAAGGGGATTCGGTCGTGAAAGGTCAGCTTCTGCTCAAGATTCGCCCGGACAACTACGAATCATTGCTGGCGCGGGCGCAGGCCTCGGTCAATTCAAGCAAGGCTAGCTACGAGCAGGCCCGGGCCCAGCAGGCCCAGACCGAGGCCCGCCTCATCCGGGCCAAAGCCGACTTTGACCGTAACCGGAAGCTCTTTGAAGACAAGGTGGTATCAGCCGCCGACTTTGAGCAGATTCGGGCCAACTACGAGGTTGCCCAGCAGGAAATAGAAGCCGCCAAAGCCAACGTACAGGCGGCCCAGTTCAATATTCGCAGCGCCGAAGCCGGACTGAGAGATGCCGCCGAAAACCTCCGGAAAACGACCATTTTCGCCCCCGTAAGCGGCATTATATCGCTGCTCAACGTGGAAGTGGGAGAACGGGTAGTAGGTACTACCCAGATGGCCGGTACCGAGCTGATGCGCATCGCCAACCTTAATAATATGGAGGTAAGGGTGAATGTAAATGAGAACGATATTGTCCGGGTTGCCCTGGGCGACACCGCCGAAATAGACGTGGACGCCTACAGCTCCATCGACCGTAAATTCAGGGGAATCGTGACCGAAATTGCCAATACGGCCAGCGGACTAGCCGCTTCGGGGGCTGCTACCTCCACATCGGCCGATGCCGTAACGGAGTTTGAGGTAAAAATTAAAATCTTGAACGAATCTTTCCGCGACCTGATGGGGAGCCGGGGCAAAAAGACGTACCCTTTCAAACCAGGCATGACCGCCTCCGTTGACGTTATTACCGAACGAAAATCCAACGTGCTTTCGGTACCCATTGCCGCCGTTACAACCCGCGACACCACCGCCGTAACCCCGACCGAAGAAGAAAGGCCGCAGGCGGCTAACAACCAGCAAAATCAAGCGGCGCTCACCAAAGCAGTACCGGTTAAGGAAGTGGTGTTCGTCATGAAAGATGGAAAGGCGCAGCGGCGTGAGGTTACAACCGGAATAAGTGATTTTGAAAACATTGAGGTGGTTTCGGGAATTCAGGCCGGTGAGCAAGTGGTATCAGGCCCCTTCTCTTTGGTCTCTAAACGCCTCAAAGACGGCGATTTAGTAGAGAAAAAGAAACCGGAGGAGAAAAAAGACCAGAAAGTATCCAATGAAAACTAAAAGTAGAGCGTTGTAACTGTATAATTCGATTTAGTTTAGGTTAAGAAGATGGAAATCCTCGTGGCACTTGCCGCGAGGATTTTTCTTCTGGCCTCCGGCTCTCCCCCACTACTCTCCTTTTTTTACTCCCAAAGTACCTGTCTGTTCCCTACGGGTACTACCCTGCTCCTGGGTGTGGTTTCTTGCCTAAATTCCGCTGGCTCCGGACCTGATTCGCTACTTTTCTGGTAAGTTTTGGTAGATTTAACCCCAAAGCAACAGCAAACCGCGTATACCGTTTGAAATGGGTAAGATAAAAACCAGCTGGGTACTTTACCTTTCCATTCACCAGGACAAGTACCTATGAGCACTTCATCCCCTGAAAAAATTGCCGTCGTTGGTGGCGGAAGCTGGGCTACGGCCCTGGTCAAGATATTATGTGAACAACCCCAGGTGCAGATACGCTGGTGGCTGCGCAGTGCGGAAGACATAGCCCATATCCGCACCTACCACCATAACCCCAGCTACCTGAGCGATGTATACCTCTCCCCCAAAAAAGTAAAAGTTTGCGAAAAGCTCCGCGACGCCGTAAAGGGCGCTGACTATGTGATTCTGGCCATTCCGGCCGCTTTTGTACAGGAACCCATGCAGGAGCTTACTTCCGAGCACCTCCGGGGCAAGCGGCTGGTGTCGGCTATTAAGGGCATGGTACCCGACTGTAATCAACTCGTGACTGACTGGGTAGAGCGGGTATTTGAAGTACCTTTGGACGATATCTGTGTTATTGCCGGTCCCTGCCACGCAGAGGAAGTAGCGCTGGAGAAGCAATCCTACCTGACCATTGCTTCCACCGGCCAAAGCTGCGCCGAAGACTTCGCGCGGCTCATAACCTGCCGCTTCGTAACCGCCAACCCCCTCACCGACCTGTACGGGGTAGAGTATGCCGCCGTCATGAAGAATATCGTAGCGCTGGCCTGCGGTATTACCCACGGAATCGGGTACGGCGACAACTTTCAGGCGGTCATGGTAGCCAATGCCATGCAGGAAATCCGCCGTTTTGTGACGGCCGTAGACCCTCGGGAGCGGG
Organism: Telluribacter sp.; assembly: GCF_035998675.1. NCBI lineage: Bacteria > Pseudomonadati > Bacteroidota > Cytophagia > Cytophagales > Spirosomataceae > Telluribacter > Telluribacter sp. Next base: position 45,415 of record NZ_DASYHI010000006.1, read on the forward strand.
ACCTGAGCTCGTCGGCCTACCTGGGCGACCTGCTCGTAACGGCCTACTCGCAGTTTAGCCGCAACCGCCTTTTCGGCAATATGATTGGCCGGGGCTACAGTGTAAAGGCGGCTCAGCTGGAAATGAAAATGATTGCCGAAGGCTACTACGCGGCCAACAGTATTCATAGCATGAACAAAAACCACGGGGTCGACATGCCGATAACCGAAGCCGTGTACCGAATCCTGTACCAGCGCGCCGCCCCGGCCCAGGAAATGGAAGCCCTGAAGAAGTACTTAAAGTAAGGTAGCGGTCAACGCGAAAGGAAAAAGGCTGAACCCGAAACAAAAGAACCGCAAACAGAATTACTAATTCGGAGCTGGTCAGCTTGCGGCTACTCCGGTACCACTTTTACCATTTCTACCTGCTATGCCAAGTATCTTAGTCCGGGAGAGCGCGGACTCACAGCTCGTTGTTACGTTTTTTGATAAAGAACTGGTACCTGCCGACCATCCGCACTTTAAGGGCGACAAAAACGAAACCTGGTGGCCCACCGAAAAAGAACTCTGGCTGGGACTGGGCAAAAACCCCACCGCCACTACCGTTCTGAAAGCCACCCGGCTGCTTTTTCACAAACGCAAAGACCGCTGGCCCGGCCAGGTAGTACTCGACCTGCGCAACCAGCCCGCCGACTGGCTGGAAGCCGCGGTAAACGGTGCGCTGCTGGGAGGCTATTCGCTTCAATTATATAAATCTGAACCCAAACCCCTAAGTACCTTTTTCAGCGACAAAGGCGAGTTGGGCGTGCTGACCAGAGACGCTCCGGCCGATGCAGAAAAAAGGGTGCAAAAAGCCCAGGCGACCGCTCAGGTGCAGATGCGGGTGATGGACCTGATGAATGCCCCCGGTAACCGCAAGCCCCCCCGGGTACTGGCCGAGTGGGCGCTTGAGTCGGGCCGGGAACACGGCTACCGCGTAACTATTCTGGAAGAGGATGCCCTGCAGGCCATGGGCATGCAGGCGCTGCTGTCGGTAAGCAAGGGAAGTCCGGAGCCGCCGGTCATGATCCTGACGGATTATATACCCGAAAAATATGAAAAAACCGTAGCCCTGGTGGGAAAGGGTGTTACCTTCGATACGGGTGGGGTTTCTATAAAGCCTTCCACCAACATGCACCTGATGAAGAGTGACATGGGCGGAGCGGCGGCCGTACTGGGCGCGGTTGAACTGGCCGCCCGGCTCAAGCTGCCGGTACGGGTACTGGGAATTATTCCTTCGACCGAAAACTGCATAGATGGGGCCAGTACCAAACCGGGCGATGTGATTGATTCCTACGCCGGCAAAACCATCGAAGTCATTGATACCGACGCCGAGGGGAGGCTGATCCTGGCCGATGGCCTCAGCTACGCCGTTCGCCAATACAAACCCGATGTACTTATTGACCTGGCCACGCTAACCGGCAGCGTAGTACAAACCCTGGGGTACCACGCCGCCGGGCTTTTTACTTCCAACGACCAACTGGCTACCCAACTGAGCGGAGCGGCAGAAACGACCGGAGAAAAACTGTGGCGACTGCCCCTGTGGGAAGAGTACCAGGACGAGGTGCAATCGGATATTGCTGATGTACGTAACTTCCACGGCAAGCCACTCGCCGGCGCCATTGTAGCCGCCAAATTTCTGGAAGTATTTACCGACGAGCACCCGGCCTGGGCCCACCTGGACATAGCCGGAACCGCCTTTGGCGACCCCGAATTCACCCCCAATCGGGCGGGTACCGCTTATGGGGTGCGGCTGCTGCGGCAGTTTCTCGAAAATATGTAAGCCATGAAACAGCCTGGCCCGCTCCTGTTTTTCTTTCTGCTGTTGTCTTGACAAACAAGCGATTTTCGTTAGATTTGATAAAACGACAATTTAAAATCCTAAACTGAACTTAATCCATGCCCCGCCCACTCGCTTTCCTTTGTATTTCCACTTTTTTTAAAGGCAATGATTTTTTGAAAGCCTGTAAGGAAGCCGGTAATACGGTATACCTGCTGACGAACAAGAAGTTGCAGGAAAAACCCTGGGTACGTGACTACATCGATGATTTCTTTTACATGGAAGAAGACTCGGATGGTAGTTATAACCTGCCGGACGTTATAAAGGGCCTGGCCTATATGATGCGTACCCGGCCCGTGGACCGGATCGTTGCCCTGGATGACTTTGATGTTGAAAAGGCGGCCTTACTGCGGGAACATTTCCGGATACCGGGTATGGGCCAGACCACCGCGCGCTACTTTCGTGATAAGCTGGCCATGCGGGCCAAAGCCGCCGAAGCGGGTATACGCGTACCGGCATTTTCGTCGCTGTTCAACGATCAGGCCATTCACCAGTTTACCGAGCGTACGCCGGGCCCCTGGATGATAAAGCCCCGCTCGGAAGCTTCGGCAACGGGTATAAAAAAACTGCACACCACCGAGGAACTCTGGGACGTCATTCACAGCCTGGGTGACCGCCGCCACGAGTACCTGGTGGAGCAGTACAAGCCCGGGGAGGTATACCACGTCGACTCGCTTTCGATGAACGGCCGGGTTATTTTTATCTGGTCGAGCCAGTACATTGCGCCCCCTTACGACGTAGCCCACGGCGGTGGTATATTCCGCTCCGTTACGGTACCTTTCAATACCTCAGAGTCGCGGGCCCTGGAAACTATTACGGTAGATGTACTCAAAGCCTTTGGCATGCAGCACAGCGCTTCGCATACGGAGGTAATCCGCTGCCACGAAGACGGCCAGTATTATTTCCTTGAAACTTCTTCGCGGGTGGGCGGCGCGCACTTGTCTGATATGGTGGAAGCCGCTTCGGGCGTGAACCTCTGGTGCGAGTGGGCCAAAATGGAAACCGCCGTAGCCCGGGGAGAAAGCGACCGGTACAAGCTGGCCCCAACCCGTAATGAGTATTCGGGTATTATTATTTCGCTGGCCCGTCAGCAGTGGCCCGACCTGACGCCTTTCAGCGCCCCCGAAGTAGTTTGGACCATGCAGGAAGAGCACCACGTTGGCTGTGTAGTCCATTCAAAAAGCCGGGAACGGGTCATGGAGTTACTGGACAATTATTCACAGATTATCCAAAACGAGTACCATGCCTCCGCTCCTGCACCCGAGCGGCCTACGCATTAGATTTTCCCGGAGTACCGTTATTTCTTGTACAGGACCGGGGAGAGGTACTTTAAAGTTGTGTAGCGTTAGGAAAGCACTCCACCCCTACCGGCGGGCTGAAAACCCAATCATGGGCGGCTGGTTCATAAACTCCGTCCAGTACGACTGCTTCTCAGGCAGGGATTCCTGCGGATTCAGAAAGGGCCCCTCCCATTGAAAGTCACGCAAACCGGCCGCGGCGAATGCCTCCGCGTAGGTAGGCGCGGGCAAAAAGAAATTGTCAAAACTAAATTCAGTACCGTCGGGATTGAACATACGGTACTTGATAAAATCGCCTTCTTTCCGCTCCTTGGGCGTTTCCTTTACAAAACCGTACTTGCGGTAGGTACCATAAAACAGGGGCGAGTTCATGGGATTGTCGTTGAAGCCAATGTACCGGCCGCCGGGTTTCAGGTGGGTATATACTACCTGGCAAAACTGATTCAGCTCTTCCCGGGAGCGGGCGTAGTTAAGCAGGTACATCCCGACTACCACATCATACTGTTCCCCCAAATCCAGGTCAAGTACATCATGTACCAGGTACCGGCACCCGAGTGGCTCGGCCCGTTCTGAGTCATCGGCCAGAGCAATCATTTCGGCGGATAAATCGACCCCCACTACCTCCTTAGCACCTTTAAGCTTTAATTTTCGCGAGTAAATCCCTTCCCCGCAGGCGAGGTCAAGTACCCGCAAGCCCGTCAGGTCACCGGCTAACTTAAAAAGGGTGTACTCTTCAATTTGTTTACGGAAATCAAGTTGCTTGGAATCACGGTATTCCTGGGCAATTCGGTCGTAGGAGTTGGCGTCCATGGAGTGGAAGTGGTGTAAGGTGGAAAAGAGCAGGCGTTGAGGCAGAAAGATACTATTTTCTTTTAAATTATTATTCTTCAATAAGATACCTGCACAAAAAAAACACAACGGGTACCTGCCATTCAGGTACTAGTTATGTTTTTCCAACCCTAAAAAATTAGTCTGCTTTATTGAATTTAAGCGTAATGCGGGTTACCTGCGGGTAGTCGTATGCGGTACTCTGGGTTTTCATTTCGAAGGAATCTTTAAAAACGCCAACCGGAGCTATGGTCCATTCGCCAGCGGTGGCGGTGGCGTCCGCCGCACCTACCTGAATGGTTCCGCTGGCGGAATCAATGCGCCAACGGAGCAGCATAGGCTCGGATTCGCCTTTAAAATTTCCCACAAAAATGCCGTCTTTCCTGAACTGTACCGTTTCCATGTGCCGGCCAAAAGTAACGTTGCCAAAGCTTTCTATCATTTTTCCGTCCTTAAAGCTGAGGGCGTCATTGACGTAAATCTCGCTAAGTACCCAGTCCGGGGCGGACAGAAGCCGGTCCCTGGCCTCCTGCGGACTATCCGCAGCCTGCCGGCAGGCCGGGAGTACCAGGGCCGAAATCAGCAATGAAACAAGTAGGGAAGTCAGGTACTTAACCGGCATGGTCGCTATTGGTGATGGTACATCACAAATATACGTCAGTTTCAGTATTCTACCGTTCCATCGGAATTATACATGGTAAGGACCATAAAGAAAATCAGAGCCCCGATTACCAGACCGGCAATGCCGCCAAACCAAAGGAACTGAACCGCCTTTAGAGTAGCAAAAAACAGGGAAAGAACCAGGCCAACCACGTACCAGCTGGACATGCAGCCGATGAAGGCAAAGCCGAAGCCCTCGAAAGCGCTTCTTAGTTTATTTTGTGTGCGCATCATGAAATAGAGGAGGGTCAAACGAGTTAAATCGCGATTCAAATGTAATGAGTCTTAGTAACTATTTTTAGTTGTAAATTAGATTTAATTAAATTTTAATTCGCTTATAGTCAGAGCCTTTATGTAACCGGAAGCCTCATTCGTTACTTTCTAAAAATTGAATGGAAGATTCATCGCTTCCGAGTACCAGGTACTTGTTGTTTTTACCGGCGCCGGTCGGCTGTTGCCGGCCCCATGGTTATAATCCGGGTGTTCGTGGCTTTGTCAGGAAGTATATCTTTCAAAAACTACTACTATGCTATCCTCAAAGAAATTATACCTTCTGATAATCAGCACGATAATCCTGACCTGGGGACAACCTCTGCTGGCACAGAAGGCTTCCGAAAAGAAAGAATGGACTTCACTATTCAACGGAAAAGACCTGACGGGCTGGGACATCAAGATTGCGGGTCAGCCCCTGAACGACAACTACAAAAACACCTTCCGCGTGGAAGACGGAATGCTGAAAATTGAGTATGACCAGTACGAACGCTTCAACGAGAAATTTGGGCATTTGTACTACAACAAGCCGTATTCACACTACATCCTGCGCTTTCAGTACCGCTTTGTCGGGAATCAACTGGCGGGTGGCGCTTCCTGGAACGTCCGAAACAGCGGCGTCATGCTGCACTCCCAGTCGGCGCAAAGTAACTCCATCGGGCAGGACTTTCCGGTTTCCCTTGAGTTACAGTTACTCGGTGGACTGGGGGGCGGCGAAAGACATACCGGTAACCTGTGTACTCCCGGTACTATTGCCCACGTCGACGGAAAGCTCAACCTGAATCACTGCATTAACTCCAAGTCCAAAACCTTCCACGGCGACCAGTGGGTACAGGTAGAGGCGGTCGTACTGGGCGACTCGGTTATTCACCATATCATTGAAGGCGATACCGCGCTTACTTTTACGCGCCCCATGGTGGGGGGAGGTTTTGTCAGTAAAGATTACGACTGGAAAACTGCCCACATCGACAACGGCGATTACTGGATGCAACGGCAGAATACCCTACTGGGCGAAGGGTACATAGCCCTACAGGCCGAAAGCCACCCGATTCATTTCCGCAACATAGAGCTCCTGGACCTCAAAGGCTGCATGGACCCGAAGGCTTCCAACTTTAAGTCCTACTACCAGAAACCGGATAATTCGCTCTGCGTGTACGGCAAAAAATAACCCGAACGTACCTGACTATATACTAATTCAGCTATGAAATCTTTACTGGCCTTCTTCCTGCTCCTGAGTAGTCAACTGCTGATGGCCCAAAGTACTACGCCCGACAGCCTGCCTACGGTACGCGGCTTTTGCATTGCTGCTCCTACCCCGGCCGAACACGCCCGCTTCCTGACATTTATTGAAAAGGAACTGGCACCACGGGGCGTCAATACACTGGTACTTCGGGTCGACTACAACTACCAGTTCAAGTCGCGCCCCGAGTTACGGGACGCCAACGCGCTGTCGGAAGCGCAGGTGAAGCAGATGGCCCAGCTTTGTAAGAGGTACAGCATTAACCTGATTCCCCAGATAAACCTGCTCGGGCACCAGTCCTGGGCGGGTACTACCAACAACCTGCTGCGGGTATACCCTCAGTTTGACGAAACGCCCCACGTAACAATGCCCGCCAAGTACGCATGGCCCAATCCGGACGGACTGTACTGCAAAAGCTACTGCCCCCTGCACCCGGAGGTACACGCGGTAGTATTTGATTTGGTAGATGAAATCATGGACGCTTTTGAGGCGAAGGCGTTTCACGCCGGTATGGACGAAGTGTTTTACATTGGCGATGACAAATGTCCCCGCTGCGGGGGCCGGGATAAAGCCGAGCTTTTTGCCGGAGAAATTACTAAAATCCGGAATCATCTGGCTCAAAAGGGCCGTCGGTTGTGGATATGGGGCGACCGCCTGCTGGATGGCAAGGCTACCGGCCTTGGTATGTGGGAAGCAAGTATGAACAATACCCACCGGGCCGTAGATTTGATACCTAAAGATGTGGTAATCTGTGACTGGCACTATGACCGCGCCGAACCCACGGCCGCTTACCTGGTCATGAAAGGGTTTGAAGTGATTACCTGCCCCTGGAATAAACCAGCTGTGGCCACGGCCCAGTACGAGGCTTTCAAGGATTTCAAGGCAACGGCCAACCCGACGCTGGCTTCCCGCTACCTCGGCCTGATGCAGACGGTATGGTCGGGAGCGGGTAACTTCATGGATGTTTACTATGGTACCAAAACAACCGACGAACGCCAGAAAGGGCCGGTCGACAGCTTTGTACAACTATTTCAGGTTATGAACACCAGCAAATAGCTCCATTTCCGTTAGATCCAAAAAAGACCTGCTTTTCGGGTAAAAAACGGAGTTTAGCCAACTCAAGGCAAATACCTGCCTACCCCTTCATGGTCCGGATAAGCGCAATTTCAATGAGCAGAAACGCCAGGGCTGCGTACAGGAAGTACTTCCAGAGGCTGGTACCTACATTCTGCTGTTCAAACTCCCGCGCAAAGGCCGAGTCCTCAATTTTGTCAAATACCTGTACATTTTTCTGTCCGGCAAATGCCGCCCGCAGTTCGTCGGGACTGTAGTAGTCGAGCTTTGACTCGCTGTTGTCGTGGTTAAGCGCCAGCAGTTGCTCCACTTTATCGTCCCGCACCAGCTCGTAGTAACCGGCGTCAACGGCCTGGTCGCTGCTGAGCTGGTTACTCTTCGGTAGCTCAAGTACCAGTTGGTTCCCGTTGAGCCTCTGTATTGGTATGATTTCGGCTTTGTTCCGGCGAAGTTTATAAATAGCGTTGGGAGCCGGATTGTTGACCGAGAGCGCAATGGTATTTTCGTCAAATGAATAGGCCGTCCGTTGCGCACGCACGCTGGTGGCAGCCAACTTGTACATAACCGGCACAAACAGCGCGTGCTGGGCTACATTGCCGTAAGACGCTCCCAGCGGAGCGCCAAACAGATACAGTTGGCCCTGGCCCGCGGTAGACTGAGACAGGTAGGGCTGCCCGCTGCGCAGTGCCAGCAGTACATTACCGCCCCCGCTCCACTGCCAGGTAGTTGCGGCCGAAGGCAGATTAAGGTTAGTTTCCTGCCGCACCGACTCTTCAAAAACATCGCTGAAGAAGGGGGTATCGCGGTTGGGTGGGCTCAGGGGTACCGGTTGCGGGCTGGCCTCACCCCGGGCTACCACGCTGCGGACACCCAAATTCCCCAGGAAGCTCCCGTAGGTACCTCCATCGGGGTTGCTCGGTGGAAAAACGGCCATAGTACCCCCCTTTCTAACAAAGTCTTCCAGGGCGGTGCGCAGCGAGCCCGATGGCTGCTCCATGCCTTCCAGCACCACCAGGTCGGCGGTGCGGAGCTGGCCTACGTCAACATTTTGTACGCTGAAACTCTGGGTCCGGAACAGGCTGTCGTTCTGGTATACGTTTTCGATGTAATTGCCCCCGCTCCGCTGCCCGTACAGGTGGACAATCCGGATGACCGGGGAAGCGTTCAGAACAAAGTAGTGGTCGTTGTCAAACGTCACCGGAAAATCGTCAAAGGAAATACGGCCCTGCTTGTAGCCCCGGCCTTTCAGGCTGAAATTGAACCGGGCTGTGGCCGAGCCGTTGGCCGGTACGTTTACCGAAGCGGTTGAGGTCTGGGTATTGTCCAGGTAGAGTTTTACCACCATATTTTTGGCGGCTTCGGTACCCGAGTTACTTACTTTTACAAACAGGATATTATTCTGAAGCTCCCGGATAAACGGCGTATTAAGCCAAACCGAATCTACAAATACGTTTTTCTCGGGGGCAGCCTGTACGGGTACTATAAACAACCGGTTGGTGGAGTCAATGGCTAGTTTGGACAATTCACCCACGGTACTTTTCTGAAAATCTGACACCCAGAAAAGCTGGTTTTGGCCGGCGTTTCGGTGCTGGGCCATCAGGTTTTCCTGGCGGCGGTACACGTCGGTCAGGGTACGGGGGGTATGGGACAGGCCAATGGTGGTCAGGCGATCCCGGATTTTATCAGACGGGCTTAATCCCTGCTCCTGGGCCGAAAAATCGTTAGTAACCAGCTGCATGGAGGTAGCGTTCTTGAATACGCCCATCAGGTCACTCAGCCGTCCGGTGGCTATATCGAGGTACCTTTTGTTGTTCAGCTCGTTCTGCATGCTGTACGAGTTGTCGAGATACAGGCTGGTAACGCCCCGGCGATCCACGCCGACATTGCTCTGGCTGGGCAGGAAAGGCTGCGCAAAAGCCAGCACCAGACAGGCAACAGCCAGTACCCGGGCCATCAGAATCAGCCAGTGCTTCAGCTTCCGGAACGAGCTTGTCTGGGTTTCGACGGCTTTCAGGAAGGCGACATTGGTAAAATAGACGCGCTTGGTACGACGAAAATTGAAGAAATGAATAGCAATGGGTACCGACACCGCCAGCATGCCCCAAAGAAAAGACGGGAAAAGAAAACTCATTCGGATGGTTAGGTTTATTTGCGAACCCTGAAGAAATGGGGGTGTCCGTCTCGATTATCTTCCGGGTCTACGAGTACTAACGATATACCAAAGTCACAAAGTACGCCAAACTACCTAAACCACTTTTATTTAAGGAGTGTTTCGGCTAAGTCGGCGGCTTTTTCCTAACTTTGCAGTCATTTTGTACCGAAGAATCAGGAACTACCCTGGAGCGGGAAGCCTTTTGAGCCAAGGCAGGGTTTGAGCGACACTTTTTAAAATTTATTATAACTAAGATTATGGCCAAAGTACCGGTAAATAAACACCAACCTATGTACCAGATGCCGTCCAATCCGGCGGCTGTTAAAACCAAAAAATACGCCCTTGACACCAAGAAGTACATCAGCCTGGCCATGCGGCATTTTATCAAGACGCAGTGGAAGTGGGTATTTGTACCCCTGGCTTTAATCCTGGTCAATGCTATCCTGGGTATTACCGGCGTGTACCCCAACATCTGGATTTACGTGACTATTATTGTTGGCGTGGTGCTGTACCTGCTTTTCTGGGTTATTCAGTTTACGGGTATCACCCAGCTGGCGCAGTACAAGCCACTTTTTGAAAAGTACCAGTATGAGATTGACAACCGCCAGATTCTGATGAAGATGAACCAGAAAGAAGGCGGCGTTATGAAATGGGACCAGATTCAGGAGGTATATAAGGACAAAGACGCATTTGTGCTGGTCATATCGCGCGGTCAGTTTTTGTACCTGCCTTACAACATTTTTAACACCGAGCATGACCTGAAAGTGATGGAGCGAATTCTGAAACAAAAAGAATTCCTGAAAGACTAAACGACACCACATTCTTCCGCAAAACCCGGCCCCGAGCCGGGTTTTGTTTTTATGGCCCCGCCCGACGGCCCGCTGCACCCGCGGCATAATTTTTAAAGGGTACTCCTTACGTATAGTATCTTGTACTCTGGCTTCGGGTCAATCCCAGCGGTACAGGGGGAAAGTAGTGTTTGGGCCTAAATACACCAGTATGAAAGATTTCCCCATTGCACTTACCTGCTTTAGTTTCCTACTCCTATCACTGGGACTACTATTCAAGAAACTGAAGAAGTCGATTATCAGTGAACCTATGGTGGCCATGGCGGCGGGAATACTACTAAGCCCACAGGTATTTGGGGTTATTGATATGACAAAGTGGGGACCATTTGAAAGAATTATGGTAGTGGCCAGTCAGCTTACTATCAGCATGGCTTTAATGGCTACGGCCTTTCGGGTACCAAAAGGCTATTTAATGGCTAATAAATCGTTGCAATCCGTGCTGGTGCTGGGCGGTATGCTGGCCATGTGCGGTATTTCAACGGTTATCGTACACTTTATCTTTGAGCTCGACTGGCTGCTGTGCCTGCTCATTGGGGCCATTATCACGCCCACCGACCCGGTAGTTGCCTCCACGATTGTTTCGGGTGAAACCGCCCGCAGGCTTCTTCCCGAACGCGTTCGACACGCTATTTCGTTTGAATCGGGAGCCAACGACGGAATGGCTTACCCGCTGGTGCTGTTACCCCTGCTGTTCATCCAGCAACCCGGCGAGGTCTGGACCGACTGGTTGCTGAAATCCATACTCTGGGAAACCGGCGGAGGATTACTGTTTGGATTACTTATAGGTTTTGCGGCGTCCAAAGCCCTGGTGAAGGCCAAGGCGGCGGGTTGGATGGAAGAAACCTCCCTGTTGGCGTTCTCACTTTCACTGGGGTTTTTTGTATTGGGTGCCCTTGAGATAATGCACTGCAACGGGATTCTTGGCGTTTTTGCCGCCGGGTACGTTGCCAACCATGTGCTGGACACCGATGAAGATATTGAGCAGGAAGAAATTCAGGAGGCCATGGAGCGCATTTTTACCATTCCCATTTTTGTCCTGTTTGGCCTGATCCTGCCCTGGCACGAATGGCTGGCGCTGGGTTGGAAGGCGGTAACGCTGGTAGCCGGTATACTACTATTCAGGCGCTTGCCGGTTCTGTTCGCGTTAAAGCCCTTTCTAAAAAAACTCACCTTTGCCGATATTGCCTTCATTGGCTGGTTCGGGCCCATTGGGGTGGCGGCATTGTTTTATTCTGTACATACCCTGGAAGTCATTGGCCTGCATATCGTGTGGGTACTGGGTAGCCTGGTCATATTTGGTTCTACCGTAGTACATGGCCTTACGGGCTACCTTTTCGCTAAATTTTACTATAGCAAAACCACCGGCTGAACCAGGCGCCTTTTCCAGAACCAATAGTTCCGGTTTTAAACTTTCTGCACCTCCTGCCCGGCAGGTACTCTTTGCAAGGCATACTTTTTTTAAGCAGGCTACTGTACCTTAATTTGAGACAAGTCCATGCCTATCATTGGTAATATCATCAAAAAAGCAATTGAACTCACGGATACCTTGTCCGATGAAGTATCACCCCAGGAGGCGCAGGAAGAAGTACTGAGAAGTCTGCTTAAAAAAGCGAAAAACACGGCTTTTGGCAAACATTATGGGTTTGAAGAAATTCTGTCCAGCGATAACCCTCAAAAGGAATTTGCCCGTCGGGTACCTTCCCACGACTACGATAAAATGGCCCGTGAGTGGTGGAATCGTGTTTTGGCGGGGGAGGAAGACATAACCTGGCCCGGCAAACCTGACTATTTCGCCCTTAGCTCAGGCACTACCAGCAACAGTAAACACATACCCGTCACCGACGATCTACTAGCCGCCATTCGTAGTACGGGCATCCAGCAAATTCTGAGTCTTTCAGAATTTGACCTGCCACCGTCCTTCTTCGAAAAGCAAATTATGATGCTCGGGTCAAGTACCCATCTGAAAGAGAAAGACGGCCACCTGGAAGGTGAAATAAGCGGAATCAGCGCCAGTAACATTCCGTTCTGGTTTGATATTTATTACAAGCCGGGGAAAGAAATCTCAGCCATTGATGATTGGGATACCCGGATTCAGCGCATCGCCGAGAAAGCCCGGGACTGGGACATTGGCAGCCTGTCGGGTATTCCGGCCTGGATTGAACTGATGCTCAAGCGGGTTATTGAGTACCACGGGGTTAAAAACATCCACGAAATCTGGCCTAACCTAATGGTATATACCTCGGGAGGTGTAGCGCTGGACCCTTATAAGAAGAGCCTGGAGAAGCTGCTGGCCCACCCGCTCGTATATATTGACACCTACCTGGCCTCCGAAGGTTTTCTGGCTTTCCAGAGCCGACCCGATACCAAGTCCATGAAGCTGTCGCTGGAAAATGGCATTTACTTTGAGTTTGTTCCGTTTGAAGAAAAGAATATGCAGGACGACGGAACGGTCCATCCTGACGCCGAGGTACTTACCATTAACGAAGTAGAAGAATACAAAAACTATGTACTCTTAATTTCAACCGTGTCGGGTGCCTGGCGGTACATGATTGGTGATACGGTACAATTTACGGATAAAGCCCGCTGCGAAATTGAGATAACCGGTCGTACCAAGTTCTTCCTGAACGTGGTAGGTTCTCAGTTGTCGGTACATCAGATGGAAAAGGCCATTAGTCACCTGAACGAAAAGTACACGATTGACATCAAGGAATTTATCGTAGCGGCTGTACAGCGCAACGGGGAGTACATCCACCACTGGTACATGGGCTGCGACGAATGCTCTGACAACCAGGAGGTAACCAAAACCCTGGACGAATTCCTGCAGGAACACAACAAGAACTACAAGGTAGCCCGGAGCAAAGCACTCAAAGGAGTGGAAGTTACGCTCATCCCGTCGGATGTTTTTTACGACTGGAGCGAAGCGACCAAGAAAAAAGGCGGACAGGTAAAGATACCCCGCGTTATGAAAGAAGAGCAGTTTCTGGAATGGGAAGAATTCGTTAAGAGCAAATCAGCTACGTTCTGATTCGGCGGTAGCCTCGGCTTCTTCTACCAACAACATAATATCGTCCGGCGACAGGTACAGTCGCCGGATTTTTCTTTTGTACTTTTTGGAAATTTTGGCGTGGTCCAGAATAAAATTCTTGGTAGCGATGAGCTTACTGGCCAGCCCGCGCTCAACGGCAAACGTATCCGCTGCCCGCTCTGCTTCCATGATGTACTTCCGGGAAAGAGAGTACCCGATTCCAAACTTTACCATGTCCAGGGTACTTCGGTGCAGGTAGTCCATTATATGGCCCAGTTCATGACCAATCCAGCCAATGAGGACATCCTGGGGTAACGTTTCAATTTTAATTTGCTCACCACCCAGCCGTAACCAACGATTCATCCTGATGACATAGCTCCGCTCCGAACGGACTTTGTGCATAGTACCTATCCTGGGCTGCGCCAGCATCACCGAATTTCGGATGCCCCGGCTAAAAACAAAATCTATGGGTACTTCCAGTAGTTCCGGGTAGTAGGAAAGCGACAGCAGAATCACGTATCGCAGCTGTTCGGGAATTTCTTTATTCTTTGCGTAGATGTTTAATTCGTTTTCCTCAACAATAGTACCTCCACCGGAGGCACCACTACTTGTTTTATCTGTCTGCTGATAATCCATTTCCAAATATTTGATGGTACTTCAATTCTCCCCTTTAACCCACAAAAACCACACCACCGCTTATCCGGCGCAACTGTTCCGCTGGGGTTATCTTTTGTAAAAGATATAGTCGGTGGGTAGTGGCTCGAGGCCGTGCGCCCGGAAGTCGGTGGCGATTTGGGAGCGGTGGTAGGTAGTATGATTGACAACATGGAAGAGAATATCCTGAATCGTATTCTGGAAGGCTTCGCCCTTGCTGTTGGTATAGCTCACGAGGGTGTCGAGGGCCCGCTCATTCAGTATCTCGGTGGTCTGCTGATAGTTGTCTTCGTTCAGAGCCAGCATTTCGCTCAGGGGTAACTCCTGCCATACGCCTACCGCGGGTGGCAGGCCCAGTATCCGCTGGTTCCAGATATGGTGCGCATCCAGCAGGTGACTCAGCAACTGCTGTGACTTGCCCAGGTCGGCTTCGGTAGTAACGTTCAGCTTCTGTACTAGTTGGGTGTTATAATGATTGGTGTATTGGAACAGGTTTTCAAAAAATTCTTTCATAAGTAGCTGCTCTTTTTGATTCAGGTAAATCTTTCCCCGCCCAGTGGCTCGTGGTTGTGCAGGATTACGACCAATAGTAGTAAAAAAATTTTAAGTATTCATCGACAGAATAGAGCTATCCGTCGTCACAATAGGCGAACTGGCAGATTAGTACCCTTAGGCAGGCACTAAATGGTTAAACTTTGTAGCAGGCGCTTGCTCTAACCTCCAAGCAACTAAACCGAACCATGAATAAAATTCCTAAACTCTTACTATTTGCAGCAGGACTACTTCTATCCACACTGGTACCAGTACATGCTCAAACTCCCACCTACAAAGTAACGGGTGCTATTCTTGATACCACCGACCGCAGCGCCATTGTTGGGGCCTACGTAATGGTTACCCAACCGGGCGACACCACCGCGGCTCCCAAAATAGTAGCGACCGACGTAAACGGTCGCTTTGAAATCGGGGGACTGGCCAACCGACGCTATCAGCTTAAAGTAAGCTACCTGGGCTACCGCGATTTCGTACGCTCCATCCGGATTCGGGACGGGGACCTGAACCTGGGCGATATTTTACTCTCCGAAACGGCCTCTAACCTCAAAGAGGTCAATGTGGTGGGGCAGGTGCAGCAGTCTCAGCAAAAAGGAGATACCACGCAGTTCAACGCGGCAGCCTTTAAAACCAACCCCGACGCTACGGCCGAAGAACTCATCCAGAAAATGCCCGGTATAACCGTACAGAATGGTCAGGTGCAGGCTCAGGGGGAGGCGGTACAGCGCGTTTTGGTTGACGGTAAGCAGTTTTTCGGAGAAGATGCTACCCTGGCACTGCGCAACTTACCGGCTGAAATCGTGGATAAAATAGAAGTATTCGACCGCCAGAGCGACCAGTCACAATTTACGGGCTTTGACGACGGCAACGCCCAGAAAACCATCAACATCGTTACCCGCGCCGACCGTAATGCCGGTCAGTTTGGGAAAATATTTGGCGGTTACGGCTCCGACGACCGCTACATGACTGGTGGCAACCTGAATATCTTCAACAAGAACCAGCGCATCTCCATCATTGGTCTTTCCAATAATATTAACCAGCAGAACTTCGCTTCGCAGGACCTGGCCGGTGTGCTGGGTAGCTCCGGTGGGGGCGGCGGCGGTGGACGCGGGGGTCGTGGCGGAGGAGGTGGCGGCGGCTGGGGAGGTGGCGGTAACGCCGGTAACTTCCTGGTGGGTCAGCAAAACGGTATTACCAATACCAACGCCTTTGGCCTGAATTACACTACTACTTTGGGCAAGAAACTGGAAGTAACGGGAAGCTATTTCTTTAACCGGTCCAGCAACGCCAACGCCCAGGCCACCAACCGGGAGACCTTCCTGAGTAATTCGACGGGAAATCAGATGTACCGGGAGAATAGTAATTTTGCCAATACCAACATGAACCACCGGGTTAACTTCCGGTTTGAGTACACACTTAACAAAAACAACTCTATCATATTTACCCCCGGTCTTAACTGGCAGAACAACGAGTCGGCTACCCTGCGGACGGGTGTTACTACCCTGGCGCCTGCCGGTACTATACTAAACCAGACCAACAATACCCGAACTAACGAAACGGCCGCGTTTAACTTTACCAACAACCTGCTCTGGCGTCACCGCTTTGCCAAGGCCGGCAGAACGCTGTCCATGAATATCTCCACCAACTTCAACGACCGGAACGGAGAAGGCAACCTGTATGCGCTCAACCAGTTTTATAATTCCAACCGCATCCCGGGCGACACCATCGACCAGCAATCGTTTAATGAATCCAGAAACGTACGGATGGGCGCGAACCTTAACTACACCGAGCCGCTGAGTAAGCTCATCCAGCTGCAGTTGGGCTATAACGTTTCGCTCAGCAACAGCGATTCAGAGAACCGTACTTTCAATTATGTAAACAGCGAAGACCAATATGCCCGACTGGACACGCTGCTTTCCAATACCTTTGATAACCAGTACCTGACCCACCGGGCGGGCCTAACGTTACGGGCCAATAAAAAGAAATTTACCGGAGCGGTAGGGGTGGAACTTCAAAATGCCGGACTGTACAGTCAGCAATTGTTCCCCCGCTTTAACGAGGTAGATCAGACGTTTACCAATGTGCTACCCAACGCCTTCATGATGTACCGCCCCGGGGAAGGCAAAAACCTGCGGTTGTTCTACCGTACCTCTACCAACGAGCCTTCCATTACGCAGTTGCAGAATGTGGTTAACAACAGCAATCCGCTGTTCCTGACGGCCGGTAATCCCAATCTGCAGCAGGAATATACCCACCGGGTTAACCTGCGATATTCTTCTTCCGACGCCAAGGCGGGACGTAACTTCTTTGTATTCGGCTCGCTCAACTACATCAACAACAGCATTACCAACTCAACTTTTGTGGCCCAGCGCCCCGTCGTACTTCCCAATGGACTGCAACTGGAGCAGGGCGCTCAGCTAACTACCCCCGTGAACCTGGATGGTGCCTGGAACTCACGCGTCTTTGTAAATTATGGCTCTCCAATCAAAACTCTTAAGGTCAATGTCAACCTCAACAGTGGGGTCAACTACAACCGCAGCCCGGGCCTGATTAATAATCAGCTGAATGTATCAAACAACTACGCCCTGTCGCAGGGAATAGTACTGAGCAGCAACATCAGCCCCAGGCTTGACTTTACCCTGTCCTTTAACGGAAACTACAACATAGTACGTAACAGTATCCAGCCGCAGCTCGACAACAACTTCTTCTCGCAGCTCAGCTCGGCCCGCATTAACTGGATATTCGGTAAGGGATACGTATTCCAGACCGACATCAATAATCAGTCCTACCGCGGACTGGGACAGGGCTTTAACCAGAACTTTACGCTCTGGAACGCCAGCCTGGGCAAGAAATTCATGAAGGATAACCGCGGCGAGCTGAAACTGACCATGTTTGATATTCTGGCGCAGAACAACAGCATCAGCCGTAACGTCACCGAAACCTTCGTGGAGGACGTGACCAGCCGGGTACTGACCCAGTATGGTATGCTTACCTTTACCTACACCCTCCGCAACTTCGGTAAAGCACCGGCTCCCGTCCCCCGGCAAAATCGGGACGAATTCCGGGGACCGGGTGGAGAAGGTCGGCCCGGTGGCTGGGGTGGGCCGAGAGAGTGAGTGAGGTAGTGAATGAATGAGTTGAGAGTCTATGAGTTCATGAGATAATTTCGGAGGTACGTAGTTCCCCCTGATAAGTACTTACAATTTTTTTACACCAATTCAACTAAGAAAAGAGCCGCTACCGGATATCCGGTAGCGGCTCACTTTTTAAAATAAAGCTATTACTGCGCATTGAAGTACCTGCGGAGTTTCTGCTGTGTTAAACAATTTTGTCAGGTAATATTGAGGAATAAAAAGGATAAATTCGAGAAAAAGTACTTTAAGTAGAATATTCCTTTCAAACTCCTTACCGGATGAATCGCCGCACTTTTCTTCATAACTCATTTGCTGCCGGCCTAACGCTGGCTGGGGTACCTGCTATGAGCTTCTGGCCCGAAGAGGACTTCCCGGTCCAGCGAATAACCGATGGCAGTCACTACTGCTGGTTTGGCTACTACGACAAGCTGGCCACGGACCCCACCGGCCGCTACGTGCTGGGACAAAGGGTCCCCTTTGAGGGCCGCAGCCCCGAAGCCGATGACCTGCTCAGCATCGGGATGATTGATTTACAGAACGCTAACAAATGGATAGAACTGGGTACTTCCCGCGCCTGGGGCTGGCAGCAGGGATGTATGCTTCAGTGGGTACCCGGCTCATCGGAAGAGGTCATCTGGAATGATCGGAGTTCGCCTGGCCGGGCCACGCCTGGCGGGTACGTGAGCCGCGTGTACAACATCCGCACTAAAAAGCAGAGGACGCTCCCGAAGGCCATCTACGCGCTGGCCCCCAACGGCCAGTTTGCGGTAGGGACAGAATTTAACCGCATCCAGAACCTGAGGCCCGGCTACGGCTACGCCGGGGTACCTGACCCGCACGAGGCGGAAAAAGCCCCCGCCGAAATTGGCCTCTACCGCATGGACCTCAAAACCGGCCAGAGTAAGCTCCTGATTTCCATCGCTGACATGGCCAACACTCCCCACCAGGGAGAGTCGGTGGCAGATAACTGGCACTGGTTCAACCACCTGCTGGTGAGCCCGGATAGCAAGCGGGTGGAGTTTCTGCACCGCTGGCGCAACGTACTGGAAGACCGGCAACGTATGGCCACTTCCAATTTTGTAACCCGGATGGTCACGGCTCAGGTAGACGGCAGCGACCGGTACATTGTGGACCCTTCGGGCAATTCATCGCATTTTGTATGGCGCGACCCGGAGCATCTGCTGGTCTGGACAAAACCGATCGGCAAGGAGTGGGGTTTCTGGCTACTGAAAGATAAAACGCAGGAAAGTACCCACATCGGTGCCGAAAAAATGCCCATCAACGGCCACAATACGTACGTACCTAACACCAATAACGAATGGGTATTGAATGATACATATCCTAATAAGGAGCGCGTCCAGACCTTGTACCTCTACCACATCCCGACCGACCGGCGGGTAGTGCTGGGTAAGTTTTTGTCGCCTCCGCAGTACAAGGCCGAGTGGCGCTGCGACCTCCACCCCCGGTGCGACCAGGCGGGGACAAAGGTGTTTTTTGACTCCACCCATGAGAAACTGGGGCGACAGATGTACTGCCTCGACATAAGCAAGATTGTCAGACAAGGATAACAACTACAACCAGCAATGAATCAGGAAACATCCCGTAGGGATTTTATAAAAACGGCCGGGCTGGGTATGGCCGGGGCTGGTATCGCAGGTACTTTACCGGCTACCCCAACACCCGGACAAGCCCCCAAAAAGAAAGTAGAGCTGGCCATTGCGACCATTACCTGCGATGGCTTCGGGGACCTGAATTTTGAGAGAGCCTTTGAGGTCATCCCCAAACTTCCCTACAAAAACGTGGAGTTTAACTGCTGGTACGCGCGAAACCTCACCCCTTCGGGCATCCAGAGTATCAAAGATCGCTGCAAGCAACACAAACTAACGCCCGTATGTGTACAGGGTAGCTCTTTCGGGGCGCAGGGAAATATAATAAAAGATGTAACCCACAAACTCTGGAACATGGAAGCCGCCCGGCAATTGGGCTGTAAACGGGTGAAATTTACCGGAGCGGGTCGCGGTAGTGAGGGAGGACTGGATGCCGTCATTAAAGTATTGAAAGAACTGGCCCCCGCCGCCGAAGAAATGGGTATGTTGATATTAGTAGAAAACCACGCCAACAACAACCTGGAAAACATTGAAGACTACGATAAGGTGTTTAGTGCCATAGCTTCACCCAACGTAGGAATGTGCATGGACAACGCCCACTTTAACGGGGCTAACGTAGACCTTTTTAAAGTAGTTGACCGGTTTCACTCCCGCATTTTGCACATTGACCTGAAAGATACCGAGCGAATGGGTATCCATAAAGTAGTGCGGTACGGCGAAGGGGTTACCGACAATGCCGGTGTCGTGGAAAAGATGCTCGCCCATGGTTACGAGGGGTACCTGCTCATTGAAATGGCTCCTCCCCAAAACCAGGATACGCTCGAAGCTGATTTAATGAAAGCATATACCCTATTTAAGAAATATGAAAAGTAGCAGGTTCAACTCCTTGTCTGCGCTGGCGGCCACGACTCTCCTCCTGCTGGCAGGCCTGCACTTTTCATTTCGACTGGAAGAAAACCCACCAACCTCTGTACCTGACCAGCCGCGCGTTCTGGATAACCGGCTCGAGCTAACCCTTTTTGCCGAAAATCCGGACATTGTCACGCCTATTGGTATTGCCGTTGATAGTCTGAACCGGCTTTTCGTACTCGAATCGCACACGCATCAGCCACCATCGGGCTATACCGGTCCTAAGGGCGACCAAATCAAAATTTTTATGGATGAAAACGGCGATGGAAAGCCCGATAAAACCTCGGTCTATGCCGAAGGATTAAAGGAAGGTGTCAATCTGGCTTTTTCACCTGAGGGGTACCTCTATGTTGTTACGTCTAAGGCCGTATGGGTACTGTACGACCGGGATGGAGATGGCGTAAGTGAGGAACGAAACAAGGTACTTGAACTGGTCGAACCGGCTTCTGTGTACGCCCACGCGGCCTTGCTGGGCATTACTTTTTCCAGTGACGGCTGGTTGTACCTGTCACGGGGCAATACCAGTGGTGCTTCCTGGAAAATGGCAGGTACCGACGGCGCAACGCTCAGTGGCTACGGAGACGGGGGTAATATAGTCCGGTCACGGCCGGATGGCTCGCAGTTGGAAGAAGTTGCCACGGGTTTTTGGAATCCCATGGACCTTAAGTTTTCGGACAAAGGACACTTACTGGCGGTTGACAACGACCCGGACAGTCGCGGCCCTAACCGTCTGGTGCACGTAGTACCGGGCGGCGACTACGGCTACAAGTCGTTGTACGGGGGAAGCGGCATACACCCCTATCTGGCCTGGAATGGCGAGTTACCGGGTACCTTACCATACGCCGTTGGGTTGGGAGAAGCGCCCTCCGGCTTGCTTAATGCCAGCCTGTCCTCCCTTCCTCCCGACTACCAGGGACAGCTGCTGAGTAGTATCTGGGAAGAGAGCCGGATTGTACGAATAAACCTCCAGGCCCGGGGCGTATCGCTGACCGGGAATACGGAAGTACTAATTGAGGGCGGACCTGAGTTTCGGCCGGTAGCCTTTGCTACCGATAGTCAGGGCGCTATTTACTTTACCGATTGGGTACTTCGCGACTACCCAAACCACGGCCGGGGCCGGATCTGGAAATTAGCGACCCGGAAAAACGAGCCACAACAAGTACCCCGCCGTTTGTACGCGCCATTTCTACCCAATCCGGAAGGAGATCCTTTGAAAGAAATGTATGCTCTGCAATCACCCAAGCAGTTTGAGAAACTAAAAAAAGCCTTACAATCTGCCGATCCTTTTCTCCGGCAGGCGGCAACGCGGGTACTTTCCGGGCCCGAATACCATGAGGTCGCTCTCGGAGCCGTCCGGGATGCCGATGCTGAGGTACGGCTGGGAGCGCTGCTGGCGCTTCAGCAGTCGGGATACCAGCCCGCCCAGGAAGTCATGCTGCAACTACTTACTGATAAAGACGAACGAATTCGGCAACGAACTCTGGTATGGGTAGGTCAGGCCGGTATGGCGCCACTCCTCACCCAGCTCGACCGGGCTCTGAGCATAGGTATACCTTCCCCGGCTTTGTTTGAAACCTACCTCGAGACCATCAGCCACCTGGATCCTGTTTTCATCAGAGAATTAAAGAACCGCTCGCAGCCATACGCCAAGTCAATCAAAAGGTCGCTTCTGCCCCAGTTCATGGAGCAATTTGTCCGGGATGGCTCCCGTCCACCGGCTTTACGTGCCCTGGCTGTTAAGATGCTCCCACATCCGGAGCAGCAACTCGACCTGCTTACCTCCCTTCTGAGCCAGGAAAAAGCGCCCGAGCTACTACTGGAAGTAGTGAGGTCACTGGCCACAATAGCGGCTCCTGCCGCGGCAGAACGGCTTTTACAGGTAGTCTGGCAGCCGGCCATGCCGGTACAAGTCCGGTCTGAAGCCCTGTTAGCACTGACCAGACAGCCAACTGACCATTCGGCGCAGGTAGTACCCCTACTGAATTCCCCTTCTCCGGACCTCCAGCTTGAGGCAGTCAGGTACCTGCGGGCTTATTCTACTACCCCGGCGGTTCAAGAAGCCCTGCGGGCTAAGCTGACCGCTACTACCAGCAAAACCCCGGAACCCCTCAGGCAGCAACTGACACTGGTGCTATCGGCCCCGGCTGCCGGACGGCCCGCTTCCTACGAGGATTGGGAAAAGAAATTGCAAACAGCGGGGGATGTGCAGCGCGGACAACAGGTATTTTATTCGCTACAGGGCATGTGCTCTTCCTGCCACGCGGTACAGGGCCGAGGGGGCGACCTGGGCCCCGACCTGACCCACGTAGGTAAGTCCAAGTCCCGCGCGCAGCTGATTCGCTCCATCCTGCGGCCATC
Organism: Telluribacter sp.; assembly: GCF_035998675.1. Classification (NCBI taxonomy): domain Bacteria; kingdom Pseudomonadati; phylum Bacteroidota; class Cytophagia; order Cytophagales; family Spirosomataceae; genus Telluribacter; species Telluribacter sp. Next base: position 67,878 of record NZ_DASYHI010000006.1, read on the forward strand.
GGCGGAGATTACTCCCGAGTGGCAGGGCTGGTATATCAGCCTCCATACCGGAGAGTACTATCAAGGAAGACAAATTGACGTGGGAGAAAAAAACATTGAACTCTATACCCAAGGCACCGGATTTACTGATTTCGCAAAAAAGAACATTAAGGAATACGGAATGATAAAAAACTCCCTCATGCCCGATGGTCTGGAAAGTCAGTTGAGTGTCAGCGACCTTCGGGATCTGCTGACTTTTCTGGAAGCTGATAAAAAATAATTCCTCGCCGGGCGGGTGGTACTACGGTAAAAAAGTAGGGAAATGAAAGTACCGAAGCAGAAATTGAAATGAAAAACTTTGTACCTTGTCCGTCGAAATTCCTCTCTCTGCCAATAAACCTGTCTTTGACAAGACACCCTCTTAGTCCCATCCAGCAGGTCTAAGTACTTCTTTTTAAACTATTCCCATTTGTCAGCAGGTTTAGTTGGGACAATACATGGCAAAAAAAATTTTCCGTACACTTATTTCATGCAAGACGTTGATCTGACCAGTTGCGACCGCGAACCCATTCATATTCCCGGTAGCATACAATCCCACGGTTTTCTGGTGGCCGTACAAAAAGACACCTACCTAATCAAAAAGGTCAGTAGTAATGTAGGTGATTACATAGGCACTACCGCCGCCGCGCTCATTGATCAGCCCATTCAGCACCTGGATTCGTTCATTGCCTCTACGGTTCCCGGCTCAGCCCTGGAAGAACTGCTTAACGTGGGTCGGCGCAACCAGTCGTACGAGTCCCTGAGTCCCCAGCAGATGCAGGTAGCGGACCAGGACATGAACCTGATCATTCATGCTTCGGGCGAGTACATAGTACTCGAATTTGAGCCCCGCCTGACCTGGATGGATGTACTGGATTATCAGAAACTCATTACGCGGTCGTTACAGGAAGTACAGGGCGCACCTACGCTGCAACTGCTCCTGGACCGGGCGGCCAAATGGGTAAAAAGTATTACGGGCTTTGACCGGGTCATGGTGTACCAGTTTATGGAAGACTGGCACGGCGTGGTAGTGGCCGAGCAAAAGGAAAGCCATCTGGAAGCTTTTCTGGGCCTGCACTATCCGGCTTCGGATATTCCCAAACAGGCGCGGCAGCTTTACCTGCGCAACCTGGTCCGGCTCATTGCTGATGTTTCCTCCACCAGCGCCCGCCTCTACCCCGACGAAAAACCCGGTAGCGACATACTGGACCTGTCCGACTCGGTACTTAGGTCAGTTTCCCCCATCCATATTGAATACCTCAAGAATATGGGGGTCATGGCCAGTATGAGCATTTCGCTGGTTATCAATGGCAAGCTGTGGGGGCTCATCGCCTGCCACCATTACTCGCCGCGCTTTGTCGACTATCCGGCCCGCACTACGGCCCGGTTTATCAGCCAGATTCTGTCGGCTACGCTGGAACACCACCGCGGCGAAACCGACAGCGAATTTGCCAACCAGGTACTTTCGACGGGTCAGCAGCTCTTGATTCAGATGACCAAGGACTGGGACGTGGCCGAGGGGCTGGTGGGCCGCAAAGATACCATTCTGCAACTCACAAAGGCTTCGGGTGCCGCGCTGGTATTCGAAAACAAAGTATACTTACTGGGTACTACCCCTACCGAAGAAGAAGTGCGGGCGCTGGTGAAATGGCTGGGGACCCTGCAGGTTGACAATTTTTTCCAGACCGATCACCTGCCCAACCAGTACAGCCCGGCGCTTGCCTATAAGGACAAAGCCTCTGGCCTGATGGTGGTGGGGCTGTCACCTATTCTGGAAGAGTATGTACTGTGGTTTAAGCCCGAACAGATCCAGTTGGTTAGCTGGGCCGGTAATCCGGAAAAAAGCGTAAGTGGCCACGAAGAAGACGGTACCATACGGCTTAGTCCCCGCAAGAGCTTTGAGAAATGGACGCAGGAGGTAAAGAATACCTCTCTGCCCTGGGAAGACGTTGAAATAGCGGGCGCGCTGCGGCTCCGCGAGGACATCCTGCACGTAATTACCCGGAAAGCTAACGAGATCCGTCGGCTCAACGAGCAGCTGAAGCATGCGTACGAAGAGCTGGACGCCTTTAGTTATACCATTTCGCACGACCTGCGTACCCCGCTTACTACCCTGAAAAGCTATACGGAAATCTTACTGGAAGACTTTGGGGAAGAACTGGATGAAGAGGCCAGGCAAATTATTGATCGCATACTCCGGTCAGCCGACCGGATGGGGCTGCTCATCCAGAATGTACTGGGGTACTCACGCCTGTCGCGGTCGGAAATCAACAGGCAGGAAATTCCGATGCGCCCGGTGATTGACACGCTGCTGGAAGACCTCCGGGTAGCTATCACTACCCACCAGCCTTCCGTCCAGATTGGTACTACCCCACCACTCTACGGCGACCCGACCATGATCGGGCAGATATTTGCCAATGTTATTTCCAATGCTTTTAAGTACTCGGTTTCGGCGAAAGAACCGCGCATTGAAATAAACGGGAAAGTAGAGGGCGAAGAAGTAATTTATGCAGTCCGGGATAACGGCATCGGCATTAATATGGGCCAGGCCAGCAAAGTGTTTGACCTCTTCAAGCGGCTGGACAATACTGGCTCCATCGAAGGGAACGGCGTAGGAATGGCCATTGCCAAGCGTATTGTAAACCGCCACAACGGACGAATCTGGTTTCAGAGCAAAGAAGGGGAAGGCACTATTTTTTACGTAGCCTTACCGGTAAAGAAGCCCGCCGAGGTTCCTGCCAATTCTAACTAATTTGTTACTATACACATTCCTGAAATGAAGAAAGTAGATATTCTGTATATTGAGGATAACCCGGATGATGTGTTGTTTTTTGAGCGCATTCTGAAGAAGATTGATGACAGCCTTACTTTTGAAGTAGCCGGGTCGGGTACCGAGGCCATATCCATGCTCAACGGAGAGAACAGTGAGTCTATTCGGCCCCGCCTGGTACTGGTAGATATGAACCTGCCCGGCCTGAGTGGTGTTGAAATAGTACGTTCGCTGCGACACACTCAGTCGACCCGTCACCTGCCACTGGTTATTTTCAGTACTTCTGACTCCCCCACCGACATCAGGAGTTCTTACGAGGCGGGAGCCACGGGGTACCTGGTCAAATCCGGCAGCTACAAGGGCCGTACCCAGCAACTCGACCACGCCCATAAATTCTGGATTGTGAGTAATCAATATTTCTAATTTAACTAAATGAACCCACTGCACGCCCAATTAAAATCAGCAACCGCAACGCTGCACGACAAGACGGAAAAGGCGCTGTTTGTAGAGGCTATTGTCAGCCACCAGCTCAGTCGGGAGCAACTGACTACCATACTTTTGGCCCAGTACCAGTTCAATTGGGCCCTTGAGCAGGCTGTGCAGTCCATTGAAGTACTTCGGCAGGAGTACCAGGCCCATCATCGCTATAAGACTGACTTGCTACGGGCCGACCTGGCAGAACTGGGTACTCCGCTACCGGATGAAGCGCCGGCCTGGGATATTTTTTCAGAAGCCGAGTTATTTGGAGCCTGTTATGTAGCCGAAGGCTCGACCCTGGGCGGAAAAATAATCAGGAAACATTTAACGCAGTCAGCGCAATTAAATGGACTTTCATTTCATTATTATAGCGTATACGGCACCGACGTAGGACCGCAGTGGAAACTATTTCTGACCTTTCTTGATTATCATTCCCAACGGCTTCTGCCTGCCGAAGTAGTACTTGGCGCGCAGAAATCCTTTCATTTTTTATTACAGGCTGTACAGGAAGTACGTGTTTAAAGACTACTTCGGGCAGTTCATATCCACAACATCAATCATCATGGCTACCATTCTGGTTTACGAAGACGACCTCCATTTACAGGAACTCCTGGTTCAGGTTGTGCGTAAAGATTTTAAAATATTCATTGGACAAAAGCCGCATCAGCTCAAAGAAGAGGTACAGGAAACCGGAGCTTCGTTAATCCTGCTGGATAATATGCTGGAACCGGCGGAAGCCAAAGAGATTCTCAGAGAGTACCGTTCTGAAATTGATTCTCCCGTGCCGGTAGTACTCTTCACGGCGAGCGCGCAGGGAGCAAGTATTGCCGAGTTTATCGAAGCGGATGACTACATTGCCAAACCCTTTCAACTTCTCGAACTACGGGCCAAACTCAGGAAACTGACGCAAAAGAAGTAACACCTCACAAGTACTTCGTCCCTACTTATTGGGTTTAAGTACCTTATTTTTTATCGGTAAATGGTATGATGAGCTTCTCTCCCCGCTGGGCAACATCCTTTTGTTTTCCATTGGCCTGCATGAGAAGTTCTTTGCTGATCCCGTACTTCCCGGCCACTACCCGCAGTACATCGCCGGGCCCTACGGTATGTATGGCCTTCACCCGTACGTTCAGCCGGGTTACGCCCGACTTTAGGTCCGTTGCACTTACATTCGGATTTAGTGACTGCAGGGTTTCCGGCTTGAGATTATAACGATTGGCGATACCGAAGAAAGTTTCCCCGGCTTTTACAGTATGCGAAGTAGAAGTACCGCCAATATCGGCCGCCCTGGATGCGGCAGGTTTAGGTGCGGGAGCCGTTTCGACCGGGGGCGCTGGGGCCGGTGCGGTTTCGGGAGTTCCCTCAGTACTTGCTTCCGGCTCGGGGAATGACTCCTTCACCAGGCTGGAATCGATGCGCTCGGGCTCGGCCAGAATGGGGTCAGTATTGGACACAAGAGGCGAAACACTGCTGGTGGTATCAGGTACTATATTGGTCAGCTCTTCTGAACCGGACGTGTCGTCAGCAATGTACTCGTAGCCTACAAACAATAGACCCAGTACTATCAGGACCAGTACCACCAGGGTAATCAGGGGCAGGTTCGACGTCTCGGTAGGTCTTACATTTTGCTTCTTTGGACTTTCTTCTTCCATTGTACTACGGGTTTACTACTTCTGAAAATTGGAAATATACGTTTCTTCTGTACTTGTAACGAATGTAACGGTTCCGTTGTATCAGTCCCTTTACTTTTTCAGCTGGGCATTCATCTCCGCTACCTTGCTTTTCAGCTCTTCCTTGTAGGTATCAAGCCGGGCCGCTACTTTTTCATCCTGACTACCCACAATCTGAGCCGCCAGGATACCGGCGTTTTTGGCCCCGTTCAGGGCTACCGTAGCCACGGGTACCCCCCCTGGCATTTGTAGAATAGACAGTACCGAGTCCCAGCCGTCAATAGAGTTGCTGGACAGAATAGGTACCCCAATGACGGGCAGGGACGTCAGCGACGCCACCATACCCGGCAAATGGGCTGCCCCGCCCGCGCCGGCTATTATGGCCTTGAAGCCCCGCTGCCGGGCAGTCCGGGCGTATTCAAACATTCGGTCGGGTGTCCGGTGAGCCGACACGATTTCCATTTCGTAGGGTACACCCAGTTCGGTCAGGGCGTCGGCCGCTTCCTGCATGACCTTCCGGTCCGAAATACTTCCCATTATTATTCCAATCATATTTTTACGAGCTATATGCTGTAAGCCGAAAAGACGCAAGATCTTGCGTCTCTACATTCTTTTCCTTTTATTCTTTTCTCCCTTCCTCCTCCTTACTAACCACCCTTATGCTCCGCTTCACCAGCTCCACTTTTTCTTTCAAAGAGTCCAGGTCGGTATCCATGACGGTAACGTGGCCCATTTTGCGGAAGGGTTTGGTTATGGCTTTCCCGTACAGGAAAGGAAAAACTTCTTCCGTGGCCAGCAGGGTTTCCATACCTTCGTAGTAGGCGGGGCCGGTATGGCCATCTTCGCCCAGCAGGTTCACCATGGCCGCCGGGCCGTAGGCGTGGGTACTACCCAAAGGCAAATCCAGAATAGCCCGCCAGTGCTGCTCAAACTGCGAAGTGGCGTTGGCCCGTATGGTATGGTGGCCGCTGTTGTGCGGCCGCGGAGCCACTTCGTTAATAAGTACCTCCCCCCCCTTTGTGACAAACATTTCAACCGCCAGCAAGCCTACTATCCCAAAAGCATCGGCCACCTGACGGGCCAGTTGCTGGGCCTGCTGGTCTACGCTTTGGTCGAGCTGCGCGGGCGCGAAGAGGTACTCTACCAGGTTTAGTTCAGGATGGAACGCCATTTCTACCGTCGGGAAGGCAAGTACCTGGCCCGAAGGACGGCGCGCGACAATAACCGCTATTTCCTTTTCAAAGGGAACCGCCTTCTCAAGTACCCCCGGTGCGTCAAACGCTTTATGAAAATCATGGGCCGAACTGAGGCGCTGTACGCCCCGGCCATCGTACCCGTCGCGTCCTAATTTGTGAAAAGCCGGCAGAAAATCGGCATGCTGCTGTACATCTTCCCGGTTTTCGGTCAGTATGAAATCGGCGGTAGGTAAGTTGTGGTCCCGGTAAAACTGCTTCTGTATACGCTTGTCCTGAATCTGCCGGATTACCGACGGCTGCGGATAAACGCGCTTGCCCTCCTTTTCCAGCACTTCCAGCGCCTCCACGTTTACTTTTTCTATTTCGATGGTAATGACGTCCAGCGATTTTCCAAAGTTGTATACAGTGTCATAGTCCTGCAGGGAGCCGTGTACAAAGTGGGGGGCAATGCGGCTACAGGGTGCCTCCGCGTCGGGATCAAGTACATGAATATCCAGATTCCAGTCAACGGCGGCCTGTAATAACATCAGGCCTAACTGACCACCACCTAAGATACCAATTCGGGATGAAAGCATGCGGCTAAAATGGGCTTTTTGCAAAGTTGGCAGAAAAACGCCAAACATAAAATCTTAATCGGAGCCATTTCACAAGGAATGTAGCCGGAGTGGCTCGTCAAAGCATAGAAAGGCCCAAAAGCGGGTCGGCCTGGGCCGCTGCCGGGCTACAAACCATTTTGCCGGAGTGGCAGCGTAATTAAAAACTGAGCCCCTTCTCCTTCCCGGCTGATGGCTTTGATATTTCCCTTGTGCTTTTCAATGATTTTCTTGGTAATAGCCAGTCCTATGCCTGAGCCCTCAAATTTATCTTTCGAATTCAGGCGTTCAAAAAGAGAAAAAATCTTTTCGTTGTACACTTTGTCAAATCCGATTCCATTATCCGAAACCGTAATACAGCACATGGGCTCGGCGGCTTCCGGGTCGGTTGCATTGACTACTTGTTCAGGAAAACAACTGGTAATTCTGACTTCGGGCGCCTGCCCCGCTTTGGAAAATTTAATGGAGTTACTGATCAGATTCTGAAACACCTGTTTTATCTGTCCGCGATTTACCTCCATCTCCGGCAGATCTTCTACTACTATCGTCGCTTTAGTTTCGCTGATCACTATTTCGTAATCTTCCCGAATCTCCTCGATAATATCCGCCAGGTTGGTCAGGATAAAGGTATTGGTATTGGTTGAAAGCCGCGAGTAGGTCAGGATATCAATAATCAACGCCTTCATCCGGCTCGATGAAGAAATTATCTTATCCAGAAAAATAAGGCTTTCCTCCGACAGATCCTCCTTATTCCGGAGCATGGTGGAGAAAATCAGAATCTTGCGGAGTGGCTCCTGCAGGTCATGCGAAGCAACGGAAGCGAACTGCTGCAGGTCATGATTACTTATTTCAAGTTCGACGTTGATTTCTTTAAGCCGCTCATTGTTCTGCTTGAGCAAGGCCTGCGTTTCTTTCTGAAAGGTAAGGTCGGTAAGAATGACGCTCAGGGCTTTTCCTTCGTCGAGTTGCAGGGTAGTAACCGAAAGCTGACAGGGAATCTGTCCGTCACCACTGATGATACTTAGCTCGGCTTTACTGTCTTTGACCCAGCCATTGCTGAATACCTGCTGGTATATTTCTTTACAGTTGTCGGGAATGAGTGATTCGAATGACATACCTACCACCCTGGAAAGAGGCAGACCTATCATGGAGGAAAACATGGAGTTGCTGTAAAGAATAATGCCCTCCTCATTGAGCGTCACCGCCCCCTCGTTCATTTTTTCAATAAATACGCGGTAGGTCTGGTCGGCCGTTTTCAGGGTGTATAGCTGGGGTTCATCATTTTCCCCTTTGACCACGAGGGCGTCAACCTGCCCACTACGAATAGCATCAATGGTTTCATTTGCCTCTTCCAGTTGCGTAAGAAGCTCTTCATTCTCTTTCACCAGCTGCTCGTAGGTCTTTGGTGTGCTCATCAAAACTTATAATGAAATACCTATGCCTTTAAGTACCTTTTTAGTGTCTGACATGTCTCCAATCAGTCTTTTTTCGGGCAAAGGCAAGCTTTTAATCAAAAGGGGTAAAGCAATAATCTGTTCTTTTTCGGCTAGTCCTTTTTCCTGGTAAACATCTATGATTTCCAACGAATAATTTTCTTTTATATACGTATCACAAATCTTTTTGAGATTTGTGACCGCACGAAGAGAATTGACCGAAGCTCCCGTAATGAATAAACGCAGAACAATCTGTTTATTTTCTCCTTCGCCATCTTCGGACTGCTCTATATCTGTTGATGAATCGTTCATTCCATTTTTATTGCAGGCCGAATATTTAATCCAACCAATACCTTCTCTTCGTTGGAAAGATCACCAATAATTTTTCGGATTGGTTCGGGTACTTTTTTGACCAGAGTAGGAATTGCAAGAATCTGATCGCCCTCGGCGAGTTGGGGGTGTTCAAGCAAATCAATAACTTCTATAACATATTTGTCCTTCAAATGTTCTTCGCAGTACCTTTTGAGATTGGAAAGTGCAGTTACGGATTTAACCGTCTTTCCTGCTATGTACAGTCTCAGTTCCCATATTTCTTTATTTTCTTCCATGTAGATAGGTTTGGATGGATCTAAAAACAGACTCCTTTATTTTACTGTGGGTCCCGGCTGCGCGTAATGTCCTGGCGGTTTTTTTCTAAAACCTCCTTTCTCAACTCCTCTTCTATATACGTCTTGTTAAGTTCTTCCTGAAGGGATTCAAACTCTTCGTTCAGGCTGGTAATTTTTGCCTCGAGTACGCTGCGCTTTCTCTCTATCTCCCGGTCTTTTCTGGTAACGGCGTGGTCCCGAAGCGCGTAATCGGCCTTTTCGAGCAGTTGCTGGGCTTCCCGGGCCGAGCCGGTCAGGACGCCATCCGGCCCCACGAACACATCTACCAGGTTCAGGCCGTTATCTGAAATAACAAATTCCCTTACCTGGTTGGAATGCTTCATTCCCCTGGACTTCATTACGTGCATACCCCGATTACGTTCGCCGTTGAACTCTATTTCGCGGATCAGCAGCCAGGAATCTACAATTGAGGAAACCGTTTCGTCGGTCTGCTCGGATATTATTTCCTTGAAAGAAAGTGCGGTAAACATAACGGTAATCTGCTCTTCCTGCAGGAAATCAATGAGACGGATCAACAAACTCTTTACCTCGCTGGCCGAACCGACCGTTACGAGATTGGTGATCGGGTCCAGAATTACGACGCTGGGCTTGAATTCTTTGACCAGTTTATGGATAACCAGCAAGTGCATTTCCAGCCCGTTGAGGGTCGGGCGGGACGCGTGAAACCAAAGCAGGTCTTTGTCAATATGACTCTGCAGATCCATACCTACCGAGTTCATGTTCCGGATAATCTGCCGGGGCGACTCTTCAAAGGCAAAGTATAAGCAACGCTCGCCCCGCTGACAGATTTCATTGGCAAAACTGCCCGCAACGCTGGTTTTGCCCGTACCGGCGGTACCCGATACCAGTATACTGCTTCCCCGGAAAAACCCTGCGCCGCCCAGCATTTTATCCAGGGAAGGAATTCCGCTGGAAATCCGTTCGGTGGAGACGTTGTGGGACAAAGAAAGGGAGGTAATGGGCAGTACCGATATTCCTTCCTCGTCGATCAGGAAGGGGTACTCGTTGGTACCATGCACGGAGCCCCGGTACTTGACGATACGGAGTAAACGCGTTGAAATTTTGTTGGAAACCCGGTGATCCAGCAGAATCACGCAGTCAGACACGTACTCTTCCAGTCCCTGACGGGTAAGGGTACCCTCCCCTTTTTCCCCGGTAATGATAGTTGTGACGCCTTTGTCCTTTAACCACCCGAACAGCCTCCGCAGCTCAGCCCGGAGAATGCCCTGATTGTTAAGTCCCGAAAACAGGTTTTCGATGGTATCAAGTACTACCCGTTTGGCTCTAATACTGTCAATAGCGTATCCTAGTCGGATAAAAAGGCCGTCGAGGTCATACTCTCCGGTTTCCTCGATCTCGCTCCGCTCTACCTGAACGTGATCGAGCTTAATGAGTTTTTCCTGCTGCAGCCGTTCCAGGTCAAAACCCAGGGAAGCCACATTGATGGTCAGTTCATCCGTTCTTTCTTCAAATGACATAAAGACCCCGGGCTCATTAAATTTTAAGGCGCCGTGTACCAGAAACTCCATGGAAAAAAGGGTTTTACCGGAGCCCGCAGCGCCACAAATTAGCGTGGGTCTTCCTTTGGGCAGGCCTCCTTCTGTAATTTCATCCAGTCCGGTGATACCTGTTGGTGCCTTTGGTAAAGAGGGTAGAGAAGGTTTTCGTTGGGTAGTACTCATTAATAAAGCCAGTTTTCGAAAAGGTACTCAAACTATCCTGTCAGATAATAATAGCAATTAATTATATAACTGAGTTTATATCCAAATGTTAATAGGACTGTGTCAAAGACTTTCCGGGTGCCTGCTGAACCAGATACTACTACGAAAGGAAGCGGGCAGCCAATTGACCACCAAGGGAAGAAAACTCCTGAAAGCTGCTGGGCTTAATAAGAAAACTGCTAATACCCACCTGATAGGCTGACTCAATAAGCGCCTGGGTAGAGGAGGTGGAAATCATGACTATGGGAATGGCATTGGTCCTGGAATCTGCCTTGAGGGCCAGGGCGGTTTCCAGTCCGTTCATTTTCGGCATATTCATGTCCAGAAGAATCAAGGCAGGCGAGCCTTTTTCGTTTTGCTGGATCAAGCTTAGTAGCTCGAGGCCATTTTCGGCCTCCACTACCTCCAGCGGTACGCCCGTTTGCTCCAGGGCCTGCCTGATGAGGTACCTGTCATCCTGGTCATCGTCTACTAGGTAAATCGTCTTCATGCCGGTACGGGAGTAAGGGCAGGGATAATTCTAACCAGAAGCGTAAACATTGCCTTCATAGGTATACGGGTAGTGGAGTAGATACTGTACAAAAATAAATACCAGTAAATATAAGGACAAAGTAAGCAGATTTTCAACATCTGAGCCGGACTCAGCCGCGGCCTTCCTTCAAAAGGATTTTAGGAAACCCTAACCTCCCGGCTAACAACCGTTTGGTTTTTCAAATTAAAGCCCCATTTCGTGCGGCTCGTACTCAAACCGCCGGGCTGAGTAAGGACGACTTCAACGACCTTATCTGGCTACTGAAATAACTCCCTTTAATTCTCATAGATTGATTGGTTAATGATTTAAAGCGGAGGCTCCTTGTCCTCCGCTTTTTTGCCGGTTATTCTTACATTTACAAATCTCCCTTCCTACCCTTACTCGCTATGAAATACCTGCTCTATCTCGTTACCCTGCTGCTGGCTCTTCCCCTGTTGGCCCAGCCGAGTGCAGCCCAGCCGGGTGCGGCCCAACCGAATGCAGCCCAACCGGGTGTGGGCCAACCCAAGCATGTGATTGTCATTGGCATTGATGGCCTTAGCCCCGATGGTATTCAGAAAGCCACTACTCCGGTACTGGATTCGCTGATGCGGACAGGAGCCTATTCGTTTACGGCCAAGGCGGTGTACCCTTCGTCGAGCAGTCCCAACTGGGCCTCTATGATAACCGGTACCTCCCCTGCGCACCACGAAATATGGTCCAACAAGTGGAAACGAAGCGACATCGCCGACCTCAGCTACTGCGGTGGTGCCAAAGGCCAGCTATTTCCGACTATTTTTAGAGTACTTAGAGAAAAAATGCCGCAGGCTACCATTGCAACTTTCTACGATTGGGATGATTTTGGGCGACTGCTGGAAGACGACGTATGTACAGTCAAGGAAGACCGGACCGGGGAAGACGACACCGCCAAAAGAGCCGCGGCCTACATCACCGACAACAAACCCGCTTTTACCTTCGTCCACGTAGACCACTTCGGGCACGAAATAGGACACGGTACGCCCGCCTACTACGGAGCGGTAAGCAAGGCGGATTCGTTGATTGGGCAAATTATGAATGCTGTTCGGAAAGCCGGTATTTCCAACGAAACGGTGGTAATCGTCACCGCCGACCACGGCGGTATCAACAAGGGACACGGCGGTACCAGTCCGGCCGAAATGAACATTCCCTGGATTATTTCGGGAAAAGGAATCCGGAAAAATGTGCAGCTTAAGCAGCCAATTGATACCTTTGACACGGCCGTTACGGTGGCGCATCTGTTCCGGGCTACCACCCCCACCTGCTGGACGGGCAAGCCGGTACTTGAAGCGTTTATGGGAAATGGCCGTTAGTTATCAGCCTTCCCCGTGGCCCATTAAAGCACAAAAAAGCCTAAAGCATATAGCCTACGGCTTAAAGCCAAAACTACCATGACCCAAAGTACCCTCCACGAAATCCGGGCCCTATTCGAACAATACGGACAGGAACCCTACTACGGCGAAGACGTGTCGCAGTTTGAACACGCCGCCCAGGCCGCCGAGCTGGCCCGTAAAGCGGGCTACGACGCGGAGGTACAGCTGGCGGCTTTTCTGCACGACATCGGGCACATGCTGCCGGTACACAACGAAGCCGAACTGATGGAAGGCTACGGCCGCCGCGACCACGAAGGCGTAGCCGCCGACTGGCTCCGCGAGCGGGGCTTTTCGGAGCGGGTTGGGGTACTGATTGAAAATCATGTCAACGCCAAAAGGTACCTGACCTGGAAGCAACCGGAGTACCTGGCGGCTCTGTCGCACGCCAGTATGCAGACACTGAGCTTTCAGGGCGGCCCCATGCAAATTGAAGAGGCGGAAGCCTTTGAGCAGAACCCGGACTTTGACCTGATCATCAGGATGCGCCGCTGGGACGAAGCCGCCAAGATGCAGGACTACCCCACGCCGGACCTGAACCACTATCTTGATATGATACGGAAGTACCTGAACAATGATTGAATGAGAGATTGAGTGAATGAGCGAGTCTTGAATAGCAAGCACCATAGGAGCGGTACCTTTCGAACACTGGTAAGGCTGATTATTGAATTATTACTTGTACTGACAGCAGAAGCATTTTTAAGCCCCGGAGGGGCGACTGATTTTGTAACTCATGAAAAAAATACTACTACCCTTACTCCTGACCCTACCCCTGGCTACTACTCAGGCGCAAACCTGGGTAGCCAACACCCCCGCCGGGACCAGCTATCTGAAAATAGACCGGGAAGGTACTACCACCCTACCCAACGGGCGCTACATTACCCCCACCGGCAGACAGCTTACCGTGGCCCCGCACCCGTACGGACTGGCGCTAAGTGCGGATGGCAGTGTAGCCGTTACGGCTAACTCGGGTATTAACCCATTTTCCATCAGCATTATCCGGGATGTACTGGGAGCCAATCCCGCCATACAGCAGGTACCCGAAGGGGCCAAAACCGACAACGGTATTCTGGAAGCCTGCTTCATGGGCCTGGCCATCACGCCCGATAACCAGTCGGTGTACGTAGCCGGTGGCGAAACCAACCAGATTTTCCTTTTTGACCTAAAGACGGGAAAGAAAAAAAGTACTATCAACTGCGCCACCAAAGCCAACGGCATCAATTACTACCACGGCTACATCGGCGACATGGTACTTACCAGGGACGGAAGTACCCTCTACGCCGTGGACCAGATTGGCTTCCGGCTGCTGGTCATCGATACCAAAACCCAGAAAATCCGGCACAACATACCTACCGGCAGGTACCCTTTTGGGCTGTGCCTGTCGCCCAACGAGCAGCGGGTATACGTAGCCAATGTGGGGGTATTTGAATACAAACCCTTTACCGACCTCGACCCCAATAACCTGAAAGAAACCGCCCACACCTGGCCCGCTACGAAGTACGGTTCCAGAGAAATGGTGGAAGGAGTAACCGAAAAAGGGGTACCTGCACTGGGTGATCCCAACGCGCCCGAAGCATTTTCGGTATGGAGCTACGAGTTGAGCAATGGCCAGCCAAAGGTGAAGTCTAAAATCAAAACGGGTATTCTGGTGGGGCAAATGGTCGAGGACTTCCCGGCCGTGGGGGGCAGCAGCCCCAACTCCCTAGCCGCTACCGACCGTTACGTGTTCGTGAGCAACGGCAACAACGACTGCGTTTCGGTCATTGACATGGAAAAAGACACCGTAGTCAACACCCTGTTCCTCAACCCTGAGCCCCGGCTGGGTCAGCTGCGCGGACTGATTCCCTTTGGTGTAACGGTATCACCGGATCAGCGCCGTCTGTACGTAGCCGAGGCCGGCATCAACGCCGTAGCCGTGGTAGATATACCTACCCAGAAAGTATTGGGTCATATCCCGACGGGCTGGTTTCCGTCTAAATTAAAAACCAGTCCGGATGGCAAAAAACTCATTGTAGCCAACGCCAAGGGCTTCGGCAGCGGTCCCAACGGCGGACAGAACTTTGTACTCGGCCCTGATGGCAGCTACATCGGTAACCTGATGAAAGGTACCGTGTCGGTGCTGGATATACCGGTCGACAGCGAACTACCTGCCCTGACGGAGAAGGTAAAAAACAACAACTTCCGGTTTAGCCAGGTCAGGGCAGCCAGCCGCCGAAATCCTATCCCTCCCTTTCCGGGTGCCTACGAGTCGCCCATCAAACACATTGTATTTATTGCCAAGGAAAACCGGACCTACGACGAGGTATTCGGACAGCATCCGGGTGCTAACGGCGACTCGACCATTGCCCGCTACGGCCTCCGGAAAGACTTTGTAAGTCGCGACAAGCAGCGTTCGGTACAAAATGGCGACATCATGCCTAACCACCACCAGCTGGCTCGTCGGTACGCCATGTCGGACAACTACTACTGCGACTCCGACGTATCGGCCGATGGTCACCGCTGGCTGGTAAGTACCTACCCCAACGAGTGGGTAGAAACGGGTACCGCCGCCGCCTACGGCGGTCGTCGCAGCCTCCGCGATACGTCCAGCGCACCCGGTAACCTGGCTTTCTACGGTTCGGCCGGCAGTATTTATCCCGAAGACTACAACGAGGCCGGCTCGATGTGGGAGCACTTGGAACGCAACAAGAAGGATTTCTTCAACTACGGCTTTGGGGTTGAAATGGCCGCTGCCTACTCCGACAGTACCATGAAGTACATCGGCGAATTATACACCGTCAACTACCCCCTGCCGGCCCCGCTGTACGATAAGTCGTCGAAGGTATTCCCGACCTACAACATGGCCATCCCCGATCAGTTCCGGGCGGATGTTTTTATGAAAGAGTTTAAAGAAAAATGGATGGATGCTAACAAGCCGCTGCCCTCAGTCCTGACCCTGATGCTGCCCAACGACCACGGTACCCGCGAGCGTCCGGCGGCGGGTTTCCCCTTTACCGAAAGCTATATGGCTGATAACGACCTGGCTTTGGGCCGCACCATCGAGTTTCTTTCGCGCACGCCCTACTGGAAAAACATGATGATAGTCGTGACCGAAGACGACCCCCAGGGCGGCGTAGACCATGTGGACGCGCACCGCAGTCTGCTGATGGTCATTTCGCCCTACGCAAAGAAAAACTACGTGGGCCACCAGCACTACAGCTTCGGCAGTATTTTCAAAACCTTCTGGCACGTGCTGGGCATCCCGTACCTGAACCAGTACGACGCGACCGCCTCCGACATGAGCGATCTGTTTACGACCGAACCTGACTTTACGCCTTACAATGCCGTGGCCATTGACCCGCGGATATTTGAACCCCAGAAAGCCCTCACTCCATTCGACGAAAAATTTGACTGGAAAGCCTTCGCTGAATCCGAAGAAATGGACCGTACCGAAACCATGCAGAAGCGCCGCGCCGAAGACGACGAAGAACTCAAAAACAAGCCGGAGAAAAAGCCAAAGCGGAAGGTACGGGTCATTAAAAAGAAGAAAATGGAAACGCCAAGGGATTTTTAAGGCATCTCACTTTTCACCTCATCCCGCGCGGCGGCCGCCCTGCCCCTTTTCCTTTAAGGAGAAGGGGTGTCTTTTGGAAAAGTACTTCTAGTAAACTAATGATTTGGAATATAAATTACTCAACCTTTCTCTTTCTTAAACCTCTTATCTGCAAAAGGCTCTTCCCGGCGCTCCGCCCAAACAGGCTATGCTTGGGACTCCCCACCACCTGGGAAGAGTAGATTCCCGTATGCCCGGAAAACAGGTAGGCGGTCACGCAGGCGATGCCTATAAAAACGCCGCTTTCGATACCGAATAGCTCGATACCCATGAGAGTACAGGCAATGGGCGTGTTGGTAGCTCCCGCAAAGACAGCCACGAAACCCATGCCGGCCAGCAGCGCCACCGGAAGCGGCATAAACAGAGCCAACGCATTACCCAGCGTAGCTCCGATAAAGAACAACGGTGTTACTTCTCCCCCTTTAAATCCTGCGCCCAGAGTAAAGGTGGTCAGCAAAATCTTTATCAGAAAATCGTACGGAGGTAAAGGTTCGTTGAAAGCCGCCACGATGGTAGGAATACCCAGACCGATGTACTTGGTAGTACCCATCAGGTAAATTACCACTGCCAGAACTGCACCGCCTGCCACCGGTCGGAGGGGAGGGTACTTGATGCTGGCTTTGAATCCATCCCCAAAAAAATGAACAATGATAGAGAAAATCAGGGCCGTCAGGCCAAACAGGATGCCCGCTCCAACCGCCCAAAGCAGGTACACCGGCTCCATACCGGGTATATCGGCAATAAAGTAGCGGGTATGCTCCATCTGCCACCAAAGACAGGTATAATCAGCAATGACGGCAGTCAACAAGCTGGGAAAAAGGGCTTCGTACCGCAGGAATCCGATGGCAAGTACCTCCAGCGCAAACACCGTTCCGGCCAGCGGCGTACCAAACACCGAAGCAAAACCCGCACTGATTCCTATGACCAAAAGTACCTTCCGGTCGCGGTTTTTTAGACGAAACCATCTCGTAAACTGGTCGGCGATGGCACCGCCCATCTGCACAGCAGTACCCTCCCGACCCGCCGAGCCACCAAACAGGTGCGTAACCAAAGTACCAAAAAGAACCAGCGGAGCCATTTTAAGCGGAATAATCTGGCGGGGGCTGTGAAACTCTTCCAGCAGTTGATTATTCCCTTTGACCACATCCTGACCCAGGTAGTGATAGCTAAGGCCAATAATAAGGCCACCCAGCGGTAGTAGCCAGATAATCCACCCATTGGCTTCCCGATAGTTGGTGACCCAGTCGAGCGACAGAAGGAAAAATGCCGAAGCCGAACCGGCCAGTACCCCAACCAGGGCCGAAATGAAGAGCCACTTGACAACAAATAATAAATAGGACGTTTGCTCAAAGGAGCGAAGAAGGAATTTTACTTTGGTTGAAATCATGGTAAGGTGCCCGGTAGTATAGGTATACAGATAGTCTACGAAGACGGTAGTCATTCAGTAGGCGCCATCATTCCCAGACATTAATCCGGGACGTTTCCAGGCAGACACCATTGCCTTGGTGGTAAAAATAAAAACTGGCTCTAAATAAATGCATATTTGGCCTAATAAATCTGAGGGAGAGGCCGCTTTACTACTTTGAAGCACCAAAAACCTGATTCACCAGCAAGACCTCAGATAATATTTAAAATATTCGTAATTTTAAATTAAAACGGTAAGCCCGCTCCTCATGAACTTTCTCAACCAACTCCGCCAACGCAACACCTTATTGTACTACGCCGGGCTTGTTCATCTGGTGGCAGCCGGCTTTTCCCTTTTTCTTATTCTCTTCAGCAATCAGCAGCTTCTGGGCATCAACGTTTGGATAAAGCCTTTTAAGTTCATGATTTCGGTGGGCATTTACTTGTTTACCCTTGCCTGGCTCACCGGTGATATACCCAACAAACGCTACGTCCGGCTTTTCTCGTGGCAGATAATTATTTGTTTTGTAGTTGAAATGGGAGCTGTCATCGGGCAGGCGGCCCGGGGATTGAAATCACACTACAATACAGATTCAGCAGAAGGAGCTATTATTTATGCCCTGATGGGAATCTTTATTTTATATAATACCATTCTGGTCATAACTCTGACTTACCGTTACTTTCGGGGCCGCTTTCCTCAACTTTCCCGCCCCTACCTATGGGGGGTACGGTTAGGACTGCTGCTTTTCCTACTGGGTAGCGTGGAAGGCATGTACATGTCCAGCCAGACGGGTCACACCGTTGGCGCGGCCGACGGCGGTCCCGGCCTGCCCCTGCTCAACTGGAGTACCCAGTACGGCGACCTGCGGGTAGCGCACTTCATCGGTCTGCACGGCCTGCAGGTACTTATGCTGTTGGGAGCCTGGCTCGGTAGCCGGTCCGGGACTCGCCAGTCCGGGACTCGCCAGTCCGGTACCCGCCGGGGTACCTACTGGGTAGCAGGTACCTTTGCGCTCATGCTGGCCTTTACCATCCTGACCTACTGGCAGGCCATCCGGCAGCTACCGCTGATTTCATTTTGGCAGTAAGCTTTATGCCATAAGCTGTAAGCATTCTGTTAACTATAAATCCTCCATGTCAGTGTAGAAACAGCGCTTTGTAGTCTTTTGTACTAAAATCCTTACCCATGCGCCTCTTTCTCGTATCCCTGTTCCTCCTCTGCGGCCTGCGTCTCGATGCCCAATCCGTCAGTACTACCAAACCATGGACCCAGTGGTGGTGGATGGGCAGCGCGGTGACCAAAGAAGACATCACTACGCAGTTGCAGCAGTTGGCGAAGGCCGGTATGGGCGGTGTTACTATTATTCCCATCTACGGCGTTAAGGGCTATGAGCAGCAATTCATTCCGTATTTAAGCGAGAAGTGGCTGGACGTGATGCAGCATACGGTGCGGGAAGGAAAGCGGCTTGGAATGGGTGTAGATATGGCTACCGGAACCGGCTGGCCCTTTGGTGGTCCCAACGTCAGTAAAGACCTGGCGGCCCAGCAGTGGAAAGTTGTAAATGGAAAATTTGTGGCCGAACCTACCCGCCAGCAGGTGAAACGCTCCGCCCCCGGTGGCGAAGGCCTGGTACTGGACCCATACAGTGCCGGAGCCATGCAAAAGTACCTCTCCCGCTTCGACTCAGCTTTTGCCCAAACTAAAGTTCGCCCCCGCGCCATGTACAACGACTCCTACGAAGTGTACGGTGCCAACTGGTCCGGTGATTTTCTGGCAGAATTTAAAAAGCGCCGCGGCTACGACCTGCAGCAGCAAATCCCCCAGTTTTTAGATACAACGGGCAGCGTACCAGGTACTTTGGTAAGAGTAGACTACCACCAGACCCTGGCCGAACTCCTGCGGGAGCGCTACGCCCGTCCCTGGACTGAGTGGAGCCGCCAGCATGGCTTCGTAACCCGCTACCAGGCCCACGGCTCGCCCGGCAACCTGCTGGACCTGTACGAGGAAGCCGACATACCCGAAACCGAAGCGTTTGGTACCAGTAAATTCCCCATTCCCGGTGTTCGTATTGACCCCGATTACGAAGTAGACCGATTTGGTACTCCCCATCCGCTGGCGATGAAGTTTGCCTCGTCGGCGGCGCATTTTTCGGGCAAAAAACTCGTGAGCTCCGAAACGGCTACCTGGCTGGCCAATCACTTCAAGGTAGCGCTGTCGCAGGTGAAGCCGCAGGTGGATGAGCTTTTTACGGGGGGCATCAACCATATCTTTTTTCACGGCACCAACTACTCCCCCGCTAGGGAAGCCTACCCCGGCTGGCTGTTCTATGCCTCCACCCACTTTGGTCCTACCTCCCACTTCTTTGAGCACTTGCCCCTGCTCAACGGGTACATCGAACGGTGCCAGACACTACTCCAGAACAGTCAGCCAGACAACGACGTACTCGTGTATTTCCCGATTCACGACCTGTGGGCCAAACCGGCCAAATCGTCGGGAGGAGTTCATCTGCTGGAAGTACACCACGTGGACCGCTGGCTGCTTCAGCTTCCTTTCGGCCAGCTTACCGAGCAACTCTGGCAACAGGGCTACGCCTTTGATTTTGTGTCGGATGCACAGCTGACGCGTCTGAAGGCTGATAAAAACGGGGTACTTAGCTCGGGTAGTACTACCTATAAAACCTTACTTATTCCGGAAGGTACCTACCTGCCCGAAGAAACACTGGACCAGTTGAGCCGATTGGCAAAAGCAGGAGCAAAAATCATATTCGCCGGACAGGTACCTGCTTCCCCCACCGGTTTTCACCAGCACGAGCAAAGCCAGCAGCGATTTGAGGAAAAGCTGAAAGCACTGCAAGGCACTACTTCTCAGGTATTTTCAGGTACTAACTGGCAACAGTCGCTGAATCAATTTGCCAAGCGGGAGACATGGGCGGAGCAGGGCCTGACCTTTATCCGTAAAAAACAGAACGGAAGTACCCTGTACTTCATCGCTAATCTGAACGACAGGTTCAAAGAAGGGTGGATAAAGCTGGCCAATCTGAAAGGTAGCATTGAAAAGTACGACCCGCTCACCGACCAAACTACGGTACTCCCCGGCCGCACTACCGCCGGACAGCCGGAAGTATACCTGCGGCTGCTACCGGGGCAATCCTGCTTTTTGCGGGAAGCCCGGTCGAAGCAATCCGCCCCGGCTCCCGTTACCAACCAGCAGGTACACGCGTTGACGGGAGAGTGGAAGCTGGATTTTGTAAAGGGGGTACCTTCCCTGCCCGCTTCGGCTACCCTACCTGCCCTTACCTCCTGGACCACCACATCCGACTCAGCCGGGTACTTCACCGGCACCGCCCGCTATACCCTCAGCTTTGATGTACCCGCTTCGGTTGTTAAAAGTAAGGGCGTAACCCTGGACCTGGGCGATGTACGGGAAGTAGCCGAAGTTCGCCTCAATGGCAAACCGGTAGGTACCGCCTGGTCGGTACCTTTCCGGCTGGAACTACCCGAAGGTATTTTGAAAGAAAAGGGAAATCTGCTCGAAATAGAAGTTACTAACCTCTCCGCCAACTACATGCGGCTGGTGGATAAGGTATCGCCGGGCTGGAAGAAATTTTACGACATCAACATCGTGGATATTCAGTACAAGCGCTTCGACGCATCCAAATGGGAGCCTATGCCTTCGGGGTTGCTGGGGCCGGTGCGGTTGTGGTGGTAGTTGGTTAGAATAACTATCAGTCCTGCAAAAAAAATTCACTTAGCTTAGAATATGTTTTGGATTGAATAAAACCAATAAAAGGAGTCAGTCGTTAGCTTGTTGAATCTCACCTCAAACAAGCTAAATGAAAGAGAATTTCTCTGAAATGACTGACTCCTGCTGGCAATTTGTCGAAAAAATAATT
>NZ_DASYHI010000016.1:0-199405 GCF_035998675.1 Telluribacter sp.
CGCCCTTTACAACAGCCAGAGTACGCCTACGCTCACCAACGTGACTATCGCAGGTAACGGCGGCGAGCGGGCGGCCAGCCTTAACACCCGCAACAGCCACCTGACCATCCGCAACTCGGTGATCTGGGCCAACCAGGGGCAAACCCTGGACCAGAACGCCACCATCAGCCACAGCATTGTGGAGGGCGGCTATGCCGGCGTAGGGAACCTGAATACGAATCCGCGCTTTGTGCAGCAGGCGCTCTACGAGCAGGCGCCTTCGCTGTTGGGCGACTACCGCCTGCAGGTGAACTCACCGGCCATCAACGCGGGCGATAACGCGCTGGTGGACTGGGAGCAGGACCTGGACGGCAAGGCCCGTAGGTACAGCGGCGGGACGGTGGATATGGGCGCCTACGAATTTGAAGGCAGCCTCAGTGGGGGCCTGATTATCAGCGTGAAGACCGGTAACTGGGAAGATGCCTCTACCTGGGATGCAGGTCGGGTGCCGCAAGCGGGCGATCAGGTAATTCTGGATGCCGGACACACCGTCAGCATCAATGCTGCCGCGACGGCCCTATCCATCGAGTACCGGCAGGACGCGAAGCTGCAGTTTGTGGGTACGGCCAGTACCCTTGCATTTGAGTGATAAAGTAAGACAAACTAGTCAGCGAAGTTTCCCATGATGACACAGCAGGAGCAGGAGGTCTTTGTTTCCATTGGAGCCTATACCCACGTAAATCCCAGGGAGGTAGTCAGGCTGGAAGCCCGGCGCAACTACACGGTGGTGCACCAGGTCAATGGCCGGCAAACAATAGTGTCACGGACGCTGAAATGGGTGGACCAGGATTTGCAGCCGCACGGAGAGTTCCTCCGGCTCAACCGGAAGGATGTGGTTAACCTCAGGTACGTGGTGAAGCACTGCCGGAACAACGACCTGCTGCTGTGCGACCAGACCCGGCTGACACCTTCCAGAAGGAAGCTCAGAAGGATGAAGGAGGCGGACCAGGTCTGACACTATTTGTGTAGGCAGCACCCTTCCCTGAACAAGATTAGCACGGGCAAAACATGAATTAGTACCCCAAGGGCAGGAGACAAATCTTCTGCCCTTATTTTTTAAGTTTGTGCATTTTCCTTAGCCCTATGTTTAAATAAACAGAGGGTTTAATACACAGAGTAATAGATAGTATCGTCCAAATTTTTAGTTGGCCAAAATAAATAGCGCCATCTATATTACTGCCTTGCTGTATAGTTGAGCAACTTAAGTCTAGTTCTAAGTACTATAAGCTGCAACCTAGTAATTAGGGCGTAATCGTGACTTCTTTTTTGCTTTTAATAGCTCAAATTTCTGAAGACATACCTTATCTTATTGAATTCCTCTGAACTTCAAAAACTGCTAACTATTTGAAATACAATGAATTTATAATTTAGCAGGATTAGGCAAAATACATAGGTCCGGGTCCTGTCCGGACCACCAGAAAGAGCAAATGCCTCCTATTATAAAAAAGCCTCCACAGAACCTGTGAAGGCCCAATAGGGGAGCGCGGTGTAGAGCGGTAATTTAACTCCAGCGTTATCTATTTATTAGTACCGCTCGAGCTGACCGCCTCGCTGACAGGCTCTAATTTGATCTGATAGTATGGAGAGTCGAATCGCATCATGGATCCGTTAACAGCATCAATAATAAAGCCTGGCCAAAAAAAGATATTGAGTATCCCAACCAGGTCGAATTCTTGGGAGGGCGAAAAGAGCTTGGTCTGGTAGCCTTCTTTGGTCAGAACGACTGAGGTGGCATTAAGGCTTTTTCTCATGCTGACCGTAGCTGGGGTAATCCCATGAGAAATTCCGTCAATTTCTATATTGGCACCCGGTGGATAGCTCTCAATGCGAACGGTCTGCCGCGAACCTGAAAAAATAGTCGCACAGCCATTGAGAAAAACAGTGACTAGCACTAAGCTGATCAAGAATAGTTGTTTTTTCATTACGATGAAAAGATAGAGGTAAGTAACTCGCACAAGTTTAGGGGGCCCGCGGAACATTACAAAATATTGTATAATAATATTATCGAATGGTAGCAGGCCCTACATAACTGCGCGCAGAAGGGTACCTGATCAACCTCCCCCCTCCTAACGGTCTTCCTCCCCATGCCAATAATTTGCTAACATTCAGCGTCTTTTTTATCCGGCATCCCCTGTCCAATTGAAAGTGCACGCTTGAGGAGACAGCTCCACCCTCCTGAATAAATGGAAGGAGGAGAAGTACAGGAGACGAAAACATTTGATTAGAAATATGGAAAACTGAAATTTTCTCGTTATATCGGTGAATATTTCTCCTCCGTATTTAGTAGGTTTGACCATTAAAAAGAAAAATGAAAAAACTGCTTTTACTCCTTCTCGTCGTTTCCTTTTTGGGCTGTAAAGAATCAGCCCCCGCTCCTGATCCTGACTTTGCAGCCAATTTTGTGGGTGAATACTGGACTATTACCACCGATGGCAATAGTTCCACGAATCAAACGTGGGTAGTAACCTCGCGGGATAAACGGTTAAACATTACCTACACAATTAACTACCTGTTTAAGAGCCAGGGGAAAGAAATCAGAAGTACTGATGTTTATACTCTGAAGGATGTTTTGGTACTTAATCCGACGGCATTCAAAATTGATCAGCAAGCCGATTTAAACGAGGATGGAAAAGTAAAAGTCCGGCGGGTGGAAGGTGAAGCCATTAAGTCCACCAAACCGGATGGTTCCGAAGTGATTGGTATCACCTTTAAGTTTACCGATCAGGGCTCAACCACTTCCGTTACGACCGATTATCTTGAATTTAAGAAGAAATAAATAGATTGTAGTGACTAAAAAAAAAGTCTGACAAGTACTTGTCAGACTTTTTTTGTAAAAATTCCGGCCAACTATAACCAATTTCAAGGCAAAGTCCTCTCGGGTCTCTGATTCACCGCTACGTCCAGGCCCAGCACCCGGCTGGTGTAGTCGCGGATATCCCGTAAAAGTTGGCCGTTGCTGCCCAGGGATTGACCATAGGACGGGATCATCTCCCGAAGTTTGCGCTGCCAGGCTTCGGACCGGAGTTGTTCGGGGAAGCAGCGTTCCAACAAGCTCAGCATAATTGATACCGCCGTGGAGGCACCCGGCGAGGCACCCAACAGGGCCGCCAGGCTGCCGTCGGCGGCGCTTACTACCTCCGTTCCAAACTCCAGTATGCCTCCTTCCTTCGCGTCTTTCTTGATAACCTGAACCCGCTGCCCGGCTATTTCTAGTTCCCAGTCGGCCATGTCGGCCTGGGGAAAGTAGTCGTTCAGGGCTGCAAAGCGCTCTTCGGGCGACTGCCGCACCTGGTCAATGAGGTACTTAGTAAGCGGGATGTTGTGCAAACCGGCCGCGATCATGGGCCTGATATTCTGCAGCTTCACCGACAGGGGCAGGTCAAAGAAGGAGCCTTTCTTTAAAAACTTGGTGGTAAAGCCGGCATAGGGGCCAAAGAGTAATTCCTGCTTTCCTTTGATCATGCGCGTATCCAGGTGCGGTACCGACATGGGCGGCGAGCCAACGGCCGCTTTACCGTATACCTTGGCAAAATGCCGCCTGATAACCTCCGGATTAGTACAACGAAGCCACTGACCACTCACGGGAAAACCGCCAAAGCCTTTGCCTTCGGGAATCCGGGATTTTAATAGAATCGGTAGAGAGCCGCCGCCCGCCCCGATAAACACAAATCTGGCCCGTATCTTTCGGTTATGGTGGGTCGCCAAATCTTTGATACTTACCTCCCAGGACGCGTCGCGTTGGCGATCGAGGTCTTTTACTTCCTGGTTAAAGTGTAAAGTAACGCCTTCCATTTCTTTCAGACAGTTAAACATGCAGCGGGTCAGGGCACCAAAATTGACGTCGGTACCAATGGGTACGTAGGTAGCGGCTACCCGCTCCGTCGGATCTCGTCCCTCCATTATCAGGGGCATCCATTCGGTGAGCTGGTGTGGGTCTTCCGAGTACTCCATTTCCCTGAAAAGGTGGCATTCCCGCAGGGCCTCGTACCGTTTTCGGAGAAAGTCTGTGTTTTCTTCGCCCCACACAAAACTGATATGGGGAATCCGCTGAATAAACGTGTCGGGCAGATCAACGCGGTCGTGCCGGGTAAGGTAAGCCCAGAACTGCTTCGATATTTCGTACGACTCAGCGATCTTGACCGCTTTGGAAGTATCTACCGAGCCGTCGGGCCTCTGGGGGGTATAGTTCAGTTCACAAAAAGCCGAGTGACCGGTACCGGCATTATTCCAGGCGTCGGAACTTTCGGCGGCGGCAACGTTGAGCCGTTCAATAATTTCAATGGTAAGGGTCGGGTCCAGTTCCTTGAGCAGCATACCGAGGGTAGCGCTCATGATACCAGCCCCAATCAAAACTACATCGGGTTGGGTACTTTCAGGTCTCACAGGTTGTATCATTCTACGTACATTTTTTATTTGATCACTAGTAGTAAAGCTCCCCCCAATAGGTACTTAGGGAAAAGCAGTCAGTATTCTAGCAAAAAACCTGTTCCTAACCCCGCTATTTTGCCTGAGTACTTCCCCGATTAGCCGCCTTTTGTCCCTGGTTCCTGCCGCTTCTTTCCGATGTTTCTCCGTTTCATCCACTTTTTTCTGCCGCTGCCAATTGTTGCTTCCTACCTTTGACCATCCATTCGTAAACCCAATTTTATCTAACAATCATTTAACACCTCTACATCATGTTCATTGGTCATTTCGCGGTGGGTTTTGGGGCTAAGGCAGCCCGGCCCGCTATTTCATTGGGTACATTGTTTCTGGCTTCGCAGCTACTGGACCTGCTGTGGCCAACGTTTCTGCTCTTGGGGCTCGAAGAAGTCTCCATCCAACCCGGTACTACTCAGGTAACGCCACTCGACTTCACACACTATCCCATTTCACACAGTCTTTTGGTCGTTATGGGCTGGAGTCTGCTGGCGGGCGGGCTGTACTGGTTGCTAAGAAAAAACCGGGCGGAGGCGATAGTGGTAGGTTTATGCGTACTCAGTCACTGGCTGCTGGATGTTATTATGCACCAACCTGACCTTCCACTCTACCCCGGCGATTCGCCCAGGATGGGTTTGGGTCTCTGGAATTCGTTGGTGGGCAGTATGGTGGTGGAAGTAAGTCTTTTTGTGG
The DNA here is from genome assembly GCF_035998675.1 of Telluribacter sp. Classification (NCBI taxonomy): domain Bacteria; kingdom Pseudomonadati; phylum Bacteroidota; class Cytophagia; order Cytophagales; family Spirosomataceae; genus Telluribacter; species Telluribacter sp. Next base: position 5,152 of record NZ_DASYHI010000016.1, read on the forward strand.
CGGGGGTGGTAGTATACGCCCGAAGTACTACAGCTACTGACTGAGTAGGGCAAATTGGTTTTTGGGCGCTGGTTGCCTTTTTGGGTCTGATTCACCTGGCCAATCTTTTCGGACCTCCCCCACCAGTACTACCGACATTGCCTGGGCCGGTCAACTACAGTGGATACTGGTACTATGGGCCTACTGGATTGACAAACACCGCCTGCCGGCCCGCGGCGGCCTACGGCTGATATGAAATTTAAAAAAGCGGGGGCGGCAAAGCAGCCAATGGGATTGATTGTATTTCCTACGCTAAAACACCCCGCCGAAAGGTCCGGCGGGGTGTTTTAGTAGTTTAAATCTTTTCCTTTAAAAGATTTTTATCAGGAAAGGGAATTATAACTGGCTTTGGGCTGTAGGGCTTTACCAATCACTTCAATAAGTTCGGGATTTATAAATTCTTCATCCACTACCTCCCAGTCGCCGTTTTTCTGTACCATAACAAACGAGTCTTTATTGGGGTAAACTATTCGTAAACACTGCTCCCCGTTATAATCTTCGGGTTCAACACCCAGCCTTAGTTCTACGTCGTTACTTGGGTCTTTTATGACAATTTCCATGTTAGCTACGTTTAGTTAAATAATCATTTTCCTCATTCATTGCCTTAGGTCCACTCCAATAATAATGGTGTACCTAAGCGTTACATCTCCCTATTGACCGCAAAAAAGTTATACCAGGTACTTACTAACTTCCTCTCTTTGTACTGGCAAATGAACTTGCATTTCCGCTACAACAATGGACCCTCAGCCTGGCTGAACAACAATCACTCTTTACGGCGCGGTTAAATTTCTATTAAAAACTTCTTTACTATGTAGTTAAAAAATTCTTTGTAATTATATTTACTACCTGTTACACACGCTAATCCCAGCCTCTATTACGATGAACAGTTTTCCGATGAATAATTTTAATGAATCCTTTGCCCTGGCGGAACATTTGGTTTCTCATTTGAATACTAAAAAGTCCTCCCTGTTAGAAGTACCGGTTATTCAGAATCAGATTGGTACAGTTGCCATTTACCTGTATCAGCAGGACTACCATACCATGGGCTTGTTCTTTGGTTTTGATTTTGTGGAGGAAGTTCTCCGCTTTTTTGAAGAAATTGAAGATTACGAACGCTGCGCAGTTATGGTTCAACAGCTCAGGATTCCGGCCCAGTCTTCCCGCAGCCACCAGGAGTTACTGGCCTGCTCCTGATTACTCCAGTTCCAACCAGACCGGCACCCCATTTTGGTACTTTCAGGCTGGCATGAAGGAGACTTCTCCCAGACTTCCTTATTCTATTATTGACTAAAAATAGAAACACCTGGCCGGGAACCCCAGCCAGGTGTTTGACACTATACACACACTATTTGGTTCAAAAGTAAGTTATCGGCACTGATTTTTTTTACCGCTTACGTAATTTCTAACATTTTTTTAACGGATAAATGCAATGCCTGGTCACTGCCAGCACCACTTACAATCTGCTGTTGTAAAACTCAAATACCCGAATCAGGTCGTTTTTGTTCTTTAAGTCCAGGTCATTGGATTTTAAGTACCTGCTCATCTCATCGGCCTGGTCGCCCATGGCCGTTAGCAGGCCTTTTTTATTGGGACTCAACTTGCTTAGCTTTCCGTTACGCACCAGGTAGTACTCATTGTTCATCGTAATGCGTTCGTGTTTATCGCCAATGTCCATTGCCGGATTATAGGTTGGCTTTCTGACACTGGTACGCTGGTTCAGTAGCAGTTGTACCTTGCCCGGTACCAGTACTTCGTAGAAACCCTTTGCCGGTTTTTCGGCTGCATATTCTTTGGTATTTACGAAAAGGACCGACTTTCCGTTCTTTTCTAATGTAAAGTTTTTAATGCGTGAGCTTTCCACCGCTTTTACATCCTTATAGGTGCCCAGCATTACTTCCAGCTCATCGAAATGTACATTGTACCGCAGCGCCAGCCCCACTATGCTATCCACCGGATTGCCGCCGATGGGCTGTACACTCGTATAAAATTTTACGTTTCCCTTCGCCCAGACGGTATCAAGGTAGGTTTCTCCAATGACCGAAGCCTTTTCGCCGGAGGCCACACTCCATATTATACCGGCGGGGTGAAGCGACATACCATTGGAGGAGATCCAGTCTTTGGTGGTGTTGGTCATCTGGGTTTGCGCCAGGGCGGCGGTAGCTCCCAGGAGACAGAAACTAAATAAAATTGATTTCATTCGACTTTGGATGTTTAGAATTTACGTGAAATGGCTATTGATTACTCTGTTGCAGCGAATATAATAAAAAGATAAAAGGTACCTGCAAACAACAAAGGCAAATCCAGCCCCTCCTAGCGCAGCTTTGCTTTTTTTGAATGATTCACCCCCCCACTCCTTTCAGTATTTTTGTCTCCTTTTCTCCTTTAACCTAAAAAACGATTTTAGGTACCGTTCCCCAAAGCGGTTCATATTCCCGACGTTCCCTTTACTATGAATAATTATCCTAAAATAGTTGCGCTTATTGCGCTGGTTCTTTTGAGTTTTAGTGCCCGCAGCCAGCAGTACAATGTAATTCTGGACGCGGATATTGACTCGGATGTGGATGATGTGGAGGCCCTGGCCATGGTGCACACGCTGGCGGATCAAAAAAAAATCAACTTCCTGGGTGTGGTGGTTACGAGTGATGACCCGTATGCGCCGCTCTGTACCAGCGCCATAAACCAGTACTTCGGGCGCCCCGCTTTGCCGATCGGCTATCTGAAAAATCAGCCTGCCTATAAGGTTCAGTCGAAGTACACCCGGCAAATCAGCGAAGAGTTTCCGCGTCGGCTGCGGTCCTACCAGGAGGCGGAGGAAGCGGCCACCCTGTACCGGAAGCTGCTGAGCGAAAGCCCCGATGGCTCGGTGGTCATTATTACCATCGGCCATTTGACCAGCCTTCAGAACCTACTTCAGTCGGGAGCTGACAAGTACTCACCCATGAGTGGTAAAGAGCTGGTCCGGAAAAAAGTAGCTAAGTGGCTTTGTATGGGAGGGAATTACCCGGAAGGCAAGGAAGCGAACTTTTACCGCCCCGACCCCGCCTCAACCGTGTACTGTCTGCAGGAATGGGAAAAGCCGGTTACTTTTGTGGGTTGGGATGTAGGGAATGTAATTAAAACCGGCGGGCCTTTTCTTAAAAGTAAGCTTTCGGCCGACAGCCCGGTTTACCGCGCCTATGAGCTGTACAACAATTTCCAGGGCCGGGCCAGTTGGGACCAGGTGGCGGTATATCTGCTGATGGAGGAGGCCGGGAAGTACTTTTCGACCGTCAGTCAGGGGTACTGCCATGTCAACGAAGACGGGAGCAACCAATGGCGGACGGATAAAGATAGCCTGCACGAGTACGTAGTACTTAAGCCGGACGCCGATGTAGAAGCAATAGCCCGCAGTATGGATAAAATGGCCATTCGATAGATAAATAATTGATCAGTTAAATCAAGTACTTAACCTCCTCCCTATGTTAGCCCCATTTACCGCCCGTGCCTTCCGACAGGAACTGGTCAATATTCTTGATTACTGGGAAAAATATACACCCGATGGCCGGGGCGGCTTCCACGGAAGGGTCAATAATGACAATCAGCCCGTGCCGGATGCGCCCCGGTCGGTGGTAGTAACCAGCCGGATTCTGTGGACCTATGCCATGGCTAATCAGTACCTCCACAAGCCTAAGTACCTTACCCTCGCCAAAAACGCCTATCAGTACCTGACCACCTACTTTACCGACAAACAGGAAGGTGGGGTGTACTGGTCCGTCAAAGCTGATGGTACGCCTCTGGACACCAAAAAACAGATATACGGGCAGGCCTTTGCTATATATGGCCTGAGCGAATACTATCTGGCGTCTAACCACGCCCCCGCTCTGGCGGAAGCCAGGAAGCTTTACGAGCTGGTGGAAAAGCACTCTTTTGACCCGCAAAACGGCGGCTACCGCGAAGCGTTTGCCCGCGACTGGGGCCCGACCGACGACTACATACTGAGCAAGGCCCCCTGGAACAAGAGTATGAACACGCACCTGCACCTGATTGAAGCCTACACCAACCTGTACCGCGCCTGGCCCGATGCCCGGCTCAAGGAACAGATAAAAGGGATGATGGACCAAATCCTGAACCACATAGTAAGTGACAAAACCCACCGGATGCGGCTTTTCTTCAATACCAACTGGCAAACCAAGGACGAGATTATTTCCTACGGACACGATATTGAAGCATCCTGGCTGCTGTACGAAACCGCCGAAGTACTTCATGACGAACCACTGACCGCCCGGGTACGGGACCGGACCATAAAAATGGCCGAAGCCGCCGCCACCGGACTCGGCAAAGACGGGGCTTTGCACTACGAATACGACCCCGCCACCAAACACACCCAGTACAACCGGAGCTGGTGGGTGGCAGCCGAACAGTTGGTTGGGTTTTATAATGCTTATCAGCTAACCCGGCAGGAGCATTTCCGGGACAAAGCCAAAAAGAGCTGGGACTATATTCAGGCCAGTTTCATTGACAAGGAAAAGGGAGAATGGCATACCACCGTTACCTACGACGAAACCTCCGGTAAGGGGGCTCCCGTCAAGGGTGATAAGGTTCACTTCTGGAAAGGCCCCTACCACAACGCCCGCGCCTGCGCCGAAATGTGGCGGCGCATGGGGGGAGCCGGTCATTGAAAATGGCTCATAACCAAGAAAGGAGCGATAAACCGCTCCTTTCTTGGTTATTTTATTTGGGACCATCTATAAGCCTTCCGCCCGGCGGGCAGTGTTCCTTTAAGAACTTGGTGAAGAGCGTATTCAGGTGCAGGCTGGTACCTTCTCCTTCCCGAATAGCGTGGGTGCGGTTGGGATAAGGCATAAACTGAAACTGCTTATTGTGTTTTACCAGCTCATTTATAAGTATCTCGGCATTCTGGTAGTGGACGTTATCGTCGCCGGTACCGTGGATGTACAACAGGTTACCGCGCAGGTTTTTGGCATAGGTTACCGGTGAGCCTTTTACAAAATCCTCCGGATTTTCCTGCGGTATTCCCATGTAGCGTTCCTGGTAAATATTATCGTAGGTAAGCTGATTGGTAATGGCCGCAACGGCAATTCCGGTTTTAAAAATCTCAGGGTACTGGAACATCAGGTTCAGGGTTGAGGCCCCTCCCCCGCTCCAACCGTGCACGGCTACCCGGCTGGTATCAATAAAAGGGTACTTCTGGAACATGGATTTGGCGCCTTCGGCCAGGTCATGAATATTAATAACTCCTATTTTACGGTAAATAGCCTTACGCCAGGCCCGGCCTTTGGGTGAGGGAGTACCCCGGTTATCAATGGAAGCATAGATGTACCCGTCGCTGGCCATACTGCCTACGTACAACCGGTTGCGTCCGGTACCATAGCGGTCAATAACCGTACTACCGGCGGGCTCTCCGTACACCGTATAAACGATAGGGTACTTCTTATTGGGATCAAAGTTATTGGGCTTTACCATCCAGCCGTCCAGCTCTATCCCATCGGCGGTTTTTACTTTAAAAAATTCAATATTCAGATCGGGGGCTCCCTGGTTGGCCAGGGCAGCACTTACTCCCGAATTGGGGTCCAGCGACTGGTGGTCAGGCAGGGTAATCCATTCGGTAATGGGGCGGGTCTGGGCATTAGAAAACTGATGACGGGCGTACCGGGCCTGGGGGGAAACATCGTAGGTATGGGTACCTTTTTGTGCTTCCGGACTGAGTCTTTCGGCCTGTCCTTTGCCATCCAGGCTGGTACGGTACAAATACGCCTGGGTAGCGTTGGTGGGGGAAGCCGTAAAATAATAGTAGCCTCCCTTTTCATCTACCCGAACCGGATTAATAATATCGTAATCGCCTTTGGTAATCAGGGTTTCTTTCTTGCCGTCCCGACCGATGCGGTAGGCGTGCCGCCAGCCGTCTTTCTCACTTACCCACAAAAATTCCTTACCGTTGTTGAGCCAGGTCCAGCCTTCGGGGTCATTGTCCCAGCGACTCTTGATATCAATCCAGGCGGCATCCGTTTCGGTAAATACCGTAGTGGCATTACCGGTTTTCACGTTCAGGTACATCAGCCGACTTTCGTTCTGCTTACGATTTAATTGCTGAATCACCAGTTCCTGCGCGTTACCGGCCCATTCCATCCGGGGTACGTAGGTATTTTTGGGATCACCGGGTATGTTCATCCATTTAGTTGAAGCCGTGGCCACATCCACTACTCCGATCTTATAGGGGGAAGGCGTTTCGCCCACTTTAGGGTACTCTACGGGTACGTTATAAGCGTAAATAGAATCCGTGTTGTTGATCATCAGAAAGTTGCGGATCTGGCGGGCGTCCAGCTGCCAGTACGCAACCGACCGGCTGTCGGGGCTCCACCGGAAACCATCACGGGCATCAAACTCTTCCTCATAAACCCAGTCAAAGGTACCGTTAATAACGCGGTCGGTGCCGTCGGTGGTGAGGGCTTTTATGGTTCCCGAGGTCAGGTCTTCAGCGTACACATTACGCTGGCTAACGTAGGCCACCTTAGTACCATCCGGCGAAAACTTGGCAAACATAAGCGAAGATTCCGGACGACCTTTGCCCAGTTTGGTGAGCGTATTATTGGTTAAATTATAAACCCAGTAGTCGCCGCGGGTGTCGTAGCGCCACACCCGGCGGGTATTGGTATAAATAAGTACCTTGTCGCCCTGCCCGGAAAAGGTGTAACTGCGGATTTCGAGGGGAGCCTGGCTGCCAACGGGAGTTAGCTGTCGACGAGTAACAAGGGTTCGCTGTGTACCTCCCGGCAGGGTAACTTCTACAATTTCATTATCGACGGCATCGCGAAAGCCATTCCCATCCGGTAGCCATTGAAAGGTATCCGGTATCTGGGCGAATAGCGGCACAGACAGAAAAAGTAATACTACAATTCTAAGGGTTTGCTTCATGTTGGGTTAAGACTTGGTTATGGTTGTTGATTGAATAGCAGCAAGTATACTCTAAAATAAACGCAGAATCTAAGATTTTGATTCAAGACAGCCCACGGCTTCCTTTTTTGACTAATGGCAGCCTCGAAATTAACAAAACCGGGGGAATCCTCCTTAAAAATTAATGGTGAGCTGCTTTCCTTCGTAGGGTTGGGTATCTTCCAGATTAGAAACCGATACGCCCAAAAGTCGCACGGGCCGCGGGGTAGGAAAGTTTTCTTCGAGCAGGTCGTAAGCTACCTGCTCCATGACGGAGTACTCCCGGATGGGGATAAGCGCCGAGCGACTGCGCGTCAGGCTTTGAAAATCGTTAAGTTTTATTTTGACCGTTACGGTACGCCCAAATATCCGGGTCCGTTCACACCACTTCCAGACATCGTCAATCAGCGGCGCCAGGCCCAGCTGCATTTCAGCCAGCGTTTCCAGGTCCCGCTCAAAGGTATTCTCCGAACCGACCGACTTCCGGATTCGGTCCGGCTCTACGGGGCGGTCGTCCTGGCCGCGGGAAATTTTGTAGTAGTGGCCACCGGCTTTTCCAAAGTACTTCCGCAGAAACTCTTCCGTTTTCCCGCGCAGGTCCAATCCGGTCTGTATCCCCAGCTGGTGCATTTTCTCGGCGGTAACCCGCCCTACCCCGTGAAACTGCTCCACCGGCAAATCCGCCACAAAGGCTTCCCCTTCGCCGGGTTTGATCACAAACAAACCGTCGGGCTTGCGGTAGTCCGAGGCGAGTTTAGCCAGAAATTTATTGTAGGAAACACCCGCCGAAGCGGTCAGTAAGGTAGTTTGCTTTATTTTTTGCTTGATCTCCTGGGCTATTCGGGTAGCCGAGCGCATGCCTTTCAGATTTTCGGTTACGTCCAGGTAGGCTTCGTCCAGCGAGAGCGGTTCAAAGAGAGGTGTATATTCGGCAAAGATGTCGCGGATTTGCCCTGATACATATTTATATACGTCAAACCGGGGTTTTACAAAAATCAGGTGGGGGCATTTGCGTTTGGCCAGGTGGGACGACATAGCTGATCGAACACCGTAGCGACGGGCCTCGTAGCTGGCTGCCGCCACTACCCCACGCTCACTGCCGCCGCCCACAGCTACGGGTTTGCCACGCAGGTCGGGATTATCGCGCTGCTCTACCGAAGCAAAAAAAGCATCCATGTCCACATGGATGATCTTCCGGTTGGTATCTGTGGCCGGTCCTGCCTCCATGGCCCTGCGTTACTCCCAGGTGGTAAGGTGCCAGTGGTTATTCCAGGGGTCCAGCAGCAGCGAGTCGCTGGCGCCGTTGGGCTGATGGCTGGGTTCGGTAACGGGACGCGCTCCGGCGGCTACCATTCGTATAAAATGCGCCTCCACATCCTGTACCTGAAGGTGCATAAATATAGAACGGGCCGGGTGCCGGGCGTTGGCGTCGCTGATTTCAACGAGCGTATCCTGCAGTAAAATAAGAGCACTGTCGATGGTACCATCTACCCGGTGCTCACAATACCCTACCTGCGCTGCGAATGCTTCTTCCAGAAAGCATATAAATTCGTCCGCTTCTTTTACCGTGAAGTACGGGGTAATGATACGAAAGTCCTGGAGTACTAAATCAACCTTTTTCATAACTGATCGTAATAAAAGAACCGTGTATAGTTAGTCGAATCAAAAAAATATGCGAACCATTTCAGGAAACCGGAAATTCGCGGTCGAAAAAACCGGCGAACAGCCACATTTCCAGAATATCCTCCCGCCGAACGGGATAGGGTGCATACCGCTCATTCAACGACTTCAAGACCAGCACCCCCTTCTCCTCCAGGTAATTAAAAATCTTTTTAAGTACTACCCCTTCGTCCTTGGTTACAACCAGACAGATAGTACCACTCTTAATTTTTTCCCAATACTCAATATACTCCCCGAATACTACCGCGCCTTCCCGCATGGGTGGCATAGAATCTCCCTCGTAGGGAAAGGCCCGGTACTTGCGGTCGTTGGACAAAAACGGCAGACTAATAACAGGTAGCTTAGCTACGTATTCTACGTCTCCGTACCCTTCGGGGTACCCACCTATTGCCTTCACCGGCACATACTCAATATTCTCGCGCTCGTCGTGGCCTACCGTCGTTACCAGTACCCTCAGGTTGTCTTCTTTTAACCAGGGCTTCGCCCGCCGCTCCGCCAGATTCTGCTTCAGCAGGTCGTCGGTCGAAACCTGGAAGTACTCCGCCAATCGGAGCAGGTCTTCAAAAGATGGCTTGGCCCGACCTGATTCCCACGCTGCCAGCGTTGATTTTTTAAAACCCAGGGTATCCGCCAGCTTTTGCTGGGAAGGACGCTCCTGATGCTGCGAACGTAGGAAGATGAGGTTTTGAGCAAAATACATAGACAGTATTTATTTTTTGCCTTGCTGATGAGTAAATATAATGCACGAAGTATAATAATTACAACCATTCTTCGAAAAAAAGTATTGTTTTTTTCGACGGTTGAAGTCTCCGGGCCTTTATCTTACTCAATTTCACTCCCTTACCTTCTGCTTTCAAAAATTGACAGGGATTAACCTAACTCCCAAGTAGTTGAATTGGTTTTCAATAGTTACTTTTATTTTTAGATATGATACCCCTACTTAGTAACCGTACTAACCTTTACCATATATATGACCTACGACCAGTTTGTAGCCTCCCTTGATAATCCGGCTCCGCCCAGCCAGGCTTCCGAAGTACTTGTCGCGCTCTGGCACGACGCCAAAGGCGAATGGCAGGCCGCCCACGAAATAGCCCAAAGCCGCGAAGGTACCCGCGACTACGACCGCCTGCACGCCTACCTGCACCGGGTGGAGGGTGACAACTGGAATGCTAACTACTGGTACCGCCGGGCGGGAGCGACCATGCCGGCTGGTACGCTAAAGGAAGAGTGGACCAACCTGGTGAAAGGCTGGTTATAAAGTTTTTTGGATGGTTGGTTAAACCCTGGGTCCTTACCTGTATCTAACCCAGGTAACTAAAACAAACCTACCCCATGAAGAAAGTATTGTTAGCCATGATGTTGCTTGTAGTAAGTATGACCGCTTTCGCCCAGCGGGGCGGTGGAGACAGAACTCCCGAGCAACGCGCCGAAAACCAGACCAAACTAATGACTGAAAAGTTGGGGCTGTCGGAAAAACAACAAAAGCAGGTATATACCCTGAATCTGAACCGTGGCCAGAAAATGCAGGCGCTACGCGAAAGCCAGAATCGCGAAGGCATGCGGGCCGAGCAGGAGAACTTCCGCAAAGAACTTTCCGCCATTCTGACCCCTGACCAACAGGAAAAATACAAAGCAATGCAGCAGGAAATGCGCCAGAGGGGCCGTCTGGATCGTGGTCCCAAAAGCGGTCAGAGAGGCATAAAAGAGCACAAGCATGGTGCTCACAAAACGAGGAAATAGTAAGTAAATTTAAGATGTGGCATAGTTAAAAAGCCGTAGGGAATTCTCCCTACGGCTTTTTTGGTTTAGTAGCTGGACAGCTTTACACCGCTGCCTCGGTCTTGAACTCGGACGTAAAGTGAAACTGAATGTCGGGATTATTATCGCGGTTCATGCGTATCATCCACTCCGACTCGGCCAGGAAAACCGGATTACGGTCTTTGTCAAAGGCGATCTGATTGCCTTTTAGCCGGATAAACTCGTCGAGTTTGCGCTTGTCGTCCGCCGTGAGCCAGCAGGCACGGGCAATGTTCATGGGTACCCAGCGGCATTTGGCGCCGTATTCGTGCTCAAGGCGGTACTGTATTACGTCAAACTGCAGCTCTCCCACGGTACCTACTATCTTTCGGTTACCCAGGTCGAGTGTAAACAGCTGCGCTACTCCCTCGTCGGTCAGCTGCTGAATCCCCTTGTCGAGCTGCTTGGATTTCATAGGGTCCAGGTTAATGAGTTCCTTGAATATTTCGGGAGAAAAGCTGGGTATACCCGAGAACATCAGGTTCTCGCCTTCGGTCAGGGTGTCGCCAATCTTGAAGTTGCCGGTATCGTACAAACCTACCACGTCGCCGGGGAAGCCTTCTTCCAGTATACTCTTATCGGAAGCCATAAAGCTGAACGGACTCGCGAAGCGAACGTCCTTGTTGAGCCGGACGTGGTGGTAAAATTTATTACGTTCAAACTTACCTGAGCAAATGCGCAAAAACGCGATGCGGTCGCGGTGGCGGGGGTCCAGGTTCGCGTGAATCTTGAAAACAAAACCGCTGAACTTGGGCTCGGTTGGCGCTACTTTCCGGGCGTCGGTTGGTCGGGGCTGCGGCGTGGGAGAAATCTGACAGAAGGTATCCAGCAGTTCTTTTACCCCAAAGTTATTGATGGCACTGCCAAAAAACACCGGAGCAAGGTCACCCGACTGGTAGGCATCTTCCGAGAAAACATCGTATACACCATCTACCAATTCTACGTCTTCGCGCAGCTGGTACGCGTCGCGCTCACCTATCATTGTTTCCAGGTTCTCGTCGTCCAAACTTACCTCGGCTACGTCGGTCTCCACTTTGGTCTTGTTGATTTTAAAGAAGTATAATTTCTCTTCGAACAGGCTGTAAACTCCTTTGAAATCGGAACCCATATTAATGGGCCAGGTCAACGGACGTACCCGGATGTTCAGCTTGGTTTCTAGCTCGTCGAGCAGGTCAAAAGGGTTTTGTCCTTCGCGGTCGAGTTTATTGATAAATATGATAACGGGTGTTTTGCGCATCCGGCACACTTCCATCAACCGCTCGGTTTGTTCCTCTACCCCTTTTACGCAGTCCACCACCAGAATTACGCTATCCACCGCCGTAAGGGTACGGTAGGTATCTTCGGCGAAATCCTTGTGACCGGGTGTATCCAGGATATTTATAAGTAAGTCTTTGTACTCAAAGGTCATGACCGAGGTGGCCACCGAGATACCCCGCTGCTTCTCAATTTCCATAAAATCGGAAGTGGCGGTCTTTTTGATCTTATTCGATTTTACGGCACCCGCAGTCTGGATAGCGCCCCCAAAAAGCAGCAGTTTTTCCGTCAGCGTAGTTTTGCCGGCATCGGGGTGACTGATAATCGCGAACGTACGCCGCTTCTTTATTTCCTGAATATTACTCATCTACCTTTTAAATGCGTGAATTGTGATGGAGTGGTTGAGAGAATGTGTTTTTTTAAATAAAAACCTGCAAACCCCTAACTACCTAACACCAGAATGCTACCTAAAATTTCTGCAAAGATACGCATAAAAAATGGCTCTGCCGTCGGCAGAGCCATTACAACCTAAGCGGTTGGCAATATCAATAAAACGACTGCTTATAATCTTCTACTGAAGTCCGGATTACCTCCAGCGCTTCCTCGCGGCCGTATACATTGGTAATTTCAATCTTGGCTTCTTCGCCCGGCAGATTTTTGTAGGTCAGGAAGTAGTGTTTCAGGCGTTCCACCACGTTGGCGGGTACTTCGCTCAGGTCATTGTAAGCACCGTATACTTCGTCACCTTTCAGTACCGCGATGATTTTATCATCGGCTTCGCCACCATCCAGCAGACGGATACCGCCAATGGGACGGGCTTCGCAGATAATATCGCCGTGCGAAATAATTTTCTCACACAACACACAAATATCCAGCGGATCACCGTCGCCTTCGGTAACTTCCCGACCCGAGCGCTCCTGCGCCAGTTCGGCAATAAGCTCACCGCAGTAGGTCTTAGGAATAAATCCGTAAAGAGCCGGCACAATGTTGGAGTACTTTTGCGGACGGTCAATTTTCAGGTAGCCCGTCTGCTTGTCAATTTCATACTTTACCGTATCGGTGGGGACAATTTCAATAAAAGCCGTGACAATTTCCGGAGCTTTTTCTCCAATCGGGATACCGTGCCACGGATGGGCTTTGTGTACGTTTGCGTTCATAGTTTCAGCTAAGTATAGGAGAACCTTTTTCTCCCACTACTTTTTCAGTGTTAGTTTTCCGGCCGAAAATTACGCAATCTGCCCGCAGCAACTCATTAAATTATTGTAAATTTTTATTCCGGTTCGAGTTTAAGTACCTTAATTGACATAGACGGAAGCGTAACGGCCGGTACATTTCCTTTAAAAATCAGGGTACTTTCTTTTTCTTCAAAATTCACCAGAAAGGCCATCCGCTCCCCCTCCGCATTTTCAAGTACCAGTCCATCCACCCGCAGCGGCTGGGTACTCTGACTCTTTATAATCCATTTAGGAGCAAAATCTTTAACCATTTTCAGGTAGTGGAATACGGCTGAGCCGGGGTCAGATTCTCCTGCCGGTTCGGCCGGAAGTACCCCCTTTACACCCACTGTTTCGTAGTAGGTAATCCGGGCTGCGCCACTCAGGTACCTAAGGCTAAGCAGCGTCCAGGCGGCAGCCAGCCCGGTAAACTGCCGGGCATCTGCCGAAGGAGGCAGCCCGTTAGTACCTATACTTTTTTCTTCATCCGGATAATGCCGCCATTTCAGAGTTACGGGCGAAACGTGCACGGGCCTATCGTTGGAAAAAGTGGCGGCAGTACTTAGAGTGTATTGCTGCGCCCCGGCATTTTCAATCAGCGTGCGGGTGTCCGAGGCGTGTACCTGCGGGTTAAGCGAATAACTTATAAAGTCAAAGGGTACTTCTGCCGAAGGTCGGTTGCGGTTGAGTTCGGTAAAAAACTTGTCGGTTCCGTAGCCAACGGGTACCTCCGCAAAGGTTTCTTTTATTAAAGGATATACTTGTTTTAGGAGACCTTCGGGCGTAGCGGGATAGTCGCGGTGAAGGACCAGGATGGACGCCAACGGGACCCCCAGGTACCTGAAGGTACTTATAGAGTGGGGAAGTTGCTCTTCGGTTTCCTCACCAAAAAACAAGATTACTTCCAAAGGTACTCCCAGCTGCCGGGCCTCGTTAGCAGCCAGACTTAATCCGGCTTCCCAGTCTTCGTACAGCTTTACCTCGACCCGATAGTGGTCAAAAGGCAACTGCCGAAGCCAATTCAGCTGCGGGTCGGTGAGTACTTCCCGGGTCGTAGAGCGGGCATAACCAAGTTGCGGAAACGGTACTTTTTCTCCCAATTCAAACCTTATTGTTTCATCCAACTCCCCCAAAGGTACCTCCCCGGCTACGACTATTTTCAGTTCAACTTCCTGCCGAATGGTATCCCCCATTTTTACCAGTACCGGTTTGGGTAGGTCCAGTGGCGTACTGTAGGTTTTGTAGGAATCGTCGGTCCAGTTGCGCTGGTCTTCGGTTTCAAACACATCACCGGCGAAAAGCAATTCCGCCTCCACGCCCTCCGTTACCGGCCACTCCATTTTCTGGATAGAAAAGAAAGGCTGGTGCGGGCTGATAGCGTCCGGAAAGTGGTGCTCCTCAGTAGTACCGTCGGGATGGGTAATCCGGACGGGCTTTCCCTGACATTCGGTTATGGGATGCAACACACAGATACCAATGCGGTTGCGCTGGAAATCACTCAGGGCTTCGCCTTCCAACCGGAACGTGAGGCTACTGTCGGCTTTTCCTTCGATCAGAAAGGTACCTTTATACTGTACTTCCCCCATCTCGTAGTGGGCCGTGTAGCTAATCCGGAAACTATCAGGATGCACTTCCACTACCTCGTTTTCAATCTGGTAAGGAGCCGTTTGCCAATCAGCGTCCCGTACTGCCGAGTAAATCATCCGTAGTACTTCGGTTTTTCCAATACGGATGTAGCGAAGATTTCCGTTTTCGTGCAGGCAGAAGAGTTCACCCGCTTTTAGGAGTCGGCTCGGGGGCAAAGGCTCGTTGGTACCAAAGTAGGGGGTATGCTCCATGTTTCAAGTATCAGGTATTAAACCCGTGGCACGGTTTGGAACCGTGCCACGGGTGCCTAAGTAAGGACATTTAGAAATCAATAGAAAATAAACTTTACTGAGGCGACAGCAGGAAAATATCCACGTTGTTTTTGTCAATCTCCACCGACCCGGTGGTGACGGTGGAGGGGATAGGTACCACGCCCGCCCGGGAATCATTGGCCGACAGCTGTACTGTTTTGTGACGCATATCAAACAGCATTTGAGCGCCCAGGTAGGTAAAAAGTTCGCGCTTCTGCCCCACCAGGTAATCAATCACGCCTTCCTTTACCAGTTGCAGGTGTTCCGGCTCGGCATCCACGGTAGTCAGTTTGATCTTACCTACTTTACCAGCCTCCTTCACTGCCAGCGCCATACCCGGGCCGGAGTTGGAGTCGAAGCCGCCCATACCCGCCAGGTCCGGATTGGCTGCAATGATATCGGCGGCTATTTTGGCGGCGGTTTCTACGTTTGCTTTGTCGTCGTACTTGCCCAGAAATTCGATGTTTGGGTACTTGGCAATGGCATCCTGAAACCCCTTGAATCCGGCTTCCATATTTTCCATACCCAATATTCCCATCACGGCTACTTTCCCTTTACCACCAATCAACTGAGCCATGCGTTCACCCTGTAGGCGGCCCATTTCGTACCAATTGCTACCAATAAAAGAGTGGCGTTTAGAATTGGAAATCTCCGAGTCGTATACCACCGTCGGGATGCCCGCTTCCACGGCTTTATTAATAGCCTGCGCAATGCCGGGGTCGGTACCATTGATGAGCAGACCGGCCGGTCTGGAAGGTATCACCTGTTCGATGGTCGCGATCTGCGCGGGCACGTCCCATTCCGACGGACCGAGGATAGTAGTACGTACCCCCATTTTTTTTCCCCATTCCAGAAAAGCCGCCTGATCGTGGTTGACAAACAGCGGCAGGTTAATGGCCGTCGTGACCATCACGTACTCCTCGTTAGGTGAAACCTCGTCGGCCGTATTAAATTTTTCCGCGCCCAGTGTATCCGACGATGCCACCGACCCCGCCCGCGGCGGTGGTTCGCAGCCGGTGAGGGTACTTAGTAGTAAGGCTATGGCAAGTAATCTTTTCATTTATATAAAGTAAAATAGCTATCAATGATTTTGAAGAAAAATGGTATCGCCCCGCTGGGGCTGAAAGGGTGGATGGTACTTTCTTGTTTGTGCTTCTACTAAGGTGTCGCCCGGCAGCGGCCGTCCGCCTACGGGGCTTTTTAATCATTTTTGTTGCGATTTCTACTAAAGTATCGCCCCGCTGGGGCTATTTAGAAGCCAATTGTAAGCGTTTAAATAATTTGACAATCTGCAATCGAAAATCCTACACTACTTTCCCCACCCGCTCCGACCGCCGGATCAGCCACTGATCAATCCCTACCGCAGCTATCAGAATAATTCCCAGGATTACCTCCTGCCAGTACCCGGATACCCGACCGATAATAAGGGCATTATTCACAATGGCCATGAACAGGGCCCCCAGAAAAGCGCCCCAGATCTTGCCGTGTCCACCCGACAGACTCGCGCCGCCCAGGATCACGGCGGTAATTACCCGCAGCTCCAGCCCCCGACCCGAAGTAGAAAGGGCCGCCCCCAGCCGCGAGGCCAGCAGGATGCCCGCTATACCCGCCAGCGTGGCCGAAATTACAAAGGCCCAGATTTTCATCTTATTCACATTAATACCCGAAAGTTCAGCCGCTTTTTCGTTGCCGCCGATGAAGTAGTATTTACGGAAGAAGGTAGTGCGATTGACCAGGAAGCTAAAAATAAGTACCGTCGCCAGCATGTACCAGATGGGGGCCTGAAGGCCCAGTAGCTTCGACTGCCCGATGTAGATAAATTCGTAGGGGAAGTTCTGGATACCGGCACCGCTCAGCATCAGGGCAAAGCCCCGTACGATACCCATCATGGCCAGGGTCTGAATCATGGGATTAATGCGCGCCTTGGCGATAAGTACCCCGTTGACAAACCCAATCACTAACGCCCCCGCCAGACCGGCCAGTATTGCGACCAGAAAATTGGTATGCTGGTAGTACATCAGGTACCCGGCCATGCCGCCCGAAAAAGCCACAACCGAACCTACCGATAAATCAAACATCCCCGCAATCATCAGCACCATCATACCCACGGCCACGATGGTATCAACGGAGAGGTTGAGCAGCAGCTGAGAAAGGTTTTCGACCCTTGGAAACTGGTCAGGAAATACTACCGACATGACAATACAAAGCAGCAGTGTAGTTACGCCCAGGGTAAAGACACGGTCCTGCAGGCGTTCGGCCATCAGGCTGTTTCCGGTACTTCCGGTTTGGCTGGGTTTATTCTTTGTGGATACGCTTGATTCCAGTTGTTCCATTCCTGTTATACGTTTTGCCCGGAGGCAATTTGAATGATTTTTTCTTCGGAGGCCTCTTCTTTATTTAGGATGGTCACCAGCCTGCCTTCGTGCATCACCGCTATCCGGTCCGCCATCGTCAGGAGTTCGGGTAGTTCGCTCGAAATCATGATGATGCTTTTACCTTCGGCGGTCAGCGTTTTGAGTATATCGTAAATCTCGCTCTTGGCCCCCACGTCCACCCCATGTGTGGGTTCATCTACCATCAGGATCTGGGGCTGGGTGTTCAGCCACTTGGCCAGTACTACCTTCTGCTGATTTCCGCCGCTGAGCTTCATGACCTTATTGCGGACCGAAGGCGTACGGATACCCAGTTGCTGTTGAAGTACCTGTGCAGTACTTACCGTAGCGTCCTCTTCGTAGAACAGGTCCTGCAGACGGGCCGAAGCAATGTTTTCGGCAATGGTTTTTTCCAGAAAAAGCCCTGATAGCTTACGGTCTTCGGGTACGTAGGCGATACCCAGGCCAATGGCCTCCGAAGGGTGATTTATCTGCACGGTTTCATCCCGCAGAATGACCTCTCCACTCAATATCGGATTAGCTCCGAATAGGGCCTTAGCTACCTCAGTCCGGCCCGCTCCCACCAGACCGGCAAAGCCCAGTATTTCTCCTTTGTTCAATTGAAAGTTTACATTCTGAAAACCGGCCCCCGAAAGATTTCGTACCGATAGCACCACTTCCCCGGCCGCATTGGAGGCATATACTTTATGGGTCATATCCCGTCCCACCATCAATCTGATAATAGTATCAATCGTCGTATCACGGCTGACGACAGTCCCCTGGTACTTCCCATCCTTCAGTACCGATACGCGGTCGGCAATCTCCCGGATTTCGGCCATGCGGTGGGAGATGTAGATAATAGCTACGCCCTCTTCTTTTAGCCGTTTGATAATCTCAAAGAGTAGTCTGGTTTCGCGCTCGGTGATGGAGGCGGTAGGTTCGTCCAGAATCAGGAGTTGTGGGTTCATAGCCAGCGCTTTGGCTATTTCTACCATCTGCTTCTGAGCAGGAGATAATGAACTCACTAATGTTTTTGGCGAGAATTCATTCAGTTGCAGCCGGTTGAGTAGCTGCTGAGTATTCTGATATAGAGCGGGATAGTTGATAATGCCCCACCGGTACTTTGGCTTGTTAATGGGATAAATATTCTCGGCAACACTTAACGAATCTACCAGGCTTCGTTCCTGGTATACGATACTGATACCCAGGCGCTGTCCGTGCTGCACATCCGGAATATGGATTTCCTCTCCGTTCCATACCAGCCGCCCTCCATCGGGCTGGTAGTTGCCGGTAATAATGTTCATCAGGGTACTTTTGCCGGCGCCATTCTCCCCGCATACGGCATGTACTTCTCCGGCTTTAAATTCCAGAGAAACACCATCCAGCGCCTTGACACCAGGAAAGCTTTTCGATATGTTCTCCAGATGAAGCATAGTAACTTTTTATCACCGAGTATTTAAGAGTACTGCACAGAGTTAGAACTCACTTTTACTCTGTGCCCTAACTCACGTACCTCAGCGGTTTATATTAATTTTATAGAATAAGTACCCTACCCTCCGCCGCCGACTGGTAGCTGCCCCATACGAGCTGCATAGTCCGGAAATTATCCTCGCCCGTTGTTTCGGAAGTGCCTCCGCGTAGTCCGTTCAGGATATCGCGGTTGCAGTCTACGATACTGGAATGGACCACGGCATAGTCCATATCCACCCAGGAATACAGGTCGGGCTTGATGAACTCTGAGGTAGTACCTTCACGTGTTGTTACCTTTAATTCAAAATCATTTGTCAGCCAGATGGAGCCCTTCTCCCCTTCTACCAATACCAGCGTCTGTGGGAAAGCTTCTTTTTCCAGAATGGATGCGTAGGACATTTCGGCATAGCAGTGCAGGCCGCTCTCCATTTCCATCAGCACGTTGGCGACGTCTTCTCCTTTTATTTTTGGATTCACCCTTTTGGCCAGACAGTATAAACTCTTGGCTTCCCCGAACAAAAAGCGGCACACATCCAGTACATGCGAACCAATGTCGGTCAGGATAAACTGTTCCAACTCGGCCAGGAAGGGTTGATTCTCAAACACCGGAAAGCCCGAGCAAAATGAAACGCGGGCCTTGAAAGGCCGACCAATCACTCCGGAGTCAATAGCCTTTTTTACCGCCCGGATGGGCGCCTGCCAGCGGAAATTTTCGTGAATAAATAACTTCACTCCGGCTTGCCGACAGCCATCCACCATAGCCTGGGCCTGATTCAACGAAGAAGCCATGGGTTTCTGGCAAATCACATCCAGTCCCCGCTCCGCCGCCAGCTTTACAAACACGGGATGCGTATCTACATCGGTAATGATATCGACGAAATCCAGTTCCTCTTGCTGTAGTAGTTCGGTCACATCGTCGTATACCCGGGGTACCCCGAAGCGTTTGGCGATGGTTTCGGCTTTGGAGCGGGTACGATTGTACACGGCCACCAACTCTACGCCTTCCAGTTCCTGCCAGGCGGGAATCTGGTAGTTAGCCCAGAACCCGGTACCCAATACCGCAAAGCGCAGTTTTTTCATGTTTGATTTTTATTCTCCTCAAAAAGTAGAGGTATTCAGAGTTGTAGTAAAAAAAAGGAAAAGGAGCGGATGGTTTACCCATGGAAAGTACCTTCCGCTCCTTTTCCTGCTTTCAGGGTTTAGGATAGTTTTTAGACACATCGTCAAGTACCAGTACCCAGTCTTGTCCGTAGCCGTTGCTGGGAGGGGTAAATTTCTTCTGACCCTTGTTTTCTACCGTCTCCCCCTCTTTGGTTTCGCCGTTCTTAGGATTATACCAGGTTGCTTTCAGGTTCTGGCCCGATATCTTACCCATATTTACGGTAAAGTCTTTCCCCTGCGTAGTATACACAAAGAGGTAATCCTTACCACGGGTAGCCTGTATGCGATCATGCGCCTCGCGGGCGTTTGTGAGAAGGCTCTGGTCGGGTACGCGGTCCAGTATGGGGCGCGACTCCATCAGGCGACGCACGTAGGTCATCTGCGCAGCTCCCGGCAAGTCCAGGGCATCGTACCAGTAGAAATGCGGGCTGTTGACAGCCTGACGACCAGGACCGTACATCTGCCAGATATCGTGGGACCCGTAGGTGTGTCCGAAGGCACCGGCAAACAGGTCCAGGTAGGCGTGCTTGCGAATGTCGTAGGCGCTGGAGGTACCCAGATCCTTGGCATTGAAACATACCGGGTGGTCTTCGTACAGCGTTTCGCCGTCTACTACGGGCTTGATGGGTGTTTTGTTGTAGGCTACCTGTACGCGGTCCCATACATTGTTCTCCCGGCAGTGGCCGGTCTGAAACATGTTGAAGTCCAGCCAGGCGTCGTTGTGAAACCACTTAGCCGAACCCGCGTCTTCTAAGCTGTTTGGCTGGGGGTGGTAGGACATCAGCGCCTGGTTATGTCCTCCTACTCCTTCGGCTACGCCGTCAGCCATAGCCCGCCATACCTCTACGTCCTGACTATTGTCGCGGGGATTGCGGTCACCGCCCATGATCCAGATAATATTCTTCCGGTTTTTGTAGCGGTTGCCCAGGTACTTCCCGTAGGCCTTGGCGTTGCTGGGCGTGAATATTTCGGGGCCTTTCCCCCAGGTACTTTTAAACAACTTGTCGCCCCAGGTAGGGAGCAGGGCAATGTGTAATCCCATCGAAGCCGCTTTGTCAATAACATAATCCACGTGCTGGAAGTATGCCTCGCGGGGTTTGGTAGGGTCATTGTTTTCCAGGGGTACTTCACCGTACGGATTGGGGGTGTTCAAACCATCCAGTTCGGCCAGCGCCACGGCCTGTATCACCGTAAAGCCTTTGTCGGCCCGGTTCTTCAGGTAGCGGTCGGCTTCCTCGCGGTTGAGGCGGTGGAACAGTTCCCAGGCGGTATCGCCCAGCCAGAAGAATGGCTTGCCGTCCTGAGTGACCAGGTACCGCTTATTATCACTTACTTTTAACTGAGCAAAGCATGGTAGGGCAAGCCAGCTGTAAAGGAGTATAAAAGCAATTTTACTTTTCATTTTTTGGAATAGTGGTTAAAACATTTACCTAAGTACCTGGCGTACATTTGAGCAAGTTCTCACTCGTTCATTCTAACGAAAGCACGACAACTATCAGATGAAAATAGCAATCAGAAAGCCTTTTAATGCTAGCCTAAAAACTAATAACTACCAGCTATTTATTGGTAATGTCCCGTACCTGCTCTTTGATATCATCCATCTCAAATATTTTCTGCCAGCCCTCGCGGAAAATGAGTGGCTTGGCCCGCTTGCTGATCTTGTAGGCGGCATCGGAGAACGTACCATTTACTTCCTTGAAAAGGACTGCGATCTGGATACGCAGGTGACCCAGTACAAAATCGCGGGCGGCGGCTTCAGGTAGACCCAGTTCTATAATGCGGTCGTAACCTTCTTTTACTACTTCCATGCAAGTCTGCGCCAGGGTTTCTACCATGGCCGGCTCGAGGATCGCCATCTGCTCCAGCGTAATGCGGTGCGTTTTATCGATGGGTGCGTACATATCCTGCGCTACTTTTTCACCCAGCTGGTAGTGTTCTTCGTTGCCGTGCATCAGGGCCACTACGATCGATTGCTTGGCCGAAATACCACCATAGAAGTCCCGGAAGGCCTGCTCGGTCGGCTCCCAGTTGAAGATAGATGGGTGACAGGGGTGCGCAATCACGTAGCCCAGGTCGTCGCGGTGCGCAATCACACCATCCAGCGGGGCGGCCGGGTCCAGCGTCATCACCAGGGCGTTAGCCTTCATCTGAGGGATAATCTGTTGGGAAATCTGCCCAATGGTCACGTCGGGTACCGCCAGGATCACCACGTCCGCTTCGGGTACCGTAACTTCGGCGTTGGCAGTTAATACACCCCGCTCGGCCAGGTTTTGAATACCCCGCTCGCCTATTTCCACACAGTCTACCGCGTACTGGTCGTACTTCAGGAAGTTGTCCACTAACCTGCATCCCATTTTACCTCCGGCACCGATCAGGGCCACTTTAGTCTTGCTCATAATTAATAGTTGTTAGGTATTAGCTGATAGCTGTTAGTTTTTTCTTTTTTTAAGGTCGCATAGTCCCGCAAGTCAATGAAAGCATATAGCCTACTACGTACAGCCTACTGCTTTTAAATACTCAATACTTTCCTCCACCATCCGGGCTTCCGTTTTCAAGGTACCGTCCAGGGTACTTTGCGGGTTAGACCAGAGTTCCAGCGTGACGGTCCGGCAGCGACTGTGTCGGCTGAGTTGCTCTATAATCCAGGGAATGGGTAGCATTCCCTTACCGGCCGCGCTGCCCTCCACCGTAAAGCCCATTTTGTGGCTGACCCGCCGGATAATAATATCCTTGATGTGCAGATTGACGGTATAGGGCGCCAGTACTTCTACTACTTCCCGTACCCCCTCTCCAGCACCCAGCGAGTTAGCCGTATCCAGACATACCCCCACCCATTCGGTACTGGTCGCTTTTATTATTTCTTCAATCTCGCGTACCGGAAAACGGTCGTGGTTTTCGATGGCAAGTACTACGTTGGATTCTTTGAGGTGGGGCAATAATTCGTTGATAATCCTGATTACCTCCTCCTTTTCCGGCTCGTAGCCGCCGTCGTCCATGACTACCCGCAGGAAAGGCGACCGGCAGCGCGCGGCTATGGTCAGGTACCGGGTTATGTTATCCACCGACAGCCGTCGGGTACCTACTTCCAGCTGTATTCCTGCGGCCTCCGCTCTCTGTATCAATTGCTCCAGATCCTCTTCCGAAAGCTGGTGGAGGGGCAGGTTGTCGCCGAACTGTAAGTACCTGAGTCCGTACGTAGCCGCCTGCTCCACCAGCTCAACCGGGGTCATCGGGTGCTCGGGTAAGGAACCGGGTACACCCACCGCCCAGGGAAATGAATAGGTACTTAGGCCTAAGTCCAAAATAATCTGAATTTTATTATGCAAATATCCACTCCTATTGACTCAGATGCTACGTCTTTTCTTACGAATAGTTGAAGTATTTTAGCAAGATTAGGTACTTTGGATTACTATATCGTTAGTATACTACCAATGCTCTCCCCTTCCTACCGACTTATTAACCCGCAGGCCAACCGCTCATTTATCTTTAAGTGGGAGCCCTTTGACCTGACAACCCGCTGGCACTACCACCCGGAACTGGAACTGATTTATTTCATCGAAGGGAAAGTAAGTGGCGTAATGGGCGACGGCTTCGGGGAGTTTGAGGAGGGCGAAGTAGTACTGCTGGGCGCTAACTTCCCGCACGTGCTGCAGCCGCACAGTGAGTACACGCAGCAGTACCCGGCTGCCCGTCCCTTCGGGCTTATCATCCAGTTTACGGAATGTTTTTTGGGCGAAGCATTTATCAACAGCCCGGAGCTACAGGGCCTGAAACAGCTCTTTGACCGGGCTCGGCGGGGTGTCCGGTTTGGCAGGCGGGCCTCCCATAAGGTTGCAGAAGTACTTAGGTGCACGCCAGACCAGCCCGACAGCCGCAAGTTGATGGAGTTGCTGAACGTACTCCTGACGCTTTCAGAAACGGCCGACTTTGACTACCTCACCCATCAGGGCTACTACTTTGACCACAGCCGCGACGAGGAGCGCATGTGGCAGATCAACCAGTACGTGTATCGCCACTTTACCGAGCGCATCACCATTGCCGACGTGGCCGCCATCGCCAACATGAGCGAAACGGCCTTCTGTAGGTACTTCAAGAGCCGCACCCTCAAACCCTTCACTCGCTACCTCAACGAAATCCGAATCGCCTACGCCTGCAAGCTCCTGCAGAAGCCCAACTACACCGTCACCGAAGCCTGCTTCGAGGCGGGTTTTAACAGCCTGTCGTATTTTAATCGTCAGTTTAAGGAAGTCATGCAGCTATCGCCGCAGAAGTACCGGCACTGGGTGGCGGCGAAGAAGTAACGGGCAAAAAGTACCGGGCCTGCATAATAAAACTTGTGCTGTTGTGCGTAGGACTACAAATCTTCCTCTCCACAGAAACAGATATAAGAAAATTGCTCTGAATCAAATAAACCTATAACACGCCCTACTCTACCACAAAATCCAAATTCTCCGTAACCCGTTCGCCCTCCTCAATAAACCGATTCCTGTACAAATCAATCCGACGTTTCGCCTCTTCCAGATCGGTATTATTAAGGTTAATATTCAAAAAATCAATAAACCAGGGGAATTTATGCTCACTCAACACATACGCCAGGACAATCTCTTTTGAAATGGGCAAGGTGGAAGTTTTTGAATCGTCAAATACATCTTTGTTTCCTGCTTTCAGCAGTTTTTCATATTCTTCCACAAATAATTTTTTGAATAATTCAGCTGTAAACGTATCGCCTGCCCTCGTTCCGGTAGGCGCGTCGGCTTCGGTCAGAGTGGCTCCTTTTTGTACCCATTCCCAAAGGATACTGAGCCGGATTTCGCCCGTAGCCATGTCTTCCATGAGGTAGAGAATATCGTCATTGCCAAAAAAGTCGGCGGCTTTGAGGGCCGCAGCCTGCATTCCCTGTCCAAAGGCGTTGCCGTACTGTAGGGCCACGCTCAGCAAGTTGCGGGCCCCGCGGATGGTAGTGGGGGCTTCCTCGATCAGAATCAGGCCATCGGCATCGGGTTGGGTATAGGTTAACTTCGGAAACTCCCGGCCGGCCTGATTGGCTTCGCCCACTTTTTCCCAGACAGGTCGTACGATATGAACCATTTTCCAGTGCGCTACCCACTTGCCACTCGCGCCTTCGCGCTGTTCGCGTTCGGCTCCAGCCACCGCTTTTTTCATACTTGCAGCTACTCCCTCCGTAGAGCCAACGGGTATGTTGGGCTCCATGCCGCCTTGCCAAAGGGCGAAGTTCCCATGGATGTCAGGCGTATTGACTGCGCAGCGAACCCGGTTTTCGTAGTTACGCATGTATCCGTAGGTCATGGTAATGGCCTCAATGTCCGGATTGATAAAGGTGTTGTCCCAAGCCATGGCGTCGGATACGCTGTTGATATAGTCCCAGCGACCGGTGTTATAGCCCACAAAATGCTTGCCTAGGGCGGCCCGGATTTCCATCAACTGATGGGTGGCTTCCAGTTGTTCGACCAGTACGTATACTTTAATGGTACCTACGGGCAGGCCAAGGTGCGTTTCCAGGGCTGCCAACAGGTCATTCCAAAGGGCCGCTTCCCCAGCGGTCTGGATTTTAGGCAAATACAACACCAGCGAAGACCCCTTCTTCTGGAGCTCCTGGTAATTATTAACTACGTACAGGGTGGCATCCACTACCGAGGCAGCCATAGCCACGCCATCGGCATCACGCAGGTGGCGGTCGTCGAGGTGCAGGCCCCGTGCCCGGAAAATGACGGTGGTAAAGTCCAGTTGTTTCTGCCAGTCTTCAATAAGCTTTTTTCCAAAGAAGCCCTGCGCCCACTGGTTTATTTCACCCGCCACTTTTTCGGCGGCCTGCAGAAATACGGAGTCTTTTTTAATCGCCAGTTTTAGATTCCGCTGGTTGTCCAGCGACATGGTCGCGATTTGGCCAAGCGCATCTTCGCCATCAAACATCCAGCCATCGGCTCCCGACAGCAAGGCATACGCCACGTTCCTGATGCTGCTTTCCAGCGGGGCATTGGGCTTGGCCGCGGGACCGGTACCCTGAATCCACTGCCGTTGCAAATCGGCCGGAATGGCCGCTCCCTCAAATTTTCCATCCCGCGCATCCTGTACTTTAATACTCGTTCGGGGTATGGTACTTTCAGGGTCTAAAAAAGTGATTCTCTGTTTCTGTTCCGCCCGTTGGGCCCGGCGCTCGATGCGGGCCGACATTGCTTCTTTTATTTCTTGGTTGAAGGGTGCTAACGCTTTTAGGGCGGCTAGTGCCTCGGGGGTATAGATGTCGCTGTACTCTTCCTGTAAATTTCCGTTAATGAGGATAGATTGGTTCATTCTTTGGGGAAATGGATGAAAGTTTATTTACCTGTTTTGCGTTTCTTTCAGCGTATATTTAGGGTTAGCTATCAGTCGGAGAGGAAACGGCCGGAGGAGCCACCGTGTCGGACCGACGAAGCGGCAACGGCCACCGTGGCAGCGGAGCCTCCCGCCTGGCGGTGGAAGACCTCTATAATGAACTGTCTTCGACTCCGCTCAGACGGACAATTGATTCTGCTTAGACTGACATTTTGCTAAAACCTAACAACCTAACAGCTATCAACCTATTACAAACACGGCCATAGACAGTGGCCCGTGGGCTCCCAGTACCAGGGCCTGCTCGATATCAGCCGTTTTGGAAGGTCCGCCAATAAACCCCCCGAACCCATAGGTACCTTCACCGATGATTTCGTAGGCTTCGTGCAGGGTGGGCACGATACTTTCGGCCCGGACCACTACGGCCAGGTGCTGACAGATGTACGGGATGATGCGCTGCCCCATCACTTCATCGGACAGCCACACAGCCCCGTTTTCGGCAACCGAAAAATGCGCGTTAATAATGGCCAGCTCAATATCTTCGTACGTATGGGGATCTACGTCCGGGGCAATCCATTCAAAATTTCCAGTGAGTTCCGGCAGGGTGGTTACGATGCGTTTTTCCAGGTCGTACTTCTCCTTGATAATGGCTTTAATGGCCTCTAAATCATCTACCAGATATACGTCACCCCCAATGCTTTCAAATACCGTCCTGTATTTTTGAACAACATCTTTCATTTCTCCCCTGAATACAGAGAGGTCCGGTAAAGGCAACGAAGGGGGTTGGTTTTGTAAAACTTCTCCCAGTATTTTTTCCCTGGTACTCATATCCTTATTTTGGTTTGTTCTTTTCGTTTTTAATGTACCACTCGCTGAAAGACTCTTTGGGGCCCTCCGGCATGTCGCGTTGTTTGTACCAGGGGTTGAGTTTGTTGTTCACAACGACGGGGATGTTTTGCATAAACCATCTACCCGCCCGGCCCGCTTTGTCTAATTTTTCGGGCGAAGACAAGGTCCAGGCCATGGCCTTCATCCCCAGGGCTTTGGTACTGGTGGCGTGGCCTTCTTTTACAATCACCTGCCGCCATTTGTACAACTGGTCGTGGATGTTGATTTTTACGGGACATACGTTGGAGCAAGACCCGCAAAGGGTGGAAGCAAAGGGTAGGTCCGCGTGCCGTTTCATATCCAGATTCGGCGCCAGTATAGCGCCAATCGGTCCGGAGATCGTATTGTGATAACTCAGCCCCCCGCTTTTCCGGTACACCGGGCAGGTGTTCATACAAGCCCCACACTTGATGCATTTCAGCGAATTTTGAAAATCCGGTCGGCCCAGTTGCCGCGTCCGGCCGGCATTCACCAGAATCAGGTGCATCTCCTGCCCTTGCCGTGGCTTTTTATAATGACTGGAATAAATGGTAATGGGCTGGCCGGTGGCACTTCGGGCCAGCAATCTGAGAAAAACACCGAGGTGTTTTTTCTGAGGGATGATCTTTTCGAGCCCCATAGAGGCAATCTGTACCTCCGATAAATGCGCCCCCATGTCGGCGTTACCTTCGTTGGTACATACTACGTATTCGCCGGTTTCGGCTACGGCGAAGTTTACCCCGGTCAGGGCGGCGCGGCGGGTCATAAAAACATTGCGCAGGTGTTTGCGGGCAACCCTCGTCAACTGGGTGGGGTCCGACAATCCTTTTTCAGTGCCCAGGTGTTCATGAAACAGCTCTCCTATTTCTTCTTTCCGCTTATGGATGCACGGCAGTACGATATGGCTCGGCGGTTCATTGTCAATTTGCTGTATATACTCTCCCAAATCCGAGTTGATAACGCCTATGCCCCGTTCTTCCAGGTACTCATTCAGGCCGCACTCTTCGGTAAGCATGGACTTACTTTTCACCATCTGAGTAATCTCTTTTGCTTTCAGAATGGCATACACAATTTCATTATGCTCTTCGGGAGTATCAGCCCAATGTACCACAATACCATTCTTTTTGAGATTGGCTTCAAACTGCAGCAGGTACTTATGCAGATTGGAAATAACGTTGCTTTTGATCTGGGACGCCGCCTCCCGAAGCTCCTCCCATTCCGGTATTGCTTTTGATGCGATATCCCGCTTCTCCCGGATGTACCATAGCGCACCGTCGTGCCAGTCCACCCGCTCTTCATCTTTTATGAAGGCTTCGGCTAATGCGGCATGATCTTTTGTTTTGGGCTGGCTCATATCGTTGCATTTAAGATTTCTGAAATGTGAATTACCTTCACCGCACTGTTTTTTCGGTGCAGGATACCTTCCAGGTGCATCAGGCAGGAAAGGTCAGACGAGGTAATGAATTCGGCGCCGTTACGGCTATGATCCGCCACCCGGTCTTTCCCCATTTTTACCGATACGGCTTCTTCCGAAACGGAGAAAACACCGCCAAATCCGCAACAGTCGTCGCACCGGTCCAGAGGTACCTGTTCCAATCCCTCCACCATCGCCAGTAGTTGTTCCGGCTTTGAAAAAGAAGGGGCGTTGAGTTCACTCATTTGGGCCAGATGCAGTCCGCGCAAACCGTGACAACTATGGTGCAATCCTACTTTATGGGGAAATACGGCATTGAGAGACTTAATTTTCAGGACATCCGTCAAAAACTCCACTAGCTCGTACAGCTTTCCCCGAACTTCGGTGGCTTTTTCTTCCTGACTATCCGAATGAAGATGGTCTTTGAGATGGAGAATACAACTGGCCGATGGACCAACGATGTAGTCGAATTGAGCAAAGTTTTCGATAAAGGTATTGTTGCAATCCTGGGCAAGATACTCAAAGCCCGAATTGGCCATGGGCTGGCCGCAACAAATTTGCCTGGTGGGGAACACCACATTCACACCCGTTTTTTTTAGCAGTTCCAACGTCGCCCTTGCGGCATTGGGATAAAACTGGTTGACGTAACACGGTATAAAAAGTCCGACGTTCATGGGGTTTAGGTTATTAGGATTTAGGCTAGTCTGATCTCAATTGTGAATGATGAAAGTCAGGCTGGCAGATTGTCTTTCAAGACATTTTCGGATATACTTTTTTCTTATTCATAAACCAGATACTGGCTACAAAAGCTACCAGCACCGTGGCCAGAATCATCAGGTACACATAACCCTGGGTAAAATCCGGGATAACCGAAGCCCTGCCCGCGACAATCATCTGGTACTGAGGAATTATCCAGCTAAATGTATAGGCCTGCGCCAATACAATGAGACAGATAAACAGGAGCATATAGAAACTATGTTTCACCGTAAACCGGAACAGTTCAGATTCTTTTCCTACCAGATCTCCGGCGGCAGCAGCCACGGCGATAGACTGCGGTGATATCATTTTCCCGATTACCCCACCCGATACATTGGCCGAAACAGTGACGACCGGATCAACGCCAATGGAGGTGGCAGTGGTAGCCTGTAATTTGCCAAACAAAGCATTGGCCGACGTATCCGACCCCGTAATAAAAACCCCCAGCCAACCCAGCATGGGAGCAAAGAAGGGAAATAACACGCCCGTATTGGCCAGGGCTGCGGCCATCGTGATGCTGATGCCCGAATCATTGACGATGTAGGCAAAGCCCAATACGGCGGCAATGGTAATAATCGGAAAGGTAAGCTGCCTGATGGTTTGTCCAAATACTTTGGCAGCCTCGTCGTATCTCATCCCTACCAGTGGAACAGAAATTAGAGCCGACAGCAAAATGGCCGTGCCGGTAGCCGATAAATAATTAAACTTAAACAGGTGGGGGATCGCATTGCCCGTAGTATCCAGAATGGCCTCATGAAGACCCGGAAACCCAAACTGAACCTGCCCGACGGCATTGAATACGTCCTTGATAGGTTTGGTTCCCCACGCAATGATCACGATGGTCAATAGTATAAACGGCGACCAGGCCCGGACAATCTGACCTGGTGTATAGTACACATCCGTATTGATGGTGGGAGCGGGCTCGCTGGGAAAACGCCAGGTACTTTTGGGTTTCCAGAATTTTAACAATACAATCAAACTGACAATAGAACCAATGCCGGCAATGACATCGGGCAGCGCGGGACCCAGGGTATTGGACGAAAACCATTGTAGAAATGCAAACGAAACGCCCGCTACGATAATGGCTGGCAGCACTTCTCTGGTTTTTCTGAACCCAGCCATAATAACGACCAGATAGAAGGGCAGAAAAACCGACAGAATCGGGAGCGTTCGCCCTACCATCTGAGAGATGGCCATTTCGGGTATAGCCGAAACCTGGGACGCTACCGTGATGGGTATCCCTACGGACCCGAAGGCCACGGGGGCAGTATTGGCAATCAGACAGATGCCGGCAGCGTACAGGGGATTGAATCCCAGACCCACCAACAGAGCTGCCGTAATGGCCACGGGGGCACCAAAACCTGCCATTCCTTCCAGAAAAGAACCAAACGAAAAGGCTATCAGCAGCGCCTGCAGCCGGCGGTCGGAGGTGATAGAGGCCATGTAGTGCTTGATGATCTCAAACTGACCGCTCTGTACGGTGATATTGAACAGAAAAACGGCGGTGATGATGATCCAGCATATGGGGAATAGCCCATACAGAGCGCCATTAAGGGTAGAAAGCAGGGCCAGCTTTACGGGCATACCGTAGGCCAGGATAGCAATGAGTATAGCGAGCCCCGTGGCGATCAGGCTCGCCTGATATCCTTTCATTTTCCTGATGATCAGGGCCCAGAAAATAAAAAGGATAGGTACCACAGCCAGCAACGCCGACAGGCCAATGTTGTTCAAAGGGTCAATTACCTGTTGCCAATTCATACGTATGTTTCCCCTGTGATTTGATTAGGCTGGTACCAGGTACCAGCGGATAGGTAGTTCAGTATTTTGAGTAGTGGGCGCTTCCAGGTAAAAATTGCCCCTCAGGCCCGGGGATTTTGCAAACAGTACTTCTGATAGGAAAAGAAAATCTTTAAACGGATTTACCTGCCTGTTTTCAATTCCCTTATATTTGGTAAAGGATACTCAGCAAAGTACCTTAGGAGTTTTAACGCGTATAGGCTTATCAGTTCCCTATGAAAATTCTCAGGACAATACTTCCCCCGGCTTCGGTACTTACCACAACCACCCGCAGCTACGACTATACCGATAGCTATACCGGTACATTTGAGGACAAGGACGATACCATTACCGCCGCTGATGCCTGTAAAGCTTTTTTTAGGAGTGGCCCCCAATGGGTAGGGAAGTTATTTATCCTCAGAAATAAAATCGTTGCTGTATTCGGACTAAAAACGGCTGAGGTACCTAAGAACAGGCAGCAACTACTCGACAACTTTACCTGCAGACCGGGTGAGCAGTTGGGGCTTTTCAAAGTATATAGCCGGACGGACAACGAGGTCATTCTGGGCGAAGACGACAAACACCTTGATTTTAGAATCTCTCTGTTTGTATCGCCCCACCCGCAGGACCAGAGCAGTAAAGTACTTACCTTATCCACCACAGTAGTGTTTCATAACTGGCTGGGGCGGCTCTATTTTTTACCGGTCAAACCCTTTCATAAACTCATAGTACCTGCTATGCTGAAAGGTATTGTGAAGCAACTGGAAAAGGAAGCGGGGAGTAAAGACTTCACCACAAAAGCTAACTCCTATTCATGAGGAGTCAGAAACGGCAGGATTAAAAATTATGGTGAAAGTACTTACTCAATAAAAAGTAAAGTCAGCCCGATTAAATTACTCAACAAGCTTCCATTATATAGGCTAAGTAGGTAAACAACTCTTATGATTTTTATAAGTAAATTGTGGCCTTTCCATATACAAATCCAGATGAACAACTTATTCCAAACCAAACCTCACTACTTTACCCGATCCCTACTGGTATCGGCTCTTACTTTGCTTTGTGCACTTTTGATTGGTAATGCCCAGGCCAATCCACTGGCTACTCCGCTGGAAGGCAGGTGGGATATTACGGTAGACATGAACGGCAAGCCAGCCCCTTCGTGGCTGGAAGTGACCCATTCAGGCAACAAGACCCTGGTAGGCCGGTTCGTATCGGTTTCGGGTAGCGCCCGTCCTATTTCGGAAGTACAATTCAAAGACGGCAAATTTGGGTTTACGATTCCTCCCCAGTGGGAAAGAGGCGAAGGAGACTTTTCGCTGGAAGGTACCCTGCAGGGCGAAAAGATAAGTGGTACGATTACCACGCCCGACGGAAAAACCTACAACTGGACCGGCGTTCGGGCTCCTTCCCTCCGAAAAACTACTCAGCCTGCCTGGGGTACGCCTATCAAACTGACCGAAGGCAATACCATCAAAGGCTGGCACACCGTAGGTACCAACCAGTGGACAATTCAAAACGGAGTATTGAAAAGTGAGAAATCCGGCGCGAACCTTATCACGGATCAAAAATTCAACGATTTTAAACTGCACGCGGAGTTTCGGATACCCAAAGGAAGCAACAGCGGCGTGTACCTGCGCGGCCGGTACGAGGTACAGGTGACCGACGGCAAAGGGCTTGAACCCTCCTTTGGTGAACTCGGCGGAGTGTACGGTTTTATTGCCCCCAGTGAAATGGTAGCCAAAGAGCCGGGCGAGTGGCAGAGCTTTGACGTTACGCTGGTTGGACGAATGATTACCCTGGATGTCAATGGCAAACGGGTCATTACCAATCAGGAGATACCAGGTATTACCGGGGGAGCCCTCGACAGCAACGAAGGAGAACCCGGCCCCATCTACATCCAGGGCGACCACGGCCCGGTGGAGTACCGCAACATTATCATTACGCCGGCGAAGTAAGCTATCTGGTTAGGAATTCAAACAAAACACCTGTCTCCGTTGGGGGCAGGTGTTTTGTTTTGGGTGTTGTATCTATTTTCTGCGTATCTTGCTTTTGCATAAACCACCCCAATGAACCTCTCTGACCCTGACTACAAAGCCTGGCTCCGCGAACTTAAATCGAAGATTCGATCTGTACAACTCAAAGCCGCCGTAGCGGTCAATTCCGCCCTGATTGAGTTCTATTGGGAATTGGGAAAAATGATTGACGAAAAGCACACGGGCTACGGCAATCAGTTTCTGGATAGGTTGTCTAAAGATCTGAAAGCTGAGTTCCCAGAGATGAAGGGGCTG
Source organism: Telluribacter sp. (assembly GCF_035998675.1). Taxonomy (NCBI): domain Bacteria; kingdom Pseudomonadati; phylum Bacteroidota; class Cytophagia; order Cytophagales; family Spirosomataceae; genus Telluribacter; species Telluribacter sp. The sequence goes on from NZ_DASYHI010000016.1 coordinate 38,398, forward strand.
TCCTATCGAAATCTCGCATTTTGCCGCCAATTTTACCAATTTTATTCATCGTCAATTTTGCAACAGCCTGTTGCCGAATTCATACAACAGGCGGTTGGACAAATTCCCTGGGGACATAATATATTGATTTTTAGCAAATCAGCTGATGTAAATGAGGCAAACTTCTATCTAAACCAAACGCTGGAAAACAACTGGAGTCGGGATGTACTGGCCTTACAGATTAAATCCCACCTCTACGAACGACAGGGTAAGGCTATTACGAATTTCAGGCATACGCTCCCCACGCCCCAGTCGGAGTTAGCCGAGCAAACCCTCAAAGACCCTTACATCTTTGAATTCCTGACCTTGGCGGGGCCGTACAAGGAGAAGGACATTGAAAACCAACTGGTAGCCCACGTGACAAAGTTTCTGCTGGAATTGGGCAAAGGCTTCGCGTTTCTGGGGCAGCAGTACCACCTCGAAGTAGCCGGAAATGACTACTACCTCGACCTGCTCTTTTACCACACCAAGCTAAAATGCCATGTGGTGATAGAACTGAAAAATACCCGATTCATTCCCGAATACGCTGGGAAACTTAATCGCTCCGGCGCCCCGGTTTTATTTGTCAGCAGTGGATAGTTTAGTAAAAGAACCGGACGACAAACCTACGATTGGCATCCTGCTGTGCCGCGACAAAAACAGCATTGAGGCCGAGTTCGCCCTACAGGATATTAACAAACCTATGGGGGTAAGTGAGTTTCAATTTACGGAAGTACTGCCAGACGAGCTAAAAAGTAGCCTGCCGACCGTGGAGGAAATTGAGCAGGAGTTGCGGGGGATTGGGAATGATTAAAAAGTCAAAGACTTGGATTGTGGTTTGCCACCGGCGGCCGACGCACGGTTACAAACCGGCGGTAGCGGGGGCATAAATGTAAAAATTAAACTTATTATTATTAACTATCATTAAAATTTAGTAACATTAATTTCTTAGTAATGGGAATTCATAGTCAATATAATCTTGAGTTTGGCAAGATTAAACATAACAATTGGGTTGAATATAGATGTTATACAAATAATATAGCATATAGGAGGCTGGCAGAAAAATTAAGAATAATGCATCCTGTTGAATGTGAGGGTTTAATAGAAGACATTGAACTGGCAGAATCTCAACAATATTTTGAAGAATATTTTTCCTTAAATAGAAGTGGTGCAAGTGATGATGAAGAAATCAAAATTGATCCACCTAATATAATTATCGATAAAGTCCTATCCATTCCATTTAATGATATGAAACTTCTATTGCAAGAATGGTTAGATTTTATTCGAAAATAATGATGCCCCTATCTTAATTATCTTTAAAAAGTTAAGCCAAACTTTCAGGTTGTGAATTCCCTCCGCTAACCCTGATTTGTAATCAGGACGGTCGGCCGCAGCCGTTGCATCAAATAGCGTTTTCAACGCAAATTCAGTAACTCACTCCAAAAATCACCTCCCCAAAACCACCTTATTACTATTCCGATAAGGTACCACCATTTTCCAGGTCTTACTATTAGCACTTACCTCCACCTCTACCCCCTCCTCATTTTCAGCAAGTACCCTGGCCTGTACCCGTGGCATCGCGCCTTCGGAAGGAAATAGTAGCCATACAAACGTCTGATCGCGGGTGATATTTGTGCTATAAATGGTGGCCGTATTGGGCATATACACATTGTATTCCGGGCTGTACCAACCTTGTATCTCCGGCTGCTCCTGCCCTTTTACAAAACGAATATCCATTTTCGGGTTGCCAACGGGTACCACCACCAGATTTCCTTTGGCGTTGTTGGTTTTGATGGCGTTCCCGTCCTGGGTTACCGTGCAGTCGGGATGCCAATGCCACAGGGTTTCTACTTTTCGGGGCTTGTCGGTCTGGATGCGGTCTACCACCACCCAAAACTCTCCCCGTACATACAGCAGCGCGCGGGTGTGGCTGGCGGTACCCTCCACATTTTTGAAGTCAGCAAAGCGGTTAGTCGCATAGTCAAATTCGGGGGTGATTTTTATATGGCTCTCATCCAGGGCTTCATCGGCCAGTTTGGGGCTGGGGTTTTGTCCGTTCCCATCAAGCAAAACCAAATTATGTCCGGCACTCCCGGTGGCGTAGGGTCGGAACTTTTGGGCTACCTCGCCGGTATAGGCAAACCGCCCGGCATCCACGAGCAGATCACGACCATAGGCGGAGACCGAAATATGTAACTTGTCGCTGTGCTGGTGCCCGCTTCCCCAGGGGCCAATATCAAAAAACGACCAGTGTGCCTGGGCATCGTAGCCAGACCGGGAAACTAACTGACCCGCCCACGGGAAAAAGTACGATGGTTCCTGTGCTGGTTTGGTACCGCTTTGCCCGTTGGAAGCCAGGTAGGCCCACTCGGGTTTGTTATATTTTTGGGCCGCCTTCATTAGCAATTCCCGGTCGCTGCCCCGGTCGCCGTCGTTGTTCAGAATACGGTACCCGTCGGGACGTACCGCCCGGGCTATGTAATCGTACATGCTCACGATGGTCTGATTGAAAAAGTCGGGCAGAGGGCGGTTGGCCCGGTCACAGATGTCTTTGAACAATTCGAAATTAGCCAACGCTACGTTGTGGTAGTGCGAGGTGAGCTCGGTCTGAATGCCGTCGGGATATACCTGTCCCTTCATGCTTTCGGTCATGGTGGCGATGGCGTAGGTGAGCCATTCGTCCGAATTTTTATATTCCGGAAAATTGGTGGCGGCGGTAGCCAGGGCCGAAATTTCCATCGTCAGCCAGTTATTGCCGGCGTGGAAGTACCGGTTATAATGGGCGTGGTCGGGCATACTACTCAACATTAAAAGCTGCGTGGCCGGGGAGAGATAGGGACTGTTGATAAGCCCGTAGAAGATACGTGACCAACCCTTTACCCGGGCGGCTACTTCCAGTCCGCGCCAAACCGAAGTACTACTTTTTGCGGCGGGATAAGGCATACTTTTAATAATAAAGTCCCGCAGGAAAGCATCAATGTACCGGGCATACTTGGGGTTACCGGTTTCCATATACGCGTTGTATACTTCCGCCAGTTGGGAGTGCCGGTTGGAGAGCCAGGCCCATTCCTTGTCGTTGTTTGGTCCTTTGTAGTACCAGTCTCGGTGCCCGTCGGCCAGGTAGGGTACTTGTCCGCGTACATTTTGTACGTAGAACACGTTTTTCAGGATCGTGTCCGCATCCGCCACAGTTCGGTTAGTGGCAGACGGTTGGGCTTTTCGGAGGTACGAAGCAGTATTGCCGTTCTTATAGTAGGCCAACAGGTGTTTACAGGCCTGCACCAAATCACCATTACTATGCGCCTGTTTCACCTTCTCCATGCCCGGCGTATCCAGATCAAACTGGTCCAGCATCGTCTTCATAGTTTCCGGCATGTAGGAACATAGATCCTCAACGGTAGTGAGCTCCTGCCACTTTTTCTGAGCAAAAGTATCTGCGGAGATCAGGACGAAAAAGATAAATAGCAGCAGGGGTTTGGAAGAGATTGTGGGCTTCATTGTAGTATGGTTCTGAGAATTTAAGCGGTATCTAATACTTTCCAGGAAAGACTGATAGAACGAATTGAGAGGTACTAAAAAAAGCAAAGCATGAGGCTATTCTACTTCCAGTACTACGTAGAGGAAGGAGCAAGGGTACCTCGAAGACTAGAAAAGAAAGCTCTCCTCTTAGTAGTGAATTGAACAAAGCAATTTCTCAAACAAAACTCCTACCTTGCTTTTCTGTAAACCATCCTATCCTAAAAACCCTTCGACAATGAATCGTACATCTACCTACTTTGCTCTTTTATTCACCGGCCTCTCCCTATCGTGCAGCACCAATTCCGATCAACTTCCCATTGAGGGTACCTGGGAGTTGATTTCGGCCACGACCATGGAAGGGGATACCGCTTTTTCGACCTTTGATTCCGGGCGCAGTATGATCAAGATCCTGAACCAAACCCACTTCGCTTTCCTGAATCACGCGTTGGATGCCAAAAAGGATTCTACCGCAGCTTACTCGGCCGGTGGGGGCGACTATACCCTGGTGGATAGTACCTATACGGAGCACTTGAATTACTACAGTGACCCCGCCTGGGAAAACCACACCTTCCAGTTTGTCGTCAAAATCCAGAATGATACTCTGATCCAGAAAGGCGTTGAAAAAGTAGAGGAACTGGGCATTGACCGGATTATTATAGAGAAGTACAAGCGTGTAAAAGCAGAGCCACAGCAGTGATCTAAGCTTGACTATTTCATTCCAAGCCGGTACCTAGCCCCACCAACTCCCTGATTTACCACTCATCCCGAAAGAGTTGGGGTCTTACCCCTATTGCTCTATTTTTGAGAAGAACCAGTCCTGCTACTCCATGAGAACGCTACCCCTCAACCGGGATTTTTACCTCTTTGCCAACATATTTCTGGGCGTGTCCGTAGGGGCCGGTTTACTGCAGGGGTTGCTGAGTCTGTGGGCGGGGCCTCATTTCTTGTCACTACCTACCCTGACGGTATGGCTATCGGGCATGTACATCCTAATGCTGGTGACCTAATTGCTCTTACTCAACTACTATTACGCCAGGGGGTATCGCTTCACTTTTACGTCGGGAATGTTTCTTCTACTGGCTATCACCTTTCAGGTTGGCGTTATACTCGCAGTTCGGCTACGGGGGGAGCTACGGAACTTGTTTGTACCGGCTACGCTGCTGGTCGTAGGGGCGGGTCTGCTGCATGGGGTCAGTCTGCTGGCGTCCCGGGCCAGGGAGAGAGGCTGGCTCAGGGCAGCCGGGATGGGTATCCTCTTTATGTATACTATCATAGTGGCATCTTTTATTGGGATGATCAGTACTCAGAATGTAGCCATGCAGGGTACCCTGCAAAAAATCGTAGAATGGGCTTCGCTGATAAATAGTATGGTTCCCATTCTGTTTATCCTGAATTTTCGGGAGGAGATCCGGCATCTGCCGACCCAAGAGGTACTACCACCTTTTCCAAAGGCAACAGGTGGTATGCTAGGCTTTCTGACTTTAGCCTCTATAGGATTTACGCTGTTTTTCGGACTTAGGCTAGCCTCCGCCACTTACCAGAATATGCACGCCTCGCCCGAAGGAAAAGCCCTGGCCCAAACCTTCGAAGCCCATACCTACGTAAACGCCCGGGGTGAAAAGCTACAGTATCGCCTGCTGAAACCGCTGGATTACGATTCGACGCAGAAGTACCCGCTGGTGGTATGCCTGCACGGGGGCGGTGGCTGGGGTACCGATAACATCCGGCAAATTGATGGTTCGTGGGAAGCGAAGACACTGTCCGAGCCGGGGAATCGGAAAAAGTACCCCGCCTTTCTGTTTGTACCGCAATGTCCGCCCAATGCCAGCTGGGGCGGCCTGCCCCGCCTGCCTGTCGTGGATTCTCTTGTTTTTGAAACGATAAGTTCACTTGAAGAAGAGTATTCCATTGATGAAAAAAGGCGGTACGTAGGGGGTGGCTCACTGGGTGGCTACGGTACCTGGCATTTTATTGGTACCCGTCCGGACTTGTTTGCCGCCGCTCTGCCCATTTGTGGCGAAGGCAATCCGGCCCTGGCCCCTAACATGGTGGAGGTACCGGTCTGGGCCTTCCACGGACGGCTGGATAAAAACGTTCCGGTCAGTGGCTCACGGGATGTGATTGAGGCCATCCGAAAAGCGGGAGGTACGCCCCGCTACACGGAATTTCCGGACCGGGGACACGACATCTGGAAGCAGGTCAATGATACACCGGGGGTACTGGACTGGCTCTTTGCCCAGCAACGGGAGTAGTAGAGTAAGTCCTGAATAATCCATATTTGCTATATTTTATCACTTTAACTGAATGAAAGAATGACAACTGGCAGAAAAGTAATAGTGTACATTGCGGCAAGTCTGGATGGCTATATTGCCAAACCAAACGACGATTTGAGCTTCCTGGGCGTAGTGGAAAAAGCCGGAGAAGACTACGGGTATATGGAATTCATAAATACCGTTGACACCGTTATTCTAGGCAGGAAAACCTATGATTGGGTCATGGAGCAGGTTTCCGATTTTCCCCACGCCGACAAAGTTACCTACGTAATTACCCGGACCGGACGACCCACCCTTGGAAAAACCACCTTTTACACGGACAGTCTGGAGGAACTTGTTACGCGACTTAAACAGGAGAAAGGTAAAAACATATTCGTGGATGGCGGCGCCGAAGTAGTAAATGAGTTGCTGAGAAGTCAGTTAATCGACGAGTTGATCATTTCGGTCATTCCCATTCTGGTGGGCAACGGTACGAGGCTTTTTCAGGATGACCGGCCCGAACAGAAATTGAAACTCCTTTCCTGCCGCCAATTCGACACCGGACTTACACAGCTCCACTACCAGGTGGCAGGGTAGCCAGGTACCTACTACAAGTACCTCACTCTCTTTAAAAAGGAACTCCTGCTCCTGTCGTAAACCACCCTAATTCTACATAATTCAGAGAAAGCTCAATATAAACAAACGGTCTTTCTCAACATAATGCAGGTGCTCACGTAGACTGCTTGTATATTTCTCCCGTATCCCACTGATATTCCTCCAATATCCCATATATTCGCTTCAAAATTTATTCAATTCATATTGCATAATGTATTTACCGTAAATCAACTCTGTTCAATTCTTTCACCATTAACACTTATCCATCTACATCTACTATGAAAAATGCTGCGACCTTACTGACCTTACTACTTATAGCCATTATTACTGGCTGTCGGGATCATAACCAGGAACCTCAGCCCGAAAACGTTCTGGCCTTGCAGGTTGGTTACCCACAATTTGATCAGGGCGAATATGTTAAATATGACAAATTCGGCAATATATATGTCGCCGGGTACTATTCGACCAACTCTACCAATGGTAATCCCACTATTTCTATTGCCAAATATAACCCAGCAGGAGAATTACAGTGGTTGCAACAGGCAAGAGCTAGCAACAATGCCTCTATCGGAGGGATGGCTGTTGATGACAATGGTAATGTGTATATAACTGGGAGCTTTCGGGGTGTAATCACCTTTGGTACTACAGTTCTTAATACCCTCAGCGGCGGTGGAGGTGGCGATGATGTTTTTACCTTAAAATTTAATACCCAGGGTGAGGTGCTGTGGGCCCACAATACAGGGGGCCCTTCGACCTCTAGTATTCATGGTGAAATCGGCCGCGGTATTGCCGTTGACAAGACAGGTAACGTATATGTAACAGGTACTTTTGAGAAAACAGGTATTTTCGGCTCCGCTTCATTCACTGCATCGGGTGAAACTGATGTTTTTGTTCTTAAATACACCAGCAGTGGAGACCTCCAATGGGCTAAGAGCTTTGGAGAAGCCAACAATGACCAGGCTAATGATATCGCTGTTGATACTCACGGAAATACCTATATCACTGGCTTCTTCATGGCCCCTGGTAATAATCATGATGTATTCATCACCAAATACGACAGCCATGGAACACTTCAGTGGAAGCAGAAGGTGGGGCTATCCGGTTACGACGCAGCCAGTGGAATTGCTGTAGATGGAGCCGGTAATGTATTTATTACTGGTTATTTCAATGATATGATCGCCTTTGGTGGCATTACCCTTACGTCCACCGGATCAGGGGATATATTTATTGCTAAGTACGACACCCACGGGGCTTTCCAGTGGGCAAAGCAGGCAGGTGGTACCCAATCCGATTTCGGGCATGACATTGCCATAGCTCCCAGCGGCCATGTATATATTATTGGAGACTTTCAAGGTACGGCTACATTTGGAAACGCCATATTAACTTCCAGTGGAAGTACGGATGTGGCCATAGCCAAATATACAAATAACGGTGATTTTCAATGGGTCCAGAAGCTGGGAGGCTCAGGTGCTGATCGGGGAAGAAGCATTGCAGTTGATGAAAGCGGCCATATGTATATAACAGGTAGTTTTCAGGACAGCGTTCTGATTGGTACTACCACGCTCACCTCCGTCGGACATTCTGATATCTTTATTGCCCGGTATAAGCAGTAGTGAAAAACCTGTTGGTTTGAGTTTAGTAGCCACCGGGTTTATTCTTTTTAAACTACATATTGTAATTACTATAATTTTATTGAGGACTTCGGGGTAGGAGTGTATCAATAAGTTATTCAGCCAGTTGTCGTTTATCCTCGAATTGCTGACTATTATTTATAGGGTACAGTCAATATCTCGTACAGATATGGATTTTAGGTTTATCATTTCTTCTTATTAGTCCTACTTTAAGATATAGCCATTCTAATTCAGCATTTACACATACCCCTACTACTAAGGAGCATGTGCCTGCCACTGTCGCAAACTACCCTTTAATTGTCGGCATTCTCCCCCGAATCCGATCCTGTTTCCATTACTTTTGCCACTGAACCTTTACCTAGTAGTTATATGAAAACAGTCAGATTTTCTGTTCAAATCCAGGCTCCCCGGGAAAAAGTGTGGGAGCAGTTGTGGAGTAATGAGGGGTACCGGCAGTGGACCTCCGCCTTTAGCGAAGGCTCCTACGCCGAAAGTAGTTGGGAAGAAGGAAGTCCAATTTTGTTTCTTTCGCCCAAAGGAGACGGTATGTTTGGGGTCATTGAGAAAAAAGTACCTTTGGAAGTGATGACCTTCAAACACCTGGGCGAATTAAAAAATGGTCGGCAGGAGACCAAAGACTGGGCCGGAGCCCGCGAAAGCTACGCCCTAACAGCATTGACTGACCAAACTACCGAAGTAGAGGTAGCGCTGGATGCTACGGATGAGTTTCAGGATTATTTCCAGGATACCTTTCCGAAGGCTTTACACATCCTGAAACAGATTTCAGAACAATAACCAGATAAACAAGTACTTACTCATCCAACCCCCAAAAACCAACCATGACCCAAACCCAATATACCAAAAGCCCCGACAGCAAGGTACTTGCTGTCAGCCGTGAGTTTGCAGCAGCGCCGGAGCAAGTCTGGCAGGCCTGGACCGACAGCCAACTCCTGGACCAGTGGTGGGCTCCCAAACCCTGGAAAGCCCAAACCAAAACGATGCAATTTGAAGAAGGAGGCTCCTGGCTGTACTGTATGGAAGGGCCGGACGGCGAAAAATCGTGGGCCCAGGCAGACTTTAAAAATATACAACCGCAAGCGAGTTACGAAGCTACCGATAGCTTTTGTGATGAGGAGGGCAACCTAAACCCCGATTTCCCAAGCACGCACTGGAAGACTACCTTTGCCCCAAGTCAAGTAGGTACCCGGGTAAACGTGGAGATTACCTTCCCAACCCGGGCCGACCTGGAAAAAATCGTTGAAATGGGCTTTGAAACCGGTTTTGCGGCTGCGCACGAAAACCTGGATACGTTACTCAAGTACTAATTGGGAACAAAAACGCCCGGCTTCGGCCGGGCGTCAACTAGTTGTTTACTACTCCACCTGGTTACCGCTGCTGTTCAAAATCTTTCTCGGTGGCTCCGCCGCTGAAATGCCGCAGGTTATAAGTAAAGGTCAGCATGAAGTACCGCTGCAGTACATTGGACTGTACATCCTCCACGAAGATATCCGTGACGTTCCGCCGGATGCTCACGTTCTGTTTCAGCAGGTCAAATACACTGAGGCTAAACTCCCCGCGCTGGTTGGCAAATACCTTTTTCCCGATGCTCATGTTCCAGATCATGTAGTTGGTATTGAAACCCGCCGACAGTCCGGTATTGAGCTGGTGAATGAGGTCGGTACGGTACACGAAGCCTTTCCAGGCCACCCAGGTCAGCCGCATCCGGGTACTTTGGTTGAAATAATTTTCGGTGGTCTTCCGGAGTGACCGCTCTACAATATTGTAGCCCGAGCGGGTACTTACGTAGAAATCCAGCGACTCGCTGATGTTGCTGCTCAGCGATACCCCTACCCGAAAGTTGGTCGTGGAGGTAAAGTTGGTCAGGGAGTCGATCAGGCTGGGAAGCCGGGTATGGTTAACAAAGCCAAACAGGCTGAGTTTTGATTTGACAAAATTGAGGGGCTGCCCGTAGTTAAAAAATGTACGGATGGTCCAGTAGCCATCCAGGTTAACGGGGCGCGATAGCTGCGAACCCACCTGCAGGGTATCAACGGCCGTCAGGGCGAGGGGGCGGCGGGCGGTGATGGTACTGGTACCAATGTAGTTGGGTACTACCGACGACTCCACCATGGCAAAAAACGTATGGTTGTTGGTGGGGTTCTGCGCCCGGTACCTACCCCGGAACCGGTTCTGTACTGCCTGCACCAGATTGGGATTACCGGTCCGGACGTACAAAGGATTAGAAACATTAAACACGCTCTGCAACTGGTTGATGGAGGGAGCGTCGGTCCAGGTACGGTAGTCCAGTTCTATATTGTTGGTTTTGGAGAAGCGATACTCAAACCGGGCGGAGGGCAACACGTTATTGAAAGTCCGGTTCAACTCAAACCGCCCCGGAAAAATCTGATTGTTTTCCAGCCTGGCCCGTTGGTATTCGCCCTCTATCTGTAAACGTACCTTTTCGGTGCGGTACTGGTAGCTGAGGCCTGTCTCCTCGGTAAAGTAATCACTTTTGAAGGAATTACTCAGTCCCGTATTCAGGTACGCGTAAGTACCCGTCAATTCATCAAAATCGTACAAGCGCCGGTCCGAATCATCATAGCGGTTGCCGCGCTCGTGTTCCAGTTCCAGGCGGCCATTCTTACCGACCGGCTCCGTGTAGGACAGTTCGCCTTCCCAGGAAAAACCATTCTGGTTGTAGTCCGTAAATTGATTAAGTACCCGGCTGCGCTCCGGCTCCCGAAAATAAATGTTGTCGGCCAGCCGAAAGCTTTCGCTGTTGTTGCTGTTGAAGCCGGAATTAAGCCTAATGGTAACGCTTCGCCCCGGCTTGGCAAACCGGTGGCTGTACAGCAGCGTATTTCGGAAATTAAAGCTGGCGTTATCGGAGTTGGAGGTATTTTCGGTCTGGTTGAGCGGACTGTTATCGTTTTCGGTGCGGCCCAGGAAATACCCGAAGTTATCCTCGGTCTGAACGGTCAGGTTGGGGCGAAACAGGATACGGTTATTTTCATTGATCTTATAGTCAATCCGCATATTGGCCCGGTGGGTGGCCTGCTTTTCAATACTCTGGTTGTTTTCGCGGTAAAAGCGTCCGGAATCGGCCGGGCTGACAAAATCCTGAAACCGAGACTGTACCCCGAAGTTCTGCTGATGGGTATAGGAATAACTACCGCTGGCTTCGATTTTTTTGGCCCACATATCCGAGTAGTTCAGCCCGAACAGGTTGGTATTGATAATACCGTTACGGGGCCGCTCGCCGCCCTGACTGCTCTGGTCCATGGTGAAATTGGTCGTATTAATATTATTGCTAAGCCCCGTGATGGTCAACCGCCGGTCTTCATTGAACAGGTTAACACTGGCACCCAGCAGGTAGCGGTCGCTGGTACCATAGCCCACCGTACCTTTCCCGAACTGGCCTTTCCGGCGGTTGGGCTTGGTTACAATATTGATGGTTTTGAGTTGCTCATTATCATCAAAGCCGCTCAGTTCGGCTTTGTCGCTCTTTTTATCGAATATCTGGATACTGGCAATAACTTCGGCCGGCAAACTTTGCAAAGCCGTAGCCACGTCGGTACCAAAGTAAGGCTTCCCGTCAATCAGTATTTGCTGGACATCTTCCCCCTGCGCCTGTACTTTGCCGTCTTCCATGGTCACTCCGGGTAGTTTCTGGATCAGTTCCTGCGCGCTGGCATCCGCGGCCGTTTTGAAGGCACCGGCGTTAAACTGGGTAGTGTCGCCTTTTTGCTCGCCGGTGGCTACCTGCCCAACTATCTGTACCTCCTGTAGGTTGTTTGCTTCTTCTATCAGCAACAAAATCCCCAAATCAACCGACTCGTTCTCCACGTCCACCGAGCGCGACAGCGGTTTAAAGCCCAGGTAATTGATTTTGACCAGGTATTCGCCGGGGGCAATCTTCTCAAACCTGAACTCTCCATTACCATCGGTCATTACCCCATTGGTAGCCTGTTCTTCCGTTGCTTTCTGAATAGTGACAATAGCACCCGGCATCATGGTCTTATCGGATGCATTCTGAACGGTACCCTGAATGGTAACACTTTGGGAAAAAGAGGTAAACGAAAAAAGACATAAACAAAAAAGCCAAAACAGGCTATTTTTTAGAACTTTTGTATTTTCAAAATTTTCCTGTTGAGTGAACATGCCGATACAACCAAAAGATTAATAAAACTAGTTACCTGATAATACAAAGGGTACTTTTGGGCAGTCATACCTAAAAAAATTCTTTTAGATTGGCGGGATGTCGGGAAGCAATGCCAGATAGTACTACCTACTTAACACTATTTTTGGATAAATGGCTAGGGAAAATTTACGAGGTAGTGCGACCGACTGGAAGGTTGTTCCTTTCGGCAAGAATCTGCACTACTATAAATACCTTTTTCTGGGCAGTAAGTAGCTAAAATACCTGTTTTGAGTACCCTAACTACATGGGTATAACTGTCCCATGTATGGATATAAAAAATCCCTATGAAATACTTTTTCTCATTCCTACTGGTACTGATCAGTATATCTGCCAAGTCCCAAAACAGGAAAATTATTGAACAGATACCCATCGCCCTACCTGACTCAACCATTCATGCTGTTGAAAAGGTAGTCCCTGGTATCAAGTCCATTATTGCCATGGTTAACTTCTACCGCATCACGTATAGCTCTGACGGATTGAATGTAAAGGGCTATTTAGCTATACCAAAAAAAAAGGGTAGTTATCCATGTATCATTTATAACCGGGGTGGGAATAAGGAGTTTGGTAAAATCACCGACGCAGGTTTTCTGCTAAGGGGTCTGGGCGAATTAAGCAGTCAGGGATATATCATAGTAGCCAGTCAGTACAGAGGCAATGATGGTGGCGAAGGGAAAGAAGAATTTGGTGGAAAAGACATAAATGACGTACTAAACTTAATCCCGGTACTTTCGGAGGTACCCAAAGCAGATACGTCCCGAATTGGCATGTTTGGGTGGAGCCGGGGGGGAATGATGACCTACCTGGCCTTAACAAAGACAACGAAGATCAAAGCAGCCGTAGTGGGTAGTGGCATCACGGACTTAACTAATTTGTTGGAAAGCCGTCCGGAGTTTGACGAAGTTTACAAGGATCTGATCCCTGGCTATGCAGATAACAAGGTCCGTCCCCTGAACGAACGCTCTGCTGTTCAGTTCGCAGAAAAAATAAACAAAACTACACCAATCCTTATCCTGCAGGGAACTGCCGACTGGCGTGTCCCTACCAATCAGGTGCTGGATCTTGCGAACAGATTTTATCAGATAAAGCAACCGTTTCGGTTCATTTTATATGAAGGAGGGGAGCATTCACTGATTGAGCACCGATCCGACTACCTCATTCAAACAGTAAACTGGTTTAACACCTACCTCCGTGACAGAAAAACCTGGCCAAGTCTGGAAACGCACGGCGGTTAAGAACAAATACAAGAGAACTTCTAACGAACTTACCAAATAAAAAACGCCTGACCAAAGCCAGGCGTTTTCACTCGTAATTTTTACAGTTTTTAGTACCAACTACTCCTCCCCGACCTCTTCTGCGATCAAGTAGTCGCCGGTGCGCTTAACGGATTGCTTCACGAGCAGCTCACCGATGAAACCTCCCAGAAAGAACTGCGTACCCAGGATTATCACCACCAGTGCCAGGAAAAAGAGCGGGTTATCGGTGACGTTCCGAAATGGCTGGTGCATGTAGATTTTCCAGATTTTTTCTGCGATTAGCCAGACGGTAATCATTGAGCCAACGAAAAACATCAGAATACCCATACTCCCAAAAAAGTGCATGGGCCGCCGGCCAAATTTGTTGACAAAGGCAATGGACAGCAGGTCCAGAAAACCGAAAATAAAACGCTCAAGACCAAACTTGGTCGTACCATATTTGCGGGCCCGGTGCTGTACCTCCTTCTCGCCGATTTTACTGAACCCGTTCCACTTGGCAATGACCGGAATGTACCGGTGCATTTCGCCATAGATGGTTATGTTTTTTACAACCTCGCGCCGGTAAGCTTTCAGTCCACAGTTGAAATCGTGCAGGTACACGTCGGAGATGGCCCGCGTAGCGGCGTTGAAAAGCTTGGTCGGCAGGGTCTTGCTCAGGGGGTCATACCGTTTCTTTTTCCAGCCCGACACCAGGTCATAGCCTTCTTCGGTGATCATACGGTACAGGTCGGGAATCTCGTCGGGACTATCCTGCATGTCGGCGTCCATGGTGATTACCACCTTCCCGTGCAGGGCCTGAAAACCGGTTTGCAAAGCGGCGGTTTTTCCGTAATTACGCGAAAAACGAATACCCCGTACGTTTGGATTCCGTTCGGAAAGCGCGGTAATTACCTCCCAGGACCGGTCGCGGCTGCCATCATCTATGAACAGTATTTCGTAGGTAAAATGATTCTCCTCCATGACCCGCACAATCCAGTCGTGCAGTTCGGGGAGTGATTCGTCTTCGTTGTATAAAGGTACTACTACGGATACCTGAATAGCCGACTCGTTGATAGGCAGCCGGGTACTGGTACGTTGCAGCGATATGGATTCTCTTTCAGACACGAAATTTATTTTTTTGTCAAAGTAATAAATAAAAATCTTCCAACAGCCCACGAAACGACGAACTGTACGTACGGCCGTCGGTTTCGTAAATAAACAACTCTTTTTCAGTATTAGTTACAGTCTCCTTTTCCCCATAAACATAAGTACTGAGCTTTCGGAAAGGTCGGCGGCCCGGCTGGTGGGTCAGCAGCAATTCCCGAAAAGGTACCCAGCCCTGCGCCCCGGCCAGGAGCCGCAGCTGTTCGCTTTCCTCTACCGGCAGCAGCACATTCCAAACGCCACTCTTTTTCAAGAGTCTGGTTACCGCATTCAGCAGGTCGGTGAAACCTAGTTCCTGCGCATGGTGCGCCTGGTTAATTCCCGCATCCGGCGACCGCAGGTCCGATTGGTAGAAGGGCGGATTGGTAATGAGACAGTCGTAGGGTACTTCCGGCTCAAAAGCCTGAATGGAGGTACTTAGTACCCTGACCCGCTCCGCAAACGGACTGGCCGCCACATTTTCCCGCGCCTGCGCCGCCGCCGCCGCATCCAGTTCAACGGCATCTACCCAAACCCGGGGGTACCTTTGGGCCACCATCAGGGAAAGCAGCCCGGTACCCGTCCCAATATCAAGAATTCGAGTTGAAGTACTTAAAGTACCAGCATTAACCTGACTATTTACCACCGCCCAGGCCCCCAGCACGCAGGCGTCGGTACATACTTTCATGGCGCAGCGGTCCTGCTGAATGGTAAACTGCTTAAACCGAAAAGAATGATTACGCGGCATTGGGTTCAGGTGATTCGTGGCACGGCTTTGAGCCGTGCCACGGGTTTTTATAAAACTTGTCCTTTACTAATTGCAAACTGCTTAAACCGAAAAGAGTGGTTACGCGGCATGGGCGGGAGTTGAATGGCACATCTGGTAACGGTGGCACGGCTTTGAGCCGTGCCACCGTTTGGCAGTTTTGTTTATTTGCGACCGAAATCGGCGGGATTTTCGCCCCAGTACTCGGTTTCCCATTTCAGAATCTTGTTGGAAAAGGTGTTGTCGGCCAGCCAGCGCTCGGCCCGTTGCAGCATTTCAAAAACCGGCTTGTTACGCGGGGTAAGTACCAATTTTGTATTGGCGTGTTTTTTTTTGACCCAGCTGATGGCCGTTCGGGAGTCGGAGTAAATGGGCAGGTCGGACTGGTGCTTCTGCAGGTAGGCCAGTCCGTGTACTATGGCCAGAAACTCCCCGATGTTATTGGTAGCGTCCGCAAAGGGCCCCTGTAAAAATATACGTTCGCCGGTACGTAGGTACACTCCCTGGTACTCCATATCGCCACTTGCGGTATTCCAGGCGGCATCTACAGCGATACTGTCTTTTATGGGCTGGCCCACACTGGCAGGTGCTTCATTGGTGGCAGGAGCGGTTTCTTTTTTACTTACAAACTCCCAGTAGTTGCGGTGTATGGCGGCCTCGGCTTCTTTCAGTGAATCAAAAGATTTATAGCGGGCTTCGGGAAAGCCTTTGATCTGGGCCTCGCATTCCTTCCAGTCGGTAAACACGCCCGTCTGACGCCCCTGCCAGACCACATAGTACTTTTGCTTCTTTGCCATTGTACCGCAAATAAAACACTCCTACGGGTTTTTTGGTAGTTTATACAGATATTTGCGATTCAAGCCTCAACCTTACTACCTGCGCTCCTCATGAAAACTGAGTTCAAATACGCTGCTATTCTGACTGGTATCCTGTTTTTCTGGTTGCTTCTGGAATTCTGGATTGGATTTCACGATGCCCTGGTTGATTACCTCCCCATCACCTCACTACTGACTATCCTGATTTGGGCGCTTGTACTTAACCGGGAAATAAAAGAGAAGAAAAACCTGCCCACCAGTACCCACTGGAACTACGGCCGGAGCTTCCGGACTGCCTTCCTGACTACCCTGCTGGCGCTCCCCCTGCTGCTGCTTTCCCGCTGGCTTTTTTATAACCTTATTAATCCTGATTTTTTTAACAATATCATGATCAAAGGCCGCGAGTGGATTTCGGTTTCAGCGCCTACGGAGGATAATTTCAACAGCTCCGTAAAAATGATGGAAGATTACTTCCAGATGAAGTCCTACCAGAGCGTTACCCTGGTTTTCAATGCGGTAACCGGCCTGGTGCTATCGTCTCTGCTGCCTTTATTTCACAAAAAATAAGAGGTACCTGCCAACTACCGGGTATTTTCCTCCCACACCTGCACCAGGTGTACGATTACATCCACGGCTTTTTCCATATCCTGCACCGACACCCACTCCAGACGGGAATGAAAGGCATGCTCCCCGGCGAAAATATTCGGACAGGGCAGCCCCATAAACGAAAGCCGGGAGCCATCGGTACCGCCCCTGATGCTGCGCCGCTCCGGCTGCAGACCGGCCCGCCGAATGGCTTCCAGCGCGTACTCTACTACGGCGGGGTGCTGGTCCAGAACTACCTTCATATTACGGTACTGCTCCTTTACTTCCAGGCGGGCTTTTGAGTTAGGGTACTGGAGCAGTACCTGGTCCAGTAATGTCTGTAGGTAGGCCTCCTTTTCCTGTAGTCCTTCTTCGCTAAAATCCCGGATAATAAAGTCAATAGTGGCTTTTTCCTGAATACCTTCCAGATGAACGGGGTGAATAAAGCCTTCCATTCCTTCCGTAGTCTCGGGCGACAGCTCGTCTTTGGGCAGGGCTGCCAGCAGGTCAGCGGCAATTTTCAGCGCATTTTCCAGTTTGCCTTTGGCAAAGCCCGGGTGCGTACTTACGCCTTCAATGGTAATAAGTACTCCATCGGCTGAAAAGGTTTCGTCCTCCAGGGTACCTACCGTTTCGCCATCCAGGGTGTACCCATAGTCGGCTCCGAGCTTTTCGAGGTCTACTTTTTCGGTGCCCCGACCTACCTCCTCGTCCGGCGTAAACAGAATTTTTATTACCCCATGTTTTACCTCGGGATGCTGGATAAGGTACTCGGCCGCGGCCATAATTTCGGCTATGCCAGCTTTGTTGTCCGCCCCCAGCAAGGTAGTACCGCTCGCGGTCACGATGTCGTTTCCAATCTGGTTTTCCAGATCCGGGTGTTCGGAGCGGCGTAGTACCTGATTTTTATCCTGAGGCAAAATAATATCACTACCGTCCCAATTACGATGAACAATAGGCTCTACCCCGGCTCCGGTCACGTCGGGTGAGGTGTCGACGTGGGAGCAAAGGCAGATAACCGGTACGTTGGTTTTGCTGCTCGTGGCCGGTAGGGTCGCGTATACGTAACCGTGTTCGTCCAGGTGCGCGTCTTCCACGCCCAGTTCCTGCAGCTCGGCTACCAGCAGCTGACTCAGGTTCCGCTGCTTTTCGGTGGAGGGAAAACTGGTCGAATGCGGGTCCGACTGGGTATCAATGGTGACGTATTTCAGGAAGCGCTCGAGTACGGTAGACATAGGCCTATTATTTTGTGATTGGGTGAATGAGAGATTGAGAGAATGTCCTAAACCAGCTATTCTCCCTGCGTACTCACGGACACTGCCCTGGTTATTTCTCTATTCCTTTCCTTTCTAGTATGCCAACCAGATTAGCCGGTGAGTAGTTAACGTTTTTAAGTGTTTTATTGTCAATGGTACGGTACACGAGGTACTTGCCGTTGTCTTCTTTGTAGTAGCACTCGGTACCCTGAGCGGTGTAGTGCGCTACGGTGCCTTCGGCTTCCTCCACCGAGTTGCAGGCTTTGGACATATTGGACCGCTGTACCTCATCAAACAGCTCCCGGAATTTCTCCCCCAGCCCAAACTCCAGCACCGCGCCGGAAAGTACGTACTGCAGGTCACAGAGCGCGTCGGCTACTTCGACAATATCCTTTTCCAGAATGGCTACTTCCAGCTCTTTCAGCTCTTCGGCCAGCAACGCCACCCGCAGACGACTACGCTCTTCGGCCGGTATTTGGGGGGAGTCCAGTATGGGGTGTTTAAATGTACGGTGAAATTCAGCTACCTGATTGAGGCTATCTAGTTGTTGCATGGTTGGTAAGTTATTAGCTATTAGTTGGTTAGGCATTAGCCTAAATTTAATATTTATTCACACAAAAGTTAAGGTTGAGCAGGATTAAACAGGCCAACTAGTCCCCTATTCCCTTTTACATAAAATTTTCTTTAAATATCTTGATAGAGATGGCCAGCAGGATAATTCCGAAAACCCGCCTCAGAATATCAGCACCGGCTTTTCCGAGCTTTCTTTCCAGCCAGGTTGACGATTTCAAGACCATAAACACCAGCACCAGGTTGAGCAGTATGCCAATCAGGATGTTCGGGATGTCGTAAGCGGCCCGCAGGGTAATGAGGGTAGTCATGGTACCGGCTCCGGCAATAAGCGGGAAAGCAATGGGTACTATAGAAGCCGTTCCGGTGTCAATGTTGTCGTGGCGGAAGATGCTCCGACCCAGAATCATTTCAAGGCCCAGGAGGAAGATTATGAGCGCGCCCGCTACGGCAAAGGAAGCGACGTCTACCCCAAACAGACTCAGGATGCGCTCGCCCAGAAACAGGAAAACGACCATGATAAGGCCTGCTACCAGGGTTGCTTTTTCGGATTGGATGTGTCCCGTTTTCTGGCGTAAATCCACGATGAGGGGTACCGAGCCGATAATATCAATGACTGAAAATAAAATAAGCGTAACCGAAATGATTTCTTTGAAGCTGAACATACCGAGGAAGGCCTGAATTGGTTGCCTCCGCAAAGTTGAATAAATATTTGATAATGTCGCGTGTCGGCGGTTGATTGTGGAGTTGAATAAAAGAGGTGGCCGCCATGCTTCTCTTTGCTGCTTTCCTCCCAGGGTACCTTATTTTAGGTTAATTAGGAATAAAATTCAGGAAGGAATTGAATTGCTGCTGGTAGCACTCGTTGTCCACCATGTAAAGGAAAGCGCCCTTTTTGGAAAATCCTTTCTGTTTTTCTTTGAGCTTTATCAAGAGGTTGGTAGACAAAATTTTCCGGCTGAAATTCCGCTTATCAAACGAAGTATCAAAAATGGCTTCGTAAAGTTTCTGTAACTGCGGAATGGTAAATTTTTCGGGTAGCAGTTCAAACCCGATCGGGTGCTGCGTGGCCTTGTAGCGGAGTTGCCGAATGGCCAGGTCGACCATGGCGCGGTGGTCAAAAAGCAGACTCGGCAGCTCGTGCATCGAAAACCAGTGCGCCTCGTACGAATCGGAGATTTTTTCCTGGTAATCGTTTACGTTGATGAGCGCAAAGTAGGCCACGGCCACGGTACGTTCGACGGGATCGCGGCGGGGGGCGCCAAAAGTATAAAGTTGCTCGAGGTAAATATCGGTAAGTCCGGTGAGCTGGTACAGGATGCGGCTAGCCGACTCTTCCAGCCCTTCGTCCGGCTGGAGCCATCCGCCCATCAGCGACCAGGTAACGTCGTTTTCTTCAACGCCCCGCTTGACTAGTAATAGTTTCATGTCATCGCCATCAAACCCAAATATAATGGAATCAAGGGCAACCAGGCATTTAATTTGTGCCTGGTACTGCTCTAACATTCTGGTTGTCACACTAATAGAAGAGAAGGGTAGGTACTTGTTTTACTATAAAGGTAAGTCAGGTTGAAATACTACTCTTTTCATGGGTTTGATTGCCTCCGCAGGAAGTCTTTCAGGTAATCCAGTTCGTGCTCTTCCAGGGCCGGAAAATTTGCAATCCGGAAGGTAGTTTCTTTCCAGGGACCGTAGCCGCTTCCCAACATAATACCAGCCTCCATGGCTCCTTTTTTTAAGTACTTAACCCGTTCGCCGGTTTCTTCTACCGCCATAACTGTGGTGGAGCGCACGCCCGGTTCCTGCACCAGTGGCTTGTATTTGTTTGATTCCAGGAAGTGGTACCATTGGGCGGCCCGGTTTTCGGTTTGCCGGTGGATTTCCCCGAGGGAGGGTACCTGTTCCATCACCCGTCCCAGCAGGTATATACCCAGGGTATTGGGGGTATGAGGACTCTGGTGTTTCTGAAAATTTTCCCGGATGTAGAGCAGACTATTGTAATGGTTGCGGGAGCCAAGCTGTTCCGCTCGCTCAATGGCCCGGGGCGATACAATCATGATGCCCAGGCCCGGCGGCAGGCCAAAGCATTTCTGCACGGAGGCGTACCATACATCGGCGACGCTCCAGTCCATCAATACCCCTCCCATCGAAGACGTAGCATCCACCGCGATGAGCTCATCCGTCTGGTTTCGCAGGTCCTTCAAAAAATGCCCCGGCAGCATGGTACCGTTGGAGGTTTCGCTGTGGGTCAGGCATACTACCTCGGCTCCCGGAAGTTCGGTACTAAGCTTTTTGGGGTCAGGAAGTTCATGGAGATTAAATTCAAAGGGCCGCGCCCGGGGACACAGCCGGTGCGTGTATTCGTACCATTTTTTTCCAAAGGCCCCGTTGTACAGGTGCAGGCTTTGGCAGTTCAGGAGCGACTGGGCTATGATTTCCCAACACTCAGTGGCCGAAGAAGTAAAGTATATTTCGTAGTCGGACGGCAGGTCCAGCTTGCGGTGCAGCTGCCCGAATACATTCTCCAGCATCGACATGAAGGCGTCGCTCCGGTGGTTCATACTCAGTATTCCCGACTGGTATGCATCGGCAAGGTACTGCTCCACCTGCGGGTAAATCTTGGACGGACCGGGGTAAAAGGTAATCATCAGGTTAGGTATTAATAATTAAGCGACAGGACTACTGGCTTCAACAATTTAAAACAGTACTTGTTGTCCAGGTACTATCAGGGTGGAAATTACAAAGTCCGCAATCCATATTCATCAAAGGGTACATCTCTCCACTCATTCCGGATAAATACCCGGACGGTTTTATAGCCAACCTGTTGCAGTTGCCTGGCCGTTTCGGCAAAGGCAAGGGTAATTTCTGCGGGGCCATGACTGTCCGAATTGATCATGACCGGAATCCCCTTCGCCCTCATCCTTTCCAGTATTGCCACCGATGGATAGGTTTCCAGCCCTTTTTTGTATACGCCTCGTGTGTTGACCTCCACGATACATCCGGCCTCGGCCATGGCTTCCAGGGTCTTTTCTACCTCCGCCAGGTACCAGTCCGACTGCTCATCAAAGAGGCTGTTGTTGGTATTGTGAATTTTGATTTTGTCCAGGTGACCCACAATATCCGGGCGGTCCTCCCGGACCATCCGGCGAATCAGTCCGTAGTACTGTTGAATTACCGACCGAATATCGCCCCCGTGCACCTCTACCAGTCCTTTTACAAAACCAGCCGTAGCTCCGTCAATTTCCCAGGGATTACCATCCCAATTAAGGCCCAGGTAGTGCACAGAACCAATGGTAAAATCGAGTTGAGGAACATAGTCGGACGGCCCGCAAAGGCCGGGTATATAGTCTATCTCCAGGCCCACGTACAGTTCAATCTGGTCGGCGTACTTCTGCTTCAGGGCTCTGGTTTCGGCCAGGTACCCGTCCAGCCGATCCTGCTTCATACTCCACAAATTAACAAACGGAACCGGGCAATGGGTAGAAAAACCAAATACCGCCACGCCCTGCCGCAGGGCAGCCTGCACCTGGGCTTCGGGCGACTCAACGCCGTCGCAGTAGTGGCTGTGGCTGTGGTAATTGGTCCAGAATGATTTCATACTGTACAAACGGATAGATTGGTACTCTCCCTAAAAGTACTGTGCCTACCAGTCATAACGTACACTGACCCACAAACTCCGGCCCACTCCGGCCACTCCCGAACCGTGCGTGCGGTAGGCTTCGTTGAAAAGGTTCTGCAGCTCCGAAGAAATACTCAAACGGTTCCAGCTATGACCCGCCGACAGATTTATGACATTCCAGCCGGGGGTACCTCCCGCAGGGATACGGTTATCTTCCATATCACCTTTGGCGAGCCGGTCCTGCCGGGCCGCCGACCACCACTCGGCCCGCGCCCACGTGCGGGCCGTAGGCTGGTACCTGAGCCCGGCCATACCGTGCAGGGGAGGAATGCGGCGGAAGGGTTCCCGGGCGGAAATATTCTGGCCGTAGGTATGGGTGAGGTACCCGGAGGCAATCCATTTTTGATGAACCAGCCATTCTGCCTCCGCTTCCAGCCCCCGAATAAAAGCATGGGCCATATTCTGCTTCAGGTAAACGGGGTACCCCTGCCGCACCTCCTCCGTTTTGACCCGGCTGATGATGTCTTTCAACTGATTATGGTACACCACCAGCGAGGTTGAAAAGTGGGGGGTCCTTAGTTTTATCCCTACTTCCTTATTGAGTCCCCGTTCCGGGCGCAGGTTACTATTAGGTACTTCATACCTGAAATCAACAATGCCCAGGGTACCTAAGTCATCAATATTGGGAGCCCTAAACGTAGAGTTAACCCCGGCAATGACCCGCAGGAACGGCCGGAGCGCGTAGGATACACCCGCGTTGCCTACCCAGGCTGAAGGCTGAATACTAACTGATCCCAGGTCTTTGTCAGGGATTTGGATGGCGAATGTGTTATACCGGCCACCTCCGGTGAGGGTAAGGCGGGAGAAGGTAAAGGTATGTAATGAATAAAAAGCCAGGTTACTCAAACTGGCCTGGTCGGGGTAAAGGCCCCGCCTTATGGGCGGAGGCGAACTGATAAATGGACTGGTATCAAGGCGCCAGCTTTTTACCTGGTCGAAGTACCATTCGGCCCCCGTCTGAATTTTCCAGTACTCGGCTGGCTGACTGGTGAAGGAAGCAAGAGCGCCTTTGGTAACAACCTCATCCTGCTCGAAGGTAGTTAGAGCTGCTCCATTTTTCCGGCTTTGTCGGCTTTCGGTGGTCTTTTGCGCAAGCGCCGTCACCTGCCAGCTGGTCAGCCATCGGGCAGCTCCGTAGCCTTCCAGCCGCGCGTAACTGAGCATCCGCTTCTGCGGGTCAAACTGATTAACGGCGAAGTTTTCTAACTGTACCTTGTGGAATACCGGTACACTGTCCTGCTGGAGGTTCTGGTAGGCCACCGTAAGCAGTACCTTTGAGTTCAGTCGAAGGCGGGTCTTTACATCCGCTGACCACTGCTGGTAGCCGGTTGGGCTTTGCCGGCCAATGCTGCGTCCGGCTATCAAATCACCAAAATTGCGGTACGAGAATCCGCCCTGTACAGCCACCTTCTGACTACTTACTCCCAGGGCCAACCGTCCCGATTGCTCCATACCCCCACTCATCCAGCGGGTCAGGGCGGTACCTTTCAGTTGCCTCCGTTCACTGAATTGGGGAGTCTGGGTGAGTACATTAATAGTACCACCAATGGCGTCGGTTCCGTACTGCACTGAGCCGCCGCCTCGTACTACCTCAATCCGGTCGAGCGACAACGGGTCAATGGTATTGAGGTACTGGTTGGGCCCGGAACGAAAGGTGGCGTTGTTAAGCCTGATTCCGTCAACCAGCAGGAGGGTTTGCTGTCCGGTCAGTCCCCGAACAAAGGGTGAACCGCCGCCATGGTTGGTTTTTTGGACAAACAGGCCCGACTGCCCCATCAGGAGCTCGGGCGTGGAGCGTACGTTACTTTGCAGCAGGTCCCGCCGGGTAAGTACGGTAATGGCTTCGGGACGTTCGAATTGGTTGGTCTGGTACCGCTGGGCCGTTACTACCACTTCCTCATTGAGCTGAATAGTAGCCGGGGAAAGTACTATGTCGTGCGTCTGGTCCGCAGCGCCCCTGATTTCCTGCGCATGGTTTTCATAGCCCACCGAAGAAAAAACTACGTTGAGGTTTGCCTCCTTCGGAAGTTTTACCTGATAATTCCCCCGGCGGTCGGAGGTAGTACCCAGGGTACTGTTGCTGATTTGTACATGTACCCCCGAAACCGGCCGACCGGTCTGGGCGTCGGTTATATGCCCGCGAAGGGTTTGGGAATACGATTTAAAAGAAAAAATTAACAGAAAAGAAAAGAGATGAAACTTGCTCATGAGTTAGTACCAGAAGAGTTTTTCCAGAAATGCGGCCACCAAAGATGTTATTTTAAGACCAAAAAACGTACTATCGGCCGGTTAACTTTATGTAATATTTCCGGCCACTGTATTCAAACTACCTCTTTCAGAGAGTCAGAAACCGGATGTGGAGGTACTGCAATTTCCTGACCGATAGGGGTTACTGACCCGAGGGTTGTCATAGTCAGGTCAATACTTAATTCAAACTGCTATGAAAAAGATACTACACATTAGTTTTCTGCTCCTGGTCGTCGGCCTTTCTAACCAACTTTGTCACGCCCAAAGCTACCAGACCGGGGTGGGGATTCGACTGGGAAATACGGGTGGACTTTCGGTTAAGCACTTTGTGGATGGCCGCCGGGCCGTAGAGGGTATTCTCAGCACGCGCTGGCGGAGCCTGGGTGTAACGGGGCTGCTGGAGTGGCATAAGGAGGCCTTCCAAACCCCCGGCCTGAACTTCTACTACGGTGTGGGTGGGCACCTGTACCTGGGTGGTTACCGGCGTCGCTACTACGAGCGGAGCAGCGGCATTGGCATCGACGGTATTCTGGGGCTTGAGTACCAGCTTCGGCAGTCACCTATTTCCGGTAGCCTGGACTGGAAACCGGCCATTAACCTGATTGGCCGGGGTGGCTATCAGGAAGGGGGTCTGGCGCTGACGGTACGGTATGTGTTTTAAAGATGAAAGAGTGGATGAGTGAAAGAGCGAAATTACAGTGGTAATTGAGTAATGGCGGGTAATTGAATAATGAGAAAATATTGCCTGAGTGATAGATGTACTCACTTTCTTACGCGCGGCATCCCTCCTTTCTCTTTTCCCTTTTTTAACATTCTTTCGCTCTTTCACAATTCGCTCTTTACCCTAACAGGTACCTGACGGCCAGCTCGTAACCTTTCAGACCCAGGCCGCAAATCATGCCCTTGCAGCGGCTGGTAAGGTAGCTATGCTGCCGGAAGGACTCACGGGCGTGAATGTTGGAAATATGTACCTCCACGGCCGGGACCGGGACCGCCGACAGCGCATCAGCCAGGGCCACGGAGGTGTGGGTATAGCCTCCGGCATTGATAACGATACCATCAAACGAAAACCCGACTTCGTGAATCTTGTCAATCAGGGCACCTTCGTGGTTGGACTGAAAGTAGTGCAGCTCCACTTCCTGAAAAAGAGGTTTTAACGATCTAAAATACTCCTCAAATGACTGGTTGCCGTAAACGGTGGGTTCCCGCTTGCCGAGCAGGTTGAGGTTGGGTCCGTTCAGTATCAGGATTTGCTTCATCGGTAGGTGTTAGTTATTAGCAGTTAGCTGTTAGCTTTGTATTCTTGGCGCAGAAAAGCCCTTACCGGGTAGTATCGCTCTTTTTTTCGTACGACCTGACGGAAAACAACGCCTGCGAAAAAACAGCTAATTACTAACACCTAAAGGCTAACAGCTCTTATGTGGCAAAGCTACATTAAACATTTTAAAAATTACCTGCGGCTGGAACGCTCCCTGTCGGACAATTCCATTCAGGCCTACGTACACGACGCCGAAAAGCTGAGCGAGTACGTCGAGCTTTCGGGCCTGGGCACCTCCCCTACCGACCTTAAGGAAGAGCATCTGCTGGGTTTTCTGAAGTACCTGACCGAACTGGGCCTGTCGGCCCACTCCCAGGCGCGGCTGCTTTCGGGGGTAAAAGCCTTTTATAAGTACCTGTTGCTGGAAAATGCCATAACCCAGGACCCGACCGAGCTGATAGAGTCGCCCCGCCTGCCCCGCAAACTACCCGATGTACTCAGCTACCCGGAAATAGAGCGGATGCTGGAAGCCATTGACCACTCCACTCCCGAAGGTACCCGCAACCGCGCCATTCTGGAAGTACTTTATAGTTGCGGCCTGCGGGTAACTGAGCTGGTCAGTCTGCAGCTGACTAACTGCTACTTCGACATTGGTTTTCTGCGCATTATCGGAAAAGGCGATAAGGTACGTCTGGTACCTATCGGCCGCGACGCCATTAAGTACACCCAGCTCTACCTCGACCACGTTCGTTCCCAGCTGGATGTACAGAAGGAAAGCGAAGATATTCTGTTCCTTAACAAGCGGGGCGGACAGTTGTCACGGGTGATGATATTCATGATTATCAAGGACATAGCCGCGACCGCAGGAATCACCAAAAACGTAAGTCCGCATACCTTCCGCCACTCTTTTGCCACCCACCTGGTGGAGGGTGGGGCCAGTCTGCGGGCCGTGCAGGAGATGCTTGGTCACGAATCCATCACTACCACGGAAATCTATACCCACCTCGACCGTGACTACCTGCGCCAGATTATCACCGAATTTCATCCGAGGGCCTGAAGGGGGTATTTTTGAATGAGAGGAGGAGTGAATGAGTGAATTAGAAGAGGTGGGGTGGAGCATGAAGCTGCGGTACCTACATACAAACATGAAACTTCATCCCTACCTGATCACTGGTCATTGCTAACTGGTCACTGGTCCCTGTTTAACTGGTCATTGTTCACTGGTATACGTTTTTTAGATGAAATGGGTAATTGAATAAAATTATTTATCTAAACCTCAATTACCTATGCAATATCCAGATAGTGTTGAAGAACAAACCCAACCACAACAGCCCGGGATTGAGTCAGAAATGACTCCCGAGCCCATTGTTATTCGGGAAAATTATCGTGGGAGCGGAAAGCTGGAAGGAAAGACCGCCCTTATTACCGGCGGGGATAGTGGAATTGGTCGGTCAGTAGCGGTACATTTTGCCCGGGAAGGGGCCAATGTAGCCATTGTGTATCTGAATGAGGACGATGACGCTAAAAAAACCAAACAAATGGTAGAGGCCGAAGGCCGAAAGTGTCTGCTGCTACCGGGGGATATCCGAAACGAAAGCTTTTGTAAGGAAGCGGTAAAAAGAACGGTAAACGAATTGGGAAAACTAAACATCCTGGTCAACAATGCCGCCGAACAGCACCCTAAGGACGATATTCAGGAAATTTCGGCCGAGCAGTTGACCTCTACTTTTACGACCAATATTTTCTCGTTTTTCCACTTTACTCAGGCTGCCCTGAAGCACATGAGTGAAGGGGACTGCGTTATAAATACCACCTCGGTGACCGCTTACGAAGGCAGCCCGCAGCTACTTGACTACTCCTCTACCAAGGGGGCCATTGTAGCATTTACCCGTTCGCTATCGAAGAGTCTGGCCGAAAAGGGCATTCGTATCAATGCCGTAGCACCCGGTCCCATCTGGACTCCACTGATTCCGGCTACTTTTGACGAAGAAAAAGTGGGCAAGTTTGGTCAGAATACCCCCCTGGGGCGTCCCGGCCAGCCCTGTGAGGTAGCTACCTGCTACGTATTTCTGGCTGGTGAGGACGCTTCCTACATGACCGGACAGGTACTTCACCCCAACGGAGGCCGCGTAGTAAATGGCTAACCAGGTACTTAAAAACCAGAAAAGCCCACAACCGTATAAGTTGTGGGCTTTTCTGGTTTTTAGTCAGGCAGCAATCAGCTGTCTTTTACATTATCTTTTCCCAGAATAGAATCCAGAAGCAGGGTATCGGATGATAAAGGCAATGCTCCTGGCAGCGCCCGTTCCAGCTGCTTGGGTTTGTTCCAGGGGGCCGTGGTACGGCGGGCCATATCTACAGTAAGCAAGGCTACTATCAGCGTAAACACAACAAACACGATTACGAATATCTTCCGGTTACGGTTGGGTTCAGCCATAAGTCAGTGTTTTTCTCTGAATTGCTTGGGCGACTCATACTTAATGAAGGTCGCCATTTTGCCGGATACTTCCGCCCACGTTACATCTTCAAATTCAAATATGGCTACACTCCCTTTTTCCATGGACCCCACATCTGAGCGGGTCAGGTACTCGGAGAAGTAAGAAATGTCCGGATTATGGCCAAAAAGCATTAGTATCTGACAGTCCTCGGGGGTAGTGTTTACTGCCAGTAGGTACGCCTGCGGTCCGCCGTCATACATGTTATTACTTAACTCAATGGCATCCACATCAAAGTGCAGCTGCTCGGCCATGACCTTGGCGGTCTGATAGGCCCGGACGGCACTACTGGACACCATACGTTGTACTGTAATCTGTTTCAGAGCCAGGTGTCGACCCATTCGGGCTGCGTCCATCACTCCCCTGGGGGTAAGGTCCCTCTCGAAGTCTTTGAACATGGGAGCACGGTCTTCTGTGTGGGCATGCCGAACTAAGTATAGCGTTTTTTTCATAGATGGATTTTTGACAATATTACAACAAAACTACACACCCTATGTTATGGCTTTCCTGATTAAATTTAAGTACTCAGGCTGCTGAACCCATTATTTCGCCGTTTGTAACTATGTAATTACCTTTAAGCATAATTAGCTATGCTACAGGGAGCTTTTAATGTGTATTTTTGTTAAACTACTATACCTAATTCAACCTATTTTTTAGTTAAGTCTTTCTATGGTACAATTCCTGAAATATGTACTCGCTACTGTGGTGGGTATTTTTCTTTTTTCCTTCCTGTCCCTCATTCTGTTAATTGGTATCGGTTCCCTCTTTTCGGGCGACGATAAAGTGGTGATAAATAATAATTCCGTCCTGAAAATCGACCTCAATAAGCCGGTCCAGGAGGTAGGGGTAGAAAATCCATTCTCTGAATTTGCCAGTCCGTTCTTTAATCCTTCTAATGTCATCGGACTGAAGGATATTAGGGCCGCCCTTTCCTACGCCCGGGAAGACGACAACATAAAAGGGGTATACATCAAAGCCGAGTCTCCTTCGGCCGGATGGGCTACCCTGGAGGAAATCCGAAACGAGCTGCTGGAATTTAAGAAATCCGGCAAGTTTGTCTATTCCTACGCGGAGTACTACAGCGAAAAAGGGTACTACCTGGCTTCGGTGGCGGACAAAATTTACCTGAATCCGGCCGGTGGCATGGAATGGAACGGGTTGTCGGCCGAGTATGAATTTTACAAAGGTACCTTCGACAAGCTGGACATAAAACCCGTAGTGTTTCGGGTTGGTGAATTTAAAAGTGCCGTTGAGATGTTCTCCCGGAAAGACATGAGCGAGGCCAGCAAAAAACAAACGGCTGAGCTCCTGCAGGCCATCAATGGACATTTTATCAATAATGTAGCCCAGGCCCGCAAACTCACGCCCACTCGCCTGCTCGACCTGGCCGACTCCCTCACCATCCGGAATCCGGCCTCGGCCTTACTGAACAAACTGGTTACCCATGTAGCCTATCAGGATGAGTTTGAGAGCGCCATAAAAAAGCAGCTGAAACTGGATGATAAAAAGGACATCGAGTTTGTGTCGCTGAGCAAATATATGAAAGCCGACCACGGCACCCAGACCGGCGACTTTAACAATCGTATCGCGGTGATTGTGGCCGAAGGTGAGATAGTTTCCGGTGAAGGTGGGGACGGCGTTATCAGTTCGGAAAAAATGGTAAAGGAGCTGAAAAAGGCGCGGGAAAACGACAAGATAAAGGCGATAGTCCTTCGCATTAATTCACCCGGTGGCAGTTCACTGGCCTCTGATGTTATGTGGCGGGAAATAAAACTTACGGCCCAGAAAAAGCCGGTGATTGCCTCTATGTCCGACGTAGCCGCTTCGGGCGGGTACTATATGGCCATGGCCTGTGATACGATAATTGCCCAGCCCAATACCATTACGGGTTCCATCGGGATATTTGCCCTGCTCTTCAACGTAGAAGATTTCATGAATAACAAGCTGGGGATAACCTTTGACCGGGTCAAGACCAATAAACACGCCGACTGGCCTACCGTAACGCGTGAAATGACCGAATTTGAGAAGGAAATGTTCCAGAAAAGTGTAAACGAAGGCTACATGACTTTTACCCGTAAAGCGGCCGAAGGTCGTAATATGCAGGTGGAGCGCCTGCGCGAACTGGCGCAGGGACGGGTTTGGTCGGGAGTAGAAGCCAAAGCCAACGGTTTGGTTGATATTTTGGGCGGTCTGGATGAGGCTATCCTGGTGGCCGCCAAAGCCGCCAAACTCAACGAGGGCGATTACCGGGTACGTTTTTATCCGGAAAAAATTAATCCGCTGGAAGATTTAATGGGCAAGCTTACCGGCAGCACCGAAGAGAAGGCTATTGCCAAACAGCTCGGCGAGCTGGCTCCTTACGTGAAAATGTACCAGCAGGTGATGCGGATGGAAGGTATACAGGCCCGCCTGCCCTACGAGCTGAAGATTTATTAATAGCTGACGTAACTATTTTCAATAAAAAATGCCTTCGTCCTGAGACGAAGGCATTTTTGTAGCCTGTATTCCGAAAATAATGGGAGGTACTTTATAAGAGTAAGCCCGCCAGCGTCGCCGACATATAAGAGGCCAGCGTACCACAGATCAGCGCCCGGAAACCCAGACGGGCCAAATCGGAACGACGGGAAGGGGCCAGTTCACCGATTCCCCCAACCTGAATCGCGATTGAGCTGAAATTAGCAAAACCACAAAGGGCAAAGCTGGTAATAACCAGGGTTTTGGGGTCCAGGGTTTCCTTTACTCTAACCAGGTCCAGATAGGCCACAAATTCGTTTATTACCATTTTGGTACCCATCAGGGCTCCCGCTACCTCGGTATCTTTGGAAGGTACACCCATAGCCCAGGCAAACACCGAAAACAGCTTACCCAGCATCAGGTTCAGGCTTAACTGGGGAAATGCGAATAGTCCGCCAATCAACCCCAGGATATAGTCAAACAAGGCCACCAGGGCAATGAAGCCAATGAGCATGGCAATTACATTAAACCCTACTTTTAACCCTTCGCTGGCACCGGCGGCAATAGCATCGAGCAGGTTGGCGTGGGTTTTCTTTATTTCCAGTTTTATTGCCCCCTTTGTTTCCGAAACCTCGGTTTCAGGATATACGATTTTAGAAATAACCAAAGCGCCGGGAGCAGCCATGAGGCTGGCGGCAATCAGGTAGGGCGCGGGTACGCCCAGGGAAATATAGACAGCCATAACCCCACCGGCAATACAGGCAAAGCTACCGGACATGGAAGCCATCAACTCCGAGTTGGTCATGCCTTTCAGGTAAGGCTTAATCATTATCTGCGCTTCAACCTGCCCCACAAAGGTACTTGCCACGTTAGACAGAGCTTCGGCTCCACTCACTCCCATCAGCCAGTATACTCCTCTGGCAATGAGGCCAATAACCCGCTGCATAATACCCAGGTGGTACAGCATGTTCACGAGTACCGCCACAAAAATAATGGTAGGAATAACCTTGAAGAAAAACACGTAGTCGTTGCCTTCTCCGAAGGCCCGGCGCATTACGTCGGTCCGGACGAGGCTACCAAATACGAAGTCAGCGCCCTGGTCCGAAAAAGAAAGTAGTTTTTGTACTTTTTCACCTAACCACTGAAAAATAGCCTGCCCGGCATCTGTCCTGAGAATAAATACAGCCAACCCAAACTGAAGTCCTAACCCTACACCTACTGTTCTGAAATTTATTGCTTTTCGATTATTAGATAGCGCATACGCAATCCCCAAAATAAGTACTATACCAATTAAGCCGGTAAATCTTTCCATTAATGATTAAAAATTAGAAGCCACGAAACCGCTAAATTAGTCAATTTCGGGCTATCTATAGGAATTTGGATTGTATCAATTTTTTTGTAATTTTCAGTTAGTTCTCTAAACCTCTAACCTACTCATTCTCATGGAAAATCAACCTTACACTACCTCTTCGACTTCCCAGGAAACAAGCGCCAGCGACCGCAATCTGGGAATGTGGATGCACCTGGCTCCCCTGCTGTCCATTTTCCTGAATGTATTTATTCCTATTCCCTTTCTGGGGCTCGTGGTAGTACTGGTTCTGTACTATTCCCAGCGCGACAAAAGCGCTTTTGCCAGGGCCAATGGAATTACTTCGCTCAATTTTCAAATTACCCTATCCCTGGCCTGTATTGCCATCTTTTTGTTCTCAATGATATTTTTTGGCGGGTCCATGTTGAGTATTTTCATGGGCGGAGCCACGGAAAATGATGCCGCCGCCGGGGCAGGAATGATGGGGCTGGTCGGCATGGGAATGATTGTCGGACTGCTGTTATTGGTAATCGGGATAGGGGCTATTATCCTGATGATTATCGGCAGTGTGCGGGCCAACAACGGACAGGTATACAAGTACCCTCTGGCCATTGGCTTTGTTAAATAAAAATGGGGTTAAACGGGATGAAGTACCTTTATCCCGTTTAACCCCATCAGTTAAGTACTGTAGCTAAACCTTATCCTGCTGCTCAGGAGGTAAGGTTACTTCGCAAACTATATCGGTCGGGTCAGGTACCTGGCTGTCAAAAAGTTTCGCTTCCATTACTTCTTCCAGGGTTACTTTAAAGAACTCCTGGTGAATATCAAAAGGAGCTTCACCGCTATTCTGGGTACATTTTACGTAGGTACCATCTTCATTGAGTTCGTAGGCGTTGACGTTGTCGCGCAGGTTATAAGCCAGCATATGAATTGCCTCCTGCTTTACTTTCTCGTCCACCAGAGCAAAGAGGGATTCAATGCGGCGGTCAAAGCTACGCACCATCACATCGGCGCTGCCGCCGTACATCAACGGGTTGCCATTGTTG
Organism: Telluribacter sp.; assembly: GCF_035998675.1. Lineage (NCBI taxonomy): Bacteria > Pseudomonadati > Bacteroidota > Cytophagia > Cytophagales > Spirosomataceae > Telluribacter > Telluribacter sp. Next base: position 71,489 of record NZ_DASYHI010000016.1, read on the forward strand.
TGGAAGTAAAAGATGCGGGAGTGTTCCAGGAAATTCCCGACAATGGAGCGAACCGTAATGTTCTCACTTAGTCCTTTTCGTCCGGGCCGCAGACAGCACATCCCCCTGACAATGAGCCGGATTTTGACACCGGCCTGCGAGGCTTTATACAGTTCTTCAATGACCTGCCGATCTTCCAATGAATTTATTTTGATACAAATACCACTATCTATTCCTTGCCGGGCGTTTTCAGCTTCCTGCGAAATGAGTTCCATGAGCTTTGAACGCATATGGCGGGGGGCCGTAATCAGGTTGCGGTAATTGCTAGGCAGCGAGTGCCCCGTGATAACGTTAAAAAACTCGGATATATCGTGGGTATATTCTTCGTTGGTGGTCAGGATACCAATATCGGTATAAAGACGGGAGGTTTCTTCGTTGTAATTTCCGCTGGACATGTGGGCATAGCGTACTACCCCCCGGTCACCCTCATTCCGGACAATTAATAAAAGTTTGGTGTGGGTTTTAAGCAAACCAATCCCGTATATAACAAAACACCCGGCCTTCTGCAGGCGCTGCGCCTCCCGAATGTTATTCTCTTCGTCAAACCGGGCTTTTACTTCAAATAGTACCGCCACGTGTTTACCGTTCTCGGCGGCCCGGAGCAGGGCTTCCGTCACCCGCGACTTTCGGGCCAGCCGGTAAATGGTAAGTTTTATTGATAGTACCTTGGGGTCTTCGGCGGCTTGTTCAAGGAGCTGCAGTACCGGCTCAAAATTATTGTAGGGATGGTGGAGCATAATATCCCGCTCCCGCATTACCTCAAAAATATCGGTAATGCGTTCTTTTCCCAGCCCTAACGGCCCCACCGGCGGATGCACCAGGGGAAGTTGGTCTTTGAATTCTGGATGCTTAACTATCTGCCAGAAACTGGTATAATCCAGGAGCCCTTCGGAGTTAAACACATTATAATCGTCAATTTCCCAGCGCTTTTTGAGCAGGTTCATGAGTTCTTCACCGGCCCCCGCTTCTACCTCTACCCGCACTACCCGTCCCAGTCGTCGGTTTTTTATCTTTTGCTTGATTTCATCAATAAAGTCCGACTCAATGTCATCACTTTCATCCAGGGAAAAATCCCCGTTGCGCATGATCCGGAACAAAGTAATCGAGACCATTTCTACATTACGATAAAGCTTGGTAATGAATGCCCGCACAATTTCTTCAATCGGCAGGAACAGGATTTCATCGTTACGCTCGATGGGATAAAAGCGGGGCAGATTGGGAGGTAGCTGAACAAAGGACAGCTTCCGGTCTTCATGACTGGTGCTACCCTTTACCTGCGTTATAACCCCAAAGATAAGTACCTTGGCCAGCAGTACCGGAAACACATGCGTATAGTCGTACAGCATGGGGGTAAGCATGGGGTAAACCGTGCGGTCAAAATAATCCGAAACTTTCCGTTGTTCCTCCCCGTCCAGATCTTCAAGTGTTACCAGCCGAAATTTGTGGTCTTCGAACAGGGGTAGCAGTTGCCGGTTGTAACACTCATGCAGCTCTTTCGTAAACTGATGTACCGCCTTTAACAAGGTTTTACGAAAAGGTACTTCGCGCAATCCTGAATAGTCAACCCGCTCCTTGCTGTAATCGAGGTAGTTGTATAGACTTCCTATCCGAATCGTAAAAAATTCATCAAGATTAGAAGAAGCAATGGCCAGAAACTTAAGCCGGTCAAACAGATTCCGCTCGGGGTTTTTGGCCTGGTCAAGTACCCTTTCGTTGAACCGAAGCCAGCTCAGGTCGCGGCTGATAAAATTACTCTGGTCAATGACCGTATTGACTCTTTCGTCCGAACGCATAAACCGGCTGTCGTCGGGCGTGTCACGTCGGTCGTTAAAAAAAGATAACAGATTTGAAAGTGTACTCTTTTTTTCGTTGCTATGTAATGGATCTGACTCGGTATTCATAGGGGCTCAAATAATATACTAATAACTCTAAAAAGAGAGTAGCGGTTATGCAACCAGCCTTACATTCTTTCTGAAAACGAATAGTTCGGCCTGCTCAGTACTCTGGATTACGATAATCAGCACCGCATTTCCGGGCCGAAGCGAAGTGTGACTCTCCTTGCCGAACCTGAGTTCCACCTCCTGACTAGTTGCAGACAAGAGACCTTCCCGCACCACATTGAGCACTCCTCCCTGTGCCAGGTAAGCCCGGTAGGTAAGGCCGGTCACGGGTTGGGTGCAAACATTCTGTAGGGAAACCTCAACCCCTGCCTGCGTTGCATTTTGTCCCAGGCCAATTTCTGTACCCTGTACTTCAAAGGCGGCTTTCAGGCTACCCAGGCACCTGTCGGTAAAGCGCATTTGTACAGCTTCCAGAAGTATTCTTCCCTGGCCGGTATACTCAATGGTTTTCCGAATAGTTTCAAACCCTTTTTTTCTGAATTCAACGGCGTAGGTACCGTCCGGGATTAGTTTCCCATCAAAGGTACTGGTGAGGTTTAAAGTTTGCCCGCCCGCCGCCGGACCCGTGGTAGCCGGTAATAGGACCTGGAAGGTAGTATCGGCCTGGTTGACCAGCCTACCACTTACCCCCGAAAGAGGACTCCCGTGTTCGTTTGTGACAACGGCCTGTAAGGTGGTATTGAAAAAATCGTTCAGAAAGGGAAAGGTAGTCCAGGAGGGTGCTGCTGTTTCTTTCCCAAAAAGCTGGTCGAGGTAGTAGGTACGGGTACGGTACGAGTAGTTCTGGGCGCAACTAAAGCCATTCTCGGTACCATTCATGATGCTCTGGCAGGTACCGTTTGAGAAAGCCTGGTTACTATGCGGCAAATCCAGTACACAATGGCCCAATTCATGAAAAACAATTCGTTCGTGCGCCAGGTCCTCATCTTTTCGCCATTGTACTCTATTTATCAGTATTCGTTTTCGCTGTTTGGTACTTCGGGTACACTGACCGTAAATCCCGTCGTTGGCTACGGTACCAAAGGCCACATCTATTTCCTTCAGTTGCTGACTTATATTAACACCACGCCTGGCGGCCTCTTTTTCAAAGCGGAGGAGGTAGGGAGCCATTTCAGAATCGACCCGAATAGGTTGCGTATCAAAAGTTTCTCTGCAAGAAAGCAAACCCAGGCAGATGCAACCATTCAGAATCCAGTGTACCTTTTTTTCCATACCAGGCTGGCTGTTTTAAATAAAAAACGGATGGCCGACACCCAGGTTCAGCCATCCGTCTATTAAATTTCTCTTGTGATTTACACGGAAGAGATGAAGGCTCTACACGTCTACGCGGGCGTACTTAGCATTTTTCTCAATAAACTCCCGACGCGGACCTACTTCATCGCCCATCAGCATCGAGAACAGGTGGTCTGCTTCGGCGGCTGACTCTACAGTTACCTGTTTCAGGCTACGGTTGTCCGGGTTCATGGTAGTTTGCCATAGTTGCTCGGCGTTCATTTCTCCCAAACCTTTGTACCGCTGAATATTTACCGATTCTTCGCGTCCGCCCGCCAGTTCCCTAACGGCAGCTTCGCGTTGCGCTTCGGTCCAGCAGTAGCGCTCCTCGCGTCCTTTCTTGATGAGGTACAGCGGTGGCTGGGCTATGTATATGTAGCCGCTGTCAATCAATAGCTTCATATACCGGAAGAAGAACGTCAGGATAAGCGTACGGATGTGGCTACCGTCAATATCCGCATCCGTCATGATGATAATCTTGTGGTAGCGCAGCTTGTCAATATTCAGCGCCCGCTCGTCACCATCTTTCCCAATCTGCACGCCCATGGCTGTGAACATGTTCTTGATCTCTTCGTTCTCGTAAATACGGTACTCCTGGGCTTTTTCCACGTTCAGGATTTTACCCCGGAGCGGCAGAATAGCCTGGAAGGCGCGGTTACGTCCCTGTTTGGCCGTACCACCGGCCGAGTCTCCCTCCACCAGGTAGAGTTCACATACGTTGGGGTCGGTTTCGGAGCAGTCGGCCAGTTTACCGGGCAAACCGGTACCGGTCAGTACATTCTTCCGTTGTACCATTTCGCGGGCTTTACGCGCCGCTATTCGAGCCTTGGCGGCCAGTACTACCTTGTCTACAATAATCCGGGCTTCCTTGGGGTGCTCCTGCAGGTAGTTTTCCAGCATTTCGGAAACGACCTGGCTTACCGCACCGGCTACGTCGGAGTTACCGAGCTTGGTTTTGGTTTGTCCCTCAAACTGAGGCTCCTGTACCTTTACCGAAATCACGGCCGTTAAGCCTTCCCGGAAGTCATCCCCGCTGATTTCGATTTTCTCCTTAGCCAGTATTCCCGACTTTTCCGCGTATCCTTTGAGGGTACGGGTCAGGGCCGCCCGGAAACCGGATACGTGGGTACCGCCTTCAATGGTATTGATGTTATTAACGTACGAGAATACATTCTCGCTGTAAGATGTGTTGTAAATCAGGGATACTTCTACCGGTACAACCCCCCGGTCGTTTTCCATGTGAATGGGCGAGGGAATCAGGGCCGGACGGGTAGCGTCCAGGTACTCAACAAACTCCACCAGACCGCCCTGCGACAAAAACTCTTCGTGCCGGGGTACTCCGTTTTCGTCCAGTTCACGCTCGTCGGTCAGGGTAAGTTTAATCCCTTTGTTCAGGAATGACAACTCCCGCAGACGGGTAGCCACGGTGTCGTACTTGTATTCGGTAACGGTAAATATGGTATCGTCGGGCTTGAAATGAATAATAGTACCCGTACGGTCTGACTCACCAATAACCCGAACGGGGTACAAAGGCTGTCCTTTCTGGTATTCCTGCTCAAATACTTTCCCTTCGCGATGTACTTCCGCCCGCAGATCAATAGAAAGAGCGTTTACGCAGGATACCCCCACCCCGTGCAAACCACCGGACACTTTGTAGGTATCTTTATCAAATTTACCCCCCGCGTGCAGTACGGTCATTACTACTTCCAGCGCGGAGCGTTTTTCCTTGGTATGTATGCCAGTGGGGATACCCCGACCGTTATCTTTTACTGTAATAGAGTTACCTTCCCGAATGATGACGTCAATGGTATCGCAGTAGCCGGCCATTGCTTCATCTATGGAGTTATCAACTACCTCCCAGATCAGGTGGTGAACTCCTTTAAAACCGGTGTCTCCGATGTACATAGCCGGGCGCTTCCGCACAGCTTCCAGACCTTCAAGTACCTGAATGTTATCGGCTAAATAATTACTACTTACTTCAAGCGTTGCTTCGTTTGCCATATAGGTTATTTTACACTACTATAAAAGTACCCGTTCTGAGGGTTTTTTAACGTGTAAATATACAATTTTTTTGTGGATTTTCCTCTCTTTTTCCCGCAAAGAATCCTGACAAAAACAATCTTTTTCCTCCTTTATTTCGGGCTGTCAGCCAGGAGGCTTTGGAGCAGGGTACCTTAAAAATGTAACATTGTTTCGGCACCTTCCCCGCCGGTGGTAAAAGCCTCACCCACCTCCTTTTTTTAGCCAGAATTATGCAGAGGATAGTACTCTAATAAAAAGCGCGGGAAAATGAAAAGCCAGGGCGGCCGGGAGCGGCCGGTAAAACAAAAAGAGCAGGTGGTTAGCCCGCTCTTTTCACATAGTATTTTCTACCCTGACCACAAAGCGGTTAGTCTTCCGGGTAGGGCACAAAGATAAATCCGGCGAAATTGCCGTGTACCACAAACAGGCAGCAGTACTCGTCCGGGTTCCTGTAATTTTCCTTAAATAGTTCTTCGGATTCCTTGCCCACCAGGTTCCGGTCAATGAACTCCTGCAGGAAAGTAGCCCGGTAGTTCCAGAGATTGGAGAGTTCGGTGGAAGCGAGCAGCAAGACCCCAATCTCTACGTCACTCTTCGACGCCACAAAAACGGGATGCTCCGAAAAACCTCTTTTGCGAATCTGGTAGGAGGCCTCTTTTAACTGGTCCGATACCTTCACAAAGTCTTCTGACACCATTCCCAGCAGCTTTTTATCCAGCTCCGGCGAATTGGCATCGTCCATTAATACATTTTCGTTGCTATGATTGATCATGGGTTATTGCATTTGGGATTCAGGTACCTACGCTACATACGGGCAGCCAGCAACAAGGTCAGGTCTTTATAACGCATGTGGTACTTGCGGGCAATAAAAGCGTTGGTCAGGGTACCTTTGTGGCTGTACACCCCTTTCATAAACCAACGATTAGCATAAATCATTTCTTCAATGCCGCCAATAGTACCCGTTTGGAGTAAAAAAGGTAGGAAAATATTGCTCAGCGCGGCGCTCGCCGTGTGGGACACCCGCGAAGGTATGTTGGGAACACAGTAGTGTACTACCTCGTGGTGCCGGAATACGGGGTCTTTGTGGGTAGTCATCCGGGATGATTCAAAACAACCGCCCTGGTCAATGCTTACGTCAATAATGACCGAGCTGGGTTTCATGACCGAAATCATTTCGTCGGTTACCACACAGGGGCTTAACCCTTCTTCGGCCCGCATGGCCCCAATTACTACATCGGCCCGGCTAATGGCTTCGGTGAGGGTGTCTGAATCAATAATGGAGGTATATAGATTCTGGCCAACGGCGTACTTAAGCCGCTGCAGCCGGTAAATATGTTTATCAAAAACCTTGATGTCTGCGCCCAGGCCCAGGGCGGCGCGGGCCGCGTACTCGGCCACGGTACCGGCTCCCAGAATCACTACTTTGGTGGGAGGTACCCCCGTAATACCGCCCAGGATTATACCCCGCCCCCCGTTGGGATTGCTGAGGTACTCGGCCGCAATGAGCAGCACCGTACTCCCGGCAATTTCGCTCATAGCCCGGATAATGGGCATACCGCCTACCTGGTCCTCAATGAGCTCGTAACCAATCGCCGTTATTTTGTTTTGATTTAGTTTTTCAAAGTAGGGCTTCTGCAGGCTGGGCAGATTCAGCGCCGAAATAACCGTAGAACCCGTTTTAACAAATTTAAACTCCTCCTCTACCAGCGGCTCTACCTTCAGGATAAGGTTGGACTTGTATACTTCCTCCGGGCCAGGTACTATCTGGGCGCCGGCTTCGCTGTACTCATGGTCGGGGTAGTTGGCATCTTCCCCGGCGGCCTTTTCTACCAGTACTTCGTGGCCGTTTCTGACCAGAATAGAAACGGCGTCGGGGGTAAGTGCTATTCGATTTTCCTGCAGGGATATTTCCCGCGGCAGCCCGATTTGAAGAGCATTATTGTTGGTCTTTACTGCCGCCAGCGACTCCTGGGGATAAAGGACAGATTGTTTGGCCAATTCTTCAAAACCAGTTACCTGAGGCTGTCCCATTGCGTAGCGTTTAAATTGTTAGACATCAAAGAAGCACGGACTGTACGTTCGCCCTCTTCATCGGTACTCATATCAACAAGCAAATAGCTGGATGGCCACAGGGAAAGGATTCGCCCCGGCCATTCCACAAAGCAATAGTCGCCTGCATCAAAATATTCTTCAACTCCCATATCCAGGGCTTCGGTTTCGTTTTTGATACGATAAAAATCAAAGTGGTAAATAAGGCCTCCTTCGGCCGTCTGGTACTCGTTTACCAGGGCAAAAGTCGGACTTTGTACTAGGGAAACAACCCCCAATTGACTACAAAGTTTTTTTATAAGGGTAGTTTTTCCCGCTCCCATAGTCCCTTCAAACAACCACACCGGTACCGAATTGCCCAACGACAGAAGTTGAGCGGCGACGGAATCCAACTCGGACAGGTCGCGGAACCGGATGGTAAGTTCAGGGGCTTTCATCCCGCAAAAATATCATTTTTTTACCACGATTCCCCACTCCGGCTTAATGTATCCAGGTACCTCTTCCCGGCAGTAGACCTGCTTGTCCATTTAGGGACTTTCTGACTATATATTTAAAGTTTAGCGGTGGGAATAACGGAGGTACTTATTCAACCAAATCCGGGTAGTACAGCCCGTCCAAATACGCCCCCTGCTTACGGGTAGTTGGTAACCTTATTCGTCCTGAAAAATAAAGAAAGCGATGCAGGTACCTCCCTCAGCCTTTAATATTAGGGGTACTTAATCTTCACTGCCTTTCATTATAAGAATCCCGGCGGGTGCTTTTCCTACTGTATCACTCTATAATTCACCTAAATTTCAGCTAAAATGTCCCCAAGAATAGTACAGGTTGGTCTTATTGGCTTTGGCTTGTCGGGTCGTTATTTCCACGCCCCGTTCCTTTCGGTTAATCCGCGGTTTCAGCTAAAAAAAGTAGTGGAGCGCAGCAAAAACGAAGCGCAGGAATTTGATTCGTCCATTGAAACCGTAAGAACCGTGGAGGAGCTGCTGGCCGATGATGCCCTGGACCTGGTATTTATTTGTACTCCCAACGATACGCATTTTGACTACGCCAAAGCGGTACTTGAAAGCGGCAAGCATGTAGTGATCGAAAAGCCCTTTGCTAATACCGAAGCGGAAGCGCGGGAGCTGACGGAGCTGGCCGCCCGGAAAGGATTGCTGGCCACCGCCTACCAGAACCGCCGCTGGGATTCGGACTTTCTAACCCTGAAAAAAATAATGGCGGAAGGTACCATTGGTGAAATTGTGGAATTTGAAAGCCGCTACGACCGCTACCGCCCCGTACCCGTAACCAACACCTGGAAGGAGCAGTCGGGTGACGGGGGCGGCAACCTTTACAACCTGGGTCCGCACCTGGTAGACCAGGCCCTGGCGCTGTTCGGGAAGCCGGAGGCGGTTTCAGCCGAAATAAAAACCCTGCGGGAAGGCAGCCAAATTGATGATTTTTTCGCTATACGGCTGCACTACCCGGACAAAAGCGTACTGGTGAAGTCGAGCCTGCTGGTGTTTGACAGCAGCCTGCGCTATACCCTGCACGGTACCCGGGGCTCCTTTGTAAAAATCGGACTTGATGTACAGGAAGAAACGCTTCGTAAAGACATACTACCCGACACTACCCCCTGGGGTGAAGAACCCGAAGACCGCTGGGGTACGCTTTATTCGGAAGAATTTTCGGGTACCTTCCAAAGCCTGCCCGGCAACTACATGCCTTTTTACGATAATATATACGATGTAATAGTTAACGGGGCCGAGCCAGCCGTTAAACCCGCCGAGGTACTCCTTACTACCCGGGTTATAGATCTGGCCTGGCAAAGCAGCCGCGACCGTACTGTATTGGCGGTGTAGCCCTCAACAAAAAGCCCTCCGACGTTTTACCATCGGAGGGCTTTTTTTTAACCTGAACCTTTACTTCAAGCCTAATTCGTCGCCAATTGCTTTTACTTTATCTTTAAGGCTGGCGTAAACGGCGTCGAAATCTTCTTTTTTCTCAAACGGTGCCCGTACCCCCACGTAAAATTTTATCTTGGGTTCGGTACCTGACGGCCGACAGGTAAACTTGGTACCATCGGTGGTAAAGAACTGTAGTACATTGGATGACTCAATTCCCATTTTGCCGGACGGGATCTCGTACCGGGTACCATTCCGTAAGTCAGTAGTGATTAGGGCTTTGTAGTCATCCATCCGGATTACCTCCGAGCCCGCCAGCGTTTTGGGTGGATTAGCCCGGAAATCAGCCATCATTTGCTGAATTTCATCCGCTCCGGACTTGCCTTTTTTGGTCAGGGAAATAAGTCCTTCGTAGTAAAACCCAAACTGCTTGTAAATCTCCATGAGCATGTCAAACAGGCTCAGACCTTTGTCTTTGGCGTAAGCGGTTAGCTCGGCAATCATACCACAGGAAGCAATGGCGTCCTTGTCACGCACCGCGTCCCCAATCAGGTACCCGTAGCTTTCTTCGCCTCCACCAATAAATTGCTCCAGACCTTCCTTCTCCCGGATAACCTGCGCGATGTACTTGAAGCCGGTCAGGGTGTTGTAGCACTTTACCCCGTAGGCATCGGCCATGTTGTCAATCAAATCGGTGGTTACGATGGTTTTGCAGACAAACTGGTTTCCGGTTAGTTTACCGGACTCTTTCCAGGCGTTCAGGAGGTAGTAAATCAGCAGGCTGGCGGTTTGGTTACCGTTCAGCAGCTGCAGCTCGCCGTGGTGGTTTTTGGCTCCTATCCCTACCCTATCGGCATCAGGGTCGGTACCCATTACCAGGTCAGCATCTATTTCCCGGGCTTTTTCGAGGGCCATGTTCATGGCCTCACTTTCTTCCGGATTGGGATACACTACGGTAGGAAACTGTCCGTTGCCATTGGGCTCGGCCTGCTCTTCGATTACAGTTACGTTTTCAAAACCCAGGCGTTCCAATAGCGCCGGGACCAGCATTACTCCGGTGCCGTGAATTGGCGTAAATACTATTTTTAAGTCTTTCTGACGGGCAATAGCGTCTTTGGAAATAGATAAAGTAAGTAGGTGATCCAGGTACTTTTCATCCACACTGCTGCCAATCTTTTCGATCAGCGACTCATTGCCTTCAAAATTGATATCATCAATGGAAGTAATGGCGTTGACCTCATCAATAATGTTTTTATCGTGCGGGGCTACTACCTGGGAGCCATCCACCCAGTAGGCTTTATAGCCGTTGTACTCCTTGGGATTATGGGAAGCCGTAACCACTACCCCGCTGTGGCAATCCAGTAACCGTATGGCAAAGGATAGTTCGGGCGTGGGACGAAGGGATTCAAACAGGTACACCTTGATGCCATTGGCCGAAAAGATGTCAGCCGTAATCCGGGCAAATTCATCTGACTTAATGCGGCAGTCGTGGGCAATCGCTACTTTGATCGTTTCACCGGCAAAGGTTTTGTTGAGGTAATTGGCCAGCCCCTGCGTAGCTGCCCCCAGGGTGTAGCGGTTCATGCGGTTGGAACCAATACCAATCAGGCCTCTCAGACCACCGGTACCAAATTCCAGATCTTTATAGAAAGCGTCCGTGAGTTCGGTCGTTTTTTCGCTATCAATCAAATCCTGGATCACAGCTTTGGTATCTATATCATAGTTACCTTCAAGCCAGGTATTAACTTTTTCCTGTACGTTACTTTCAAGTTGTACGGCCATGTGAATCGCAAAGTGGTTTTATGTGAACAGGTGGATTATAATTAAAGCGTCAAAAGTAAAGAAAGATATTATTTATTCTTTGTCCAATACCATTTCTGTTTTTGTGGAAGTAATACTTTTTGCCTCTGCTACTTTCAGAATCAACTCTGCGACCAGTCCCGTCCACCCGGTTTGGTGGCTGGCTCCGCAGCCCCGGCCGTTGTCGCCATGGAAGTACTCATAAAAAAGGATATGGTCCCGGAAGTGGGGATCATTCTGGAGTTTTTCACAGTCGCCGTTCACGGCCCGGCGGTCGTTTTCATCGCGTCTGAAAATATTGATCAGGCGATCAGCAATACCCAGGGCCGCTTTATTGATGGTGGTCAGGTTACCCGAATTGGTGGGGTACTCGACCTCAAAATCATCGCCGTAGTAGGCATGAAACTTCAGAAGCGAATCAAATATCAGGTAGTTCAGCGGGAACCAGATGGGCCCGCGCCAGTTGGAGTTTCCGCCCATAATGTCCGTCAGGGCTTCGGCCGGTGTGTACTCTACCTCAAGTACCTCCCCGTTGATAAAAAACTTATAGGGGTTTTCTTTATGGTACTTGGAAAGCGCCCGGACGCCGTAGTCGGACAGAAACTCCTGTTCGTCGAGCATCCGCTTAAGGATCATTTTCATCCGGTGTCCGCGCAGGATTGAAAGCAGGCGGTTTTCGCCCTTACCCGATTCAAACCAGCGGGAAATAAGCCGGGCCAGATCGGGCCGGTTAGCGATAACCCACTCCACGCGCCGCTTAAATACCGGCATTTTTTCCAGCATCTGCGGGTCAAGAATCTCCACGGCAAACAGCGGAATCAAACCCACAATGGAGCGTACCTTCAGCAGGATACTCTGCCCGTTGGGAATATGGATGACATCGTGGTAAAACTGGTCGTCTTCGTCCCACAGGCTAATGGTATTATTCTCGCCGCCCATGGACTCCATAGCGCCGGCGATATGCAGGAAATGCTCAAAGAACTTGGAAGCCATATCCTGATACACGGGCTGCTTGAGCGAAATCTCCACCGAAATACGCAGCATATTCAGGGTGTACATGGCCATCCAGCCGGTCGCGTCGGCCTGTTCGAGCTGACCGCCAAACGGCATGGGTGTAGACCGGTCAAATACCCCGATGTTATCAAGGCCCAGGAAGCCGCCGCTGAAAATATTATTGCCGGTTTCGTCTTTCTGATTAACCCACCAGGTAAAGTTTAGCAGGAGCTTGTGAAATATTTTTTCCAGAAACTCCACATCCCCTACGCCTCCACGCTGCTCCCGGTCTATTTCGTAGACCTTCCAGGTAGCCCAGGCATGTACGGGCGGATTCACATCCGAAAAATTCCATTCGTAGGCGGGTATCTGGCCGTTGGGGTGCATGTAGTACTCGCGCAGCAAGATTTCGAGTTGGCGCTTGGCAAAATCGGCATCTACCCGGGCCAGGGGAATGCAGTGGAAAGCCAGGTCCCAGGCCGCAAACCAGGGGTACTCCCACTTATCTGGCATGGATATGAGGTTGGCCGCGTACAGGTGCTTCCAACCCGAATTGCGGCCCCATTTCCGGGAAGCGTTTGGCTCGGGCTGGGAAGGATCGCCTTTAAGCCACTCGTACACATTGTAATAATAAAACTGCTTATTCCAGAGCATACCCGCATAGGCCTGTCGCTGGATTGAGCACAGTTCAGGGTCTTTTACATCTTTCTGCAGGTCGCCATAAAATTCATCGGCTTCCTGCAGGCGTTTGTTAAATAGCGCATCAAAATCACCAAAGGGATCCGACTTGGTCTGGTTTACGAGCCGGATTTTGAACGTCACGCTTCCTCCGGCCATGACCATCCGGGTAAAAGAGGCAGCCGCTTTGGTACCGATATGGTTGGGATTAACTGTAGCCGACTTGCGGCCACTGACTATGTAGTCGTTGATACCATCCTTGGGGTAGGCAGTCGTATTATTAGTCCCGTAGAGTTTTTTGAAATTGGTTTCGTTCTCACAAAACAGGAGCTGATCGGCGTCCTCGAGGTACAGGTTAAATTTGCCGTGTTTGCGGTGCGTCACTTCAATGAGCCGGTTGGCAATGCCGTTCATCATGGGCTTGTAATTAAAGGCCTCGTAGCCCCACGACCAGGTATTCCGGAACCAGATGGTAGGCAGTACCGTGATGGGTGCGTCTTCCGGTCCGCGGTTGTGTACCGTTACCTGCATCAGCACATCTTCTGGATCGGCCTTGGCGTATTCAATAACTATGTCAAAGTACTCGTCATTGTCAAAGACATCGGTATCCATGATCTCGTATTCCTGATCGGCTTTACCGCGGCGGGCATTTTCCTGGCGTAGCTTGTCGTAAGGAAAAGGCTGCTGGGGGTACTTGTACAGCATTTTCATGTACGAATGGGTGGGTGTACTATCCAGGTAATAGTACATTTCCTTGGCATCTTCCCCGTGGTTGGACTCCCGGTTGGTCAGGCCGAACAGGCGTTCTTTCAAAAATTTGTCCCGGTGGTTCCAGAACGCAAACGCCATGCAGATGTGCTGCTTGTTGTCCGAGAAACCTCCGATGCCCTCTTCGCCCCATCGGTAGGCTTTGGAGCGGGCCATTTCGTGGGTAATATAACTCCAGGCGTCACCATTGCTGCTGTAGTCTTCACGTACGGTACTCCACTGGCGTTCGGATAAGTAGGGTCCCCATTTTTTCCAGCCTTTATTTTCCTTTTGTAAGGCCAGCCTCACTTTTTCTGCGCCATTTGCCATAGTACTAATCGGTTAAGCAATCTTAACAAATACTAACTCCTGCCCCTCTATGTTATTCTAATTATAACAAAATTATGAATATAAGGATGGGTAACTTATAAAAAAAGAGCCCGTTAAAGCTCTTTTCGGTTAAAAGTAATCCTTCCCGCACTCAAATACCTCTATTCCCCAAAACAATCCAATCTTCTATGAGTGGGATACTATCAGGACTTGAATAGGTTTTGACCCCGAAGTCTACCGCTCCGGCGTAAAAAGCAGTTAGCGGAGCAGCCTTTTCGGCCGTTTCTGTCAGCAAAGGATCGCGCTCCCCCTGAATAAGCGAAACCAAATCCTCTACGTAATCCTTAAACATGAGCTGCACGGGTAACTGAACGTAGGTACTGTCGTCCAGGTGCAGGACAGGTACCGGCCGGGACTGACCTTCGGCGTTGAGTTTTCCAAAACACTGCCGCGCCCGGGCGTACTGCTCATCGTTTGCCCCGAAAAGGATGCCTTTAGCCGGTAGTGAGGTTCCTCTCTGGTCTGTGATCTTTTCGTCCAGTTGCTGCAGAAGCTGCCTCAGGTGCCAGGTATCCTTTCCGGTACGAATCCGCTCCCGAACCGACTGCCGGATAAAGTACGTAATCGCCTGCGTTACGTTCAGCCCAATTTCGGCCATTTGCTTGAATATTAACGAAGTAGGCGACATGCCCGGTATGGTATTGGGGTCATGCAGCAGTACTTCTTCGTTGGGGGTCAGGAATCCATCAATACGGGCACAGACGTTGATACCCAACCGCTGAAAAACCAGGCCAATGTGCTCCTGAATCCTGCGGTTATTAGCCAGGGATGTACCTACGGGAATTCGCTTGCGGGTAGCGCCGGGTTTGTATTTGGAATTAAAATCAAAAACTTCAACTACTTTAATTACTTCGGTAGGAGGCAGTACGAGCGTAGAGCCGTCGTCGTGCTGAATGCACCCGCACGAAAACTCCTGACCGCTCACAAATGCTTCCAGCAGGACCTGATCTTCGGCATTGGTACTGGACAAGGTACGTGTCTCGTTCGTTGTAGAAAAAGCCCCGTCAAGGTAGGTAATAAGGTCTTTGGGGTGATACAGGAAAGTACCCTCCACTACTACCGGAAAGCCAATGCCTTCGTCGAGGTTGGCTATGCGCTGAGCCCAGGCTTTTTTACCAGACTCATCCATATTCAGCCACTCCTCGGCCGTGACTTCCAACTGAAAAAAACACTGGTTAAGTGCCTTCACAAAATCTTCGTAGCTGTCTTTCTGCACGATGGCCACCCCGATTGAAGACCCCTGGTGCGGGGCCTTTACCACTATAGGTACCCCCAGCGTTGACTTCACTTCCTCAAAAAGTTGCTGACGATCTGGCTGCTGCCACTGGTCGTACCGTACTACCATCATGCCTTTTTTCTGGCCGTTGGCCAGGGCAATCATTTCGTTCTGAAGTACCTTATCAATACCCACCGCCGAACCCATCAGGCCCGGGCCACTGTAGGGAATGCGGTACCATTCCAGAAGGCCCTGGATGGCACCGTCTTCGCAGTCGGGACCGTGCATGGCCAGCATGGCAAAATCAAAATGCTCGCCAAATTGCTCGGGGGTGATAAGCTCACCCAATTCCGGAGAAACGGCCACCCGCGCCAGATGGGGCAGCGATTCAATATAAACACGGTAGTCGTCGGTCTGCTGACCCGGAGAAGGAAAAAAATCCCGGATGCTGGCCTCGTACATCCAGGCCGGATTCAGCTTGATAAAGCGTCCAAAGCTATCGACAAATACCGGAACCGGCTCAAAAAGTTGTTTATCCAAGTGCTCAAAGGCTGTTTTGCCACCGGCAAAAGAAATCTCACGCTCACGGGAAGGCCCACCGAAAAAAATGCCAATACGCATGACTTAACCAAAGTTTAAGAGAAGCCGCAAGATAGGGATTGACAGGATAATTGAAAAGCAACGTCCGAAGTAAGTGCCTGGTATCCGCAGGTGTCAATCAAAATATGACATAATACCCCTTAAAAACACAAAATGCTTCCTGTACACAACCGGGTGGCAGACACGAAGCATTTTGCAAAAGGATTACTTAAGTAGGTAAAGTACTACTCAAAAGGAAAATCAGGCCAAAGCGGGTATGTTTACGGCTTCTACCCGCAGCACGTGGGGTACCGCCTTACGTACCGCCTCCTCAAGGCCCGCCCGGAAGGTCATGGCGTTCATGGGGCAGGTCTGGCACGAGCCGGTCAGTTCCAGGCGCACGATAAAATCATCTGTTAGTTCAGCTAGTTTCACGTTGCCACCATCCGCTATCAGATAAGGACGTACAGAGTCGAGTGCCTGCTCGATCAATCCCAAAGTCTTTTCTTTTTCGATTGTATTCATTGTTTCAATATATGCGCTAAAATGCAACATTTTTACGAAAAATTCAAATACCTGCGGCTTTCTTCGCCTACACGCGTATCTCTACTACCTGGGTTTTGTCGGCAGTAGCGTTACGGATAGATACATACTGCGCAAGTACTTCGGCTACTTCCCGGAAGGCGGTTCCGGTAACCGGTTCGTTATTCATAACCACCGGACGGCCTTCGTCACCGGCTTCCCGGATACTCTGCACCAGCGGTATTTGCCCCAGGAAGGGTACCCCATGCCGCTCGGCCAGTTGCTGACCACCTCCTTTACCAAAAATATAGTACTTGTGGTCGGGTAGTTCTTCGGGCGTAAAGTAGGCCATGTTTTCAATGACACCCAGCACCGGTACGTTTATCTGCGGTTGCTTGAACATGGCTAAGCCTTTGTTGGCGTCCGCCAGAGCCACTTTCTGAGGCGTAGTAACTATAACGGCACCCGTCACCGGTACGGTTTGAACCAGCGTCAGGTGAATGTCGCTGGTACCGGGCGGGAGGTCAATGAGCAGGTAGTCCAGTTCGCCCCAGTGCGTATCAGCAAAGAACTGACGCAGGGCCTGACTGGCCATGGGCCCCCGCCACACAACCGCACTGTCGGGCGGTGTCAGGAATCCGATGGAGATCATCTTGATTCCGTACTGACTAATAGGATTGATGTAGTTTTTGCCATCACGGGGGGTAATGGTAGGCTGCATATCTTCCGCCCCGAACATAACCGGGATGGAAGGCCCGTAAATATCAGCATCTATGATACCTACCTTAGCGCCCGAACGGTGCAGCGCCATTGCCAGGTTGGCCGTAACGGTAGACTTCCCTACGCCTCCTTTGCCCGAGGCAACCGCTATCACATTCTTAACGCCCGGAATCATGACGGCTCCCTGACGACTCGAGGTAACGTCGGCGGTAAGGTTTACAATTACTTCAATATCCGGACTAATATGAGTATGAATGGCATCTACGCACCGTTTCCGGATCAGTTCCTTGAGCGGACAGGCGGGGGTAGTCAATACCACCGTAAAGCTGACCTGATCGACACCTACTTCAATATCTTTGACCATGCCCAGCGTGACCAGATCTTTTTTCAGATCGGGTTCTTCGACGGTACTGAGGGCTTTTAGTACTTTTTCTTTATTAACGGCAAATTCTCCCATGGTAAAAAATCAGGCAACGCTGAGGGTACGCGTTCAGTTGAAGTATAGTATATTATTATGATTCCAAGTGGGTCCACTCCTGACAACACCTAACTTTCCGAATGAGTTTATTCCCCGGCAGGAAAATTATTCAGCTCCTGCTCCACTTCCCGAAGCTCCGGCTGTACATCCACCCGCTCCGAAAGTTTACGCAGACGGCCGGCCAGGTTGAGCAGTAGCTTTCGGTGCGCTTCGGTGGGGCCATGCTGCGGCCGGTGTTCCCGCATTCGCCGGACAGAATTCCACTCCTCTATAAATTCAAGGGTAGTACCTTCCATGTACGACTCCGCAAAAGTACGAAAGATATGGTCCTGAGCCACCTCATTGGGATGAATAAGATCAGGCTCGTAAAAGCGGTAGTCCCGCAGGTCATCGATCATAATTTCATAGCTGGGAAAGTAGGTAACCTGCTCGTGCGCCTCAGAAAGGGTATGACACGCCACCCTCAAAATTGATTTACTCACCTGATTAAGCGGTAGGGTATCGCGGGTATGCCTTACGGGACTCACCGTAAGTACCACGCGTAGTGCGGGGTTGTGGCTTTTCAGGAGCTGAAGCAGCGATTCCAGTTCCTGCGTAATTTCATTTATTGATAAGAGTTCTTTCCTGAATTGGCTGGAAGGTACTTTGTGGCAATTGGAAACATACTCCTCCGTCCGGATCGATTTATAGACATAGGCCGTACCCAGGGTAAGTACCAGGGTGTCGGCCCGGAGCAAAAATTTCTTCACCTCGCCCATCCGCGTACGCAGCAGTACATCCAGGCTTTGGGAATCGGTCGCCCAGAGCGACGAATGAAAGTCGTGGTGGAGGTATACGCCGTCGTTATTTAACAGAAAGTGGCCCATCAGGGGTAATTCTTCCCGGAGGGACATTCGCAGCAGCTTCACCACCGAAACCGGATTGAAAACCGTGCCAAAAGGATTGGAAAGTACCCTGAACTTATAGCTCAACAACTGGGTACCCAGTACTTCGGCAAAGCAGGAGCCAAGGGTAAGGATACTGGACTGATGGCTGAGCTTCCAGGGCGACGGTGGCACGTTTACTTCGGTGCGAAGTTGTAATGACTTCATTATATTTTTAATTTGTGTCCTTTTATTAACACCAACTTTACCTTTTCTTATATGAAACAAGTAGTAGTAAGCAGTGCTTTTTTTATTCTATCGGTTTCGCTGGCCTTTCGCTGCAAAGAATCCGGCCCGGTACCTCCGCCAGCGGGGACCATAAGTACCCAAAAAGAGTATACCTTTAGCACCTCCCCCGTCTGGGCCGATGAATTTGATTATACCGGCAAACCCAATCCGGAAAAGTGGAGCTATAACCTGGGGGGCCACGGCTGGGGCAATAATGAATTACAAAACTACACCGACAAATCCGAAAATGCCCGCGTTGAAAATGGTATGTTAACCATTCAAGTCCGGAAAGAGCCCTCCGGCAACCGCCAGTACAGTTCGGCCCGGCTGGTCACCAAGGACAAGGGGGACTTTATCTACGGCAAGTTTGAAGTGCGGGCCAAACTACCCAGCGGCCGGGGTACCTGGCCGGCTATCTGGACCCTGGCGAGCCAGAGTAACTACGGCGACAAGTTCTGGCCCGACAATGGGGAAATTGATATAATGGAACACGTAGGCTTCGACCAGAACCGCGTACACGGTAACATCCATACCAAGGCTTTTAACCACGCCATCAAAACCAATAAGGGTAATAATGTTATAGTGGAAGGGGCTTCGACCGGCTTCCACGTGTACAGTTGCGAATGGACGCCGGAACGCGTAACCGTGCTGGTAGACGGCAAAGATTACTTCACGTTCAAAAAGGAACCCTCCTACGGCTGGCAGGAATGGCCCTTCGACTGGCCCTTTCACCTGATTCTGAATATCGCCGTAGGCGGTAACTGGGGAGGACAAAAAGGCGTAGATGATAGTGTATTTCCGCAAAAAATGGAGGTAGACTACGTGCGGGTGTACGAGCTGATTGAAAAGAAGTAACTTACTATTATAGGAGCGTTTTTTGAGGAGAAGGAAGGGTTTAAAAAGGGCAGGAAATTTGCTTCTGGCCTTATCAGGTAGCTTTTGAACTGTAACCGCACCTGGTGTCGTTATTGTTGAATATACCCGTTAGGTAATTAAAGTTTACCATTTCTTCCTTTGAAAACACTTCCCCTCCCTATCATGAAATACTTTATTCGAATCAGTACCATTGCCCTGCTCATTACTAACTTGTCTTGCAAGGAAAAAGAGATTACAGTTCCTGATAATTATATTTTTAGTGAGACCCCGGTCTGGCAGGACGAATTTGATTATACCGGAAAACCGATTTCTGAGAAATGGAGCTTTGACCTCGGTGGCAGTGGCTGGGGTAACAACGAACTTCAAAACTATACTAACAATCCGGAAAATGTCAGGGTTGAAAATGGATTGCTGACCATTGAGGCCAGAAAAGAGGTATCTGGAAACCGCCAATACAGCTCAACCCGGCTGGTTACCAGGGACAAAGCCAGCTTTAAGTACGGCAAATTTGAGGTGCGGGCCAAGCTACCCAGCGGCCGGGGTACCTGGCCGGCCATTTGGGCACTGGCCAATCAGAATACCTACGGGGACAAGTTTTGGCCGGATAACGGAGGGTTTGACCTGGTAGCTCACGTAGGTTTCGACCAGAACCGGGTGTATAGTAATATTCATTCAAAAGCTTTCCCGGTAAAAGGAAACAGCAAAATAATCAAAAGCGCTTCATCGGATTTTCACGTCTACAGCTGCGAATGGACCCCAGATCGGATAACCATGTGGGTAGATGGAAAACCTACTTTTAATTTTCCTAAAGAAGCCTCCTATGGCTGGCAGGAGTGGCCTTTTGACCAGCCTTTTTACCTGATCCTGAATATAGCCATTGGGGGAAACTGGGGGGGCGAAAAAGGAATTGACGACAGTATTTTTCCGCAAAAATTGGTAGTCGATTATGTGCGGGTTTATGAGCTGATTGGGAAAAAGTAACTTTGAAAATCCGTACCACGGCAGTAACTTGCACCCATGGAGCATTTTGTTGTATCGGCACGAAAATACCGCCCGGTCACCTTTGATTCGGTGGTGGGGCAATCGCATATTACTACTACTTTAAAGAATGCCATTCGTACCAATCACCTGGCGCAGGCTTTTCTGTTTTGCGGTCCCCGGGGGGTTGGTAAAACAACCTGTGCCCGGATTCTGGCCAAGACTATCAACTGCCAGAACCTGGCCGATGACGTAGAACCCTGCGGGGAGTGTGAGTCGTGCGTGAGCTTTCAGAACAATGCTTCCTTTAATATTCATGAACTTGACGCGGCTTCCAATAACTCCGTGGAGGATATCCGTAACCTCATTGACCAGGTAAGGTACCCGCCCCAAACGGGTAAGTACAAGATCTACATTATTGATGAGGTACACATGCTGTCGCAATCGGCTTTTAACGCGTTTCTGAAAACGCTGGAAGAGCCCCCCAGCTATGCCATTTTTATCCTGGCTACAACCGAAAAGCACAAAATTCTGCCTACGATCCTGTCGCGTTGTCAGATTTTTGACTTTAATCGTATCCGGTCCAAAGATATTGCCGACCACCTTGAGCAGATTGCCCAAAAGGAAGGGGTTGAGGCCGAGCGCGAAGCCCTGGAATTGATTGGACAAAAAGCCGACGGGGGACTTCGGGACGCTCTGTCGATGTTTGACCTGAATGTGACCTTCTCGACCGGTACCCGGCTCAGTTACCAGGCTGTTCTTGAAAATCTGCATATTCTCGACTATGACTACTATTTCCGCCTCACCGATGCCCTGATGGAGGGCAAGGTAGCGCAATCGCTGGTCCTGTTTGATGAAATTGTGCGAAAGGGCTTTGACGGTCACCTGTTTGTGGTGGGCCTGCTCGAGCACTTCCGTAACTTGCTGGTTTGTAAAGATCCCGCCACTATCCCGCTCCTGCAGGTATCCTCGGTGGCGCACCAGAAGTACCTCACGCAGTCGGCGCAGGCGCCTATGAGTTTTCTGCTTTCGGCCATGAGCGTGGGGAGCCAGTGCGACATTAACTACAAGGCCGCCAAAAATCAGCGTTTGCACGTGGAGCTGTGCCTGATGAAACTGGCCAACCTGCCCAACGTCCTAAATCTGAATACGCCGGCTGCCGTTGACGAAACGGCAAAAAAAAAAGATGAGCCTGGCCAGCCAGTAACCACCGAACCGGCACCACCGGCTTATGCCAGAACCAACGGCACAACCGCTCCCCCGGCCACTACTCCCGGTCCAGCAACTCCGGTTGTAGCGGCTCAGGTAGTCGCTAATCCGGGAATTTCGACTCCTGTAACAACCACCGCGGTACCTCCCAAGCCGGTAAGCAGCAAGCTGAGAAGTACGGTGCAGCTATTAACCCCTACCCTTTCCGAAACCCATATCCAGGAAGAAAGTACCGGGAAAGCCCGAAGTACTTCCGTTGCCCAACTACCCCTGACTACAGCGCCTTTAAATCCGGAGAACCTGGAAGCGGCCTGGAAGGAGTTTGCCGAAATCAGAAAGCAGGAGCGTGACTCCATTACCGAGGAAGTTACCCTGAACCGGGAAGTGGAACTGGCGGGTACCTCCATCCGGATTGCGCTGGACAATGACCTCCAGAAAGAAACCCTTCAGGATCTGAGAGTGGACTTGCTGACCTTCCTGCGTCAACGATTTCAGGAGCCTGCCCTAGTACTGGAACCGCGCGTGGCCCCCCAGGAAGTGAAGCGAATGCCCTACACCCCGCTGGAGAAATTCAACTACATGGCCGAAAAAAACCCTTATCTGCGGGAGTTACAGCAGAAACTGGGACTCGATGTTGACTTTTAGGGGAGCGGGTACTTTGTAGATACTATTACTTTTGCAATAGTACCTGGTGCAGCCTGAGTACCTGAGGTAGTACCGCCGAAGCTTCATCATTTTCAATCACAAAGTCGGCGATCAGGAGGCGTTCTGCGTCGGGTACCTGCCGGTCCATAATCCGCCTTATTTCTTCTTCTGAACGCTGCGGATCTCTTTTTTGGGTACGTTCAAAACGAAGTTGTACCGGCGCATTAACTACCACTACGTAGTCTAGCGTATTTCTATCTCCCGCTTTATTCATCAGGGCTGCTTCCCGAACGACGTAAGGTACCTGCCGGTAGCGGGTAAGCCATTGGTCAGAGTCAGCAAAAACGCGGGGGTGTACAATATGGTTTAATTTTTCCAACAGGAGCGGATCTCCAAAAACGCGGGAGGCCACGTAGGCGCGGTTGTAAGTACCGGCTGCGGTATAGGCTTCGGGCCCCAGTAGTTCCGTGACTTCCCGGCGGAGTTGGGGATCGTGGTTGGTGAGCCACCGGGCCCGCTCGTCGGCTTCGTACACGGGTACTCCCAGACAGGAAAAAATACGGCAGACCACACTTTTGCCGGAACCGATACCTCCCGTTACACCTACCTGCAGGGGCCGCTCTCGTTCCATACGTTTTATTGCGTAGGCAGTGGTCGCAGTAACTGTGCTACCTCAAAACTGACAAGGGCGGTTTGGACACTTACCTGTACCAGCGGGTGAGCCGGAACCGGTATCGGGAGTGTTTCGTCGTAGTTGTTCTGTATCCGGCGGGCCGGTACCTGCAGCACAACTGTGTCGGGGTACTCTTCCAGAATTGAAGCAGGACCAGTGACGGTAATTTGGGAGGGAGTCGAATTAATAAAGCTGGAAATAACGTAGCCATCGTTCAGGCTGATGGCGGCGCTGTCTACCCGCACCGCTATGGTACGACTGGCTTTTCGTTCAAATCCAATCTCAAACGTATCCGCCACCACGTAGTTAACCCGCATGTTGGGGAAGTTCTCGGTTATCTGGTCGGTGAGAGAAGTAGGATTAATAAAGTTGGCCGTCAGCGGGTTATTTACCCGGTACTCTACGGGCCGGGCGTTAAAGTTAAACCACGACTTCCGGAGCAGGTTCCAGCCGTCACCCGACACATTGACCGAAACCGTACTGGGTAAAGGTTGTACCGGAATAAAAGCGGAATCGTTGTAAACAAACTGGATGGGATAACTCAGGCGCAGAGAATAATTGTCCTTGTTGAGGGCATTCATCAACCAGAAAAATGTAGCCGCCAAGAGGCAAACGACGACGGTTTTCAACTTGCCGGAACGGGAGGGAGACGTTTTCAAAATATAGTCAGCTATGCTACCGGCAGTGGCCGTTAGCGGGTAATTCAGAATGGACCGTTAACCGGGGATCAGGCGGAAGTCGCCGTCCGCGAAGCGGTAGCAACCGTGCGTGCAATGGAAGATTTCTCAAAGGTTATTTTTACGCCTTTGTCCAGGTCAAGGGTTACGGTTGTTTCATCCACACTATAAATTTTACCGTGAAGGCCCCCGATTGTCACTACATTATCACCTTTTTTCAGGTTCTCAATGAGCTGTTTCTGGTCTTTTTGCTTTTTCTGCTGTGGACGAATCATGAAGAAGTAAAACACCCCTATTATACCTACCCACATTATTACCTGATAAATCATGGCCTGTGAGCCGCCGGGTTGTGCCTGAGCCAGAAGAGAAAATTGCATAAGATTATTGGGTCTACTGTATTGACTAAATAGATTAAAATTGGGTACTTATTGGGCTGCTGCCGTGGCTTCACCCCCCTGCACTATTCCCTGCAGGCGTAGTTCCGACAGCGCCGGTTCGGTATTGGCATACACCGTTACGGTTTTAACCTGCGGGCCTGGTTTGCCTTTGGTGTTAAAACGAACCAGGATGCTGGCTTCTTCGTTGGGCGCAATGGGTTCGCGGGGCCACTCCGGAATGGTACATCCGCAGGAGGCCGTTACGTTGTTGATGATCAGCGGAAACTCACCTTCGTTCCGAAACCGGAATTTCTTTTCCACTATATCACCCTCTTTGATAGTTCCAAAATCAAAGGAAGCGCTATCCTGTAGGGCCAAAACGGGCATTTTGTCCCGAAATTCGTTGGCACTGCTTTGGGAATCTTTTTCTCCGCAGGAAACCAGGGTACCTCCCAGGCCCAGGACAAAAACAGCAATCAGAATCTTCTTCATATCCGGATTTAAAATCAGTGATTTTGACTTTTTATCTGCGCCATCAGGCGATCTACGTCTTCCAGGAGTCGCTCTGCCTTTTCGCGGGCATCGCTTACTACCCGTTCGCCTTCGGCTTTGGCCAGACTATCGGGCAGGTTTTTTCCTTCAATGAGGTCAGCTACCAGTTGTTCCAGTTCCTCGCGGTACTTGGAGAGCCGGTAAGAAAGTCGGTCACGGATTACTTCTCCCTTGTCCGGAGCATATAGTACACCCAACACGGCGCCCGTTGCGCAGCCGGTCAGAAAGGCCAGTAATGTACGGCTTGTTGAACTCATGGCTTTATAAATTTCGGTTATTTAGCAATTGGTTAATACACGATACTGCTAAGGTACTCCCCTATTTGTTATCAATCAATCCCCGTCCGCTCTTCCGTATAACCCCCTGGGCTTTTAGCTTTTCGGCCAGCACATCAAGTACCCCGTTCACAAATTTACCGCTTTTGGGGGTACTATACCGTTTGGCGATCTCAATGTACTCGTTTATCGTAACCTTTATGGGTATCCCTGTAAAATAAATTAACTCGGCCAGGGCCGTTTTCATGATAATCATGTCCACCAGGGCTATCCGATCCAGGTCCCAGTTTTTGAGTTGTTCGTTCAGATAGTTTTCATACTGCTCATCATTCTCAATTACCCTTTTAAAAAGCTCCTCCACAAAGAAACGATCTTCGTCCCAATCATCCGTCAGGGAGGCCAGTTGCAGTTCACCGTTTTTCTCGACCGACTTCAGGGTCTTGACGGCTAAGCTACGGATAAGTTCATTGTGATCGACCCAGTACAGGTCCCGTTGTTCAAAGAACTCCAGCGGTATTTCGTGCTTCAGAATAATCTTCCGAAGGATATGCTGGGCCATTACCTGGTTGTCCTCGGCCGTATGGGTAGTTTTCCGGCAGTATTCGGTATAGTCTTCGTCTTTGCGGAGCGCTTCGCGGTACGTTTTCCGTACGGTGGCCATGTCGTTGGCCCAGCCCAGCCCGCGCCGGATTACCTCCTGCTGAAACGGCTCGTGGTTTTGCAATTTCTGAATCACCGAATTGGTATCCAAACCCGACTCCCGGGGGAAAGAGGCCTCCGGGTCAAAGTACTCGCGCTCCCGCTCCAGTTTAGCCTGATGGCCCAGTTCGACCAGGAGCAGCATGACCATCAGAAACTCGTCGTAGATTGATATGGTTTCCTCCAGCACCCGATTGACCATTTTCTGCCGGTCCAGTTCGGTCTGCCTTTTATAGCCGTTAAAGAAAGGATAAATACCCGATACTTTTTCCCGCTTGGGGTCAATTTTCTTTTCGTACCCGTTGTACACCTTGCGGGCCGTCTGAATTACGTCGTAGGGAATGTCTTCGTCTTCGTTGGGTTTGCCGTTTTTCACGATTTCATCGAAAGTCATCACGGCCAGTTGCTTAAGCCCTTCCAGTTTTTCCCGGTTTTGGGGTTCCATGGAATTCAGGTCGGGCGCATACACCTCGGCAATATCATCAATGGCTACCAAACGGTTTGCCTCAGCCGCTAACTGGCTGGCGTACAGGGCTTGTATAGCCTTAGTTCTTAATAATCTTCTATTCAGCATCTAAGCGGACTATTGGTAATTGAATGTAGCAGTAAAGCAAAGAACGGATATGATTTTAATAAAGTAGTTCACAATTCCTCCCTTCACATGTACCTTTACTGTGAACAAAACATCGGCAACACCGGATTAGTTACCTTAACTATCCGTTTCCCGAATCAGTATTGATAATTTTAATCCTGGGCAAAATTAGATTTTTTTGTTCACAAAAGGAAAAATACCCCCTTTTCAGGGCCTTTATTTTGCAACGATTTAGGATTTATCTGTGTTAAAATTTCTACGGAAGGACCGGCCGGGATTTTCAGGATCATCAAAAAATAATTTTTCGTGAAAGCACTCGCGTACCTCAATAAGTACTTTGTAAAATACAAGTGGTACCTGATCCTGGGTATTCTATTTACGGTTATTTCCAATTTGTTTGGCATTATACCGGCGCAGCTGGTCCGGTATGCGCTTGACCTGGTCCGCGAAACGCTTGATATCTACTACCTCTTTGACGGTTCCACTGTCCAGAATCAGATTTACGATGTATTCCGGCATACTATTCTGCTGTACGGCCTGCTGATTCTCCTGATGGCGCTATTAAAAGGTATATTTCTTTTCCTGGTGCGACAGACTATTATTGTTATGTCGCGGCACGTAGAGTACGATCTCAAAAATGATATTTACGAGCACTACCAGTCGCTTCCGATGAGTTTTTATCGCCGGCACAACACCGGTGACCTCATGGCGCGTATCTCCGAGGATGTCAGTAAGGTGCGGATGTACGTAGGTCCCTCGCTGATGTACGGTATTAACCTGATAGTGCTTTTTGTACTGGTTATTACTTATATGCTTTCGGTAAGTACTACCCTGACGCTCTATGTCCTGTTACCACTGCCGCTGTTGTCGGTCAGTATCTATATTGTCAATAGTATCATTATGCGCCGTTCGGAAGAAATTCAGCGGCAGTTGTCCAATCTTTCTACCTACGTTCAGGAGGCTTTTTCGGGGATTCGGGTCATCAAGGCCTTTGTGCAGGAACGGACTTCTTTTACCAACTTTAAACAGGAAGCGGAAGTTTTTAAAGATAAATCCCTGGCTCTTAACAAGGTTGACTCCCTGTTCTTCCCCCTAATTCTGCTTCTGGTGGGGCTAAGTAACGTACTGGTGGTGTACGTAGGCGGACAGGAAATTATTAACGGAAACCTGACTCCCGGCAACATTACGGAGTTTATTCTGTATGTAAACATGCTTACCTGGCCGGTGATGGCACTGGGCTGGACCACCAGCCAGATACAGCGCGCGGCCGCTTCGCAAGCCCGTATCAATGAGTTTATGGAAGTAAAAAACCATTTGGTTTCGGAGAAAAACCTGCATACTCCCATTCAGGGCGCTATTTCCTTCCAGCACGTTGGTTTTATCTACCCTGATTCGGGTATTCGGGCGTTGAATGATTTCAATCTGGACGTGGCCGCCGGCGAAACCGTAGCCATACTGGGTACTACCGGCTCCGGCAAAAGTACCCTCGCTACCCTGGTAACCCGCCTGTTTGACCCTACCGAAGGACAACTCCTGGTGGATGGTCACCCCATCAAGGATTATGATGTGCAGTACCTTCGCCAGCAGATGGGGTACGTCCCGCAGGATGTTTTCCTTTTCTCCGACTCTATTGCCAACAATGTGCGTTTCGGGGCTAAGGAACTACCCATTGAGAAAGTAGAACAGGCGGTGAAAGACGCGGATTTGTACCAGAATATCGTTGATTTTCCCAAAGGGTTTGATACCCGCCTCGGCGAACGCGGTATTACCCTCTCGGGCGGACAAAAACAACGACTTTCCATTGCAAGGGCCATTGCGCGTGATCCCAAGATACTTATTCTGGACGACTGCCTCTCGGCCGTGGATACCAATACCGAAAATATCATTCTGAATAATTTAAAGCGAATCATGGACCACCGTACGTCCCTGATTATTTCGCACCGGGTTTCGTCGGCCAAGCTGGCGGATAGAATCATCGTGCTGGACGACGGAAAAATAGTGGAGCAGGGTACGCACAACGAGCTTATGGAAAAGAACGGTGCTTACCGCGAGCTGTACGAAAAGCAGCTGCAGACCGAGGAGGTATAGGTATAGGTCCCTACTGTACTTCTACCCGCTCCATCCGGCTCAGGTACTCCTCGTCCAGGTCGGCTCCGTGGCCGGGCGCATCGGGCAACTCAAGCCGGTAATGATTATGGTATATTGCGCCACCCACAACGGGGTCTTCCGCGTGTTCAAAAGGGGAATCAAGGTCGTAGAACCGGATGTTGGTACGGGCCGAGGCCAGGTGTGCGTTGGCCGTTATCGCCAGTCGGCTTTCGGACATGCAACCAATCATACACGGAATGCCCGCTGCTTCGGCGATGGCGTTTATTTTCAAAGCATTATTAATCCCGCCACTTTTTGACAACTTGATGTTGAAGTAATCCACGGCCCCCATCTGGGCCAGTCTGAAGGCGTCGGTATGGGTAAAAAGTGATTCATCGGCGCAGATTGGGATGGGCGAATGCTGCCGTACCCGGGCCATATCGTCGTAGTTCCAGTGCTTTACCGGCTGCTCACAGTACTCTACATTCAGCTCAGCCAGGGCCTTAAGTACCTTTACCGCCGACACGTAGTCCCAACCCTGGTTGGCATCCACCCTAATGGGCAGTTCCTGTCCGATGGCGTCACGAATAGCCCTGATTCGGCTGATGTCGTCACTGGCATGGGTACCCAGCTTCACCTTTATCGCCTCCGCTCCCCGTTCTTTGATTTGAACGGCATCGGCCGCCATGGCTTCGGGTGTGTTGATGTAAATAGTCTCGTCGGTCGTAATGGTACGCTTCTCCCCTCCCAGGTACTGATACAGTGGCATACCGGCCTGTTTGGCGGCCAGGTCATACAGGGCCATATCAAACGCACTTTTGCAGGTATAGTTTTGAGTCAGGTACCTGTCGAGGGTAGCCAGGCAGCCTTCTATATCCGAAGCGTTCTGTCCAATGAGCAGCCGGGCGAAGTCCTGAGCCGCAGCAAAACAGGTTTCCTGCGTTTCACCCACTATCATCCAAAAAGGCGAGCCCTCTCCTACCCCGTAAGTACCTTTATCCGTATGGATTTTCACCAGAATATTCCGGGCTTCCTCGATGGTACCAATGGCAATGGTAACGGGGGCCTTCAGGGGAATATTGAGCTTGTAAATTTCAACGCGGGTGATGGTCATGGAGTGGAAGAGTGGAAGAGAAGTAGCGACGCAAAATTTTGCGTCGCTACAACCTGGTTAATTAGGAAAAAGGGATTTGTCCAGGCCGGGTATAATTTTCAGGGCATTTTTATAGTACAGCTTTTTAAGTACTTCATCCGACAGCCCCAGACCGTACATGCGCCAGAAGGCGTGGTACTTCTTGTGGTAGGGAAAGTACTCATCCTCGGTTTCGAGTACCCGGAAATAGGTTACGTACTCGGCTGGCACCCAGCTGTCTTTACCAAAAAGAACCCGGTCCTGCCATTTATCAAAGAACTTTTTGCCACTACGGGGCTGGCGTCCCAACTCGGCTATAACGGCCCCAATCTCTACGTACATGTTCGGGAAAACCTGCATCAGGCTATCGAGCTTGCGGAGGTCGTTGGCATACCAGCCCATGTGGGCGTTGACAAAGGTAGTCTTGGGGTGCTTACGGAATACGTCGTGCTGCTCGCCGATCAGGTCTTCAAAAGGGGCCGGATCCTTGGCGCCGCGCTTGCGGTTGGGGTGGGTTTTCAGCTCCAGCCAGCGCTCGTTATACCGGTCGAGCGGGTCCCAGAAGGAAGGTACATCGGCGGTATGGATCAATACCGGAATACCCAATTCCCCACACTTAGCCCAGACGGGGTCCAGACGAGGGTCGTTAACTGCTACCCGGTTACCCTTATCGTCTTTGATCCCACTAAAGCCCAGGCTCTTATAGATTTTCAATCCCTTCGCGCCCATTTTCACGTCCTCTTCCAGCTGCTTCACCGCATTGGCCGTCCAGCTGGATTCACCAAATCCTTTGAACTGTAGGTTAGTAAACACGGCTATGCGTTTCGGCCCATTTTTTATGACGTTGCTCAGCGCCCCGTTCAGGTGGGCCGTACCTTCATTCCACTCCTGGTACCAGCCCCGGCCGCTGAGATTCACCATTATCCCCATATTCATACTATCCATCTGGGCTACCAGGTACTTCAGGTCCTGTTCGGCCATGCGGTACTGGTGGTTATGTACGTCAATGAAAGGAAACTTCGCCCGCTTCGGCACGTGGTCTTCTACTTTTAGGGTCGAAACGGGATCATACTCTTCAAAGCCCAGGGGTTGTTCGGGGTTGGTAGAGCCCTGGGCCAGCGCCCCCTGCACAACTCCCAGGGTAAGTGCTAAAAACACAATTTTCTTCATAATAATGTAAAGGAAAGGTTACGGTTATTTTTAGAATAGTTTACGCCTGCCGGTAAATCAGCGCCACGCAGTGGGCGGCAATTCCCTCTTCCCGGCCAACAAAGCCGAGGTGCTCGGAGGTAGTGGCTTTTATGGAAATTAGTTCTTCGTCTATACCCATGACCCCGGCCAGGCATGTCTTCATAGCCGGTATGTGCGGGTTCAGCTTCGGTAGTTGCAACACTACCGTTACGTCAACATTACCTACTTCAAATCCTTTTTCACGGACCATTTCAAGTACCCTGGCCAGCAACAGTTTACTGTCTACTCCCTTCCACTGCGGGTCTTTGTCGGAGAAATGGTACCCTATGTTGCGCATATTAGCCGCTCCCAGCAGGGCATCGCACAGTACATGACATACCACATCGGCATCCGAATGCCCCCTGGCTCCGTGGGTATGCGGTATCAGTAGTCCGCCCAGCCAAAAAGGCCGACCGGCTTCCAGTTGATGTACATCGTAGCCTTGCCCAATGCGAAAAGGAAACATAGTTTGCTTTATATGCTGATAAAAACGAAAATGACTAAAAAAATGGTGATTCGGTGAACTCACAAGACTTGAGATCGCTGCTGCAAATTGGGAAGATAGATCTGAAAAGACAACTACCGGAAGCCAGATTGGAGAAAGATACCCCTGCACCCAGGTACTAACACAGGGAATCCAACTGTATTCTGCTACTATTTAGCAGTATAATACAACTTTCTTTCCTGGACTAAGTTTCATACTCTGAACATAACCACTATATATACCATGAATATATATACCATGAAAAAATTCGGTAGTATGTCCCTGGCTCTTTGCCTGCTTGTCTTCCTTGTTTCCGGGGCCAGCTCTCCCGCCGTTTTTGATAAAGAAATAAAAGTGCAAAAGACGGCTACCAACAAAGTGATTAATAAAATCAACAAACAGCTTAAAAACCGCTATAAGCTGAACGCGGCGATTCAGGTTTTAGCCAGAGATAAGGACAATACCATCAGGCACCTGAAGTTTACCTGCGAAGACGTGGCCAATTTGCAGTCGGGGGGTACCTGCGAGTCTGATAACTTTGGATTGCTGCTCATAAAAGTACCCGACGACAAAGGTCACTGCGGATGCAGTATCGCGGATCGGGGCGTGGAAGACATTTTGACCCAATAGAGCCTGCTCCGCACCGACGGTTTTGGTGCGGAGCAAAGGCTGATTAGTTGGCCTCGGCCCGGTAGTAAAGGGTTGAGCAGTTTTCGGGACGAAGTATAGTACGAGCAGCCTGATGGATGGCTTCGGCATCCACCGCTCTTATTTTCTCAGCATCCTCGTTTACCCATTCGGCATTGCCGGCATTGGCCGCAAAAGCCAGGTTCATGGTCCGGTTCAGGAGTTCTACTTCCGAGAAGGCCAGCGTAGCTTCCGCCTGGTTCTTTACCTTGGTCACTTCTTCCCCCGTTGCCCCGTTTTCTATGAAGTCAGCCAGCAGTTCATTCACCGCCGCATCGGCTTCTTCCAGCGTTACGCCGGGATTCAGAAAGCCACGTACCAACAGCAGACCGGGGTCCAGGGAGGAGGTAATACTGGCGGAGACACTATTAAAAAGCGGTTTTTCTTTGAGCAGGTGACGGTACAGACGCGACGATTTGCCCCTTCCCAAAATATCGCTCAACAAGTCAGCCGCGAAAAAACCTTCCTCGTAGCGCCCCGGCATGTGCCAGGCTTTAATGAGGCCATTGAGCGGTACCTGCGCGGAAGTTTCCAGCAGGCGGGCTTCCTGCTGGGCGGGTTCTTTGGGTAGTTGACGTATGTAAGGCTCTCCGGCCGGAATAGGACCAAACCATTTCTCCACCAGCTGTTTCACCTGTTGGGTCTTTACGGCCCCGGCTACGACCAGAATGGCGTTATTGGGTCGGTAAAAGCGAAAAAAGAAATCCTGGACATCGTCCATTACGGCCTCTTCAATGTGCGATATATCTTTTCCGATGGTAGCCCAGCGGTAGGGATGTACCTTGTAGGCCAGCGGACGCAGTTTCAGCCAGATATCGCCGTAGGGCTGGTTGAGGTACCTTTGCTTGAATTCTTCAATCACAACCTTCCGCTGTACTTCCAGTACCTTGGGGTCAAACGAAAGACGCAGCATCCGGTCAGACTCCAGCCACAGAGCCGTTTCGAGGTTATCGGCCGGCAGGGTAATGTAGTAGTTGGTAATGTCGGGAGAAGTAAAGGCGTTGTTCTCCCCTCCTACTTTCTGCACCGGCTCGTCGTAGCTGGGGATGTGCTGCGAGCCGCCAAACATCAGGTGCTCAAACAGATGCGCAAAGCCGGTCCGTTTTTCGTCCTCATCACGGGAGCCCACATTGTACAATATATTTACCGCGGCCATCGGGGTAGTTGGGTCCTCGTGTACATAGACGCGCAGGCCATTATCCAAAACAAAATTCTCGTATCTGATCATGCAGGCTGGTAGGAAATAAAGGGTCCGCGAAACGAGGACCTGTTTTTTAACGTTATGGACAAAGCTAATGTTCCGGCGGTAATCAGCCAAATTTCAGTTTTAGAGTCACCCAAGCCATGAAGAAAACCCTTTACCCTTTCATATTCCTGCTTACATTTTTTTTTAGTACCTCCCCTACCCAGGCCCAGCTCCTTACTGATCCGGCCGGTATCAGGCTTATTCAGCAGGGCATTGACCATATTTACAATTACGAGTTTGAGGAAGCCACCCGAGTGGGCCAGCAGGTAAAAGCCAGGTACCCCAACCACCCCGTCGGCTACATGCTAAAGGCTTTTCAGATGTACTGGCAGTACCTGCCCATCCAGACCAACAAAGCCAAAGCCCAGGAGTACCAGAATACCCTGAACCAGTGCCTGGTGGCCGTGGAAAAGCAATACGGAAAAGAAAGTACCAATCCGGAGGCGGTGTTTTTTACGATGGCGGCCCACGGGTACCGGGCCCTCATGTTCAACTACCAGAAAGAGCTGATAAAAGCGGCTACCGAAGCCCAGAGCGCCTACAGCGCCATGATGAATGGTATGAAGCTAACCGACAGGAATCCGGAGTTTTACTTCACCACCGGCATGTATAACTACTACGTAGAGGTGTACCCCAACGACCACCCCATTGTGAAGCCGATCATGGTGTTTTTTAAGAATGGCAACAAACCGCTGGGCCTCAAGCAGGTAGATACTGCCACGCGGGTAGGTGTCATTACCCGGGCCGAGGCCTGCTACTACCTGGCGCATATCTACCTCGAGCACGAATCGCAGCCCGAGCGGGCGCTGGCCTACAGCAGTAAACTGAACAGTTGGTACCCGCAGAATCCGGTTTACAAAATACTGCACACCGAAGCCCTGCTGTTGGCGGGCCGGTACGCTGAGGCGACCGACGATGTCAACTACCTGAAGCGCTACAGCAGTGGCTTTTATCCCATTGCCTGGCATACCTTTCAGGGAATTCTGGAAGAGAAAAAAGAAAAAGATGACGCCCAGGCCCAGCGCGAGTACCTGGCAGCCCTGCGTACTCCCTACGACGAACAGTTTACCCGCGAGTACCACGCCATGGCCTTCGCCGGTTTGGCCCGCATAGCCGACCGGGCCGGAAACAAAGCCCAGGCTAAATCGTATTATAAAAAATGCCTTGAGGTAGCCCAGTACAAATCCCAAATCAGAGAAGCAAAGGCGTATCTGAAATAAGCACTCAACTACTTCATCCTGACCCGGAAACTCATGGAAGAAAAAGATAAAATAGACCGGATAATAGATGCCCGGATGAAGTTGAAAACCCGGTTTGAGGAGAAAATGAAAGCGACTCCCTCCGTAGCCGACAACCAGCCCCAGGGTACCGGCCCCGCCAACCGGCATGGTATGCCCAAACTACCGGTGGGGCAGTATGAGTCCAAAAAGTGGCCGGTGCTGGACCTGGGGTACCAACCCTCGGTTTCGCTGGACCGCTGGCGGCTGACCATCAACGGGGAAGTGGAGCATCCGGTGGTACTCAAATGGGATGACTTCATGGCGCTGCCCCAGACCGAGGATACCAGCGATTTTCACTGCGTTACTACCTGGTCACGGTTTGATATGCAGTGGGTTGGCGTCAAACTCATGGACCTGGCGGCACTGGTACTTCCCAAAGACACCGCCACGCACATCATGTGCTACGGCTACGATACCTACACGACCAACATTGCCCTGGAAGAAGCCCTGAAGCCCGATGTACTGCTGGTTCACACGGTTGACGGTGAAGTACTTTCCAGAGAGCACGGTGGCCCGGTACGGGTTATTACTCCGCAGTTATACGCCTGGAAAGGGGCCAAATGGATTAAGCGAATCCAGTTTTTATCCGAAAATAAAGCTGGTTTCTGGGAGGAGCGGGGGTACTCTGACACCGCCTACCCCTGGCGAAACGACCGCTATGACGAATAAAAGCGAAGCAGGACCATTTTCCCTACTTCGCTTTTATTCAACTTCTACTTTTCCTACTGTTGCATCTGGTGAAAGCCCCCT
Source organism: Telluribacter sp. (assembly GCF_035998675.1). Lineage (NCBI taxonomy): Bacteria > Pseudomonadati > Bacteroidota > Cytophagia > Cytophagales > Spirosomataceae > Telluribacter > Telluribacter sp. The sequence goes on from NZ_DASYHI010000016.1 coordinate 106,379, forward strand.
ACGGGTAACAGATGCAGCTTAATTCCTTCTTTCTCGGCCAGACTTACCGCGCCTTCCTTGTCTATTTTGATATAGGGAAAGGTATCGTAGTGCATTCCGAATATCTTATTGGTGTCAATTAACTGGGTGGCCCGGAGCGCGTCGTGGATATCCATGGTGAAGTTGCTGCCAATGGGCAGGAAGGCAAAATCCAGATTATACTGTTCACCAATGAGCCGCATATCTGAATATAAGGCGGTGTCACCGGCGAAGTAAAAGGTATAGCCGGCCAGTTGCATTACGTACCCAATCGGGTTTCCGCCGTAGGTACCATCGGGCAGACTACTCGAATGGAAGGCAGGTACCATTTGTACCATTCCAAAATCAAACGTCCATTTACCGCCGGTATTCATCGGATGTGTTTTCTCAACTCCCTGCTTGCTCAGCCATTGTATGATTTCGTAATTGGCTACCACCGTAGCTCCGGTGCGTTTAGCAATATGTACGGCATCCGCAATGTGGTCTTCGTGGCCGTGGGTAATAAAAATATAATCCGCCACTATTTCATCTACCTTAATATTGGCTGCCAGTTGGTTGGGGGTAATGAACGGGTCAAACAGCAAACGGACATGAGAGGTCTCAATGCCAAAGCAGGAATGTCCGAAATAGGTAATTTTCATGATGAAGGTTTGGTTTAATGATGGGTTGAAAAATGTACAGTGTTTTAACCAAACAGGGAAGTGAAGGTTTGAGAAAGCCCTCTTCCTACTCATCGCGCCAGCCATCGGGCTTGAACGGCGTACGGGTATTACTGTCTTCACAGATGGCCGTAGGTACCCTGGGTGGCCCACCCCAGATACGGATATAGGGTGTAGAGGGTGGGGGTGGTTCGGGAGTAGGACGACGGCCGATGAGCGCATAAAACAGCACTTCGTCCTGATTCAAAAGCTCACCATTTTCATCATAAGCGCCCAGGGGAAAACCGGTAGCATCCTTCCGGTCGAGCCAGTAGCGTAGCTCCGTAACCGTAGAAGCGGAGAAAAAACCTACTACTATTTCCTTCGGATTGGCCGCATTTCGGATATTCCCGATGGGTGCCGTAGGTGGCGTGTCCGCCAGTCCGCCCGAATTCTGGGTCTGGGTTTCGACCAGGGTAAAAAATTCATGGGCCTCCGGTGTTATGCCCGACTGCCGGATGACCACCAGGGCCGGTGCCCGCTGGTAGTAGGGAACTACGCCTACCTTACGCCGCTGAATGAGTCCTCCGTTACTCAGGGCGTCGTTGAAAAGATTCAGATTGTAGTTCTGAATAATTTCCCAGCAACGGGTTCTACACCGGTAGTCGTACTCCCAGTACCAGGTAGGAACGAGGGGTGGCTCACCACTACCATTGGGAAAAGGGGGAGGTGTAAAACAATCTTCAAACAGTTCATTGCCCGAGATGAACATCCGGTGAAAGTATTGATTGGGAAGGATATTGTTTACCGCATAGATGCCTTTCGGACAGCTTTTGCACCATTCCTTTCTTTCGTAGAGCGTCCAGTCCCATTTATAGTAGTTATGCTGACTTTCGGGGTCCTGCGTGTCCAGAAAAAACTCGTGGGCACCCATAGTGGAGGTATGATTCAAGCGTGGTACCCGCGGGTTAAACTCCACCTGCACCCTGTCGATGGGCGATACCGCTGGCATCACCTGCTGGGATGACAGGTAGGTAGTACCATCTTTGAGCCTTATCCTCAATTGATAGGCCCGCCCCGTCTGCCCCCGGAAGTCGCTGGGGAGCCGGTAACTTCCTGCTACTGTTTCGGAGGCCAGAACTACCTGCGCTGAATCTACGATCACCTCCACGGTAGCATCGGTAATGGGCGAGGTACCAAAAAGACTGGTAACCGGATCAGCCTTGGAGCGGTTAATCCGGATAATCTGCGGCTCGGGCAGGTTGGTAATCATACCATCGACCACCAGTACATCCACCGTAGCTTTTATCTGGGGGTCAAAAGCATCCACACAGCCCGACAGCGCCAGGCATAGTGCTATCACTACCAGCCATGCCCTTTCTTTTAGGTTTAACCGGAGCCTGTTCATCTACTCAAACTTAACATTATAAGTCAGACTGGGAATGGGCGCGGCAAAAATAGCCAGCCGGTAGGGGTTGGATGCCTGCCCTTCGGTGCGGTAGTAGATCGAGTAGGCGTTTTTGCGGCCGTAGAGGTTATAGACCGTAAACGTCCAGTGGCCCTGCCAGCGCCGATTTTTCAGGCCCGGGTTATAGATGTTCCAGGCGAAGTCAAGCCGGTGGTAGTCGGGCAGCCGGTGCATGTTGCGCTGGTTGTAAAAGGGGTAGGTGCGGTCCTGGTAGCGGATAAAACCTTCCGGGGCCGTGTAGGGACGCCCGGTACTGTAGGCGATGTTGAACGAAAAGCTGTGGTGGCGGCCCTGGTTGATGTTCAGGCTGGCGTTGAAGCTGTGCGGCCGGTCGTAGTTGGCCCTATACCAGTCACCGCCGTTGATTTGCTGCCGGAAGTCGGCGCCGGCCACTACCTGGTTCAGCGTGCGGGCAAAGGTGTAGTTAACCCAGCCCGTCAGCTCCCCTTTCTTACGCGTCAGCATCACTTCCAGTCCGTAGGCCCGGCTGCGCCCGGCCAGCAGGCTGGTTTCGGGGTAGGATTCCAGCAGGAAGTTAGCGCCCGGTTTGTAGTCAAGTACCTGGTCGGTGCTGCGGTAGTAGACTTCCGCCGACAGCTCAAAGATGTTACTTTTAGAATTCTGGAAGTAGCCCGCCGACCACAGCTGACTGACCTGCGGCTTGATGTGCGCGTCGGAAGTTTTCCAGCGGGAGGTAGGCAGGGGCGTGGTGGTGTTGGAGACCACCTGCAGGTACTGCCGCATCAGGTTGTAGCCCGCCTTCACTGAGGCGTTTTCACTCAGGGCGTAGCGCAGCCCCAGCCGCGGCTCAAAGCCCCCGTACTGCGCCGTGACCTTCCCGGCTCCGTAGCGCACCGAGTCTACCACGGTGGTTACGTCTACTACTTCTCCGGTACTGTAGCGCCGTACCACCGAGGGACCCAGGTTCTGAAAGTGTGAGTAACGCAGCCCCGCCGACACGGCCAGCTGCTCCGACAGACTTATTTCGTCTTCCAGGTGAATGGCCAGCTCCAGGCCCCGCTCCGGCGGCGTCCGGCGGTACTGAACCGCCGGGCTCTGGTTGGGCAGCAGCTCGCCCGGGTTAAGCTCGTAGTGGGTACTGCTCAGGCCCAGTTCAATCTTCTGGTTGTCGAGCTGGTAGTTGAGGTTGCTCTTCACCTGCCGCTGCAGCAGCGACTGCCGCAGCTCCACGATATTATTGGTACTGTCTTCGATGGACAGGATGCTGGGTACGTACCGGGCGACCAGGGCCGTGGTCTGTAGGTTCAGCCGGGGCGAAAAGGCATGAAACCAGCGCACCATGCCGTTGGCGGTCTGGTGCTTGTACTTGGTAGCTACCGAGTTGACGTTGGCCAGGCTGCCCAGCAGGTTGGTCTGGAACAGGTCGTAGCTCAGGTAACCCATGGCCGTAACCGTGTTGCGGTCGTTGACCCGCCAGAAAAGCTTGGTGGTACCGTCGCCGAACTTGGCCCGGATATTATCGAGCCGGGGCGAAACCAGCCGCAGCAGAAAGTCATTGAAGGCTCCCCTGCCGCTGACCATAAGTCCCAGCTTGCCCTTTACCAGCGGCGTTTCCAGCGTCAGCCGGTTGGCCACCAGGCTGATGCCCCCGGTGAAGCGGGTTTGTTCCAGGTCCGGGTTCTTCAGGCTGATGTCCAGTACCGAGGCGGCCCTTCCGCCGTAGCGGGCGGGTACGTTGCCTTTGTAGAGGTCCAGACCACTGACGGCATCGGGCGGAAACACCGAGAAAAGGCCGAACATGTGGGTAGGGTTAAAGATGGGGGTATCGTCCAGCAGAATCAAGTTCTGGTCGGTGGTACCGCCCCGGATGTTGAGGCCGTTGGCAGCTTCGCCCACGCTGGTCACCCCCGGCAGCATCTGCAGGCTGCGCAGAATATCCACCTCACCCAGGGCGGCGGGCATGCGTTTAAGGGTGGCGATGTTGATCTGGCTCACGCCCAGCAGCGGCTGGCGGATGTTGCGGTCGTAGCCTTTGGAGGTAACGATGACTTCCTCCAGCTGGCTCGATACGCTCGGCAGCCGCACATCGTAGCGGGTGTCACGGTTCAGGCGCAGGGTAGTGCGGAAGGGTACGTAGCCCACGTAGCGCACCACCAGGATACGCTGCCCGGCGGGTACCTTGATGGAGTAGTTGCCGTCGTTGTCGGTGTAGGTACCGGTGGTGGTTTTTTCGTAGTCAATCACAATGGCCGCCCGTACCAGGGGCCGCCCCGTGGCCGAGTCGCTCACCGTCCCCGACAGGGTAACGCTCAGCTGGGCCAGGGCCGGAAAAGTGAGCAGAAAGGTAAAGGAAAGCAGCAGGTACAGTCGGGTCATAGGGTGGTGGGGCATGGGAAAGAGAGTAGTAGAGTGAAAAAGTGAAGAAATATAATTAAATTTTTATTTACTACTAAAAACTCCTACCTTTTTACCTTCAATTGGTTCACACCGACTTCCTTCCACTATGCTTTCTAAGGCTATTCCACCAGTATTGCTGGTTTTATGTCTCCTTTCCGGCTGCGTAGACAGCTACGATCCTCAACTGCCGGGGAATATTGATATTGTCATTGTTGATGGTACCATCAATAACCTGCCTGAGCAGCAGGTCATCCGGCTCAACCGCTCCAAAAGCGACCCCATCAATGGCAGGCCCGGCTTTATGGCCCTGACCAAAGCCAAAGTACAGGTAGTTGTAGACTCGGCTCAGGTCATTGAAGCCCACGAAACATACGATGGTGTCTACTACCTTCCCGCTGATTTCCGGGGACAGACCGGCCACGCCTACCAGCTGCGCTTTACCCTCAGCGATGGAAGTACCTACGAGTCCACCCAGCAGGTCATGCCGGATGTACCTCCCATCGGCAAGGTAAGAGCCGAGTTTAACCCTAGCAGCCTTTCCCCTATCCTGCTGGATGGCTACACAGCCGCACATGACTTCTACCTGGACACGCAGGACCCGGAGGGGCAGACTAACTACTACAAGTGGGACTGGAAACTGTGGGAAAAACAGGAATGGTGCCGCTCGTGTGAGAAAGGTGCTTATTCTATCAATACCGTAGTCATTAAATATGATTTTTATGGAAATGCGTATTTTGAAACTGGACCTGATCTATTCGAAAACTGTTTCTATCCACCTCCACTTGTCAATTCGCGAAGCCAGCCCTACTGGGTTTATGATTATAAATGCCGGACCAAGTGCTGGGCTATTTTTTTTAGTGCAGAGCTAAATCTCTTTGCCGATAGCTATACCGACGGAGGGCCTATTTCTAACCGAAGAGTCGCTCAGATTCCCTTCTACCAACATGGAGGCTCCCTGGTTGAACTCCGGCAGTCAAGCCTTACGCCCTCGGCTTACCGCTTCTTCAAGGATCTGGAAGTGCAAACCCAGAACAGCGGTAGCGTGGTTGACCCGCCCCCCACTGCTTCGATAGGTAATGTGCAGAACGTTGCTAACCGTCGCGAGTTAGTAGTTGGGTACTTTACGGCTGCGGGTGTCGCTACGGTCCGGTACTGGCTTGACCGGAAAGACACCCGTGGCGCGCCCCCTGGTTTATTTTTGGCGATGGTGGGTCGTGATCCTAATCCCGAGCTACCACCCCCTAATTATACCCATGTTGAAATAAAAGATAATCATACAAACTCTTCCCGCCCCTACACGGCTATCTGCTTAGATAGCGAGAAGCAAACCTCCTATATGCCTCAGGGGTGGCGGGAGTAAGGTTGGAGATAGAGTAGACCCTTTATACTTTGTAAGTATTTCTCATACAAGGAACTGAACTATGCACACTGCTACCAGGAGCGCCCTCCTAATTCTTTACCTAGTCCTGCTGCTAACTGGCTGCGTGGAGCCCATTGAGCAAAACCTGTCGCAGGACATCAACGTGGTGGTCGTGGACGGCGACCTGACTAATTTAAACGAACCACAGGTACTTCGTCTCAACCGCTCCCAATCCGATCCCCTCACCGGACGCTTTGGCAGCTTTCCCCTAACAGAAGCAACCGTGGAGGTAGTTGTAGATTCCTCGCAGGTGGTCTCTTTTCGGGAAACCACTCCTGGCCGCTACCAGGCTCCCGAAGGTTTTAGAGGAGAAGTGGGCCATAGCTACCAACTACGCTTTACGTTGAGTGATGGGGCTAAGTACCAGTCACTGCCAGAGGTAATGCAGGCCGTCCCTGAGGTGGACCGCCTCTACCAGGAGTTTAACCCCAGCAGCCTTTCCGGCAAGCAACGGCTGGCAGGATACTACACAGCAGCCAATGACTTCTATGTGGATTTTCAGGACCCGGAAAGCCAGCAAAACTACTATAAATGGGACTGGCAACTCTGGGAAAGGCAGCAGTGGTGCCACACCTGCATCCAGGGGTTTTACTTTATCAATAATCAGTTTGATACTACCAAACTGGAAGATTGCGTCCCCTCTAATGAATATATCTTTAAAGGCTTTTTTATTAATGACTACCCTTGCCGGACCGCTTGCTGGGAGATACTTCATAATTGGGAGTTGAACCTGTTCGATGACCAGCTCAGCAATGGCGGCTCAATACGCCGACGCCTGGTGGCGCAAATCCCCTACTACCAGCCCTACGGCTGTCTGGTGGAGCTGCGGCAGTCTTCGCTTACTCCCAAAGCCTACGCATTTTACCGGCTTCAACAGCAACAAAGCCAGAATCCGGGAGGTTTAGCCGATGCTCCGCCCACCGCTCTGGTTGGGAACATACAGAATATTGCCAACCCCAGGGAGATGGTAGTGGGGTACTTTTCTGTCTCGGCGGTTGCCTCGGTACGCTACTGGCTCGACCGTCAGCAGAACACGGGGCGTACACCTGGACTCTTCCTGGCTCTGAATGGGTTGCTGCCTTCGTCTGAAGGCTTAGCGACAGATCCAAATGACGGTAAACCAAAACCTACTTTGACCTCTCGACCACTGCCATTAGCCGTCTGCGTGGAGAGCGATACCCGGACTCCAAAAATGCCACAAGGCTGGCGCGAGTGAAATAGTTTTACATACCACTTATCCACCAGATAAAATAAAGAGATCAATGCAGTTCCTGGCAAGTAAAGTTCTAATGCTACTAAGCATCTTATATCTGCTGCTGCTCTCGGGCTGCGTAGACAGCTTTGACCCGCAACTGCCGGGGAATATTGATGTTGTCATTGTAGATGGTACCATCAATAATCTGCCCGAGCAGCAGGTCATCCGGCTCAACCGCTCCAAAAGCGACCCCATCAACGGCAGGCCCGGCTTTATGGCCCTGACTAAAGCCAAAGTACAGGTACTTGTCGACTCGGCTCAGGTTATTGAAGCTCACGAAACATACGATGGCGTCTACTACCTTCCCGCTGATTTCCGGGGAAAGACCGGCCACGCCTACCAGCTGCGCTTTACCCTCAGCGACGGTAGTACCTACGAGTCTACCCAGCAGATTATGCCGGATGTACCTCTGATTGGGAAGGTACGGGTGGAATTCAACCCGACCAGTCTCTCCCCTCCCCTGATAGACGGATACCGGGCAGCGCATGACTTCTACATAGATACGCAGGACCCGGAGGGGCAGCCCAACTACTACAAGTGGGACTGGAAGCTCTGGGAAAAGCAGGAATGGTGCCGGACCTGCTACCAGGGTATATATTCTATTAATAATGTCATTCCCACATATTCTCCTTTTGGCTATATGTATTTTGAACTTGGAAATGATCTGTTTGAAGATTGTTTTTATCCACCCTCAACCTATTTTTCTGGTGGGTTAATGCCCGACTGGGTTTATGATTATAAGTGCCGTACCAAATGTTGGGCTATCTTTTCCAGTGTAGAGCTAAATCTTTTTGCCGATGGCTATACCGATGGGGGTCCTATTCTAAATCGAAAGGTAGCCCGGATTCCCTTTTTCCAACATGGTGGATGCCTGGTTGAGTTACGGCAATCAAGTCTTACCCCCTCGGCTTATCGCTTCTACAAGGATCTGGAAGATCAAACTCAGAACAGCGGTGGAGTGGCGGACCCTCCTCCAACGGCTTCCATTGGTAACGTGAAGAATGTATCCAATAGTCGCGAATTGGTAGTGGGCTTTTTTACAGCATCAGCTGTCACTACAGTCCGGTACTGGCTCGACCGTAAGGATACCCAAGGCGCTCCACCTGGATTGTTTGTGGCTATGAAAGGACGAGAACCTAGCCCGGAACCTGCCCCCCCAGTACAGCCAATAGTATACCTATATGATCCTATTCGACCTCGTCCTTATACGGCAATCTGTTTAGATAGTGAGAAGCAAACCTCCTATATGCCGCAGGGGTGGCGGGAGTGAAATGGTTTTACCTCCAATTTATCCACCAGTTAAAATAAAGAGATAGATGCAGCTCCTGACCAGTAAAGTACTAGTGCTACTGAGTGTGTTGCCTTACGCTGAGATAGTATTACCCCTATTTCACAATAGTACCGTTTCTGTACATCAAAGGCTTGTAGAACCGGCTAATGCTACTTTTTTCGCTGTAATACACTATGAAGGAGAAACACGGCTACTAAGAGCGTTTCTCTTGAAGTTATTGCTTCTTAAAGTTCTTTATACCCTTTGAGGTAGCTCTACCACAGAGCCGTATCAGTGAATTGATATATTATAAATATTTTTGATGTATCAAATGGACAAAATATTGAATTTGTTATTTCATTTCGTGATTATATCTAATGCTGTTATAGGACAAAATTTTACAGTTGAAGGTATAATTACTGATAGTAAATCTATGGAGCCAGTGCCATTTGCTAATATCTATATAGATGGGACAACTTTTAGTGCGATTAGCAATGAATCTGGAAACTTTAAATTATTGAATTTTCCGAAATTGCCATATAAAGTGATAGTATCGAGGCTGGGATACTATAAAAGTGAAATAGAAATTAATTCTAATTCAGATAAATGGCGCGTTATTGAATTAGAGCCTAAATTACATGAATTAGATGAAATAGTTGTAAAACCAACTAATATCAATGGATGAAAAAAATATGGAAAGATATTTTTTGAAGAATTTATTGGGACTTCAAAGTTTTCCAAAGAATGTAAGATATTGAATCCTGAAGTTTTAGAGTTTAACTTTATTGATTCTACTAATCAATTACATGTTAAATCTGATGAGGAAATAATAGTACAAAATAACGCACTTGGATATAAAATTAAATATTCATTGTCTTATTTTGTTAAAGACTATTCGAAAAATTTTTCTTACTATGAGGGTTCTACTTTATTTCAAGATTTATCCCTTGAAGAAAATAATAAAAAAATTATTGAAGTATGGAATATAAATAGACAAAAAAGCTTCAATGGTTCGTTGCATCATTTTTTCAAATGCCTGTATAGTGGTACTATTACAGAATCAGGGTTTAGAGTTAAACATTATAACGAAATTGGAACAGGAGAATTTTTTAGTAGAATATTTACTTTTACAGATACAATTTCCTTCAACAAGGAAAATATGTTATACGATTTACTTAATTCAAAAATACCTGTAAGCTCAGATAAATCAGTGGTAAAGCAAATTAAGTCTTTACAACCTATCTTGCATAATTGGAGAGCGGTGATGAATAGAAATGAATCACTGGATTTTACTATACCATTTACTGCGATTGATAAGAATTTAAAGATAATAGTACGCAAGCATGATAATATGTCGAATCTTTTTATTTATTATTTAGAAGATAAGGATGTAGTTAAAAAAAATGATACTTATTTGGTGCCTGATACTAGTTTTCAAATCGGAAATACTTTAAATATATCAAATTCTGCCATATATAAAAATTTATCCTTTAAAGGTTATTTAGTGATTTCGTATATGTATGAAGAAGAAGAGAGAGAGTATTTATATTATGTGCGTTCATCATCCCGAAAAAGCGATTATCAAGTTTCACGAATATCTATAAATGGTGATCTGCCCGTTAGATTTTATTCAAATGGGTATTATGAGCCAGTCGATAGGCTGAATACTGAAAAATATTGGAGTTATGAAAAAATTGATAAGTTACTACCTATTGATTATGTCAACTCTCAGTAATAAAGGGCTTTGTTGCATGGCTCCTAGTTAGTCAGAATATCAAGATAAAATGATCCTGATATTGTATTTTTAAGGAATCAATTATGTACTTAAAGAACAGAACATTGCGGAGAATGTAGGAGTTGCTCAGCCTACAGATGAACTAGGGGGCCTGGCACAGAAAAGCCATCATTACTTTACAAAGCCATCATTACTTTACATAGTATGTAGAAGTAAAGCTAGTGTAAAATATGTTCCTTTAATGTACATTATGCTCACCCTGATGGGCGAAAAAGTAGTAGGCAAAGAAAAAATAGTTGTATTTTTATTTACTATTGACTATTCCTACCTTTTTACCTTCCATTGTTTCACACCACTGTATATCAGTATGCACACTGTTACCAGAAAAACCCTCTTTCCCATCCTTAGCTTTATCCTGCTGCTCTCGGGCTGCGTAGACAGCTACGACCCGCAACTGCCGGGGAATCTGGATGTCGTTATCGTGGATGGTACTATCAATAACCTGCCTGAGCAGCAGGTCATCCGGCTCAACCGCTCCAAAAGCGACCCCATCAACGGCAGGCCCGGCTTTATGGCCCTGACCAAAGCCAAAGTACAGGTAGTTGTAGACTCCGCTCAGGTCATTGAAGCCCACGAAACATACGATGGCGTCTACTACCTTCCCAGCGACTTCCGGGGTCAGACCGGCCACGCCTACCAGCTGCGCTTTACCCTCAGCGATGGTAGTACTTACCAGTCTACTCAACAGATCATGCCGGATGTACCACCCATTGGGAAGGTACGGGTGGAGTTCAACCCGACCAGTCTCTCCCCTCCCCTAATAGACGGATACCGGGCAGCGCACGACTTTTACATAGATACACAGGACCCGGAGGGACAACCCAACTACTACAAGTGGGACTGGAAGCTCTGGGAAAAACAGGAGTGGTGCCGTACCTGCTACCAGGGTATATATTCCATTGATACGGTACTTGTTAATTATTCTCCAACTGGGACCCTATCTTATATTACGGGTAATCAGCTATTTGAAGATTGTTTCTACCCTACATCGAACTATTTCTCAGGGAGTGTATTACCCGACTGGGTTTATGATTATAAGTGCCGGACCAAGTGCTGGGCCATTTTTGCAAGTGTAGAGCTTAACCTTTTTGCCGATGGTTTTACGGATGGAGCCATGATCAGTAACCGTAAAATCGCCCGGATACCTTTTCACCAACGGACTGGTGGTTTGGTTGAGCTACGGCAATCAAGTCTTACTCCATCGGCCTATCGCTTCTATAAGGATTTCCAGGAACAAACCCAGAATAGCGGCGGAGTGGCTGACCCTCCCCCTACTGCTTCAATAGGAAATGTGCAGAATGTCGCAAACAGTACAGAATTAGTAATAGGCTTCTTTACCGCTTCGGGCGTTGCTTCGGTCCGGCATTGGCTTGACCGCAAAGATGCCCGGGGCGTCCCATTGGGTTTGTTTATGGCATTGAAAGGAAGGGAACCGAATCCAGAACCTGAATCACCAATAGTTTACTTGTTTGATACAAAATCCCGCAGCCGCCCCTACACTGCTGTATGTGTAGATAGCGAGAAGCAAACCTCCTATATGCCCCAGGGGTGGCGGAATTGAAATGGTTTTACCTCCAACTTATCCACCAGATAAAATAAAGAGATCGATGCAGCTCCTGGCAAGTAAAGTACTAGTGCTACTGAGCATCTTATATCTGCTGCTGCTCTCGGGCTGCGTAGACAGCTACGACCCGCAACTGCCGGGGAATATTGATATAGTCATTGTTGATGGTACCATCAATAACCTGCCCGAGCAGCAGGTCATCCGGCTCAACCGCTCCAAAAGCGACCCCATCAACGGCAGGCCAGGCTTTATGCCTCTTACCAATGCCAAAGTACAGGTAGTTGTAGACTCGGCCCAGATAGTGGAAGCACACGAGACAACTGATGGTGTCTACTACCTTCCCGCTGATTTCCGGGGACAGACCGGCCACGCCTACCAGCTGCGCTTTATACTCAGCGATGGAAGTACCTACCTCTCCACCCAACAGGTGATGCCCAACGTACCTGCCATTGGACAGGTAAGAGCCGAGTTTAACCCTAATAGCCTTTCCCCTACCCTGCTGGATGGCTTCACGGCAGCGCATGACTTTTATCTGGACACGCAGGACCCGGAGGGGCAACCCAACTATTACAAATGGGACTGGAAGCTCTGGGAGAAACAGGAGTGGTGCCGTTCTTGCGAGAAAGGTCTATACTCCATAGATACTGTAGAGGTAAAATATTCAGCAAATGGATTTATGTACTTTGAGACTGGTAACCAATTATTTGAAAAATGTTTCTACCCACCTCTTTCGGTCAATACTGGTAACATACGACCTTATTGGATCTATGATTATAAATGCCGGACTAAGTGCTGGGCTATCTTTTTTAGTGCTGAACTAAATCTCTTTGCCGACAGCTATTCCGACGGTATACTTATTTCTAGCCAAAGAGTCGCGCAGATTCCCTTCTACCAACACGGTGGCTCCCTGGTAGAGCTGCGGCAATCAAGCCTTACGCCCTCGGCGTATCGTTTTTTCAAGGATCTGGAAGTGCAAACCCAGAACAGCGGTGGCGTGGTTGACCCACCCCCAACTGCCTCGGTAGGTAATGTGCAGAACGTTGCTAACCGCCGCGAGATAGTAGTTGGGTACTTTACGGCTGCGGGCATTGCTACGGTCCGGTACTGGCTTGACCGGAAAGATACCCGAGGCGAGCCCCCAGGTTTGTTCCTGGCTATGGTAGGACGCGAACCTACCCCCGAGCCTCCTCCTCATGAAGGAACAATTGTTCAAATTCTTGATAAAAACACCTCCCGCAGTCGCCCCTACACGGCTGTATGTGTAGATAGCGAGAAGCAAACATCCTATATGCCGCAGGGCTGGCGCGAGTGAAATGGTTTTACATACAACTTATCCACCAGATAAAATAAAGAGATCGATGCAGCTCCTGGCAAGTAAAGTACTAGTGCTACTAAGCATCTTATATCTACTGCTGCTCTCGGGCTGCGTAGACAGCTATGATCCGCAACTGCCGGGGAATATTGATGTAGTCATCGTAGACGGTACCATTAATAACCTGCCCGAGCAGCAGGTCATCCGGCTCAACCGCTCCAAGAGCGACCCCATCAACGGCAGGCCCGGCTTTATGGCCCTGACCAAAGCCAAAGTACAGGTAGTTGTAGACTCGGCTCAGGTTATTGAAGCTCACGAAACCGTGGACGGTGTTTACTACCTTCCCTCCGACTTTCGGGGGCAAATAGGCCACGCCTACCAGCTGCGCTTTACGCTCAGCGATGGTAGTACCTACGAGTCCACCCAACAGGTGATGCCCAACGTACCTGCCATTGGACAGGTAAGAGCCGAGTTTAACCCTAATAGTCTCTCCCCTACGCTACTGGGCGGCTACACAGCAGCGCACGACTTCTACATAGATACACAGGACCCGGAGGGGCAGCCCAACTACTACAAATGGGACTGGAAGCTCTGGGAAAAGCAGGAATGGTGCCGCTCGTGTGAGCAGGGACTTTACTCGATTAATAATGTACTGATTAAATATGATGATAATGCACAACGCTTTTTTGAAACCGGTAACTTACTGTTTGAAGATTGTTTTTATCCCCCTCCACCATTAAATACTTATGAAAGATTTCCCTATTGGGTCTATGATTATCGATGTAGGACCAAATGTTGGGCTATTCTGTCGAGTAAACATTTAGACATTTTTGCAGATAATTATTCTGATGGACATTTGATATCTAATCGAAAGGTGGCACAGATTCCTTTTTACCAGCATGATGGTTGCCTGGTTGAACTTCGGCAGTCAAGTCTCACCCCCTCCTCCTATCGCTTTTACAAGGACCTTGAAGAACAGACACAGAATAGTGGCGGTGTAGCTGATCCGCCTCCCACGGCTTCCATCGGGAATGTGCAAAATATTAATAAAAAGCGCGAGATCGTAGTAGGGATCTTTACCGCCTCGGCCGTTTCTGCGATTCGTTTTTGGCTCGACCGTAGTGATACAAATGGTACGCCTCCGGGTTTATTTAGATTATTAGTTGGTCGTGCACCCATTCCTGAACCAGTCGCCCCAAACGGTCCATTTTACAATATTATCGATAAACATACCTCCTCATCCCGCCCCTACACAGCTGTATGTGTAGATAGCGAAAAACAAACCTCTGCCATACCAAAGGGGTGGCGCGAGTGAAATGTTTTTACCTCCAATTTATCCACCAGTTAAAATAAAGAGATCGATGCAGCTCCTGACCAGTAAAGTACTAGTGCTACTAAGTGTATTATATCTACTGCTGCTCTCCGGCTGCGTAGACAGCTATGACCCGCAACTGCCGGGGAATCTGGATGTCGTTATCGTGGATGGTACTATCAATAACCTGCCCGAGCAGCAGGTTATCCGGCTCAACCGCTCCAAAAGCGACCCCAACAACGGCAGGCCCGGCTTTATGGCCCTGACCAAAGCCAAAGTACAGGTGATTGTAGACTCGGCTCAGGTCATTGAAGCCCACGAAACCGTGGACGGCGTTTACTACCTTCCCGCTGATTTCCGGGGACAGACCGGCCATGCCTACCAGCTGCGCTTTACCCTCAGCGATGGAAGTACCTATGAGTCTACCCAGCAGGTCATGCCGGATGTACCTCTGATTGGACAGGTACGGGTGGAGTTTAATCCCAGCAGCCTATCCCCTACGCTACTGGATGGCTACACGGCAGCGCACGATTTGTATATAGATACACAGGACCCGGAGGGGCAGCCCAACTATTACAAATGGGACTGGAAACTTTGGGAAAAGCAGGAATGGTGCCGCACCTGCTACCAGGGCGTATACTCTATTAATAATGTTGTCGAGGTTTATAATAATGCTGGAACGAGATCTTTTAGACCTGGCAACGATTTATATGAGGATTGCTTTTATCCACCCGCCTCCCATTTTCCTGGTAGAATCATACCTGATTGGACCTATGATTACAAATGTCGTACGAAGTGCTGGGCTGTCTTTTTGAGTACCGAATTAAATCTCTTTGCTGACGGTTATACCGATGGTGCCTTGATCGCTAAACGAAAAGTAGCAAAAGTTCCTTTTTACCAGCACCACGGATGCCTGGTAGAGCTGCGGCAATCGAGCCTTACCCCATCAGCATATCGCTTCTTTAAGGACTTACAAGAGCAGACTCAAAATAGCGGAGGAGTCGCCGACCCGCCTCCAACGGCGTCCATTGGTAATGTACAGAATCAGGGTGACCCGAATGAGTTAGTGGTGGGTTATTTTACCGCTTCGGCTGTCTCGACGCAAAGGTACTGGCTCGACCGCACCGATACCCGTGGTATACCCTACGGAGGAGGAGTGGATGAGAAAGGCAACTATGTTGCGGGGATGAATGAGCTATTTTATGCTATGTTTCGCCGTCTACCCAATCCTGAACCCTCACCTCCCAATACACCCATTTTTCAAATAATTGATCTATCATCCCGCAGCCGCCCCTACACGGCTATCTGTGTAGATAGCGAAAAGCAAACATCCTATATGCCGCAGGGGTGGAGGGAGTGAGGAAGGCAGCCGATTAAAAGTATTCCTATTGAAGAAAAAGACCTACCCAAAGAAAACTTATCTGCATTATGAAATCCCTACCCTACTCTTTTTTCTGTTTATGCAAACTACTTGCTGTCATCTTATTTCTCGGCTGTACCAACCCTTCTAAGGAAAATAGTACTACTACAGCAGCAACTGAACGTAGCGATGAAACCATTGAACCCGGCATTATTCACATCCAGTTTGTTGATAAACCAGAGTTCAACAGTATTCTTCATACTAAAACCAAGCGCAACAGGGAAAGGCTTGACTATATAGCTTTGTACGATGATTTTGAACGTGAGGACTTTCGATTTAATGAAATTGCAAAAAATAAGTCAGTAACTTATCCGACAAAATCTAATCGAGTAATGATTCGACGATACTTAGGCTTTTTCGAATTTCAGGACTTCTTGGTACATAAAGGCGACTCATTGGTTATCAGCTTCGATCACAGTAAGCCAGTCGTCATCAAACGTTCATCAGGTACCTATGCCCCACAAGATCTGAATGTCGAAACCCTAATCAACAAAAAATATCCGGATGCCTACCTGACGGCGGGTATGGCAGATGATACCCGAAATGTAGCTTTCAAGCATTTTTTTGATGATCCAGAAGAAAACAAGAGGCAAAGTGCCAGGAAAGGCTATGAAAAAGGGGCCTATCTTGAAGAGCTGGAAAATAAAATGGGTGTCAATCTCCTCTCATCTGTTGAAAATTTAAAACACAACAGCCAGCAAATCCTCGATTCACTACGTAGTCACAAACAAATTTCAGACGAAGTTTACAAGTTCTATCAGCAAAAGTACTCCAACCTGCTTTTGAAACTTGAAATCATGGCCGATTCGCTCGATTCAACTCAGGCTGCGAAAGAGCTAAACAGTAGATACGCCCGTCAGAGTTATCAGGATATTTATTTTAATCAATGCCTGGACAACTTTGAAAAGAAATACATCACATCCAAAGCAAAGTGGACCGTTTCCAATCAGTATAATCTTAAAGACCCGAAGGAAAGCTTCACCCTGGCAAAAGGTATATCCGGGCTTAGTCCTTCGGTGAAGGAACAGTTGCTTTTTGCGAGTTTGGGTAAAGTTGATCTATTTTTTCCGGACGAAACACAAACCTACCTGAAGGCATTTGTAAATACAGTGAAGGATACTACGCTCATTAAGAAAGCGCTTGCTAAGTACCAGAAAGATAAACTGCTTAATAAAACTCCATCCAATCTACATTTATTGACCCTAAACAGAGAGCAGATTACCATAGAAGAGTTACTCAAAAGTAAGAAAGGGAAAGTTATTTACCTGGACTTCTGGGCCAGTTGGTGCGCCCCCTGTATTGAAGAAATGCCGCATTCCAAAGATCTCTTTCAAGTCTATGAAAATAAAAACCTGGAAGTAGTATTCGTTTCCCTGGATGATAGTTTTATGAAATGGGAAAAAGCCTCCGAGCGGTTAGGGGTTAATCTGACGATGAATAGTTTCAGGATTCTGGGACCAGAGAAATCAAAGTTCCTTCAGGAGCACAAACTCACCACTATCCCCCGCTACATGGTTGTGGATAAAAGCGGTAAAATTATCAACGCTAACGCCCCCTGCCCCAGCGACCCGAAGGTACGACAGGTGCTGGACAGGGCGCTGGAGGAGTAGGTAAAAACTAACAATTGGATTGATATTCAACAGAACAAATCTTCACTATTGCGGCACTAGATCCTTTTCCAAACGTAGTAAACATAAAAAACTTATGCGAGCCCTCCATTTGATATTAATTCTCCTTTCTGGTTGTACTAATTACTCAGAAAATGATAATAAACCTACCAGTACAACCACAGAACCTTTACAGCGGAGTTTCCCGGACTCTATCATGCTTCAAGTTAGCACCAATCCAATAGACCATGAATTGCTTTTTCGGGATGAGTTCGATAATTATGTAAACTTCCGGAAAGGGACTTATAAGCTTGCGGCTCCAACCGTAATTTCGGATGCGCACTGGAAACATCAAACCTACTTTATGATTTTTCAGCCACTCGATAGCATTACGTTCATTCGAGATAGCAATGATAATTTTTGGACAGCAAAAACTAATGACGTCAAGATGGACAAGGAGCTAAACTTCGACGTCAGTTATAGACGGGAGATTGCCCCAATTGTTGATTATGATGAATTTTATTTTAGTAAAACGAAGTACTCTAAGAATGGCACATTGCGCGATCTGGACATAGATTCTGTATTTAATAAAAAGAAAGAGTATTTGAATCATTATCGAAAAAAGTTCGGACTTAGTTCTGATTTTGAAGAAGCATGGCAAAAGTTCATTAAATATGAAAAAGCCTATCAAAAATTAACGCTTAGCAGACCATTTACTAAATGGGACAATAGCTACTTGGTAAGTTTAAGTAGCTATTCAAAAGGTTTGAGTGACGATAAAAGCTTGTTCATTCCTTTCTACCGAATGGCATTATGGAACTCTCTGTCGATAGATTACTACCTAAGTACGGGTTTTGAAAAAGCATCTCTAGTGGACTATTTCAATCACATAGTGGATAAATTTAAAGGAGAAACCCGCGACTATCTTTTAACTTTTCTTTTGGTGGCCGCAAAATCCAAGACATATTCAATTGCCTCTAGCCAGTCAGAATTTAATTCACAACTCAACAAATATTATAAAATTTGTAAAAACGATGAATACAAAAACTACATTATACAAAGTGAGGCTCTCAGTAATATGACTTTTGCAGAAGGGCAACTAGTAAATATATCAAAACAAAAGGTAAATCTTTCAGGAGTTATATCTAATCACACCCTCACCTACGTGGACTTCTGGGCAAGCTGGTGTGCACCTTGTCGAGCTGAAATGCCTGCTTCAAAAAAGCTAAAAGCTATGTACGAATCGAAGGATGTACAGTTTGTGTACTTGTCGGTGGACGAGAACCCAGCAGCCTGGGAGCGGGCTATGAAGCAGCTGGGGCTGGCGGATAAAGAGAGCTTTCTAGTACCCGATCCAGCCAACTCTGGCTTCACCATGAAGTTCAAGCTCAAAGAAATCCCGCGTTACGTTCTTCTGGACAGGCAGGGAAACGTACTGGATGCAAATGCTCCCCGCCCCAGCGACCCGAAGGTACGACAAGTGCTGGACAGGGCGCTGGAGGAGTAAGTGGCTTGATTCATTTGAAATAAAATACCGATAGCCAAAAGAAAAACTAATTCCCAGGCAGCTCCCTAACTTGCCCTTTGCAATCTTAACGCCTTCATTTGGGGCATCATTCTCAGCGTTTAAAACGCGAATAGATACAACCCCGGCGGGGGACCGGCCCGATTTCAAATCTGGGTGAGTGTTTCGGACTGTACCTTTCCTGTGCCGCTAAGCTACGCCGGTAATTAAGCGCTTATCCGGGTTTTATTTGTATTTTCGTAGTTCAAAAACTAACGAAGTACCCATTCATCAACCTAAACAAGTTCTTTAAGTACATGCATAAATACACCAAAGGTCTCTTGCTCGGGGCCGGATTCCTGGGGAGCTTTACCCTGGGCTCTTTTTTAACCATTCACCCGCCCCGCCCCCTTACGACCGAACTGGTTGACAAAGCCTCCGAGGTATTCGGATTGGAGTTTACCGAAGCCGAACGCGACTCCATGCTAACTGAGCTTATTGACACCCGGGAAGGTTACGAGAAAATGCGAAAAATAGAGCTTACCAACGATATTTCCCCCGCGCTGGACTTTAATCCGTTGCCCACCGGCTTTACCATTGACCAAACCAAAAAGCCCTTTCGCCGCAGCCCCGCCGGTAAGGTAGTACTACCGGCCAATCGCGATGACCTGGCCTTCTTTACCGTTTCTGAGCTATCGGAGTTGATCCGGAGCCGTCAGATCAGTTCCGAGGAATTGACAAAATTCTACCTGGCCCGCCTAAAGAAGTACGATCCAAAGCTGCACTGCGTCATTACGCTGACGGATGACCTGGCGCTGACGCAGGCCCGAAGGGCCGACGCGGAGATCAAGGCGGGTAAGTACCGGGGTCCCCTGCACGGCATCCCCTACGGAGCCAAGGATTTGCTGGCTAAACGGGGCTACAAGACTACCTGGGGGGCCATGCCTTACAAAGACCAAACCCTGGATGTAGATGCTACTGTTATCAAGCGACTGGAAGAGGCCGGGGCGGTACTTTGTGCCAAACTGACGCTGGGGGCACTCGCCTGGGGTGATGTGTGGTTCGGGGGCATGACGCGAAACCCCTGGGCGCTGGAAGCCGGTTCCAGCGGCTCGTCGGCGGGGTCGGCTTCGGCGGTAGCTGCCGGCCTGGTACCTTTCGCCATCGGCACCGAAACGCTTGGCTCTATAGTATCACCTTCTACTGTATGCGGTACCACCGGCCTGCGGCCCACCTTTGGCCGGGTAAGCCGCTACGGGGCCATGGCCCTGAGCTGGAGCATGGACAAGATTGGCCCCATTACCCGCTCGGTAGAAGACTGTGCCTATGTATTTAACGCCATCTACGGTCCCGACGGGCAGGATGCAACCATCATAGAGGCACCTTTTAACTACGCGCCGCTGCAAAGCCTGAAGGGTACCCGTATTGGGTACTTAAAGAAAGCTTTTGAGGCAGATTATCCCAATAAAGCCAACGATCAGGCTACCCTGGAAACCCTGCGCAAGTTGGGAGCAGAACTGGTACCTATGGAGCTACCATCGGGCTATCCGGCCGGTGATATGACCATTATTCTGTCGGCCGAAGCGGCCGCCGCTTTCGACGACCTGACCCGCTCCAACCGCGACGACCTGATGGTGCGGCAAATCAAAAATGCCTGGCCCAACGTGTTCCGGGCGGCCCGTTTTATACCGGCCGTGGAGTACATCCAGGCCAACCGTCTGCGGACAAAGCTCATCCAGGATATGTACCGGACGCTTAAAGCAGCCAATGTAGCAGTGTACCTGTCACCGACTTACGGGGGCGGCAACCTGACCATTACCAACCTGACGGGGCATCCGTGCGTGGTACTTCCCAACGGTTTCAGTCAGAAAGGTACTCCTACCAGCATTACTTTTATGGGACAACTTTTGAAAGAGGAAAAAGTACTGGCAGTAGCCAAAGCTTATCAGGACGCCACCAACCACCACCGCAAGCACCCGGCTTTAGACTAGAAAGCTACCAATCCCAGAAGTCCGGGCACAATAATTTTCTTATATGTAGGTATACAACAAAACTACATATGAGATTACTGTGCATTTTACTACTATTCATCTTTTTAGGATCAACCAAAAACCTGCATGCCCAATATACCGCTCCTCCAAAAGTATACCTGAACTGTACGACCAATTGCTATGATGATTACGTAAGGTCAGAATTATCTTTTTTTGATTTTGTGCGGGATAGGTATGTTGCCGATATTGAGATACTTATCAGCCGGATCCGCACGGGTTCGGGAGGGCATGAGTATACCCTTACTTTTTACGGTCAGAATAAGTACGCAGCTATAAATGACACAATTAAGTTTGACACCCAGCAGGCTGACACCCAAGATATTATTCGCACATCATTGGTTAAATACATAAAGATGGGCCTGATCCGGTACATACTTGATTCAGATCTGATGAAAACGATATCTATAGATTTTCCGGAACGACAAGCTATCGCTGTTGTACCGGTACCAGACAAGTGGAACTTTTGGGTATTCCGGCTGGGCGGAAGGGGCTCATTCAACAGTGAAAGCAATAAAAAAAATACCTCAATCCGTACCGATCTTAGTATTAACCGGGTTACCGACGCCTCCAAGTTTTCTGTGTACTCCTATCATAACCAGTACTTTAACCGCTATGTCGTAGACGGAGAGGAGGTAACTGCCCGTAATACCAACTATGGACTTTCGGGTTTGTACGTAAAGAGTTTTTCCGACAACTGGTCGGCCGGTGGATTTTACCGGGGCTACCACTCCGTTTATCAGAATATACGCTTCAGCCATAGCGTGGCTCCCGCACTGGAGTACAGCGTGTATCCGGTTTCGGAAGTACTCCGGCACCAACTCAGGTGGGTATACCAGGCTGGTATTCGTAAGCTTAACTATATCGAAACCACTATTTTTGATAAGCAGCAGGAAACACTCCCCTACCATCAGTTGTCGGGTATCATGGGAATTACCGAACTCTGGGGATCGTTTAGTGCGGAGCTAAGTGCGTACCAATATTTACACGATTTAAGCAAAAACAGCCTAAGTCTGGAAATGGACCTGAACTGGCGGGTAGCCCAGGGACTTTCGGTCTGGCTAAACAGCAACATAAGTCTGATTAATAATCAAATATCACTGGCAAAAAGTGAGGGAGATGCCAGCCAGATCCTGCTCAATAACCGGCAGCTGCCCACTAATTTCAGATTCGGTTCTTCATTCGGGATGACCTATACTTTTGGTTCCATTAGTAATAATGTAATAAATCCGCGATTTTCGGGGGTTGATTAACCCCCTTCTTTATGCTTGACCGCTACTTTGCCCTGACTGAAAACGGTACCAGCGTACGTATAGAACTAATAGCCGGGCTGTCGTCTTTCCTGGCTACGATGTACATTATTGTGGTCAATCCGGCTATACTCAGCCAAACGGGTATGCCATTCGGCGGGGTACTTACGGCTACGGTTTTACTCTCCTTTTTCAGTAGCCTCATGATGGGGCTGTACGCCTGCAATCCGCTTATTGTTGCGCCCGGCATGGGGCTTAACGCCTTCTTTACCTTTACGGCTGTTAAAGGAATGGGGCTGGCCTGGGAAACGGCCCTGGGTACTGTATTTTGGGCGGGAATTATTTTTCTGCTGTTGTCCCTTCTTAACGTCAGAACGTTACTGCTTCGGGCCATTCCCCAGCCACTGCGTCACGCTATTGCCGCCGGAATCGGCTTTTTTATTGCCCTCATCGGCTTTACCAACGCTGGTTTTATTGTGGGCAATCCCGCCACACTGGTAGGAATGGCCCGGGCTGACAATGCTGTTGTCCTGACCTTTATTATTGGATTATTTCTAACGGCGGCCCTGGTCGTGCGGAATGTAAAAGGAGCCATTATTATTGGAATAAGCGTTACTACTTTGCTGGCGGCCTGCATTGGGAGGGTATGGGGCGGTGATACGCCCCTTATCAACTGGGGCGGCTGGGTAGCATCGCCGGACTTTAGCCTGCTCTTCCGCCTCGACTTACTGGGGTCTCTGCGGTGGTCGCTCTGGCCGGTTATCTTCGCCTTTGTCTTTACGGACCTCTTTGATAGTCTTTCTACCTTTGTGGGTGTAGCCGAGGCCGCCAATCTGAAAGATGTGAACGGCGAACCCCGCCACGTACAAAAGTCCTTACTGACCGACGCCGTAGCTACTACCCTGGGCGGACTCCTGGGTACCAGTCCGGGTACCGCGTACATCGAGTCAGCGGTAGGGATAGAGCAGGGAGGCCGCACCGGACTGACGGCAGTATTTGCCGCGTTGTTTTTTCTGCCGTTCATGTTCTTATCGCCGCTGCTGGCGGTGATACCGGCTATTGCTACGGCCCCGGCCCTAATTATTGTGGGCGTTTACATGATTCGCCCGGTGGTACGTATTAACTGGATGGCGCTGGATGAGGCCATACCTGCTTTTCTGGCGATGGTACTTATCCCGTTCAGCTATTCCATTACCCAGGGTATTATTTGGGGATTTCTTAGCTGGACCTTTCTTAAAATCGCCACCGGCAAGTACCGGGAACTCACCCCTACCCTGCTGGTTATTGTTGCCTTTGCTATTCTATCGTTATTTACCACTATTCATTAATAAAGTACCATGTACCAACTACCAAAGCGCGCTGTTGCAGCCATTTGTATTCTTGTTTTCCTGGCGACGCTCCCTGTCTGTAATGCTCAAATCTACAAGCCTCGTCCGGTCACGGCTCTTTTGGGGGCGTTCAATGATGAGGTGAAGCTGCTGGAGCAATCCGTTAAAAAAGCCAAAAAGCACACCATTCATGGCATTCAGTTTACCACCGGTGAGCTAAACGGTCGCCAGGTAGTAATAGCCCTGACCGGAATTGGAAAGGTAAATGCGGCCATGACTACCACGCTGGCTCTGCAAAACTTCAAACCTTCGGAGGTTATCTTTACGGGAATAGCCGGTGGCCTGAACCCGGACCTACTGCCCGGTGATATAGTCATTGGCCGCGAAACCAGCCACCATGACTTCGGCTACATTACTTTCCAGAAGCAGGCGACCCGCCAGACCCGCAACCCCATTACGGGCGAGTTTAACCCGGATTTTTTTCCGGCCGACTCCGCTTTATTAAGCAAAACGCTAACCTCCGTGAAGCGGGTACAACTGGAACCTACCGCGGCGAGTCGCCGGGCACCTAAAGTCATAACGGGTCGTATAGTAACGGGAGATGTATTTGTGTCGTCTGCGGAGAAAGTAGAGCAGCTGAGAGCCGACTTCGGGGCCGATGCTACCGAAATGGAAGGTGCGGCGGTGGCTCAGGTATGCTGGCAGCAGCAGGTACCCTGCATTGTTATTCGCAGCCTGAGCGACAAGGCCGACAGCAACGCCCGCGAGGATATGCTCAACTTTGTAAAAGTAGCGGCCCGTAATTCGGCGGCTTTGGTGGTTGAATTGGTGGGATTACTTAAATAAGATCTTGTACTCGTTTTGTGCCGCCTTGCCGGCACAGTAGATACCCAGCGCAATAAGGTAATGATTGACATCCAGCGGGTGCAGGGGCAGCGACATGGAGGAGGCCTTGGCCGCCAGGGCCAGCAACATCATGGAAAATACCACCCAGAGCGCACTTTTTTGTTT
Organism: Telluribacter sp.; assembly: GCF_035998675.1. Classification (NCBI taxonomy): domain Bacteria; kingdom Pseudomonadati; phylum Bacteroidota; class Cytophagia; order Cytophagales; family Spirosomataceae; genus Telluribacter; species Telluribacter sp. Next base: position 130,957 of record NZ_DASYHI010000016.1, read on the forward strand.
TCGTAATAATCCTAAACAGGCTATCAGAAGCGTGATAACCAGGCACAGAGGCTGAACTACCTGCACCATAACCCCCAGATTAAACCAGGATAATCCAAAATAGACGCCACTCCCTGCCCCAATGGTACCCCAGAAAGTCAGTCGTCCGGTTTCGGTGAGCATAATTAATCCCCACGACGCCACTACCATACATACGGCCCCCAGGGTAGACTCGAGCCGCTGCAGTGAACTATGAATAGGCTGCAGCCAGTCAAACCCGGCAAACAGGAATACCCCTACCAGCGCCGTCATGGCAATACTCATTATAAAAATCCCCCAAAGCAAACGGTCATAAATGGATTGTCTCTGGAAAAATATCAGGTACACAGCTAAACCTGTAACGAATAGAATCAAATCAGATAAAACGTGAGTAATCATCATGGAAAATCTAGCTTTGGAACACGTAACTGTAAGGGAGCAATTTACAAATTAGTTGGTACATTTTGCTACTTAGGGCTTTTCGTTCTACTTTTACCAAAAAAACCGATCTAACACATGAGCGTTTTAGTTAATAAAAATTCAAAGGTTATAGTACAAGGTTTTACTGGTTCAGAAGGTTCATTTCACGCCCAGCAAATGATTGAATACGGTACCAATCTGGTGGGAGGCGTAACCCCGGGCAAAGGTGGCCAAAGCCATCTTGACCGTCCGGTTTTTAATACGGTTGATCAGGCCGTTCGCTCGACCGGCGCTGACGTATCAATCATATTTGTACCCCCTGCTTTTGCCGGAGACGCTATCATGGAAGCCGCTGACGCGGGCATAGGTGTTATTGTTTGTATCACCGAGGGTATTCCTACTAAAGATATGATGATGGCCAAAAACTACCTGGTTGGCAAAAACTGCCGCCTGATTGGCCCTAACTGCCCGGGTATCATTACCGCCGAAGAATGTAAGGTAGGTATCATGCCCGGCTTTATTTTCAAAAAAGGTACTATTGGTCTGGTGTCCAAGTCAGGTACCCTTACCTACGAAGCCGTTGACCAGCTAACACGCGCCGGTTTAGGCCAGACCACAGCCATCGGTATCGGCGGTGACCCTATTATTGGTACTACGACCAAAGACGCCGTAGAACTGCTAATGAACGACCCCGAAACAGAAGCAATTGTTATGATCGGTGAAATCGGGGGAAGCATGGAAGCAGACGCCGCCCGGTATATTCTTGAAAACGGAAATAAAAAACCGGTTGTTGGCTTTATAGCCGGACAAACTGCTCCCAAAGGGCGCCGGATGGGCCACGCGGGTGCCATTATCGGAGGCGCTGACGATACGGCTGAGGCCAAAATGCGAATTATGAGAGAGTGTGGAATCCACGTGGCTGAATCACCGGCGGTAATCGGTGAAACCATGCTGGTTGCTTTGGGTAAGAAATAAGTACTTCTACTATATTTATAGAAAAGGGCTGGGGAAACTCCGCCCTTTCTTTCTGGCAATGAAAATTTTTCGTTCACTGCTCTTGTTGGTTCTTACCGCCGCCGGACTACTTGTTCCGTTTTCCGTACAGGCTGTAAATGAGGTGGGGCCTGGTAAAAAGTACTTTCTGGTTTATGATTACCAAAACGACTGGCTGGTGTATAGCACGCGGTACCAGAACTTCGTTCCTTACTCCCGCTCCCTGCACGAGGAAGCGCTGTCGGTCAGCTTGCTGGTTGACCTTTTAAAAAACCGGCATTATACCCTGCTGGTACAACCCCAGGAGCAGAACTACCTGTTTATAGAAGGGGCTCTTCAGAAGAAGATTGAGGCCGGGCAATGGCTCGAACTGAACATGGACAGCCTTTTCCGCACCTACAAAAAGGAAGAGATACTACTTACTTTGTATGGCTCGAGTGGAGCCGAGAGCAGGCAGGTACTGGTAGCCAACCTGAAAACGGCGAGCCCGGTCGCCATTGGAAACGCTACCACGTCCCTCATTAATATCAAACCAAAACCTACCAATCCTTTCCGGGATTTTTCGGCCCTGATCATGCTTATTCTGCTTATCATGAATGTGCTGGCCTTTACCTCTGCTCCCCTTTCATTCCGGCGGTTTATCAATCTTCTTGACTTCCTTGAACGGGATGAACGGAACGAGATGAATAAAATCAATAAACCGTTCAGCGCGCATGTTATCTTCTTTACGGCCTTACTAAGTTTGGTAATCAGCTACCTGCTCGTAGTGTCTAACAATAACGGTATCAATTTATTTTCAACTGGTACTATCCTGACCGGAGGAGACGACCTGCCCGAACTGGTCACGGATTATTTCACCCTGTTCGCCATCAGCTTTCTGCTGTTTTACCTCAAATACATCTATATGTCTCTGGTGGGTGGAATGCTGAACCTGGATAGCGTGGTGAGTATCCATTACTTCAAGAACATCCAGCTTTCCTACCTGTTTTTTGGTAGCTGCGCCATTTTCCTATTCTCCTACTCACTCTATAACCCCCTGTGGAGCGTTGATCTGGAAAGCTCGTTACTGGCTCCTTTTGTGATATTTTACCTGCTCCGGTTCATTTCGCTTTACATTCTTATCAAGCCCGTCGGGTCTTTTATAAATCTGTATTTATTTTCATACCTTTGCGTCATCGAAATCATACCCCTCATCATCGGTGTAAAGTTTGCCCTTTGAATGAATGGCACTGTTTCGAAGGGATAACTAATGCTGATAATAAATGAGTGAGACCATTAAATTTGATCAGGATCGGCTCACCAGGGTGACGAGTATACTGGTAAGCCAGTCGAGACCTGCCGATGAAAATTCCCCCTATTATGAGTTAGCCCGGAAGTATGGTATAAAAGTCGATTTTCGACCCTTTATTCAGGTGGATGGCATTTCGTTCAAAGAATTTCGCAAACAGAAGGTCAACATCCTGGATCATACGGCCATTATTTTTACCAGCCGCAACGCTATTGACCATTTCTTCCGGATCTGCCACGAAGGAAGAATTGAGGTACCGGCCGACATGAAGTACTTCTGTATTTCTGAACAAACCGCCAATTACTTACAGAAATACATTGTAATCCGGAAACGGAAAATTTTTTCCGGGACAAAAACTGCCGTTGAGCTCATAGAACTGATTCGTAAACACAAGAACGAGAAGTTTCTGTACCCTTGCTCCGACGTCCGCAAAAACGACATTCCGGAATTTGCCGATACCGAAGACCTCCATTTTACGGAAGCTACCATGTACCAGACGGTATCGTCGGACCTGTCGGATCTGGAAGATGTGTACTATGACATTATTGCTTTTTTCAGCCCGTCGGGTATCAAGTCCCTGTTTGAAAACTTCCCGGATTTCAAACAGAACAAAACCCGTATCGCTGCTTTTGGCCCTACTACCGCCAAGGCAGTCGGAGACGCCGGGCTATTTCTGGACATCCAGGCGCCTTTGCCCAACGCTCCTTCCATGACGGGAGCGCTGGAACTGTACATCCGAAAGGCGAATAATCTTCAATAAGTTTTTATTAAACAAAAGGCCGGGAAAATTTTCCGGCCTTTTGTTTATTTCTCAATTTTTTCCGTGATTATGCGTTATTCTCTAAACTTTTGGGCGGTGGAGCAGTATTTTACAGAGATATGTTCATGGTATGACTTCAACCTTTATGATTCGCATTTTTTCTACACCTTTGCTGACAGCAGCCTTCCTGTTGTTGTCAAACTGGGCTTTGGGTCAGCAGGACCCGCAGTTTAGCTTATTCGCGCTGAATCAGATTTACTTTAATCCCGCTGCTTCCGGAGCCGACGGCCTGACCCGTTTCCAACTGACGCACCGCGCCCAGTACGCTGGCTACCAGGGCACCTTTGACGATGGTGGAGCTGCCTCAACCCAGTTGTTTTCTTTCAGTGTTCCCATTAAAAATATAGGTATAGGCTTTTATGCTCTAAATGACCGTATCGGGCCGCTTACCAACCAGGACTTCCAGCTTTCGGCGGCTTACCGTATTCCGATGGCCGGTGGTAACCTGGCCGTGGGTGCCCGGGCCGGCCTGTACCGCCGGGCCATTGACTACAACCGCCTTCGCCCCGGCGAACCCGGTGACCCGCTCATCCAGACCGGGGTCATTTCGGAAATCCATCCGGATGCTTCCGTGGGGGTGCGCTACGAAACCAGCGCCTACTACGTGGGGCTTTCGGCCAATCACCTGCTGGGGGCAAGGTACCGGTTAGGCGCTGACGCCGCCACCAACCCTCTGGTACCTACCTTTTACCTCAACGCCGGCATGATCCTGGAATTTGGGTACCTGCTGCAGGTACAGCCTATCCTGCTGGTCAAGACCGACCTCAACGAGTTTTCAGCAGAAGGTGGTGCCATGGCTACTTATAACCAAAGGTATTGGGCGGGTGTGACCTACCGGCAGCAGGATGCCGTTATTGTTATGGCCGGGATAAATCTAATGCAGGATCAGTCGTTGCGGTTGTCAGGGGCGTACGATATAGTTGTGGGAGGTACCAGCGTGAAATCCCCGACTTCTTACGAAGTTCTGCTTTCCTACGCTTTACCGGCCCCGAAAGTAGGGAAAAAGACCATTGTACGCACGCCGCGCTTCCGTTTTTAGTAATTTTCAGGGCAGTATTTTATTTTTTTGGTTTTTGGCGTAGTTGTTGATACACACTTTGCGAACCTTACCATATCTTTGGAACTTTTACTAAGAATTACAGACGGGATATACGAAGACATTTAAAACGTTCGTTAGGACGAGTAAATATCAAACTTTTTTTAAAGGCAATTAGGCGTTTAGTAAAGTATACTATTCAAATACAGATTAACGTTTTTAGGACTGACATTAATTATACAAAATAGCAAAAGCCACATGAATGTAAACATGTTCTATCGGAACGGAGTCAAGAGCTTACTCGTGGTAGCCACACTTATGCTGATGCAGAGTTGTGGTTTTATCAAGGAAAAGTTTGGCGGAGGAAAAGGAGAGGAAAGCGGAGTTTCAAACGGTGAAATTACTGCCACAGCCCGTAAGGGATATCGTCAAACTACGCCTGCCGGAATGGTGTCAGTTCCTTCTGGCTCATTTGTAATGGGACAGGCCGATGAAGACCTGGCAGCCACTATGGTTAACATGAACCGTCGGGTAACGATCAGTTCATTTTATATGGATGACACCGAAATCACCAATCATGAGTACCGTCAGTTCGTTGATGCCCTCATGGTGGATTCTATTTCGGTGCTTGGCGAGGAGGAGATAAAAACCAAGTACTACCCCGATACTACCGTATGGAAGAAAGACTTTGCGTATTCTAACGGTGACCCCATGGTTGAGTACTACTACATGCACCCGGCTTTTGATACCTATCCGGTAGTAGGTGTGAACTGGCTGGCGGCTCAGTACTTCTGTCAGTGGCGTTCCAATCTTTACAATGACTACCGTTCAAAAGAAGGTTTGTTCTATTCGCCTTCCTTCCGGTTACCTACCGAAGCGGAGTGGGAATGGGCGGCTCGTGGTGGCCGCGCCAGTGCCAAGTACCCCTGGGGTAACCCTTACACAATGAACGGAAAGGGTTGTTTCCTGGCTAACTTTAAGCCTCAGCGAGGTAATTACGATGCCGATGGTTATCCTTATACGGCTCCGTCTAATGCCTATAATCCTAACGAATTCGGCCTGTATAATATGTCCGGAAACGTTTCGGAATGGACGCTTGACGCTTTTGCTGATAATTCCAATGCTATTATGTGGGATATGAACCCGAAGAATGAAGACCCAACCGAGCCCCGGAAAGTAATTAAGGGTGGTTCCTGGAAAGATGTAGCCTACTACCTGCAAACCGGTACCCGTAGCTACGAATTCGAGACTGAGCGTCGGGCTTTCATTGGTTTCCGCTGCGTCATGGACAACGTGGATGGGCGCCGTGGTGCCAGCAGCGGTCGTCGCTAACCACTCAAAATATAGGAAGCAGCTCTAAGCTGCTTCTTTTTTAACCCTTTCATCTAACTTTTTTTAATTCACTACTAATAATAATTTTTGTTAAACAATTGAATTTGTATGGCTAAGAACAACGGTTCCAGTTTTTTCTTCGATAAAGTACTGCCTACATTGTACAGTGCCGGTGCCGCAGTAGTAGTATTGGGTGCCCTTTTTAAAATTCAACACTGGGACGGTGGTAGCGAAATGCTAACCATCGGACTGGGTACAGAAGCAGTCATTTTTGCACTTTATGCATTACAAACATTTGCGCAGCCCGTTCAGAAAGAACCAGACTGGGCACGTGTATACCCTGAGCTGGCTGACGACTACGCTGGCGCTGGTGTTACTACCGGCAGAACAGTAGCCGTAGGTAACGGACTTACCACCGGTATGGATCAAATGCTGGCTGACGCTAAAATCACTCCCGATATTTTTGAAAATCTGGGTAAAGGTTTCCGTAACCTCTCTGACACCGTAAACCGGATGACCGACCTGACCGACGCCACGGTAGCTACCAACGAGTACGCTCACAATGTAAAGTCGGCCTCGGTGGCAATTAATGATATGAATAAGTCTTATGGTGTAGCCATCAATGCCATGTCGTCAATGGCTGACGCTACCCACGACGCCCAGTCATATCGGGAACAGTTCCAGCAGATTACCAAGAACATGGGCGCCCTTAATGCCGTATATGAATTGGAGTTGCAGGATACTACCAAGCACCTGAAAGCCATGAACGCTTTCTATGGCAACCTCACGGCAGCTATGGAAAACATGGCAGATGCTACTAAAGAATCGCAGGTGTTCAAAAATGAAATGTCTAAGCTGACTAACAATATTTCGTCTCTTAACAACGTCTATGGCAATATGCTGACCGCTATGCGGGGTAACGCCTAAGTACTTATTGAACACCCTCTTACTAAAAATAACCTTTCACTGAAAACTGATCACTGAACCATATGGCAGGTGGAAAAGAATCTCCCCGTCAGAAGATGATCGGAATGATGTATCTCGTACTGACCGCAATGCTTGCACTGCAAGTTAGCTCAGCTATTATCGAGAAATTCGTTCTTCTTAATAATTCATTGGAATTATCTTCTGGGGCAGCTAATAAAATAAATCAAGAAACCGTACTCAGAATAAAAGCCGCCGTTGAGAAATCGGGAAACCGGGCTGGCGATGTTGCGGTCATGAAACAAGCCGATGACGTACGTAAAGTTTCGGCCGACGTTATCAATGAAATCAATACGCTGAAGCAGCAAATCATTCAGGACGCCGGTGGTGGACTTAATGAGCAGGGAAGTATTGTAAACCCTGCGGAGGAAGACAAGGTAGCCCAGCTGATGATTGGTGGCAACAAAAACGGAAAGGCCTACGCCCTCAAGCAGCGCCTGAACGGATACGTGCAAACCTTGAATCAATACAGCCCGGAAACCTTCCAGCCCCTGGCGCTGGACGCCGCTCAGGACCCGGTAGCCCGTAACAATCCCGATCAGCGGAACAAGGACTTTGCCGAAATGAACTTTGCTCAGACTCCCGTTGCTGCCGCGCTGGCCGTACTGAGTCAGAAGCAAACCGATATCCGCCGCATGGAAGGTGAAGTACTTACTCACCTGGCCAGCAAGGTTGGAGCCGCTGATATTAAGTTTGACCGGATTCTGGCAATGATTAGTTCTGAGTCGAGAGTAGTAGCAGCCGGTACCAAGTACCGCGGCGAAATGTTCATTGCGGCATCGGCCAGTGGTATTACGCCACGCATGAGCCTCAATGGGGCGCCGGTCCGGGTTCAAAACGGAAAAGGGGTTATTGAATTTACTGCCCAGGGTGGTGGCTATAACGCCGAAGGTTTGGCGCGTCGGGTATTGACAGGTACTATTTCGTTCCCTACCCCCTCGGGCCGTGACACTACCGTTCGCCTTGAGCAGGAATATTTTGTAGCCAAACCTACCTACCAGATCGAAACAGGTACCTTACCTCCTTTGTATCTGGGCTGTTCGAACAAACTGAGCATACAAAGCCCGGCGCTGGGTGCTCTGTGGGCTCCAACTTTTGCCGCTGATGGTGCCGAAGTAATTTCAGGTGGTCAAAAGGGCAGAATTGTTATAGTACCAAACCGTACTCAGGTTAGTCTGCGTGTAAGCAACGGTGGCAACTTATTAGGTACTGAAAACTTCCGGGTATCGCGGGTACCGAAGCCTACCCTTGAATTAAGAGTTAATGGTGCTGTGGTAGATGTGCGTAGAGGTGTTCCTGCATCGGGTGCCCGTAGTATACAGGTACTTGCCGTAGCAGATGAGAGCTTTAAAAACTTCAATCCTGAGGATGCGCAGTTCCGGGTAGGGCAGATTCAGGTTTCCCTGGCCCGCGGGAACCGTCGGGTAGCCGGCCCTATTAGTTTAAACGGAGGCGGATCTATTTCTTCACTGGCACAACAGGCCGAAGCGGGAGACCGTTATGTAGTTGAGGTGCTAAGTGTACAACGCCGCAACTTCCGGGGCAATATCAGCGACGTAGAGATGGGTAATCAACAATTCCCGGTTCCCCTATACTGATTGTGCTTCTGCATCGTTATAAAGAAAAATTAAAAACACATCAGTGCTTATGAGAATGAATGGTAAAGTTGTTGCGTGGTCAATCCTCTCCCTTGCCCTGGGTACTACGGTAACCTATGCACAGGAAAAGGATGAGTCGAAGGCCAATGAGCTATCGGCACGACCCATTGATCCGAATGACATAATGATGAAGAGGACGCTGTGGCGCAGGGTTGATTTGAAAGAAAAGCAAAATCTTCCGATGTTCGCGCAGAACAATGAGATCACGAGGTACCTGATTGAAGCTGCCAAGGCAGGGTTGATTACGCCATACGTTAATGACTCATGCACCACTGAGCTGACTCCTGAAATGTTCCAGAAGAAATTGATTATGCCAAATCAAACGGCTGGTCTTTCGGAAGAGGAAATTGCGGCAGGATTTGGTCAGAAGCCCGCCGATGGTGGTGGTTGGGACGCAAAGCCAACTACCCCGGCCAAAACTGCCGAACCGGCAGACGACGGATGGGGAGCTCCTAAAAAAGACGCTAAGAAAACAGCTGCCGTAGAGGATGATGGATGGGGAACACCCGCTCCCAAAAAGTCAACTACTAAAGGTAAAAAAGGAGAGGTAGCTAAGGCGGAAGAAAAACCCGTTGAGGAAGCAAAGCCCGCTGATGATTTTCAGCAGCCGGTTCTTACTGCCGCTACCGAAGAAGAGTACTTTCCTGATCAGCTAAGTCTGTTGGAGTTAAAAGAAGACTGGACCTTTGACAGAAAGCGTTCGCGGTTGTACTCCGATATTCAGGCGGTTACCATTGTACTACCTGCCGAGCAGAATACGGCCACCGGTCTTGAAGTACCCGTAGCTTCTTTCAAATACAAGGATATTGAGCGTTTGTTCAGAAGTGATCCTAAGAAGTACATCTGGTACAACACCCAAAACCAGGCTCAGCATAAAAACCTGGCTGACGCGTTTGACCTGCGTTTGTTCTACGGTCGTATTACCAAGTTTTCTAATCCCAATAACAAGGATTTCCTTTCCATCTATAAGGGTGAAAAAGAAGCTCTGATAAAATCACTACAGTACGAGCAGGAACTGATGGAACTTGAGCACAGCCTGTGGGAGTACTAAGAGTTGATACTACTGAAGTTTATAAAAAGGAAGAGCGGCCAGTTTGGCCGCTCTTCCTTTTTATTTTCAGATATACTGGCAGGAATGCTTACCCTGAAAAACAAGCATACTAAGTACTACTGCACCATCGTATCAAAGTAAGCCCGCACTTTCTGCGCCCGGTCATTCCCTACCACCTCAGCCAACTGCTCCACCGAACTTTCCCGTATGGCCCGGATCGACTTATAAAACTTCAACAATTTAGCGGCCGTTTTTTTACCAATACCCTCTACGTTTTCCAATTCGCTGACAAGGCTGTTGCGACTGCGCTTGTCGCGGTGGTAGGTAATGGCAAAGCGGTGCGCTTCGTCCCGAATCTGCTGAATCAGCTTGAGCGATTCTGATTTTTTGTCGATGTAAAGCGGCAGCGAGTCCTCGGGGAAATAAATTTCTTCCAGCCGCTTGGCAATACCAATGATAGGTACTTGTCCGTACAGGCCGAGTTCCTTGAGTGCGTCGCAGGCCGCGCTCAGTTGCCCCTTTCCACCGTCCACTACGATCAGGTCAGGTAGTTCGTCGCCTTCGCTCATTACCCGGCTGTAGCGCCTTCCCACCACCTCCCGCATGGAAGCAAAGTCATTAGGCCCTACCACCGTTTTAATGGTGAAGTGCCGGTAATCTTTTTTGGAAGGTCTTCCGTCCACGAAACATACCATAGCCGCTACCGGATTAGTACCTTGTATATTGGAGTTATCAAAACACTCGATCCGGCGGGGCAGCGATTTTATCTGTAGGTCAGCTTTCAGCTTAATCAGGACCCGGTCACGGCGGGAGGTAGTAGCCGATGATTCAACCGCCTTTCGCTCGGCTTTTTCACGACGGAAGTACATGACGTTCTTCATTGACATGTCCAGCAACTTTTTCTTGTCGCCGATCTGCGGAATGGAAATATCCAGCTTCAGGTCAATATCCGGTTTTAGATTGGAAATAAGCTCTTTAGCCTGGTTGCCGTATTGTTCCCGCATTTCTACTATCATCATCGCCAGCAAATCCTCATCACTCTCATCCAGCTTTTTCTTTACTTCAAAAGTCTGGGCAGCTACCACATAGCCGTTGGTAATTTTCATGAAGTTAAGGTAGGCGGCGTCTTCGTCCGACACGATGGTCAAAACATCCACATCGCCAATGCGCGGATTAACCACCGTTGCCTTACTTTGAAAATCATCCAGCAGCTCAATCTTGGTTTTCCATTCGTGGGCTTGTTCAAAAGCCATTTGCTCGGCCGACTCGAGCATTTTTTGCTTGAAGTACTGCTGGGGAAGCGACAGATTCCCTTTCAAAATATGGTTAATCTGGTCAATTTGAATATCGTACTCCTCTTCCTCAATTTTTGCCTCGCAGGGTCCCTTGCAGTTGCCAATGTGGTACTCCAGGCATACCTTGTATTTACCGGCCTCCACGTTCTCACGGGACAGGTTCAGGTGGCAGGACCGAAGGTGGTACAGCGACTTGAACATATCCAGCAGCGCGTACATAGCCCGCAGATTTGCGAAGGGTCCGTAGTAGGTACCTGCTTTCCGATCGATCCGCCGGGTGGTCATTACCCTCGGAAAACGCTCGTTGGTAATAAGAATAAACGGATACGTTTTATCGTCGCGAAGCAGGATGTTGAAGCGGGGCTGGAAGCGCTTTATCAATTGGTTTTCCAGCAACAAGGCGTCCCATTCGGTAGGTACAATGGTAAACTCAATTCGCCGGATCTGACTTACGAGGCGTTTGGTTTTGCGGTCGTGCTGGTTGGATTTAACAAAATAGCTACTTACCCGGTTTTTCAGGCTTTTGGCCTTTCCTACGTAGATTACCTCGTCCTTATCATCAAAATACCGGTATACCCCCGGCTCGGCCGGAATCTTTGAAAGTTCTACTTTATAATCAAAATCAGCCATTCGTCGTAACAAAAAAAGTAGCTAGCAAGCCGGGGTGCCGGGTTAATTACCACCGCTCCTCCTGCCTGAATAAAACAACCGTACGAGCTGAAAAGTTGCTTCCCGAACCCGCTGGTACGCCTCTGCCTGGGCCTGGTCCAGACTCATAGGCCGGTTCAGAACCGACAGGGCGCAGGTGATACCCGCCTGCTGTATTTCTTCGGGCGAAATCAGGAGCGTACCGCATACTACCGCCAGGGGTACCTCTTTCTGCCGGCACAGATCAGCTAACCCTTTCACAAGTTTACCACTGAGCGTCTGCTGGTCAACCTTTCCCTCGCCCGTGATAACCAGGTCGGCCGTCTGAATCAAATCTTCCAGCCTGGTCTGTTCGATCACAATTTGTACTCCCTCCCGCAACGTAGCGCTTAGAAACCACAAGGCCCCGGCTCCTACCCCACCGGCCGCCCCGGCACCGGGTACCTCGCTGACATCGCGCCCAAAGGTACTTGTGGCCACCCGAGCCAGCCGACGCAGGCCCGAATCAAGCAACGCTACCATCCGCTCATCCGCTCCCTTCTGCGGACCGTAAATATAAGCCGCTCCCTGCTCCCCGTACAATGGGTTTGTAACGTCGCAGGCAATAATAATATTGACTTCTGATAAGCGGGAATCAACCCCGGATGTATCAATTCTATCCAATTTGGTTAATGCTTCGCCATTGGGAAATACTTCTGCTCCTTCAGTATCCAGGAATCGGTATCCTAACGCCGCAGCCATGCCAATACCCCCGTCGGTAGTGGCACTTCCCCCAATTCCCAGAATAATGGTCCGGACGCCCCTTTCCATGGCGTGTTTTATCAGCTCGCCGGTACCGTAGGTAGAGGTTTGCAAAGGATTGTACTCCTGCGGTTCCAGTAGTCGCAGCCCCGAAGCGGCCGCCATTTCGAGGTAGGCGGTGGAGCCGTCGGACGAAATACCATACTCCGCCCGAATGGGTCGGCCCAGGGGATCGCTTACGGGTACCGTCACCAGGGTACCGCCAACCTGCTGGGTAAGTATGGCCGTGGTACCTTCCCCCCCATCGGCCAAAGGTACTGTCAGGACAGTTGCGGTGGGGAAAGCCAGCAAGATACCTTCCCTGGCCGCCTGGCACACTTCAATAGCCTCAAGCGAGCCACGGAACTTATCGGGAGCGATTAGTATATTCATTGGGATCTAAAAGAGGTGGTAATGGGCACTAAATAAACAAAATGCCGGAAGACTTCTCCTCCGGCACTTCTTTTTTATTCTTTTATTTCCAATTAGAACAACACACCCTCATCATCCGAAACGGAAGGTGGAATGTAGGTATCGTTGGGGTCAAGGTACACGCCTCCACAATCCAGGGTGTAGTTATCGGGTTTTTTGAATACCCCTTTTCGGTACTGTACCAGCGTAGGGTCGGCGTACACTTTCTGCATGTACAAGCCCCAGGCTGGCAGGGCAATCCGGGCACCCTGCCCATAAGCCATAGACCGGAAGTGGATACTGCGGTCTTCCCCGCCCACCCACAGGCCCGACACCAGGTTATGGGTCATTCCCATAAACCAGCCGTCGGAGTAGTTGGAGGTAGTACCGGTTTTAGCGGCGATTTCGTTGTCCTTGGTAACACCAAAGCTATGCAGACGCATAGAAGTACCACCCGGATCTTCAACCGCCCCCCGCATCAGGTACACCATATTATAGGCCATGTTGGCACTCAACTCCTGGTTGACCTTGGGGAAGAACTCCTGCAATAAGTTGCCGTACCGGTCTTCAATACGAAGTACTGTCATGGGCTCGGTACTGTGTCCACCGTTTACAAAGGCACAGTACGCGCTTACCATTTCGTACACGGATACATCGCTGGTACCCAGGCACAGAGCAGGGGTAGCGTCCAACTTACTGTTGATCCCTAATTTATGGGCATAGTCAACTACTGTATTAGGCCGCACCTGCTTCATGATATAAGCACTTACGGAGTTGATGGATTTACCCAGCGCCTGCCGCAGGGACAGCGACCGGTAGGAATACTTACCGTCGGAGTTTTTAGGGGTCCAGCCACCCGGTACCCCATCGGCCAGCGTAAATGTGACCGGCTGGTCGGTAATATGGGAGCAGGGAGTCAGAAAGTTTTTATCAAGCGCCGATACGTATACGAAAGGCTTGAAAGTAGAACCCGGTTGCCGTTTTCCCTGCTTCACGTGCTCATACTTGAAGTGCCGGAAATTAACCCCGCCCACCCAGGCTTTCACGTGACCGTTGCGCGGGTCCATGGACATAAATCCGGTACGAAGAAAATGCTTATAGTACTTGATAGAGTCAATCGGACTCATAGTAACTTCCTTTTCACCATCCCACGAAAACACCTTCATTTTATAGGGAGTGCGCATTACTTTCATGGCCTCCTCCTCCCCTAATTCCCTTTTGAGACTGATATACCGGGGCGATACTCGTACTGCTCTCTCAATGAAGCCTTTGATAGGTTTCCCATTTTCATCAATCCAGGGATCACGACCTTTCCAATGCTCAAAAAACAGTTTTTGCTGCTGCTTCATGTGCTCGGTTACTGCTTCTTCGGCATAACGCTGCATTCGTGAATCAATGGAAGTATAGATCCGCAAGCCGCTGGTATACAGGTCATAGTCCTTATCATTGTCCTCGTTGTATTGTTCCACCCAGTTTTTCAGCATTCCCTTCAGGGACTCTCTGAAGTAAGGAGCCGGTCCATAATTATGGCTTTCGATGGTAAATTCCATGTCCAGGGGCTTTGCCTTGTACGCCTGGTACTGTTCACTATCCAGAAATCCATACTTCACCATCTGGGAAAGTACCGTATTACGGCGTAGCAGTGCTCTTTCCGGGAAACGTCTCGGGTTCCAGAAGGTAGGGTTCTGGAGCATACCCACCAGCAGGGCTGCTTCGTGTACATCCAGGTTCCAGGCCTCCTTGTTAAAGTAGGTACGGGCCGCTACTTTTATTCCGTAGGTATTATTTCCAAAGGAGTTGGTGTTGAGGTACATCATCAAAATCTCGCGCTTGGTGTACTTGCGCTCAAGAATTACGGACAAGATCCACTCTTTGGTTTTGGCAATGACCGTACGTACTAAAGGTACATCGCCCAGCAGACCACGGTACTTTTCGGTACGGGTTTCAAAAAGGTTTTTGGCCGTTTGCTGCGTAAGGGTACTACCACCACCGGAGCTGGACCGCCCGGTAGCTACCCCCGTAACGGCACGCCCCAGGCTTCGTACATCAATACCGGAGTGCTTGATAAACCGGGCATCCTCAGTAGCCAGCAAGGCTTCGATGAGCCGGGGCGACACCTGGTCGAACTCGATGAGAGCACGGTTTTCGATAATATACTTTCCTAATGACTTGCCGTCTTCCGAAATCAGTTCGGAAGCAAGTTCAAATTTTGGATTCTCCAGCGTTTTCAGATCCGGCATTCCTCCGAACAACCAAAAAAGGTTGACGCTAACGGCAAAAATATACAATACTACTAAAGCCAGAGTGATGGCGGCCAGGCGCCACATGTTTACAATAATCCGATAGTACTTTCCCCGCTTTATCTCAGCCATGTCATTTAATTTAATATCTTTTTTAGAGGGTTAACATTCAGGACCGGTCAAAGTTCCTCACCTATAATAACGTTACTGAAGCTGTTTCTCTTACAATCTGTCAGCCGCAAAGATAGTATTTTCAGAATTTCCGGCGTACTGAAGCCTGCCCGGTAACTTCCAGCATCTCCTGCACCCTGGGCAGCAGCGAACTATCCGGGTAGAGGCGAATAAACTCATTGATGGCCTGTAGGTAGGCGTCGCGGCCCCGGACTTTTCCTACCAGAAATATTCGCAAAAGGGCAAATTTATCTTCCAGGGTACTGCCCTGATGCTGTGAAAGTGCGTTTTCCACCTGGGCTAGCCCTTCCGAATAATTACCCGATGTATAAAGTTCATAAACCCGATCGTACGATTTGGCCGGTGCGTCGGCCTGGGCTACCGTACCTGGTTCCGAAGCCCGGGGTACCTGGTTCAGCAGGCGGGCATAGGTAGAAGCCGGGAACTCCGCCAGCAGTTTATCTTTCCACTGGGTCCGGGTATTATCCTGTTCAGGTAATGATAAATAAATGAGGTAGTACAGCTCTTCGCGGTAGTCGGTTTTAGGGTACTCTTTGAGCAGACGGTTGAAAGTAGCCACCGCTTTCCCGGATTCTTTCAGGTCGAAGCGGTAAATTTTCCCCAGGCGATACAGAGCGTCTTCCTCTCTTTTTCGGGAAGCAGCCAGCGCGGCATCCCCCACGGGTACCTGGCGGCGCAGCTCGTCCCGGCGGGCCTGCCACTCGGCGGAACCTTGGGTCATGGCTGACTCAGCCGCCAGCTCCGTTTGGGGCTGTCCCGGCCCGGCCAGTGCCTCCTGGTTGTTTGATGCAAAAGAACGGGTGTCTTTGGTACTTCTCCGCCAGTCGTCTTCCAGCGTACGATTCCCCCACAACCGCCGAAACTCAACCCGCCCCTGGTTTACCAGCACCGGGTCGTAGAGCTCCCACCTCCGGTCATTTCCAGACAGGAAAGGGGTACCCTGGTCGGCGGCCGACGGACGGTTGGAGGCGGTCAATGCTTCCTGAGCTTTGAGTAAAAGCTGCTGCTTCTTTTCCTCTTCCGCCTCAATGAGTGCGTCAATCTTTCGGTCCAGGGCCGCCGGATTCATCTGCGCCAACTGCTGGAGGCTATCTTCGGTCCGAACTATGGTCAGTTGGGTTACAAATTCATCCAGGGCCTTTTTTCGCTCCGACATCAACCGGTACTCCTGGGCTTCCTTTGGTAACAGTACCAGTGCACTGTCGTAATAGGCCTTGGCTCCTTCGTAGTTTTCGAGGCGGTCATAATTGATTCGGGCCAGCTCCAGGTACGTATAAGGTACCTGACCGGTATTAACACCCGCCGCGGCAATGGATTTGTGCAGGTAGTCTACGGCCTGCGGGTAGCGCTCCCGCCGCTCGGCCAGGAGGCCCATGGTATAGTAGATACGGTCCCGGAGGTCATTATTCTTGCGGTCACGCAGCATTTTATCAAAGCCGGCCGTGGACAAATCAGCGCCGGGCTGGAGGAGCGCCTGGTTCTGCAGGGAGTTCATGCCCGCGTTGAAGGCCAAATCGTAGGACGGCCGGTTGCGGTTCACCGAGCGGTAGTGCTGGTTGGCCAGCGCAAACTGGCCAATCCGATCGTAGAGTTGACCGGTGATGTAGTGCAGACGGGCGGTCTGTAGTGACTTTTTCAACAACGGATAGGTTTGCTCCATGATGGCAACGGCCGTCAGGTGTTCGCCGCGTTGCTGATGCAGGTACGCTTTGGTGAGGTAAAAATCGCGGGTGGCTTCTTTGTTCAGCGGTTGCTGCCGGAGGTACTCCGCCACGTTCAGGGCATTGGAGAAGTCGTTGCGGGCCACGTAGGCACGCATGAGCCAGATAAGTGCTTCATTTTTATCGTTCTCGTCGCGGCCGTTGGCAAACACATACCGCAGCGCTTCCACCCCGTCGTCCCATTGCCCCAGGTACAACCGGGCTTTCCCGATCAGGGTATAGCTATTATCCAACCATTTACTGTTCTGGTGGCGTTCGGCAACAATCGACGCTTTCTTGATGGCGTCTTCCAGCTGAGGTTTTACACTAACCGCGAGTGTGGAATCGAGCGGGAGCAGAATGGGAAGCAATTGGTTATAGTCATCCCGGTACGCCTTCTCAATGGCCCGCTCCGCCTCCTGAAGGTCGTTACGGGCAATGTGGTAGGCATTGTATTTGGCTGTCAGGTTATGAAAAGCCACACTACCGGGCCGGGTGCTATACTGGGAACAGCCCGTTAAAACCCAAAACAGGGCAAGGGTGGCTCCCAGGCTCCGACAATATGATAAAGTGTATTGGATCACTGACACGTGATTTCACTAGTTAACTTAGAGGTACCTGGCACTACTGACACTCTTAAAACGTACTATTGTTAGTAATACGTATCGAAGATAATGCCATTTCCGAAATTTGAGGCAACTTTACCCTTAATTTCCAACAATTCTGTCGCACCCCTATATATGCAGGACCCCAAACGCGATGACTGGGAAAAGAACCGCCAACGTACCAATTCCTACGTCAGGTACTCGAGCCTGGCCTTCCAAATGCTCGGCACCATATTAGTTTTTACCTATGCCGGTTATAAACTGGACGAATGGCAAGAAAACAAAGTACCGGTCTGGACGCTGGTACTGTCGCTAAGCTCCATTGCGGGCTCTTTATACATGTTTATCCGGGGACTCCCCAAAAATTAAAATAAATTGCTCACATGCTAAGAAGTATTCTGGCTACACTCCTCCTGGGAATTGCATTATTTTTAGCTCAAAAATCCGGACAAGACACCTGGATTCATCCCACAATCTGGTATATGCTGGCGTTTTTTCTGGGGGTATCGTTCCTGATTCATCGCCTCATGGAAATGGGATTTAAGAACAACCGTGAAAAATTCGTCCAGTTTTACCTTTCTACCATCATTGGCCGCCTCCTGCTGTCCCTGATCTTTGTGGGCGTATTTCTATACCTGGGCGTTGACAACCGGCCCGCTTTCATTCTTGACTTTTTTGCACTCTATTTATTTTACACAGGCTTTGAAATATTTGGTTTGTATCGTAACTTGCGCCGCAATTCATAATGCATAGTCATACAAGCTTTTATGTTTACTCATATCCGCCAGTATTTTAGTATTGTCTTAGTAGCCGCGCTATTCATTTCCAGCCCGTTACAGGCCCAGCACGAGCCTTCTGACCTGATTGATACGTCTGCAGCCCAGGCGCCCAGCTTCGATGAGCACGCCGCTCAGGAAAATCAGGGACACGAAGAAGAAGAATTTAACATTGGTGAAATGATCATGCACCACATTGCTGACTCCCACGAGTGGGAATACGCGCATGGGCTGGTTATTCCGTTGCCGGTAATCCTTTACTCATCCGACCGGGGCCTGGAAGCTTTCATGTCCAGCAAGTTCCATAACGACCAGCACGAATACAACGGGTACCGGCTGGAACACGGTGATAAGGAAGAGATAGTTCCGGTAGATGAGTCACGTACCGTTTATGACTTTTCTATCACCAAGAACGTGGCCTCCATGCTTATCAGCGCCATTCTGCTCCTGGTTATCTTTGGTTCAGTAGCCAAAGCCTACACCAACCGCAAGGGCAAAGCCCCCCGTGGTTTTCAGTCGTTTATGGAGGTCATCATCCTGTTCATTCGGGATGAAGTGGTTAAGCCTAACATTGGCCCCCACTACGAGAAGTACCTGCCCTACATGCTTACGTTGTTTTTCTTTATCCTGTTCAACAACCTGCTGGGTCTGCTGCCGGGTGCTGCCAACCTGACCGGCAACATCGCTATTACGATGACCCTGGCCGTGCTTACGTTTATTATCGTGCATATCAATGCCAATAAGCATTACTACATGCACCTTTTCAAACCAACCGGCGTACCGGTAGCCCTGCTACCCATCATGATTCCGGTCGAGATTGTTGGGGTATTCATGAAGCCTTTCTCACTCATGGTTCGTCTTTTTGCCAACATGACGGCGGGTCACATTATCCTGTTAAGTCTTTTTGGACTGATATTCATTTTCAAGAGCATTATTATCGCTCCGGTTATTTCCCTGTTTGCGCTGTTCATGAACTTTATCGAAATCATGGTGGCCTTTATTCAGGCGTTTATTTTTACCCTGCTTTCGTCCATGTACATCGGTAGTGCCATCGAAGACAACCACGAGGCCGACCACGGGATTGGTCACGAAGCGGCAGGTCACTAATCAGTAATCTTTTGTTTTTTAATTATATATCTCTAAACGAACACAATTATGTTGCTTCAAATTTTGCTTCAAGCTGCTGAGCAGAACGGTGTAGGTCTGGCCGTAATGGGTGCCGGTATCGGTGCTGGTCTGGCAGCTATCGGTGCTGGTCTGGGTATTGGTCGTATCGGTGGTAGCGCTATGGAAGGTATTGCCCGTCAGCCTGAGGCTGCCGGTCGTATCCAGACGGCTATGCTTATCATCGCGGCTCTTATCGAGGCGGTGGCCCTGTTTGCAGCGGTTATCTGTCTGCTGATTTCTTTCAATCTGTAAGAGCAGCAAAAAAACGTATTGCTTCATCTGCATTAGGCGGTGAGGTAGCAAAAATCTTCTGTGGGGGCATTAGGCCCCCACAGTTTAATAAAAAACAAAAGGTTAAGGCTTGTTAGTACCAACTATCTTATACTAAAAACTTCATAACTATGTCATTGCTTACCCCTGCCATTGGTCTTTTGTTCTGGATGCTGGTGGTATTTCTGCTACTGGTAGTTATACTTCGCTCCTTTGCCTGGAAGCCTATTATTGCCGGTCTCAAGGACCGCGAAAACGAAATTCAAAGTGCCCTTGACCTGGCAGAAAGAACCAAGGCCGAAATGGCTCAACTTCAGGCTGACAACGCCAAACTACTGGCCGAAGCCAACGCCGCCCGTGATCGCATTATCCGCGAAGCCAAAGACGCTTCTGACCGGATGATCGCCGAGGCGCGTGAAAAAGCGACCGAGGAAGGCCAGAAAGTAATTGAGAGTGCCCGTCAAACTATCCGTAACGAGCAGCAGGCTGCTATCAGCCAAATGAGAAAAGAAGTAGCCGCCCTATCTTTGCAGATAGCGGAACAGGTACTTCGCCGTGAGTTGAACGATAAAGTTTCTCAGGAAAAGCTGGTTGCCGAGTTGGCTTCCAATGCCCGCATGAACTAAAAACGGTTTAAAACAAAAATTGTCAATTAGTTGGCAGTTTCTTGCCGTTGCCCGACCATATCATAAACTAAACTACCTGAAGTACCCCAGGTACTTCATCAAAAATAAGAGACTATGTCAGTAGGTTCTGTTGCCTCACGATACGCTAAATCGCTGATTGAACTGGCCCAGGAAAAAGGTGTGGTTGAAACTGTATACAAAGACATGCAGCTTTTCAAAAACACGGCTAATGAAAACCGGGCGCTAATGCTAGCTCTAAGCAGTCCGGTAATCCGGCACGAAAGGAAGCTGGGTATCCTGAAAGGTCTATTTCAGGATAAAGTTGATCCGGTATCTTTTACAATTTTCAATATCATTACCAAGAAAAACCGGGAAGCTATTCTGGATGCGATTGCCGACGAGTTTATTAAACTGTACGATACCTATAAGGGTATTCAGAAAGCGACCGTTGTGACAAGTACACCACTCACTGCCGAGCTTCGTCAGCAGTTCAATACCATGGTTAATGAGGCCACCAATAAAACCGTGGAACTGGAAGAAAAAATAGACCCCAAACTTATAGGAGGTTATATACTGCGCATTGGTGACCGTCAGATTGATGCCTCTATCCGCAGCCGCCTCAACGAACTCAAGCTCGAACTACTGGGCTAAGATTTCATTTTTTATCTGTATAATTTGGAAAGACCCAGCTGCCTTGCGGCTGGGTCTTTTTTTGTGCCTGGCCTTAATTGAGGCTTTACAATTCAGTAGCTGAAGTGGCCATATTCCAGATTGCCACTGGCTTTTGTACCTTTGGCTTATGAATATACTGGAAGAAGTACGGAAAGTGGACCTGCTTCGGGTGGTGCAGGACCTGGGGTTTGACATCCATCAGCACCGAAAGATTTTCTGTCCCTTTCACGAAGAAAAAACGCCCTCGCTGGTACTTTATCCGCAGACCAACACCTACTACTGCTTTGGCTGCGGGAAGCGCGGCGACGTGGTCCATTTCTACGCGGCATTTACCCGGCAGGAATACAAATTGGCCATGCACGAGCTGGCTTATCATTATGTACCCGCTTACCTAAGAAAAGGTCCGCCCCCACCCAACCGTATCACCGCCCGGGCCGAAATACCGGCTGACTTCCTCCCCGACACCAAGGTTTATACTTACCAGCCGCTGCACACGGAGATTTACGAAGCCCTGAAAACCTATTGCGAATCGCAGCCCGAAACCAGCATTTCACAGGAAGCAAATGAGTACCTCCGGCAACGGGGCTTTTCGGACTACACCCTTCGGCGCTTTGGTATATTTGTAATAAAAGACTACCATTCGGCCAGCTATTTTCTGCGCTCTCAATTCGCCACGGCCGACCTGCGCGACTCTGGCCTGTACAACGAGAAAGACAACCTGATTTTTTATAAACACGCCATCATTATACCCTACTACCAAAACGAAAAGCTGGTGTATCTACAGGGGCGGGTGATTGGCCGCCCAGAGGACAAAACGCCGCGTTACCAGTTTCTGAACGGGGTACCTATCTCCTTATTTAACGGTGATATGCTGCGCAAGGTACGAACCGGACGCACCGTGTACCTGACCGAGGGAGCCTTTGACTGCATGACCCTGGTCCAGCAGGGACACCCGGCGGTAAGTCTGGGAAGTGTCACCCTGTTCAAAAAGGAGTGGGCAAAACTGTTTCAGCGGTTTGAAATCTGCTTCTGGTTCGACAACGACCCGGCTGGTCAGCACGCGGTCAAAGCCTACCGCGACATATTTGAAGGAGCGGGACTAAGTACCTACTCGCGAACCGTAAAAGATGGCTTTAAAGATATAAATGAGTACTTTACCCGTAGGGATCAGGAGGAATAACTACCTGGAAAGTATCTTTTTTAGTTCTTTTACATTCCCGATCAGGATCAAATGGTCGCCGGGCTGTAGTTCTTTATCCGGATGCACATCCAGTTCCAGCTTTTTTACCTTGCGCGAGTGGCCCAGCAAACTCTTCTCGTTCTCAACGTGTACATAGGCCACTACTTTGAGGCTCTTGGAACTGGAAAAGCCCGTTTCCGACAATCGCTGGTAGTAAAATCGCTGCGGAATCCGTAACTCAAGCATGGCCGATTCGTCGCATATTTCGTAGGAATTCTCCACCTGAGGGATGGTCAGCCGTTTGGCAACTTTTTCGGCCGAATCCTGCTCGGGTAGCAGTAGTTCGTCTACACCCAACGCCTCAATCACCGTTCGGTGGGTGTCATTAAAGGCCCGGCCAATCAGTTTCTTGACCTTCATTTGTTTTAACAGGGCCGTAACCAGTACGGAGGCCGCGAAGTCTTCCCCAATGGCCACTACCACAATATCCATTTCCGTCAGGGGTAGGGAATTCAGGTTGTGAACATCCGTACAGTCCATGGCTACGGTATGGGTAATCCGGTTTTTAAAGGCTTCTACCTTACTCATATTTATGTCAGCCCCTATCACTTCATGCCCCATAGACGTTAGCTTCACCGAAAGCGTAGCCCCAAAATTACCAAGACCTACTATAAAGAATTTCATATAAACCAGGTACAGAAAAGTACTATTTTTAGTAAAACGAATGGGCTCAGTTTACTGTTATCAACTGATAAAGATAGTTTCGCTGGGGTAATGGTAATTTGTTGCGCGCGCCCTTCTCACAAAGGCTACAAACAAAGTAAAGGTACCTACCCGCCCCAGAAACATGACTACGACCAGTACCATTTTGGAGGTATCTGACAGCATGGGGGTAATCCCCAGAGTAAGACCCACGGTACTAAAAGCCGAAAAACACTCAAACGCCACATTTATCAGCCGCCTTTCCGGTTCCAGTACGGTAATAATGAGTATGGCCGGCCCGATGACCAACAGGGAAAGCATAATAATTGAAAAAGCCCGGCGAACCGAATCATTGGAGATTTGTCTGCGCCGGATTTCCAGGCGATCCTGTCCACTGGCCAAACTAAACACATTCAGAATGGCAATAGCGAAGGTAGAGGTTTTGATACCTCCCCCGGTGGAGGCCGGTGAGGCTCCAATCCACATCAGGAGCAGGTAAACCAGGATGGTAGCTGGCTGCAGGATGGTGGTATCGAAGGAATTGAAACCAGCCGTTCGGGGCGTAACCGACGCAAAGAAGGCCGTGACCAATTTACCTCCCCAGGTTTCATGCTCAAATAGTAAACCATAGTACTCGGTTATTAAAACGCTTACAAATCCGGCTAGTAATAAGAACATGGTAGTAGTAAGCACAAGGTAGGTATTGGCACTTAAGGTGCGGGGCAGGTGACTAAAGGACCGGTGGTACCGGACCCGGCCGAAGAGCTGGTTAAACCAGAACTTTATGTATTGATAAAAGTCTACTACTATTGGGTACCCGAGTCCACCCACAATTACCAGTACGCATATTACCAGCTGAAAGTCATAATTCATCCTCAGTTCGGGGTTGTTGAGGCCGTCGGGGGTAATAGAAAATCCGGCATTACAAAAGGCAGAAACCGAATGAAAAATGGAAAACCGAAGGCGTTGGGCAGAATTATCGAACAGGCCATCATCTACGGTAAGGTAAATCCCGATGGCCCCAATAGTTTCAACAAGCAGGGTAATAATAATAATCTGCATGAGTGACCGGAAGGTATCACTTACCCGCTCAGCTGATACGTACTCCCGTAAGAACAGTTGGTTCTCCAGGGAAAAACCACCTTTGTAGATATACCCCAGAAAACTGGTAAAGGAGAGAATACCCAAGCCGCCCAGTTGAATCAGGCAAAGGATAAAAAACTTTCCCAGGCGGGTAAACTCCGTAGCCGTATCAAGGGTGGTGAGTCCGGTAACGCATACTGCGCTGAAGGAGGTAAAGAGGGCATCGGCAAATGATATACCGTGTACCGTGGCCCGGGGAAGCAGTAACAGGCCACAACCCATAAAAGCCAACAGAATAAAACTAAGTACAAAGGCCAGGGCCGGGTTAAAACCCCGGGTATAAAAGGCCAGCACTTTGCGGGAAGTATCCAGCAAGATTAATACAAAACAAAGCAGCAGCCCCCCGTAGTAACTTATGGAGTTAAAGTCCGGGCTTCTCCTGATGACACTGTACTTATAAAGACAAAAGCAGGCCAGCAGAAAGGTCATCAACCATTGACCCCATCGTACCAGAGGGGTTGTAGGAGGAAATCGTAACGTGCGCAGGCCGGAGGTAATGGTGAAACTTACCAGGTACAGCAGGTAGAAACTGGCAAAGTATATATATCTGATTACGTGCGGGAAACCCACATCGTATACCACCAACAGAAATACAAAAAGGCCGACGTAAAAGGAAATATTTTCAAAAAGACCGTGCAGTCTTTTTAAGAGTCTGTTTTTTACATTCTGAAAATTCCAGTAGAACCGCCTTGTATTCATAAAGATTGGCTACCCAGTCGTGCCGGTAATATACAAAAGTAAAAATCTAAAATACAAAAGAGCCTCTACTACCTACCACCACGCCTCGTACCCCGGGGTAGGCTGCCAGGTACTTTTAGGCTCAAAATAGTTCCAAACCAAGCTGGAAACGGTCCGCAGTAGTACGTAGCCGGCATTGTCCCGCACCCACCGCTCATCCTGCTGGTTTTTGGTAGTGATACAAAGTACATAGTCGCCGTGGGGAGCATGTACCAGCAGTACCTCCGACTTCGCCTGGTTAACGGTCCCGTTCTTGGAGGCTACTTTAATATGGGGTGGTAGTTGCGACAAAGACTCACCGTCCCAGAACTGCCGACCCAGGTACCGGTACATGCGGTCGCTAAGGTCGGGGCGAATAGCCCGCCCCTGCCGAATCATGACCATGAGTTCGGCCATTTCACGCGGGGTGGTCTGGCCCCAGCCGTACCGGCTTCGGGCTGGCTCGCGGCCGGGCGTACGGGAGTTAACGCGCGTATGGACAAACCCCCGGCCTTCCAGCCACTGGTTGATAGCGGTACCTCCTCCGGCCAGGCCCTGAAGCCACAGGCTTCCGGTATTGTCGCTGAAGGTAGTCATCAGCATAAGTACGTAGCTCAGGGGAATGCGGGTACTATCCTTGAGCGAGCCCACCATCCCGTCGTCATACTTGAGCGAATCGCGGTAAACCAGGGTTTGCTGGTAGCTCAGTTCGCCCCTGCTTATTTTATCAAAAAGTCCACACAGGATAGGTACCTTCACCATACTGGCCGTCGGAAACACCGTATCTGCTTTAATCTCCACCACCCGGTTGGTTTTCAGGTGGCGTACATACACGCCCACCTCCCCCTGAAAGCCCCGGAGGGCGGCCTCAATTTTTTGGGTCAATTCTTTATCGGTCCGGGTCTTTCCGGCCGCCGATGGCTGGGCCAGCGCCAGGGTACCTGGGTACAGCAGGAAAATTAAATGCAGGAGGATTTTCTTCATGGTAGTAGGGTATTACAATTCCCGCTCAAAGTACTTTACCCCTTCGTAAGGGTTGAAATTATAGGGTACCGTTTCCCGAAAATCAAAGGAAGTATACAGACCAACCGCATTGGGCATTTTGTAGCCAATGGTATCGAGCTTGATGGTTCGGTAGTGCATGCTGCGCGCGCTGTGTAGCAGACGGGTCATTAGCGCCTTGCCAACCCCCTGCCCCCGGTACTGGGGCCGAATGTACATACGCTTAATTTCACAGGTCCAATCATTTTCGATGCGACGTAGTCCCGCACACCCCACGTACTGCCCCTGGTCCTCCACCAGAAACAAACAGCCAACGGGCGGCCCGTACATGGTAGGCAGGATTTCCAACTCATCGTCGAAGTTCTGAAACTGCAGGTCAAAATCAAGGGAAGCGGCGTATTCTTTGAAAAGGGCAATGGCCGCCAGGTACTGCTCCTGGCTGGTGGCTTCCATTATTTCACAATTCATTCGTATCAATGCTAATTGTTCTATAAATAGGTATTCTTACAAATCCTCCGGCTGACTTTCCTGATCCGCAAAAGACTCGGTTTCCATTTTTTATCAAAAAAATCGGAGCATAAGGAGTTGTAAAGGTACCTTGTCTGCTTTATACTGAATAGAATTACAACTAAAATTAAATGTAAGCATGAAAAAAATCTGCCTCCTTTTTCTTTGTATTCTTTTCACCGGTAGCTCCTGGGCCCAAACAAGCGCGACGGGCCGCTGGAGTACCGAAAAAGCAACCGCCTGGTACCAGAAACAACCCTGGCTGTTTGGCTCCAACTACAACCCGGCCTCCGCTATTAACCAGCTTGAGATGTTTCAGGCCGATAGCTTTGACCCCGCTACCATTGACAAGGAACTGGCCTGGGCCGAGGCCCTGGGGGTGAATACCGCCCGGGTTTACCTGCACGACCTATTATGGCAGGACCCCCAGGGTTTTACCAAACGGCTCGACCAGTTTCTTGGTATCTGTGCCAAACACAAAATTCGTCCCATGCTGGTTCTTTTTGACTCGTGCTGGGACCCGCACCCGGCTTTGGGCAAACAACGGGAACCGCAGGCGGGCATTCATAACTCGGGCTGGATGCAAAGCCCCGGTGCCGACGCCCTGACGGATGTATCACAGTACCCCCGGCTGGAAGCCTACGTCAAAGGCGTGGTAGGGGCTTTCAAAAATGACCCCCGTATCCTGATGTGGGACCTTTGGAATGAACCCGACAACACCAATGGCAACAGCTACGGAAAAAACCATCTGAATCGGGAGCCTGCCAATAAAGTAGCCATTGTTACCCGGCTATTGCCGGATGTGTACCAATGGGCGCGTTCGGTGAATCCGGTCCAGCCGCTGTCGTCGGGAATCTGGATTTTCAGTAAAGACCGCGACATGAGTAAGCCCGAAAACTGGACGCCCATGGAAAAGGTACAGATTACTTATTCGGATATTATCACCTTTCACCACTACTCCGACGTTGAATCCTTTGAGCGGGTGGTGAAAGAGTTAAAAACCCTGAACCGTCCCCTGATTTGCACAGAATTTATGGCGCGTGGGGCCAATAGCCGGTTCCAGACGCACCTGCCGGTAGCTAAACAATATAACGTAGGAATGATTAACTGGGGATTTGTAGTCGGAAAAACCCAGACTCACCTGCCCTGGGACAGCTGGCAAAACCCTTACGTCAACGGACGCGAACCGGCGGTCTGGTTTCACGAAATTCTGAAACCCGACGGTAGTCCCATTGATGCGGAAGAGGTAACAGCTATTAAAAAGGCCACGGGTAAAACCAAATAAAGAAAACACTTTACCGGAAGTACTTTACAAATAAAGGCGGCTCATCAGATGAGCCGCCTTTATTTGTGTTTATTTTTCGGATAAATACCTACCGGCTAATCCAGCTGAATTCGTAGTCAAGCTGGGGTACTCGGGTACGCTCGGCCACCCGGCGCAAGCGAGCCGACAAACCCATGAGGTAGTCGCGGGCCCGCTCGGCAGTGGCGTTCAGGTCCCGGACCTTGTCAATTTCCCAGTCTTGGATCAATGAATCAAAAATATCAATGTAGTCGTTGGTGGTATACACTCCCAAACGCTGGGCGGCATCGGAAAAATGGGAGAAAGTATTACCAATTTTCACACCCGACTCGCGCAGGAAGTGGGCCGGCATAACAATCTTTTTCTTCATCATATCTTCCAGAGCCAGCATCATTTCGGAGGGGTCTACCTCAAAAATCCGGCTTACAAAGGCTTTGTAAGCTTTGGCGTGCCGTAATTCGTCGGAGGCAATAATCCCACAAATTTTGGACAGGTGGGGGTTGCCGTATTGTTTGGCCAGGGTGGCGGTTCGACGGTGCGAAACGTTGGTTGCCAGCTCCTGGAAAGAGGTATAAACAAAATTACGGTAAGGATCGCGGCCGGTCTGAATATCAAATCCGTCCGAAATCAGGTACTGGGTCGACACCTCCATGGCGTGCATATCTACCCGACCCGACAGGTACAGGTACTTGTTGAGCAGGTCGCCGTGGCGGTTCTCCTCGGCGGTCCAGTTGCGCACCCACTTGGCCCAGCCCTGGGGTTCATTCATCTGGTCAATACCAACGACGTCCATCAGCCACGACTCATAGGTAGGTAGGGCTTCTTCGGTAATGGTATCGCCAATCAGGACCGCCAGGTAGTCGTACGGCAAATCACGGCAGCTTTCCTGGAGCAGCTTTACTTCACTAAAAAAATCTTCTCTGGTTGAGTCAGGCAATAGGTCCGAAGGCTGCCAGTATTGCTCAATGGGTTTAAGATATTCGTCAATGAGCGCGTCTAATTTGGTGCCTATGAACCTCATCACCTCAAGGCGCGACGCTGTTAGTTCCGTTTGCATACTGTATTATTTAAAGAAATGGTAATTGCTGTACAAAGTAATATATTAAGTACTTAAGATAAGCAAAAATTGTGGCATTTAGTAATACAATCTCTTTTCCCTTATTTTCGCACAAAATTTAACCCGAATGAAAAAAGCGCTTGACTACATTCTGAGTAGCATTTATTTGCTCTATTTTGGCCTAATGCTTTTATTTTTTCATGTATACCAGGTAGTCGCCTACAATGTTTTTGGTAAAAAAGCGCATAAGCGGTCCGTTGATCATTTCAACTTTATGCTTACGTACGGCTGGTACCTGACCGGGGCTGGTATCCACTTCAATAACCGTACCCAGCTTCCGGACAACCGCCCCCTGATATTCACCCCCAACCACCAGAGTACTTTTGATATTCCGGGACTTATTTGGTTTCTCCGTAAGTACCATCCGCTGTTTGTTTCAAAAATAGAACTGGCCAGGGGTATTCCCGGGATTTCTTACAATCTGCGCAAAAGCGGCGCGGCCCTCATTGACCGAAAAGATGGTAAGCAGGCCATTGTGGAAATAGCCCGCCTCGGTAAATTTATTCAGGAAAACAACTTCTCGGCTGTTATATTTCCCGAAGGTACCCGCACTGCTTCGGCTGCCATGAAACCCTTTGCGGCGGGCGGCCTGGCCGCTTTGCTCAAAAAAGCACCCAACGCGCTGGTAGTACCCGTAGTTATTCGGGGTACCGGACGCTTCAACCCCAAGGGATTGTTTCCGCTTACCAGCTTCTCCAGACTCTCCTGGACGGTACTACCGGGGATAGAACCAGCCGGTAAAAAACCCGAGGAAATAGCCCAGATGGCCCAGGCTGCGATTCAGGCGGTTCTGGATGAGGAATTCCGGAAATAATATTCTCCATCACTTATTAAAACCTGCTTTCCCGGCGGCGTGCCCGCCAGAAGTATCTGGTTGTGCCCGAAAAAGATTCTTCTCCTGATTAACAATTATTAACAAGCCTGCATTAAACCTTTCCCAAATAGGGGCCTCTAACCCACAAAACCCATAACAACTGTTAGCCATGAAAAAAACCCTTATTCTGTCCGCATTGTTTCTCCTGGCTTTCACCGGAGTATTTGCCCAGCGTTACGAGTACCCAGGCCAGCGCTACCCCGCTTCCAACAACGACCGCCGCGACAGCTATGCCATCAATGACATGCAGCGGGAAGCCCGCCGCCGGATTGCCATGGGAATCGACAACGAAACCCTGTCCCCCGGGGAGGCTATTCGCCTGCTGGATGAGTACGACCGCATTCAGGCCCGCGAGCGCAAGTTTCGCTCGAACCGTAACCTGACCAACCGGGAAACCCGGGAGCTAACCAACGACCTTGAGAATCTGCTCCGCAAGATCCGCTACGAAAACCGCGACGGCCAGCGGGCGGGGAACAACGCCCCACCGATGAACCGACGCGGCTGGTGAACATAGTTTAGTTGAAGGTTTAGGGTAGTTTAGAAAGCGTATGGCAGGTTGCCATACGCTTTTTTTGTTTCTAAGAAATATTTTTTCGTAGTCTGAAGGAAATTTTACAACCTTCGCACCAGTTTGTAGTGGGTTCGCTGAAAGTGCTCCCGTTCGTAAAAACGATGCGTATCGGCCCGTAACTGATTGGAGGTAACTTCCAGATGGACCGCTCCCCGGCTTCTGGCAAAAGCTACTACCTCATCAATTAATCGCTTTCCGATTCCACTGGACCGCAAGGCCACCTCCACGTACATTTCCTGGATTTCGGCGACCGGGGCGGCGTGGTGCAGCAGGAATTGTACATGGCAACTGGCCATACCTACGGGTTGTTCCTCCCATTCGGCCAGGAAGTACCTTATATCCGGATTTCTTAAGTTCGTCTGAAGTACCCGTGTAAAATCGCTGCGGCGCAGTACTTCGTTTTCCAGCTCACAAAGCATTTGGTACAGGGGCTCAACGTCAGCTTCGGTAGCGGTACGAATGCGGAGCATAGCGGGCCTGATTAGTACTTTTGTAATTCTTCCGAATCATAAATAACCACGCCCGTTCCGGGCTTTTGGGCCAGAGTTACCATAGCCCGGGCTACTTTGGCTGAGTCAATGGCCTGGTACTTACGGAGCGGCCCCACCATCAGCGGTCGAAACAGCAGGCTCAGCCATTCGCCGACTTTCTCACCCAGGCGGGCCTCCTGGCGGTTACCCAGGAGCAGGGAGGGCTGAAAAATGCGAAGCATGGGAAACTGAAGCGCTTTTAACTCTTCCTGCACGTCGCCTTTTACCTGATTATAAAAAAACATTGAATCAGAGTCAGCCCCCATGGCCGTTACGATCAGGTACTGGCTGGCTCCGCTTTGTCTGGCCAGCCGGCCTATCTGGAGCGGGTACTCAAGGTCCACTTTCCGGAAAGCGTCCTTTGACCCCGCTTTTTTCATGGTAGTACCCAGGCAACAGAAAACGTCGTCGCCCCGTACCAGCTCAGGGGCCGGATTGGAAAAATCGTACTCTATTTCTTTCAGTTTGGGGTCCTGTATTCCCAGCGAATTTCGTACAAGTACGCTTACTTCGGCGTAGGCGGGCGACTGCAGCAGCAGTTGAACAACCTGCTTGCCGATGAGGCCGGTTGCGCCCACCACCAGGGCCGTTTTGGCAGATAGATCTGGCATATTTAGGGGTTAATAAACGCGTAAAGTATTTCCAAGGTAGTATATTCCTGATTCATTTATAAAAATAACTGGCTTCTCTGACCCCGAAAGGCTATTGTTAAAAATTAAAACTGTTATCATTACCGTTTACTTTATCATACAAATAGACCCAAACCTCATGTTTAAACCCATCCCCCTGCTGCTGTCTCTGGTGTTGCTGAGTTCTGCTCCGGACGCCATTGCTCAGAAAAAAAAGAAAAAAGAAGAAGAGAAGGCTACGACTGCCGCCGCTGCCAAGCCCGCAGCTGCCCCTGCTAAAAGTACTCCTGTAAAACCTTACGGGGAAGTAATCACGGCCAAAGCCAAAACCGACGAAGGACTTTTTAAGGTACATAAAGTAGAAGATTCCTACTTCTACGAAATTCCTGACTCCCTGCTGCTGCGGGAGATGCTGCTGGTTACCCGCGTAGCCCGCACCGCCGATAACATAGGCTACGGTGGGGAGGAATTGAATACTTCGGTGGTACGCTGGGAAAGGAAAGACAAAAAAGTATTGCTGAGGGTTGTATCGTACCGCAACGTAGCCAGCGAGGAGCTTCCAATCTACCAGGCGGTTCGCAACTCCAACTTTGAACCCATCATAGCAGCCTTTGATATAAAAGCCTTCCGGACCGACAGTACAGGTACCGTTATTGAAGTAAATGAACTGTTTACCACGGATGTTAAGCTCCTGGGTCTGGACCAACCCAGGCGAACCCGATACAAGGTAGCTACCCTGGACCCCAAACGTACCTACGTGGACAGTATCCGCAGCTATCCGCTCAACATCGAGGCGCGTAATATCCTTACGTACAATGCTACCGAGGCCCCTTCCGTTTCAGAGACGGGTTCCATATCGCTGGAAATGAATCACTCGATGGTACTGCTCCCGAAGAAACCCATGCGGCCGCGCCTGAAAGACCAGCGGGTGGGGTACTTCTCGGTACAACAGAACGACTACGGCCTGGACGTACAGAAGGCCGATAAGCGGGAGTACATTGTACGCTGGCGGCTGGAACCCAAGGACCCGGCGGCCTTCCAGCGCGGGGAACTGGTAGAGCCGGTAAAGCCCATTGTGTACTACATTGACCCGGCCACGCCCGACAAATGGCGCCCCTACATCAAGCAGGGCATTGAGGACTGGCAGGTGGCTTTTGAAAAAGCCGGTTTTAAGAACGCCATTCTTTGCAAAAATCCTCCTACCGCCGCCGAGGACCCAGAGTTTAGTCCCGAAGATGTCCGGTACTCGGTAGTACGGTACTTTGCTTCGGATGTCCAGAATGCCTATGGACCCAACGTACACGACCCCCGCTCGGGTGAAATCCTGGAAAGCGACATTGGCTGGTACCACAACGTCATGAACCTGCTCCGCAACTGGTTCTTTATCCAGACGGCGGCCATCAATCCCGACGCCCGTACTACTAAGTTTAAAGACGAAGTTATGGGTAAATTAATCCGGTTTGTTGCGGCCCATGAGGTTGGCCACACGCTGGGGCTGCCGCACAACATGGGGGCCAGCGCCTCCTACCCCGTCGATTCGCTTCGTTCGGCCCATTTTACCAGCCGCATGAACGTTTCGCCTTCCATTATGGATTACGCGCGTTTCAACTACGTGGCGCAGCCCGAAGACCTCGGGGTTAACTTTATGCCTAACATTGGTTTGTACGATAAGTACGCCATTGAGTGGGGGTATCGGCCCGTACCCGACGCAAGTACCCCCGAGGAAGAAAGAAAAGTACTGGATGCCATGGTTCGTAAACATGCCGACGACCCCATGTACCGCTACGGTCGCCAGACGCTGAATCCGGTGGACCCCCGCTCGCAGACCGAAGACATAGGCGATGATGCCGTGAAAGCCAGTGACTATGGCATTAAAAACCTGAAACGGATTCTGCCCAACCTCGTGGAGTGGACCCGCGAAGAAGGAATGCCCTACGATAATCTGGAAGAAATGTACGGACAGGTACTTGGCCAGTGGAACCGGTACCTCGGCCACGTAACCAGCAACATTGGGGGTATTTATGAAACCTACAAAACCTATGACCAGGAAGGAGCGGTATACGAGTCGGTACCAAAGGAGAAGCAAAAAAGCGCTCTGAACTTCATTACGAAGCAGGCGTTTAAAACCCCTACCTG
This sequence comes from Telluribacter sp., assembly GCF_035998675.1. Taxonomy (NCBI): domain Bacteria; kingdom Pseudomonadati; phylum Bacteroidota; class Cytophagia; order Cytophagales; family Spirosomataceae; genus Telluribacter; species Telluribacter sp. Next base: position 164,350 of record NZ_DASYHI010000016.1, read on the forward strand.
GATGATTGATGATAACATACTGCGACGCTTTGAAGGAGTAGGTATGGTAGAGCGCGTTCGGGTTGCGCAGGAGCGGGTACTTAATTCGGTACTTGAACCCGGCCGGATGGCCCGGCTCATCGAAAACCAGACCCTTACCGGCACCAAAGCCTACGGTCTGCTGGATATGATGGGCGACCTGCGTGCAGGTATCTGGACCGAGCTAAAAACCAGCAAAGTACCCGACACCTACCGGCGCAACCTACAGCGGGCTTACCTCGACCGACTGGAGTACCTCATGAATAATGAGCCCGCGGCGGTTTCGGCCGGTGCGCGGAGCTTTATCAACTATACCCCCATTAAGGTGAGCCAGTCGGATATCAGGGCGGTGGTACGGGGTGAATTGCAACAGCTGCAGAGCGATATAAAAAAGGCGTTGCCGCTCACCAAAGACACCATGACCAGGTACCACCTCAACGACAGCCTGGTCCGGATTGAAAAGATTATAGACCCTAAGAAGTAATAGCTAAGGTACCTGCTGTTTAATTTTCGGTTTTGCCAGCCCGGACACCCGGACTGGCAAAACTTTTTTTGGGGTGGCGGCTCTTCTAAAAAATTTCTGTTGCGGGAAAAATAATAAAGAGCCTTTGCCGTGGTTAAATAATGGCAGTCGCTTTTAAACCTGCGTGCCGCGTTGGAGTCCAATTGAAAAATTAACCTTTCCAATAAAAGTCATGAAGAAAATAGCCATGCTGATGATGGCCGTGGGACTGATGCTGAGTAGCTGTACTACCTCCTCTCCTACCGTTGCCAACAACCCGAATGATGACCGTAGCCGGACCGAAGCCCAACTTAACAACCGACGCCTCGAAAATAACCTGGAACGATACGCTGAGGAACTGGACCTGAGCAAACGACAAATGAGAAAGCTAAGCCAGATTGAACGTAAGTACGACCGTAAAGAAAGACGCATGGCGTCCAAAAACGGAAACAAGCGCCGGGCAAAGCGACAGTTGCAGGAGCAGAAAAATGACGAACTGCTCAGCGTACTAAACCGTGACCAACAGCAGAGGTTACAGGAACTATCGGGTAACCGACGCTCCATCTTCCGAAAAAGGAGCTAATTCCCTCCTCCTTCTTAACCTAAATTAAAAGCGGCACCGGAGTGATTCCGGCGCCGCTTTGTTTTATCTGTTTGTCGCTAAGGCTCTACTACTGCCGGTTATTATCCTGGATAATAGAACTGCTTAACCGGAACAATTCTATTTCGGCTAGTTTGGCGTTGTACTTCGCTTCAATCAAACGGGTTTCGGCGGCCACGGTGTTGCGTTGTACTTCCCGAAATTCAAAGGCGGTCGCGTTTCCCACGCGGTATCTTTCAAAGGCAATATCTACGTTCTGGCGGGCAATCCGGAAATTTTCCTCTTCCAGAGCAATCAGCTGCAGGCTGTTCAGGTAGTTGTTGTAGGTCTGCTGCAGAGAGCCTACCAGCTGGGTACGCAAATCTGCTTCCAGGTCTTCGTTGATCAGGACGTTGATCTTGGCATTCTGAATGCGCCGCCGCTGGTTGAAACCATCAAATATATTGACAGATACCCTGGCGCCATAGCTCCATACATCGTTTCGGGCGTTACGTACCCCGAATCCCGCCTGGTTATTGGTCGTATTGTACCCGTAGCCGCCAATCAAATCTACCTGGGGAAACTGCTGGGCGGTGAGCGCCTTGATGTCCAGCTGGGCCAGTCGGCGCTGCTGCGCGGCCAGCACCAGGTTAGGATTCTGGTTCAACATAGCCTGGCGCAGGGCGTCAATGGAAATTCCGGGTTGAAGAAGAATGGAATCGGGTACCGTAAAGTCGTTCAGAGGGTCGCGGGCCAGCAGGGTATTGAGGTTGATCTTTGCATTTCTGAAGACCTGCACCTGGGCGATATAAGCGGCGGTATCACTGTTATAATCAACCTGAGCGTTGATATAATCTACCCGCGAACCGGCCCCCACCTCATAAGTAGCCTTGGCCAGCGCCAATCGATCCGACGAAATACCTATGGCATTCTGAAAGGCAAGCAGGCGTTGCTGTTCGCGAATAATCTGGAAGTAGGTCGAGCTTACATCGGCCACGGTATTCTCAACCGTAATCTTGGCGTTGGTACGTCCGGCTTCTTCCAGCTGACGCAGCCGATCCGCCGCAATAAACATACCCATTCCGTCAAAAATGGTCCAGACCAGCGAGGGCCCGAGGGCCGAGTTGTTGTTGTTTACACCTCTCCGGTCCAGGGGGGGCTGGAGCTCATTAAAAAACTCCTGCCGTAAATGACTTGAGGAGAAGTTTTTCTGAGCAATGGCCGTTAAGGTAGGCAAAAAACCCGCGTTTCCGAGGGTGTTGTCGTTGGTGGCGATATCAATCCGTCTCTCCGCAATCCTGATAGCATAATTATTTTCCAGGGCAATAGCGATGGCTCTTTCCAGGGTAAGCCGCTCCTGAGCCATTACCTGTGCTACTACCACGAAAGCCAGAATAGTCGCAGTCACAATCCGTTTGTAAAGCATATAGTTGAAATTAAAAAATGCGGGTATTTGTATTTGTGCCGGGAAGGTCAGTACTTTTAAAAACACTTCCTGTGTAACTGACATATTCTATAAATAACTTTAAAGCTACAACCTACTTACGTGTATGTACAATATTTTACGCCCTCTACTAATAATTTTTATTGCGGGTACTATCGGATGTAAGAATCGTACAAAAGTTGATTTGATTGTTCATAATGCGGTGGTGTACACAACCGATTCAGCTTTCACCATTCAGGAGGCATTTGCCGTGAAAGACGGGCGCTTTGTGGAGGTAGGTACTTCGGCGGATATACTCGATCATTACGAATCAGATTCGACGCTGGACGCGGGTGGCAAAGCCATTTACCCGGGGTTTTACGATCCGCACAGTCACTTTGTGGGCCTGGGCCAAATGCTGAACATGGCTGATCTGGTAGGTACTACCTCTTACCAGGAAATCATAGAAAAACTAAAAGACTTCCGGCAGGAGCATCCCGATCGTACCTGGCTGATTGGACGGGGCTGGGACCAGAACGATTGGGATAACAAACAATTCCCGGACAAAGCCCTGCTGGATGCCGCCTTCCCGGATGTACCCGTATTCCTGACCCGCATTGACGGCCACGCCGCGCTGGTTAATACGCGGGCCTTGCAGCTGGCCCGGATTTCGGCGGGCAGTAAGGTAGAGGGTGGGCTGGTTGAATTAAAAAACGGAGAGCCTTCGGGTATTCTGGTTGACAATGCCATGGGACTGGTCCGGATGGTACTTCCCCGCCCTACCGAGGAAGAAAAAATAGCCATGCTTCAGCAGGCCGAAAAGGCCTGCCTGACCGTGGGGCTAACCAGTGTATCGGATGCGGGAATTGACCGGCCGGATATTGAACTCATTGATAAAATGCACAAAAACGGTTCTTTACAGATCCGGGACTATGCCATGATCAGTGTAAACCCCACTAACCTCGACTATTACCTCCCCAAAGGACCCTACCAGACCGATAGATTGACCGTCCGTTCTTTTAAAATCTATGCGGACGGGGCGCTGGGCTCCCGGGGTGCCTGCTTGCTGAAACCCTACGCCGATGCGCCCACCTCAGGCTTTTTGCTGACTTCTCCCAAAGAACTGGAAGACTTTATTTCCCGCATTGCCACCAGCGATTTTCAGGCCAACACCCACTGCATTGGCGACTCGGCCAACCGCCTCGCCCTGAATTTGTACGGCAAGTACCTTAAAGGGGCCAATGACCGCCGCTGGCGCATTGAGCACGCCCAGGTAGTGGACACCAGCGATGTACCCAAGTTTGCCGCGTTCAATGTTATTCCCTCGGTGCAACCTACCCACGCTACCTCGGATATGTACTGGGCCGACGAGCGGCTGGGCGACAAGCGCGTCAAAACGGCTTATGCTTTTAAAGATTTACTAAAACAAAATGGCCTGATTGCCCTGGGTAGTGACTTTCCGGTAGAAGACATCAATCCTTTGTATGGTTTCCAGGCGGCAGTAGCGCGGACTGATGCCAAAGGGTACCCGCCGGGTGGCTTTCAGAAGGAGAATGCCCTGACGCGACAGGAAGCCCTGCGGGGCATGACTATTTGGGCGGCTTTTGCCAACTTTGAAGAAAAGAGCCGGGGAAGTATTGAACCCAATAAACTGGCCGACTTTGTCATGCTTGAGAAAGACATCATGAAGGTACCTGAATCGGAACTTCGCGCTACCAGGGTACTTAGGACCGTACTCGGTGGTTTGACCGTATTTGTCCGATCAAAATAAAAATAGCCCGCTGTGTGCGGGCTATTTTTTCGTACTGGCTACGTACCTGCCTTGTATTTGGCGATGGCTTCCCTGATCCGCTGGTTTCTGTTGGCGGGACTAGGGTGGGTACTCATAAACTCTACCCCGCGCTGTCCTCCCGAAGCCTCTTCCAGTACCTTCATTACATCCAGTAGCGCATTGGGGTCGTAACCGGTCTGCAGCATGTACTTGACCCCAAACTCGTCGGATTCCAGCTCGTCGTCCCGGCCGTACTTCAGGTTAAGCAAGCTGGCAACGTACTGCGAAATATAGGCCGTACCCGTGGGAGAATTGGGATCAGAAAGAGCCACGGTGGCCGCACCGGCCAGCCCCTGCATGAGTTGCTGCTTGGCCATTTGCTCCGCCGAATGCCGCCCTATTACGTGGCCTATTTCGTGACCAAGTACCCCCGCCAACTGGTCCTCGGTTTTTAGTCGTTTCAATAAACCCATGGTAATAAATATCTGTCCGCCGGGTATGGCAAAAGCGTTGACGGTGTTGGCATCGGCCAGTACGTGGAAATTAAAAGTATAAGGGGAACGGCTGGCATCAGAACGCTGCACTATGCTTTGCCCGATTCGTTTCACGGTTTGCTGCACCTGCTGGTCGGGGTGTAGCCCGCCAAACTCCGCGGCCATTTGGGGCGCGCTTTTCACCCCAAGCGCTACTTCTTCTTCGGTGGTAAGGCTTACCCTTTGCTTCTCACCGGTGATCGGATTTACCTCCGTTCTTGAAAAGTACCCCCAAATGGCCATTAACACCATTAGGATTCCTACGAGCAATTTTCCGATTATTCACATATGGCGTTATTTTTTGTTCCAGTTTAGATTAGGCAACCTCCTCAGGATTGACCATGTGTAGGTACTTATCCAATTTTCATACCATACCAAAAGCAGCCACTCACCCCCGAACTAATGAAAAGACCAGCCTATTTTGATAAGCTGGTCTTTCCTTAATTCCTTATGCATAGTACTTATTCCACCGAGAGCGGTTCCAGACGCCCCTTGCTTTCCTGCCAGGCTTTTATGACCTGAGACAGCTGCTTGTATTCAATTAGAAAACCATCGTGTCCGTACAAAGAATCTATTTCCTGGTAAACCGCGTCCGGGATATGGCGCGCCAGAAACTGCTGCTCCACCACGGGGAAAAGCATATCGGACTTAATACCCAGCACCAGGGTGCGGGCTTTTACCATCCCCAGGGCGTGGACAATTCCGCCCCGGTTCCGCCCCACATTATGGGAATCCATCACCTTGGTAAGGGTCCAGTAGGAGTAGGCGTTAAATCGTTTCATGAATTTATCGCCCTGGTAGCGCTGGTAAGACGAAGCACGGAAGTCATCGGTCTGGTCGGGGTTATCGCGGGCCTGGGTAAAGTTATAGGTATCGTAGTTCCGGTACGAGAGCAATGCTACCGAGCGTGCTACTTTCATTCCGTGCGCACCGGCTTCGGCATGGAGGTCTTTCCAGGTAGGATCGTTTTCAATGGCCATCCGTTGCGACTCATTGAAAGCTACTCCCCAGGGCGAATGAACGGCATTGGAGGCAATCAGGACCACTTCATCAAAAACATCCGGTGCCTGTATGGCCCATTCCAGCGCCTGTTGTCCTCCCAGTGATCCACCAATACAAACGCCTATCTTCTTTATTTCCAGGTCCTGACGCAGCAGTTCCATGGCCCCCACTATATCACGTACCGTAACAATGGGAAACTCGTGGTAAAACGGCGCCTGCGTATCCGGATTGACCGATAACGGCCCCGTGGAACCATAAGCGGAGCCAAGTACATTGACACAAACAATGAAATGATGGGCGGGGTCGAAGTACTTGCCTTCACCGACCAACCCATCCCACCACTCGGCGGCGTTGGCACTACCGGTGAGGGCATGGCAAGCCCATACTACGTTGCTGTCGTCCTCGTTGCGGGTACCGTAGGTAGTATAAGCCAGTTCAAAGCCGTGTAATTCACGTCCCAGCTCCAGGGAATAAGAATAAGGGTACTTAAATACCTTCTTTTCGGGTTGAATACGTGCCAAAGCACCAAAAGTTTACATGGCAGGTCGGTAGCCAAATGTTGGCCACCGACGCTGACCAGGGGTTAATACTTATACTAAATCAGGCCTCGGCTAACTGGCCAATCTGGGCAAATGCCTGTTCAAAATCGGCCTGGATGTCATCAATGTGCTCAATTCCTACGGATACCCGGAGTTGTCCGGGCGCTACGCCGGCTGCTTCCTGGTCCCTTTCCGACAGTTGCGAGTGGGTCGTACTGGCCGGATGGATAATCAGGGTTTTGGAGTCGCCCACGTTAGCCAGGTGGCTGGTCAGCTTCAGAGAATTCACAAATTGGTCGGCGGCTTCCTTACCGGCTTTCAGTTTAAAAGAAAGTACGGTACCGGCTCCGCGGCTGAGGTACTTGCTGGCCAGCTGCTGGTACTTGTTACTTTGTAATCCAGGATAGTTGACAAACTCCACGTCGGCGTGGCCTTCCAGCCATTGAGCCAGTTTCATTGCATTTTCGCAGGCCCGCTCTACCCGAAGGGTTAGGGTTTCCAGTCCCTGCAGGAGCAGGAACGCGTTGAATGGACTCTGGCTGGGACCCCAGTCGCGGAGCCCTTCTACCCGGCAGCGGATAATAAACTGTATGTTTCCAAAGGGACCATTTTTACCAAACACATCATTCAGTACCAGGCCGTGGTAGCTGGGCGAGGGGTCGGTAAACTGAGGGTACTTGCCATTACCCCAGTCGAAGGTACCGGCATCCACAATAACGCCGCCCATGCTGGTACCATGGCCGCCGATCCATTTGGTAGCTGATTCGACCACAATATGCGCTCCCCACTTAATAGGCTGGCAAATTGCCCCACCCGCCCCGAAGGTGTTGTCTACAATAATGGGCAAATCGTGTTTTTTGGCCAATTGAGCAAACGCTTCAAAATCGGGTACGCTGTAGCTGGGGTTACCAATGGTTTCCAGGTAAATGGCTTTGGTTTTTTCATCAATCAACGCTTCAAAACTGGAAATATCGTCGCCGTCGGCAAAGCGGGCTTCTACACCAATATTTTTAAATGAATTTTTGAATTGGTTATAGCTACCTCCGTAAAGGAAAGAAGTAGTTACGAAGTTGTCGCCAACGGTGGTAATATTATTAATGGCCAGAAACTGTGCCGCGTGACCGGACGATACCGCCAGCGCCGCTACGCCACCTTCCAGGGCTGCCATCCGCTTTTCGAACACGTCGTTGGTCGGGTTCATAATGCGGGTGTAAATGTTCCCGAACTCCTTCAGAGCAAACAGATTGGCTCCGTGTTCAGAATTATTGAAGGTGTAGGAGGTAGTCTGGTAAATGGGTACAGCCCGTGAATTGGTAGTTGGGTCGGGTTCCTGACCAGCGTGCAGCTGCAGGGTTTCGAAGCGGTAGGTTTGGTCTGACATAAGTATAAGGTTTAGAGTAACTGAATAATGAATGAATAAAAATAAAAGAGGTACAGGCTGAATGACAAATAGAGAAAAAAAGGCATAAAATAGCCTTTCGTCCCTAACAGGGCATACAACAGCGGTAGCTAAACAACCGGATGGCGGAATAAACAAATGAGCGAGCGGGTACTACGACCTCTCCCGAAACGGGATGTAAAGTTTCTGTTTTCATGCGCGGTTTGAGTTTATATTCCCTAATTACTTAGGTGGGAGTTAGCACCTTGTCCCGGTTGCGCTTGGGGTAGGTTGCCAGAGGTTCGCAGAGCCCATTCTCTCGCCTCTTCTTTATAAATCAACCGCCACAGTAGGTGGAGCAATTGACTTGATGTCGCAATATTAAGGCTCAGTTGCATCAAAAGCAAATACAGCCCCCAGTTTCTTACAAAACTATCTTTGATAAGCGTGCAGTTTACGAATGTTAATAAATCTGACGGCCGGATTACCTATATTTGTCTATTGCTTATCCTCAGGCACCATGGCGCAGTACTACAAGTTTGACAAAGAAAAATCTTCCCGAAAACCGGGCATTACCCCGCTCAAAGAAGCTATAGAGCAGATGCTCAGCGCCTATAAGCTCAAAACCAGTTTTAATGAAACTTACCTGTCGGCGCACTGGGAAAAAATAATGGGGCACACCATTGCCTCCCGCACCACCAAGGTTTACGTTAAAGACCGGACCCTCTTTTTACAGATAGAATCGGCTCCGCTGCGCGATGAGCTCGTCCGGGCCAAGTATAAAATTGTGGAACTCATTAACCGCGAAATGAACACCAGCCTGATTGATGACGTAGTGTTTATTTAATTATCAATGACCAGGGACCAGTTATCAGTGACCAGTAAGCGTTTGTGAGTTATCTGAAAGTACTGTCCAGACTACCTCCGGGTACCTGTTTCCTCCGGTCCCTTCCCTACTCTACCCTGCTTCAATTCTGCTTTGGCGCTGGTAGCTTGTTAATCTTTATGTAAGTTTAGGGTGTAAAAGCGTAAGCAGTAAGTACTCATGGCCCGAAAACTTTTCGCTCCCTCCCAAAGCAGCCTTCTGAACGAAGAAGAAAACCGGAAAGACCTTGGTTTCGGTCAGCGGATTACTGATCGGCAAAGTCGCCTTATTAACCGCGATGGTACCTTCAACGTGGAGCGTCGGGGACAATCTTTCCTGAACAGCATTAACTGGTACCACCGGCTGGTCACTATTCACTGGTGGCAATTCTTCGGCTGTATTTTCCTGGTCTATCTCCTGCTGAACTCCCTTTTCGCCCTTATTTATTTACTGATTGGCATTGAGCAGCTGCAGGGGGTAGAAGTTGATAGCTATCCGGTACACGGGGCTTTTTGGGAAGCCTTCTTTTTCAGTGCCCAAACCCTCACTACCGTGGGGTACGGCCGCGTAAGCCCGCTTGGCTTCTGGTCAAATAGTGTGGCTTCTATTGAGGCGCTGATGGGGCTGCTCATGTTTGTAATTGCTACGGGCCTTTTGTACGGACGTTTTTCCCGGCCCCTCCCGCGCATCCGGTTCAGCAAAACCGCCCTTATCTCCCCTTACCTGGACATCAATGGATTCATGTTCCGGATTATCCACGAACGCGACAACGAGCTGATTGACCTGGAAGCAGAACTGTCCCTGTCGAGACTGGAGGTACTTCCCAATGGTCAGCGGGTCCGGAAGTACTATACACTGGAACTGGAAAGGAACCACGTTAATTTCTTCCCCCTGAACTGGACCATCGTTCACCCCATTACCAGCAAAAGTCCCCTTAGCGGTGCTACCCCCGACAGTCTCATGGAATCGGACACGGAAATTCTGGTGCTGCTTCGGGCCATGGATGAAACTTTTATGCAACAGGTACACACCAGGTACTCCTACCGCTACGAAGAAATAGTGTGGGGAGCCAAATTTGAGCCTATGTTTAATAGCGCTACTACGGGAAAGGTAGTGGTCCATGTGGAAGAAATTGATAATACCCGCCCTGCTTCGCTGAATAGTTAACTTAAGTACGTATGCCTTTTCAAGCCCAATCTGATTCTCTAATTATCATACCCCCTTTTCTGCAAGCCGGTGATACGGTTGGGGTGCTGGCTCCGGCCAGTCGCGTCAACTACGAGGATGTTAAGCCGGGGCTTGCGGTACTCAGAGACCAGTGGAACCTGCACGTACTGGAAGGAAAGTCCCTGACCTCTTCGCATTATCAGTACTCAGGTACCGACGAACTACGACTACACGAACTGCAAACCATGCTCAGCGACCCCTCGGTCCGGGCCATTATTGCCGCCCGGGGTGGGTACGGCTGTTCGCGGCTCCTTGACCAGCTTGATTTTACCGCTTTCCGGGAAAACCCCAAGTGGATTGTAGGATTCAGTGACCTAACCGCCTTGTTGTCGCACCTGCATGGCCTGGGATACGCCAGCCTTCACGGCCCCATGGCGAAGCTCCTTACCAAAGAAGGAGGCGAAGAAGCCACCGAATCGCTTAGAAAGATGTTGTTCGGGGAAGAGGTCGCCTATACAATCCCCTCCCATACTTACAACCAAAACGGTGAGGTAACCGCCGAAGTAGTCGGTGGAAATCTGTGTCTGCTGGCTCACCTTACGGGGTCCGTGTCTGAACCTGACACCCGGGGTAAAATCCTTTTTATTGAGGATGTAGGAGAATACTACTACAACCTGGACCGGATGATGATTCAGCTCAAGCGGGCCGGCAAGCTGGACCATCTGGCGGGGCTTATTGTGGGCCAGTTCACCGATTTGAAAGACAACAGCAACCCTTCTTTCGGGAAAGGGGCCTACGAGATTTTACAGGAACACACCCGGGAATATTCGTATCCGGTATGTTATGATTTCCCGACCGGACACGTGCCCGATAACCGCGCCATAGGAGTGGGCTTGGTGGCTACCTTAAAAGTAGGCAGGGCAGAGGTATCGCTCCGTTTCCTTCATTTAGAAAGTACTTATTTATAGTTTAGAATTGACTATGACCACTTTTAAAAATAAGGTAGTATGGATTACGGGTGCCTCGTCGGGTATTGGGGAAGCCCTGGCGCTGGCACTGGCGCAGGAAGGTGCCCGCCTGGTACTGACCGGTCGGCGCGAGGAGGAACTCGAACGGGTGAAGGTACTTACCGGCCTGCCGACAACCGATGTGCTGGTACTACCGCTGGATGTAACCCAATTTGAAATGGCCCTTCCGGCTACCGATAAGGTAATCCGGCATTTTCAACAGATCGATTACATGATTCATAATGCCGGCGTCAGCCAGCGCTCCTACGTGCGGGATACCGACCTGGAAGTGTACCGGCGGCTGATGGATGTTGATTTTTTTAGTACCGTAGCGCTTACCAAAGCCATACTGCCCGGCATGATTCAGCAGCGGAGCGGGCATATCGTGGTTATCAGTAGTGTAGCCGGTAAAATAGGTACCCTTATGCGCTCGGGATATAATGCAGCCAAGCACGCCTTGCACGGCTTTTACGATTCCCTCCGGGCAGAGAGCTACTATGACAATATTCAGGTGACCATAGTATGTCCCGGTTATATAAAAACCGATATTTCGGTCAATGCGCTGAATGAAAAAGGGCAAAAGCACGGAAAGAGGGATGAGAACCAGGAAAAGGGAATAACGGCCGGGGAATGCGCTCAACGAATCCTGGATGCCGTAAAAAAGGAGAAGAAAGAGGTGTACATCGGAGGCTTTACCGAAGTAGCGGCCGTGTACCTGAAGCGCTTCTGGCCATCGCTGCTGTACAAAATGGTACGTAAGGCCGCCCCCCAATAATTACCCCCCCCTTACGATTTGACCTATAAAACAAGGACGACCGGAATGCCCGCTCGTCCTTGTTTTATATAAGTACTTCATTGCTACTGTACTTTTTTGGAAGAATGTTTCTCCATGTAGTCAACCGTCAGGCGGCTCAGGGAACGTACGCCAAGTACCATGCCGCTTTCGTCAATATAAAAATCAGGGGTATGGTGGGGAGCAGCTTCGTGCTTTTTTCTGCCGACCGGCATTCCTCCCAGAAAGAAAAAGAAACCAGGTACTTTCTGCTGAAAAAAGGAAAAATCTTCCGCGCCGGTCTGAGCCGGGGCTACTATTACATTGGTCTTTCCCGCCAGCGCCTCCAGGGAAGGTACCATTTCTTCGGTAAGCGGGGGATCATTGTAGGTGACAGGGTACAGCACCTCAATTTTTACATCGGCAGTGGCACCCGCGCCCTCGGCAATACTGGTTGCTACTTCCCGGATCCGCTTGTGTACCTGCCGGTGCATTTCCTCATCCAGCGTCCGGATGGTCCCAATCATCTTTACCTCCTCCGGAATAATATTCTGCCTGATGCCCCCGTGGATGGCCCCAATGGTTACTACTGCGGGAGCATTGGTTATATCCAGATTACGACTAACGATTGTCTGCAGACCGGTGATGATCTGGGCGGAGGTAACTATAGGATCAACGCCCGACCAGGGAGCCGCTCCGTGGGTTTGTTTGCCTTTTACATCAATGGTCAGCCAGTCTACCGCCGCCATAGTGGCTCCCGGGCGGTAGCGAATTTTCCCGACTTCGGTTTGGGAATTGATATGCAAGCCAAAAATGACGTCTACTTTCGGATGCTCAAGTACCCCTTCTTTCACCATCAGGTCGGCGCCACCCTGCTCGCCGGTAGGTGCTCCCTCTTCGGCTGGCTGAAAGATAAACTTGACCGTACCTTTCAAATCGCTTTTCATGGAAGATAGTACCTCGGCCACTCCCATCAAAATAGCTACATGGGTATCGTGCCCACAGGCGTGCATGACGCCGGTTTTCTGCCCGTTGTACTCGGTAGTTACGGTGGATTTAAACGGTACATCAACCCGTTCGGTTACGGGCAGGGCATCCATGTCGGCCCGAAGCGCCACCACCGGACCCGGTTTGCCGCCTTTCAGAATCCCAACTACCCCGGTATGCGCCACTCCGGTTTTTACTTCAATTCCCAGCTGTTTTAAGTGGGCAGCTACTTTCTCAGCCGTTCTGAATTCGCGGTTGCCCAGTTCGGGGTGTTGGTGAAAGTCCCGTCGCCATTCAATTACCTTTGCTTCCAGCGCCTTTGATTTCTGGTCTATCAGCGTATGCGTAGTCGGCTGAGCATAGGCAGCCAGTACTGTGGCTACAGAAGCCAAAAGAGCGAATGTAAATATCTTATTCATTACTTAGACAGCTTGATTAGGTGGTTAATAGTATTCTAAATTACAATAAAATCAGGCAGCCCTCAAAGGAAATTTCATTCTTACTTAGGAAGCGACCTTTCAATTAACCTCTATACGTTCTTGTTTTATTACAATTCAGATTAGAAAAACCTTAGAACTTTGATGATTCTATAAAACAAAAATAAGGATACTCCGTTCAGAAACAATGTTTAGCTAAATTCAATTATTCTCCAACAAAACATTTTTATTATCAATTAGTTAGTGAACCAACAGTCACTAAAATACTCAATTCAGACCTCAGAATACTCATGTAACCTTTTAAGAATCCCTGAATTGATTGCCCACTACGCTACTATACCCCTCCATTTTCTTATCCACCTCCTCCGGCACCTTGAAACCACACAACCAGATCACTTGGTTTCTATAGGGCAGTAGTGTCTTAAAACTTTCTTGTTGTAATATATCGGGAAAAGAAGAAACTATAAATTGACAGCGATCAAAATAATTTACAATCTACCTGCGTTTTGATTGTCAGAGCAAATATTTTACAAGCTTACTCATTTTAGTTGCAAATTAAATTTTTGTTAACGCTATATTTGCACCGCATAATCATTTCAACTTAACCAAACCAAATAAAAATCGTATGAGAAAACTCCTACTCTTGTTTTTGGGTGTCTTACTGGCAATCGGCCAGACATATGCTCAAAACAGCACTGTATCCGGTAGAGTTACGGATTCAGATGGTTCACCCATTCCGGGGGTCACAGTGGCCGTCAAAGGGGGAACTACCGGTACCACAACGGACAACACCGGAACTTACACGTTATCAGTTTCACCATCAGCAACCTTGGTTTTTAGCTTTGTAGGCTTCGAAAGCCGGGAAGTAGCAGTTGGCAACCAATCAGTAATTAATGTTACCCTGCGTGCAGGCATCAATGAGTTGAATGAAGTAGTAGTTACAGCTCAAGGTATCGAAAGGGACCGTCGCTCACTGGGCTACGCGGTACAATCAATTAGCGGTGACGCTATCTCGCAGCGTTCAGAGCCTAACCTGCTTAATACTCTTCAGGGTAAGCTGGCTGGTGTAAACATTGGTAGCTCATCGGGAGCGGCTGGTGCTTCGACCAACATCAACATTCGCGGAATTACCTCTTTCAATGGTAACAACCAGCCTCTGATCGTTGTAGATGGTATCATCTTCAACAACAACACGGACAATACCCAGAACACGCTGTTTGGCTCACAGCCGGCCAACCGTCTTTCTGATATTGCTCCCGAGACCATTGAGTCAATCAACATCCTGAAAGGCCCCGCGGCGGCTGTACTTTATGGTTCAAGAGCCTCGGCTGGTGCCATTGTAATTACAACCAAGAGTGGACGTACGTTAAAGGGTAAAACAGAAGTTACTGTTAACTCTTCGTATAACGTTCAGGAAGCTACCGGTTTGCCTTCCCTGCAGAATGATTACGGACAGGGTGTGAATAACGGCTATGTACCTACCTCTACTAATTCCTGGGGCCCCCGTTTTGGCACACCTGGCTTTGAAACTGTTACGAATGTTCAGGGTGAAACCGTACCATACCAGGCTTACCCTAACCATTTTGAAGAGTTTTACCGTACGGGAACTATTCTGCAAAATGGTGTCAGCATTGCTTCTGGTAATATTGATGACAACTATATTGCTACTGTCAACTCTATGTTCCAGAATGGTGTGATTCCAAACAGTGAATTTAATCGCCACAGCGTATCAGTAGGTGGTAATAAGAAACTGACCAATGGGGTTCGGGCAGGTGGTAGTATTACTTACGTTAGGTCAAAGCAACAGAATACAACCATGGGTAACGGAGGCTCGGCCTTTGGCCAGCTTACCCGTATCCCTCGTTCGTTTGATTTTTCCGGACGTCCATTCCAAAACGAATTAGGCAGAAGTATCTACTACTCACTGACCCAAAACCATCCGCTGTGGAGTGTTAACAATGAATTCCTGAATTCTAATGTGGACCGGGTATTTGGTAACCTGAAAGTTGGCTATGATATTACCAACTGGCTGAACGTTACCTACCGGGTAACTGCTGATACCTACCTGGACCGTCGTAAGCTGACGCTTCGTATAGGTTCGGCCCGTGCTCCTCAGGGAGAGCTTCTTCAGGATGCTACTTTTAACTCCGAGTTGAATGGAGACCTCCTTGTAACTGCTCAAAAAAGCAACCTTTTCCTGGAAGGCCTGGACGCTACCCTGTTGTTGGGACAAAACCTGAATCAGCGCGATTACCAGAATTCTACACTTAGAGCGGCATCACTGACCATCCCTGGATTCGACAACGTTAGTAATGGTTCAGTATTTACAGGTTCTGATGAAGAACTTACCAGAAGAAGATTGATAGGACACTACGGTCAGCTTTCACTGGGTTACAACCAGTACCTATTCCTTGAATTATCAGGTCGGGTTGATCAGTCGTCAACGCTTCCTAAGGGAAACAACACCTACTTCTATCCGTCAGTGGCTGTAAGCTTTGTACCAACAGATGCATTCAAAATAGAATCGGACGTTCTTTCTTATACTAAAGTTAGAGCCAGTGCGGCCCGTGTAGGTCGTGATGCTG
This sequence comes from Telluribacter sp., assembly GCF_035998675.1. Lineage (NCBI taxonomy): Bacteria > Pseudomonadati > Bacteroidota > Cytophagia > Cytophagales > Spirosomataceae > Telluribacter > Telluribacter sp. Next base: position 179,916 of record NZ_DASYHI010000016.1, read on the forward strand.
ATCCTTACCTGCTCCAGTCGGTTTATGTAGCTTCTACCTTTGGAAATAACCTGGCCAGTGTCACATTCCCGCTTTCCGTAGGTGGAGCCAGCGTTCCTGGCTTTAACCCTTCGGGCCGTATTGGGAGTACTGCTCTGACACCTGAGTTTGTTACTTCGTACGAAGTAGGCTTGAATGTAGGCTTGTTCAGAAACCGTTTCGGGCTGGACCTGGCGTACTTTGATACCCGCAGTACAAACCAGATTTTCAACGTAGCCGTTTCTAACTCCTCGGGATTTGATACCCGTACGACCAACATTGGTGAAATGACCAACAAAGGTGTTGAAGCGGTTCTTACTGCTACGGTAGTACGGGCAGCTGGCTTTAAGTGGGATATAGCTGCTAACTATACCCGCATCAGAAATACGGTTGTATCCATTGCACCCGGCGTAGAAAACTCTACTATTACCGGTAACTCATTTATCGGAATTGCCCCTTCCATTAAAGAAGGAGAACCTTACGGAGTTATTATTGGTAGCAAAAACCAGCGCAACGAAAACGGTGAACTGCTGATAAACCCTGCTACAGGTACTTTCCTGCCGGCTACTCCTAATGAGGTAATTGCCCGCATTCTGCCTGACTGGACCGGTGGTATTACTAACACTTTCAATTACAAAGGCATTAACCTGAGCGTATTATTTGATACTCGCCAGGGCGGACAGCTCTATTCTTTTGGAATGGTTGATCTTCGTTCAGGTGGTCACATAGATTATACAGGCGTTGATCGTGAGCTGCCACGTGTACTACCAGGTGTTATCACTAATGCTGATGGCACTTTCACGCCTAACAATATTCAGATTCCGGCTCAAACGTACTGGGCTGCCCTTGGTGGTCTGGCATCGGAAGGTGCTGTGTTTGATGCTACGGTATATCGTCTGCGTGAAATAGCACTTAACTATTCACTTCCAGCCAACTTGCTAAAAAACACTCCATTCGGTGGTGCTACTATTGGCATCAGTGGCCGTAACCTGTGGTTCTTCGCTCCTGGCTTCCCCGGGGATCCTGAGGTTAACACTCAGGGCGCTGGTAACATCCAGGGATTTGATTTGAATGGTGCGCCTCAAACCAAAAACTATGGAGTTAATTTAAGATTCACATTCTAATAATTTAAAAAATGAAAAAAGTAATCACATATATAGCGGGGGCTCTGCTTTTAACGGCCTCTTCTTGTAGCGATTTTCTGGATATAAACCAGACCCCAAACAATCCTACAAGTGTCCCCCCCAGTGTACTGCTGCCAACTGGCCTGGTAGGTACTGCTTTTGCAAATAATAACGAGTTGAATCGCTTCGCTTCAACTATAATGAGTGTAACAGCCGGTGCCGCTGGTAGTCCTGCCACCTATGACATTTATAACACCGATGGTGCAGATTTTGGTAATCAGTGGCGTTTTGAGATCTACAATGGTGCTTTGATTTCGTACGACAAGGTTATAGAATCAGCTGATGCTATTGGGGCAAAATCCTACTCAGGTATTGCCAAGATTATGAAGGCATACACTTTCTCAATTGCTACTGATGTGTGGGGCGATGTCCCTTATTCGGATGCATTGAAAGGCGACGCCAGTACGCAGCCTTTAGTTGACAAGCAGGAGGATATCTACAAAGGTACTGCTCAGATTCAGAGCCTGTTTGAACTGGTGCGCGAAGGTCTTGCTGATCTGGATGCTCCATCCACCATTAAGCCTGGTGCGGATGACGTGGTCTACGGTGGAAACATTGCGAACTGGAAAAAGGCAGGTAATACCCTACTGTTAAAGTTCGCAAATACCATTTCCCGTAAAGAGCCCGCTTTGGCCAAGCAAATTATTGATCAGGTCATTGCTAATGGTAATGTCATTACCTCAAACGCTGAAAACCTGAGCGTAAAGTTTGGTTCGGCTGTGGGTAGCAGAGCTCCTATATTTGAATGGTCTGCCATTGGTGGTGGTTCTTTCCAGAATGATTTGCTTATAAGCACACGCTTTGTCAACCTGCTGCAAAGCAAAAATGATCCTCGTTTGGAGAAGTTCGTAACTAAACCCACCGGTAGTTACGTGACTGTCGATAACGGTTTCAGGGGTACCCTTCCTTCACCACAGTCCACCTGGTCACGTTTTAGCTCTTATGTAACCGGAGCAGCCGGTGAGGGTCCGGTACGTTTGGTGACCAATGCTCAGCGGGCATTTATCCTGGCTGAGTCGGCAGTAACACTTGGAACTGCCGGTAACGCTGAGGCCTTATTCCAGGAAGGAATTCGTGCATCTATGTTGTTAGCTGGTGTAACTCCTGCAGAAATTGATGCTTACTTTGCTGCTAACCCTTCTGAAGTAAAGCTGACTGGAACTGACGCAGAAAAGGTTAAGAAGATTATTACGCAGAAATACATCGCAGCGTTTGGGAACGGTCTAGAGCAGTGGAATGATTGGAGAAGGACAGGCTTTCCCGAACTGGCACCACATCAGAATGCAGTTGGAGTAGATGGTACCCGTCCGGTACGTGCCCAGTACATAAACCAGGAGATTTCCCGTAATCCAAATTTTACTCCTAATATCCAGCCCAACGTAACAGTTTGGTGGGATGTTGAATAACATTTCTAACTGTAGATACAAACATGAAAAAACTTATAAACTTAGTAGGCCTGCTAATCGCCCTGGTTACAATTACTTCCTGCGAGAAGGACTATGGTGTGTTTAACAGTGACAATGTGGCGGAAATACCCGTTACATTTCCTAATGCCACTACGCATGGCTTTGATCCCTTTATCCGGGTATCACTTGCCAGCAAAGATCCAGTTCGTTTTGAGCTAACCATTCCTGAGTCATCAGGACGTACCATCAAAGAGATCACCAAGGTGGCTGCCGGTGCATCGGCAATTAATATTGGTACGCTGAATACCGGACCGAACTACCTTTCTGCACCCATTGCCGGGGAAGGTAACAAGGCTGTGTTCACTACTACCCTTTCTGAATATCAAACCAAGCGTCGGACGGCTACTACGCCCGTACTGGCAAACCAGGAGCTTGCTTTTATTTTCCTGGTAACGCTTGATGACAATTCGCAGATCGTTACCCAAAGAGTAAGGGTAAATATTCTCCCGTAACCGGGAATAAATAGCAGAAAAAGACTTCTATACTTCAGGCAAGGCCGCTTCCAGATTTGGAAGCGGCCTTTTTTATTTTGCTTAAACTCCTAATGGTACTACTCATAGGCAGGCTTGTTCCTAATGTTTACCCTACTCCCAACACCAAGCTTTCTCTTCTTGCAGTGCCTGCAATACAACCTCCTTGTATCTCAGAAATGCAGCTGGTTGCCATGCCACTAACGTGTCCTTAAAAATCAAAACAAATAGTAACTAATCTTTGCTCAATAGACCACAAGGTTATATTTTATTTTAAAGAACTTAGTTTTTGCATAATTTAATATTGAACATTAAACCAAATGGATTCGTAACAGTTTTACTAATAATTACCTTTGCAACTTTAAGTAACACATTTAATCAACTAACTAAAACGTATGAAGAACATTTTATTCACCTTGCTTGCGGGGTTGATGCTGCTGGCTTCCCAAGCCTTCGCACAAGACCGCACCGTAACCGGACAGGTCACTGCTGAGAACGGTTCAGTCCTCCCCGGTGTAAACGTTTCCATTCAGGGTACTACCCGCGGTACCACTACCACCAGTGAAGGTACGTACAGTATTGCTGTTGCGAATACTGAAGTTCTGGTATTTAGTTTTATCGGTTTTGAAACCGAGGAAAGGGTTGTTGGAACTGAGTCGGTTATTAATGTAATGATGACCAACGATGTCAACCAGTTACAGGAAGTAGTAGTGACTGCTCTTGGTATTTCGCGCGAAAAGAAAGCTCTTGGCTACGCGGTTCAGGAGATAAAAGGGGAAGAAGTCAGCACTGTGAAGCAACAAAACTTTGTTAACTCACTGTCGGGCAAAATTGCAGGTATTCAGATCAGACAAAACAATACCTTTGGGGGTTCTACCAATGTACTGATCCGGGGTAATAACTCCCTGGCTGGAAACAACCAGCCACTATTTGTAGTGGATGGTGTCCCCATCTCCAACTACCAGGGCAACAGCCTCAACCAGGCAAATGGTCGCCGGGGGTATGACTACGGTAATGCCGCTTCGGATATCAACGCGGAGGATATTGAGACAATCTCAATACTTAAGAGTGCGGCTGCAACCGCCTTGTACGGTTCACGGGGCTCCAATGGTGTAGTACTTATTACTACCAAGAAAGGCACCAGACGCAAAGGAATTGGTGTGAGTATAAATTCCGGAGTAAATTTTGGCCGTATTGATAAGTCTACTTTCCTTAAGTACCAGAAAGAGTACGGGGCCGGTTATTCGCCCTGGTACGGTCCTACCAATCCTTATTTTGAGGACGCTGACATCAATGGTGACGGGGTTGTTGACCTTGTTAACCCAACGCGCGAAGATGGTTCCTACGGGGCTAAGTTTGATCCGAACCTGATGGTATACCAATGGGAATCATTCGTTCCTGAGTCGGAAAACTTTGGCAATCCTATGCCGTGGGTAGCTGCTGAAAACGATCCATCTACCTTTTTTGAGCAGCAAGTAACGTTTAACAGCTCGGTAGATTTGAGTGGAGGAAATGAAAAAGGTGCGTTCCGCCTGGGATATACGAACTTCAGCGACAAGGGGATCCTACCCAATAGTACCCAGAATCGTAATACCCTAAACTTCAGCGGGTCATTTGATCTTGGTACAAAACTAAAGGCGGGTATTACCGGTAACTATACCAATCAGGCTACTGTTGGTCGTTTTTCAACAGGATACGGAGATAACCTCATGTCAAATTTCAGACAATGGTGGCAAACAAACGTAGACGTTAAGCGCCAAAAGTACTTTTATGACCTGACGGGGCGAAACGTTACCTGGAATATGAACGACCCAATTAACGGTGACACGGGTCCTATATACTGGGACAACCCCTACTGGACGCGCTACGAAAACTACAACTCGGATAACCGGGGTCGCCTCTTCGGAAACATGAACCTGACCTACCAGGTTACAAACTGGTTTAGCGTGCTGGGACGCGTTTCGATGGATACGTATAGTGAAGTGAGGGAAGAGCGAAGGGCCGTCGGGTCCATTGCTACCGAATTCGGACTTCAGAACAACGAAGAGAAGTCGGGTTACCAGCGTACGGACATTGATTTTACCGAAATGAACTACGATATTATTGGTAACTTTAATAGAAGCATTGGAGATGATTTTAGTATAAATGGTATTGCGGGAATTAACATTCGCAGAGAAAGCAGGGAAACTATCATCCAGTCTACCTCGGGTGGCCTGGCCATCCCGGGCTTGTACGCTATCAGCAACTCGATTAATACAACACCTTTCCCAACCGAAGATCTACTCGAAAAGCAGGTAAACGGCTACTATGCAAGCGCCTCTCTGGGGTACAAAGACACCTATTTTCTTGAACTCACGGACCGCATTGACGTATCGTCGGCACTTCCCAGAAATAATAACACGTACAACTACTACTCTGCCTCAGGTAGCTATGTATTCTCCAATCATTTAAATACCAGCTGGCTAAGATTTGGTAAAGTAAGATTTGGTTATGCGGAAGTTGGAAACGACGCTCCTGCACTGAGCGTTGGTGACGTGTACAACCGTATTGACAACTTTGGTTCTACGGTTCTGACCTCCGTGCCCATTACCAAGAATAACCCTGACTTGCGACCTGAAAGAACTAAAAGCTGGGAAGCAGGCCTTGAAATGAACACTTTGGAAGGACGGCTCGGCCTTGACCTGACAGTATATAATGTTAATACTGTTGACCAGATTCTAAGGGTTACGCAGTCCCTGGCTACCGGGTATGGTTTCCGCTACGTTAATGCCGGAAACCTAACTAACAAAGGTATAGAAATATCCCTGTTTGCTACTCCGGTACAAGCCAATGGCTTTGAGTGGAGAACAGTGGTAAACTTTGCCAGAAACATCAACAGAGTAGGTGAGTTGTACCAGGGCGTTGAAAACATTGTACTGGCGACCTACCAGGGTGGAGTTACGGTAAACGCTACCAAAGGTGAGCGATACGGAACACTCAGAGGTACTGGATTCCAATATCTAAACGGTCAGCGGGTTGTCAATACACAAGGGTTCTACCTATCAAACCCCGATCAGGTTATAGGTATCGCTCAGCCCGACTGGACCGGTGGTATTACCAACAGCTTCAGCTACAAAGGATTTAACCTGAGTTTCCTGATTGACGCTTCCAAAGGTGGTGATGTATACTCGCTGGATATGCACTACGGACAAGGTACTGGTCTTCCCGACTACACGGCCGGATTGAATGATCTGGGTAATGAGGTACGCGCTCCGGTAGCAGATGGAGGTGGCCTCCTCAACGAAGGTGTCCTGGCTGATGGTACACCCAATACTACCCGGGCCAGGGCCAATGATTACAGCGGCTATTTCTACTGGGGAAATGCCGCCCGGAATCCGGCTGCCCTAACTACTTACGACGCTTCCTTTGTGAAGCTACGTGAAGCTTCACTTTCCTACCGTGTACCAGGTTCCATACTGAAAAATTTTGGTCAAAACCTGACTTTATCCGTTGTCGGCAGAAACCTGTGGATCATCCACAAAAATGTACCTTTTGCCGATCCTGAGTCGGGCCTAGGTTCTGGAAATGCCCAGGGGTACCTGGTTGGATCTTACCCAACAGTAAGAAATCTTGGATTCAGAGTACAACTTGATTTTTAAGCTGTCGTTTAATCTAAAAAACTCAATTATGAAAAAGATAATTTGTTTATTAATAGCAGGGCTGGTATTTGGCTGTACAAATCACTTCGATGAGCTTAATACCGATAAGAAAAATCCTGCCTCGGTTACCGGAGAATCTCTCTTTAACAATGCGACTGAGCGCTTTCACCACATACTTAACTCGGCCAGCGTGAACACAAATGTATTCCGGCTGTATGCTCAGTACTGGGCTCAAACAACGTATCCGGAGGAAAGTCAGTACCAACAGGTTCAGAGAAACATCCCTGACAACTGGTTCCAGCGTTTGTATCGTGATGCTTTGAAAGATTTGGACGAGGCTAAAAGACTGATTGCTGCGCAGGAAACCAATTCACAAACTGCGCCTATTCAGAAAAACAAGCTGGCGATCATTGAAATTACCGAAGCACACATCTATACTACGTTGGTCGATTTGTTCGGAAATGTTCCCTACTCGGAAGCCCTGGATTTTGCAAATCCGAATCCGAAGTATGACGATGCCAAAGATATATACTACAGTGAAATTGACCAGTTAAATCAGGCCATAGCCAATCTGGAAGTTTCGGCTTCAAGTTTTGAATCTACCAGCGACCTTGTCAATCAGGGCGATACTAAAATGTGGCTTAAAAGCGCTAATTCTCTAAAACTTAGACTGGCAATGCGTCTGGCTGATGTAGATGAGGCCAAGTCCAGAACCATGGCAGAATCAGCAGTTAGTTCAGGAGTTTTCAGTGCTATTTCTGAGAATTTGTCGGTGGAATACATTAATAATGCGCCCTATACCTATCCGGCGTACGAAGATCTGGTCCTTAGCGGACGTTCTGACTTTGTTGCTGCCAACACCATCGTTGAAGTAATGAATGACTTGAAAGATCCCAGACGCAAGTACTACTTTCAGGAAAATCTGGGCCAGGGCACTTTTGCGGGAGGAATATATGGCTCCGGAAATGCTTTCACCTCCTTTTCCTCACCAGGGATGAGAATGTACACTGCTAACACTCCCGGTGTTAACCTAAGTTATTCGGAGGTCCTGTTCCTGCTGGCCGAAGCCGCACAACGCGGGTACTCCGTTGGTGGAACCGTGGAGGAATATTACAACAGAGCCATCACTGCTTCCGTAATGGAGTGGGGAGGCACCGAAGCCGAAGCCAGGGCTTATCTTTCCCAGAAAGATGTTGCCTGGAGCACTGCAGCTGGCGACTGGAGGCAAAAACTTGGCCTTCAGAAATGGTTATCACTTTACAACAATGGTATGGAAGGCTGGACTACCTGGCGTTTACTTGACTTCGAAGGCTTTAAGGTACCCGAAGGTCTTACTGAAGAAGATATCCCCAATCGGTTAGTATATCCGGTTAATGAGGCAACCCTTAACGGTGCAAACCTATCGGCCGCAGCCACGGCCATCGGTGGCGACAATGTGCAGAGCAAAATTTTCTGGGATGTCCGATAATCAGCTGTTTTTTAATATTATTTAAATGCAAAAAAGTTACCTGCCGCGGCAGGTAACTTTTTTTGTTGCTTAATGGTTATAATTTGTTTTGTTTTAGCTTCTATCTCTGGAATCTTGTTTCGCCAATTAGCGTTTAAACAAGTACTTATTAACACAACTTCTTATCCTTTTCTTTATTTCGCCTTCCATGAGCACAATAACCAAACGTCTTTTAACCGGTTTGATAATACTCTTGATTCTGGGATTGGTATTTTATCCCCGAATAAAAGAATATTTCAATACTCCCACTACCGCAGAAGGTAAGGCAGCCGGAGGCAATGCCCCCGCCGGAGGAAGAGGACCGGGTAAGGCTATTGTATCGGTGATGGTAGTAGAACCGGCCAATCTGGATGAAGTTGTAAAAACGACCGGAACAGTACTGGCCAACGAAGAAGTTGAGATAAGAAGTGAGGTGTCGGGTAAAATTATTAACCTGTACTTCCGGGAAGGACAATACGCCCAGAAAGGGGCTCTTTTGCTTAGAATTAATGATGATGATCTACAGGCGCAGCTTAAGAAGTTTGAATACAACAAGAAATTAGCCGAAGATAACGAAGGTCGTCAGCGCCGCCTGCTGGAAATTGAAGCAATAAGCCAGCGGGAGTATGATATAAGCCTTACCTCGGTTAAGACCATTGAAGCCGACATTGAAAATATTAAAGCCCAAATTGCGAAGACCTCGGTACGGGCTCCTTTCTCCGGCAAGCTTGGGCTTCGGTACGTAAGCGAAGGTAGCTACATTACCCCCACCACCCGCATAAGTACCCTTACCAACACGAACCCGGCCAAGGTGGAGTTTTCGGTACCGGCCAAGTACGCCGACGTCATCCGCTCAGGGAGCCGTATCGAATTTCAGGTGGAAAGCTCCAACCGGAACCACGAAGGCCGCGTGTATGCCGTTGACCCTAAAATAGACGCCCAGACCAGAACGTTACAGATGAGGGCCACCAGCCCCAACTCCGATGGCAATTTGTTGCCGGGTGCCTTTGCCCGCATAGAGTTGGTAATTGGTTCGAAAGGTAAGGCCATTACTATTCCTACCGAAGCCTTGATTCCAGAGCAGGATGGACACCGGGTTTTTCTGGTAAAAGATGGTAAAGCTACTCCGCAGTCAGTTCAACTGGGGGTACGGGGTGAAAGAAATGTAGAAATTACAAGTGGCCTAAGTAGCGGCGACACCCTTGTTATTACGGGAATCCTGCAGGTGAAGCCCAATGGCCCCGTAGAAGTACGGGAGGTGTTGAACCAGGGCAATAACAAACTGGCTCTCAATCCCTGATAAATTAGTCCTTAGTTTTAAAGTTCTAGATAAATGGCAAGTTTTTCAGATGTAAGCATCAAGCGCCCGGTACTGGCCATAGTGATGTCGCTGGTTATTATCCTGTTTGGGATAATTGGCTATACCTACCTGGGAGTCAGGGAGTTTCCCAGTGTTGATCCTCCGGTAGTAACGGTAAGTACTACCTATACGGGTGCCAATGCCGAGATCATCGAATCGCAGATTACCGAGCCCCTCGAAGAATCTATTAATGGCATTGCCGGTATTCGTACCCTTTCTTCTTCCAGCCGGGATGGCCGGAGCAGTATCACCGTAGAATTTGACCTGAGTGTTGACATGGAAACGGCCGCCAATGACGTTCGTGACCGGGTATCTTCGGCCCAGCGCAACCTGCCTCCCGACGTTGACCCTCCCAATGTGGCCAAAGCCGATGCTGATGCTTCTCCCATCTGGTACATCAACGTAAAAAGCGAAAAGCGCTCTTTGCTCGACCTGAATGACGTGGTAACCAGGCAGTTTAAGGAGAAATTTCAGACCGTTGCGGGGGTAAGTAGTGTGCAGATATGGGGTGAAAAAAAGTTCTCCATGCGCCTGCGTATTGACCCCGCCTTACTGGCGGCTTATCAACTCACCTCTATTGACGTTTCGCAGGCGCTAGCCCGGCAAAACGTAGAGCTTCCTTCGGGGAGTATTGAAGGCCAGACCATGGAACTGAGCGTACGAACGCTGGGACGCCTGCATACCGTGGAAGACTTTGACAATATGATTATCAAAGAAGAGGGTGCCCGTATTGTTCGCTTTAAGGATGTGGGCTACGCCGAACTAGCTCCCGAAAATGAGCGCACGCTGTTGAAAAGAGATGGTGTACCCATGATGGCCGTAGCCGTTATCCCCCAACCGGGTGCAAACCACATTGCTATTGTTAGCGCGCTTGAACAACGTCTGAGCCAAATAAAAAGAGACCTCCCGGCCGATATAGTGGTAGAACCTGGTTACGACAATACGCAGTTTGTACGCTCCTCTATCCACGAGGTAGTTGAAACCATTATCATCGCCTTTATACTGGTGGCCCTGATTATTTTTGTGTTTCTCCGCGACTGGCGCTCTACCCTTATTCCGCTTACTGCCATTCCAATTTCCCTCATTGGAGCTTTCTTTATCATGTACATCTGTGGGTTCTCCATCAATGTACTGACGCTGCTGGGGATAGTACTAGCCATTGGTCTGGTAGTGGATGACGCTATTGTGGTACTTGAAAATATTTACACCAAGATAGAGGAAGGCATGAATCCGTTTCAGGCTGCCTTTGCTGGCTCCCGCGAGATTTATTTTGCCGTAATATCAACTACGGTTACCCTGGCAGCAGTGTTCCTGCCCGTGATATTTATGGAGGGTATTACCGGACGGCTGTTCCGTGAGTTTGGTATAGTAGTGGCAGGTTCGGTAATTATTTCGGCCTTTGTTTCATTGACGCTTACTCCCATGCTAAGCTCACGCCTGCTTAAAAAGCGCGCGCGGCAACCATGGCTTTACCGCAAAACCGAGCCCTTCTTTACCTGGATGAACCAGGGTTACGAAAATTCCCTCCGGTCTTTTATGAGCATACGCTGGGTAGCGTGGGTACTGGTGGTCACCTTTGGCGGTATTATTTACCTCCTCATGACCAATAATCGAATTCCTGCGGAGCTGGCCCCCATGGAAGACCGCTCTAACTTTCGGGTCAATGCCACCGCCCAGGAAGGTGCTACTTTTGAATACATGCAGAAATACATGGACGAAGTTGGCGAGTTTGTATACAATCAATTAGACTCAACCGAGCGGAGCGGGGTAATTACGATTACTTCCCCCGGCTTTGGGTCAGCCGCGACCAACTCTGGTTTTGTACGGGTAGTACTTACAGCTCCCGATAAGCGGCAGCGAAGTCAGCGCGAAATTGTAGAAACGCTTACTCCCAAGATCCGTCAGTTTTCGGGAGCCAGGGCCTTTTTCTTTCAGGATCAAACTATCAACGCCGGGCGTTCGCGGGGTCAGCCTATTCAGTACGTAATTCAGGCCCCTAACTTTGACAAGCTGAAAGAAGTCTTGCCGGTTTTTGTGGAAAAAGCTCAGGCTAGTCCAAAGCTGGACGGGGTAGACGTAAACCTAAAATTTACGAAACCCGAAATTCGGCTGGAAATTGACCGTGAAAAAGCGCAAACGCTGGGAGTTTCCATTCAGGACATCGGACAGACCCTCCAGCTGGGCCTGAGTGGTCGCCGGTTCGGGTACTTTATTCAGGATGGCAAGCAGTACCAGGTCATTGGTCAAATAGACCGTAATGAACGGAATGATATTCTGGACTTAAAATCTCTGTACGTAAAAAGCAATACGGGTGAGTTGATTCAGCTCGATAACCTGGTTAAGCTTACCGAACAAAGTACCCCTCCCCAGCTCCTCCGCTTTAACCGGTATATATCGGCCACAGTATCAAGTAACACGGCCAAAGGAGTAAGTATGGGCGAAGCCATTGAAGAAATGGAGCGCATCGGGGATGAAGTACTTGACCCGACTTTCAATACCGCACTGGATGGTACTTCACGGGAATTCAAGGAAAGTTCTAATAGCCTTTTGTTTGCCTTCCTGCTCTCGCTGGTACTTATTTTCCTGATTCTGGCGGCCCAGTTTGAAAGCTTTGTGGACCCTATTATTATCCTGCTCACAGTACCCTTGGCCCTTTGCGGCGCTTTGCTCTCGCTTTGGGACTTTGGACAGACTATGAATATTTTCAGCCAGATTGGTATCATCGTATTGGTAGGGCTGGTTACCAAAAACGGTATCCTGATTGTAGAATTTGCCAACCAGCGCAAAGAAGCGGGCATACCCAAAATGCAGGCGGTTCAGGAAGCGGCGGCGTCACGTTTCCGCCCGATCCTGATGACCAGCCTCTGTACTATTCTGGGTATTCTGCCGATAGCCCTGGCCTTAGGTGCCGGTGCAGAAAGCCGGGTATCCATGGGTATTGCCGTGGTAGGCGGTATGTTGTTCTCAACCATTCTTACGCTATATATTATTCCGGCGGTGTATTCGTACATGTCTCGTGACCACAAAAAGGGTCCGGAAGAAGAAACTCCGCACCTGGAACTGGCTGAGGTGCAATAGCCCAATTGAATCTTCAAAAAGAAAACGACCAGCCGGGCTGGTCGTTTTCTTTTTGTGGTAGAGTCTTCAAATCCTTTTGGAAATTTGTAAATTGCCAATTAATCTGAAACCAATAGTAACAACGAAAATGGAACTTGTCAAGGAACTGGACAAGCAGGGAAACTTCCTGTTTAAGTACCGGGGAATACTGCCTCTTATTATTTTAGTAGTAGGACTGGCTGTGTATGCGTACGTAATATGGGAAGGAGCAAGTACCTACCGACTTACTTTTCAGAACAATGAGTATGAATTCTTTTGCCTGGCGGTGGCGCTTCTGGGGCTGGTCATCCGTATTCTGACGGTAGGCTTTACTCCCCGCCATACCTCCGGCCGCAATACCCAACAACAGGTTGCCGATACGCTCAATACCTCGGGGATGTACTCCACGGTCAGGCATCCACTTTACGTAGGTAATTTTTTTATGTGGCTGGGGGTAGCCCTACTCACGCAACATGCCTGGTTTACGATAGCTTTTGTGCTGCTGTACTGGATGTACTATGAGCGTATCATGTTTACGGAAGAAAAATTTATTGCCGGTAAGTTTGGCGAAAAGTTTTACGCCTGGGCGGCCCAAACCCCAGCCATAATTCCCAATCCGGCCCGTTGGCGAAATCCGGATCTTCAGTTTAACCCAAAGAAAGTACTTCGGCAGGAAAAGAACGGTTTTTTCGCGGTATTCCTGCTTTTCTTCGTCTTCGATACGGTCGGAGAATTTATTACCTACGGTGACGTCAGCTTCCGGAATTTTCACTGGCTCGTGCTGTGTATAGCCAGTGGGGTACTTTACCTGGTACTAAAACTTTTAAAAAACAAAACCCAGGTACTGGCCGACTAAGGCCCTGTAAGTACTTAACCTACCCGAATCGGCGGGGGTCAAAAGCCTGACAATCCATACTGACCGGCTGCCCCAATACTATTTCGGACACCAGCTTGCCGGTACCGGGGCCGAGGCTAACGCCCATCATACCGTGTCCCGTGGCTACTACCAGGTTGGAGAAGCCATTCACACGTCCGATATAGGGAAGCCCGTCCGGTGAACACGGACGCAACCCGCTCCATACGTTATCGATACGGGGTAAGGCCACTTCCATTTCCGGATAGTAATTTGTAATTGAGCTGGCAATACCCCGAACCCGGTTCATATTGATACTTAAATCAGTACCTGCTACTTCGAGCGTACCGGCAAAGCGTAGCTGGTGGCCCATTGGAGTAGCGGTAGCCCGGGCTTCCAGCATAATGGCGGGAATCTTTACATTTTTTTTGACTTCCGACAGCGTAAAACTGTACCCCTTTCCTCCCTGCAATGGGAGCGAAATACCCAGTCGGCGGGTAAGCAGGGGTGTCCAGGCTCCGCCTGTAAGTACTACTTCCTCAAAAGAAAAGCTCCCTCCGTTTGTAATTACGCTATTTACCTTGCCATTCCGAAGGCCAAAATCTTTCACCATATGGTTGTCCAGAATAGCCACCCCCTTCCGACGCAGAAAGGTAACTAATTCGTACATCAGCTGGTTGGGGGAAATATGGGCATCGCCGGGGTAGTACACCGCGCCCTCCACATCCACCTGTACATCCGGCTCCATTTCCTGTACTTCCTTTCCTGAAATCACCTGGGCTTCAATACCTGCCTGCCGGGCTACAGCCGCTTCGTGCTGCATTTCGGGCAACGACTGTTTATCCTTAAACAACATCAGGAGGCCTTTTTCCTGCCAGCCAAAATCTATTTCGGCCTGCATGGCCAGTTCCTGGTAGAGGTCTTTACTGAGCAGGCTTATATCGCGTAGTATAGGTACCGACCGTTGAACGTGCGCCTCGGTAGAATGCTTCCAGAACAGAGTACCCCACCGCACCAGGTCCCAGTTTAACCGGGGTTTAATGTAAAATGGACTCGTAGAACTAAGCATCCATTTTAATCCGCGCGTTATCATACCCGGCTGGGCCAGGGGTATAATATGGCTGGGAACTATCATGCCGGCGTTGCCGAAAGAACAGCCGTCTTCCAGCTTACCCTGCTCAAATACGGTTACTTCACAGCCGGCTTTGAGCAGGTAGTAGGCCGTAAACAGGCCATTTACTCCCCCTCCTACTATTCCAACCTTCTTCATCGTTAACTACTAATCCGGTATCTTTCCCTAATTTTTCGGTAATTTACGTTAACAGACTCTTAAACCCAGCACTAAGTGAAAAAGATACTGATAGTGGAGGATGATCGACGGATAGCCCAAAATATCAATCGTGGACTTGTAGCCGAAGGATTTGAAGTAGAAGTTGCCTACGATGGCATAACGGGCAAGCAACTGGCCCTGGGAAAATCATTTGACCTGGTACTGCTGGACCTTAACCTGCCGGGTATGAAGGGACTGGAAGTGTGCCAGCAGGTCCGGCAATATAAGCCGCTACTGCCTATTATCATGCTTACGGCTTATGGTGAAATTGAGGACAAGATAGAAGGTTTGGGAAAGGGAGCGGATGATTATATCATAAAACCCTTTGACTTCCGGGAGCTATACGCCCGGATTGTGGCGGCCTTACGCAGGTCTGATATGATGACCAACGCTACTGAAAAAAATCATATTCTACGCATTGCCGACCTGGAACTGGATACCCAGAGAAAGTTGGTAACCCGCAACGGAAAATCAATTGACCTGACCGCCCGCGAATTTGCCCTGCTTGAATATATGCTGCGTAACCGCGGCCATGTCATTTCAAAAATGGACCTGGCTGAACACGTATGGCACCTCAACTTTGATCCGGGTACTAACGTGGTGGAAGTATATATCAACTACCTTCGCCGGAAAATAGATAAAGATTTCGGTTCCAAACTAATCCATACCCGGCCTGGCTTAGGCTATGTGCTGAAAGAAGAATAAGCTCATTGAATTATGAAGATTAAAGACAGGATTGCTCTGCAGTTCTCGCTTATTGTAGCCTCCATTCTGGTCATATTTTCGGTAATTGTATATACTATTTCTTCCAATTACCGGCAGGAGGAGTTCTACGACCGGCTGATGAACAAGGCCCGTACCACAGCCCGGCTGCTGGTAGATGTGGAGGAAATTGATAAGGAACTTCTCAAGATTATAGACCGCAATACCCTGACCGCTCTTATTGACGAGAAAGTACTTGTTTTCGATTCAAAAAATCAACTTATATATGCCAGCGTAGATGACAAAGAGTTACTATTCAGGCCGAGCTTGCTGGAGGAAATTCGTAAAAAGAAAGAAATAGTAACAACCGAAGGTGAGAATGAAATAGTGGGGTTACTGTACGATGACGGCCAGGAGCCGTTGGTAGTACTTGCTTCGGCCTACGATAAGTTTGGCCGGAGCAAGCTTCAAAATCTTGGTAACACCCTGCTTTGGGGGTTATTGGTCGGTATAGGGCTAACGGTAGCCCTGGGAATATACTTTGCCGGCAATTCGCTCAAACCCATCGCCCATATTAATGAGCAGGTGTCTTCCATTACGGCCCGCAACCTGCAGCAACACCTGGATGAAGGCAACCGCCGGGATGAAATTGCCCAGCTGGCCATAAACTTCAATACGGTCCTTAAGCGGCTTCACCAGGCTTTTGAGCAGCAAAAGAGCTTTGTTTCCCACGCTTCCCATGAACTACGTACTCCCCTGGCCGCCCTGAAGTCGGAAGTGCAGCTGGCCGAACGTTTTGCCAAGGATGATCCCGAAATAAAGGTAATTTTTCAAAATCTGGCGACCGATACCGACCGGTTAATAAGTATTACCAATAGTCTGCTGTTTCTGGCCCGCTCCTTTGAAAATATCAGTCAAATGACCACGACCAGGGTACGGATTGAGGATATAGCTTTTCTGGCCAAAGAGGAACTCCTGGACGCGCACCCCGCTTACCAACTAGTGATTGATTACGAAAATTTGCCGGCGAATGAAAATGATACCCTGGTCGAAGGCAACGAAGAACTCCTCAAGCGGGTGTTCCTGAACCTGATGGATAATGCCTGCAAGTATTCTCCTGATCAAACTGCCCGTGTGCTGTTTTCGACCGATAGTACCTACTGTTACCTTAAGGTAATTGATCAGGGAATAGGCATAGCTCCGGCTGACCAGCCCCACATTTTCGAGCCATTCTACCGGGCCTCCAATGCCGCTCCCTATTCAGGTTTTGGAATTGGCCTTTCTATTTCCCAGCGAATTGTGGATATTCACGGAGGTACTTTAACGGTAGAAAGCAACAAGGAGGAAGGAAGTACTTTTACGGTTCAACTAACCCATGTCTAACAACCGGACTTGTAAAGATGGCTTATTTTTACGGGTACTTTCACAAACAAAATAGGGCTAACAAAGCCCGGCAAGTAGAAATAATTAATCTAAACTAATTCTAAGGTTTTTCTAATTTGTAGAAGCGCCTTGTCCTTTTTGGATTTAGTATCTTTGATTAAGCTACTTCCCAAAAAGTAGTTGTTCCGTCAGAACTTCCTGTGGAATGGGTTGAAAAATTGTGTTTACTCAGAAAGCCGACTTCGTTTGAGGTCGGCTTTTTAGTTTGTATCCAGGAAGTGCATCCGGTACTATATTACCTGAAATCCGTTCACATAAGGATCGTCTTCGTTCAGTATAATGTGGTTGTAGCCGTAAATAACCGCCCAGCCTTCAATACTGGGTACAATAGCCGGCGAACCCGCCAGATCGGTTTCCGCTTCGATTCGACCCACAAACTTGGACCCGATAATACTCTCATGTACGAATGCTTCGCCCGGCTTGAGCCTGCCCTGCGCATACCACTGGGCCATACGGGCCGAAGTACCCGTACCACAGGGTGAACGGTCAATGGCTTTGTCTCCGTAAAAAACGGCATTCCGGGCGGTAGACCTCCCCTCTAGCGGCTCGCCGGTCCAGAGAACGTGGCTGAGGCCCTGAATGGAAGGATTTTCGGGGTGAACAAAAGTATGCCCCTTATTTATCAGTTCCCGAAGGCTCCTGGCCCAGGCTACCAGTTGCTCGGCTTTGTAGTGCTGCAGACCGGCAAAGTTGGGCTGTGGGTCAACAATAGCGTAGTAGTTTCCGCCGTAGGCCACATCCACGGTAAGCTCACCCAACTCCGGGCAAAGTACCTTTATTCCCTCGGCAGCCAGGTAAGACTTTATGTTAATAATCTTCACCGACTTTACTTTACTGCCCTCCTGGCGGTATTCGGCCGTCACCAGTCCGGCGGGTACCTCGAGTTTCAGTACACCCGGTTGCCGCGGCGTTACCAGGCCCTGCTCTATGGCTACTGTTACGGTACCAATGGTACCGTGGCCGCACATGGGCAGGCAGCCCGAGGTTTCGATAAATAATACACCCACGTCATTGGCCGGGTCAACTGGTGGGTACAGGATACTGCCGGACATCATATCGTGCCCCCGGGGCTCAAACATCAGGCTTTTGCGTATCCAGTCATACTCCCGCAGAAAGTGGAGTCGCTTTTCACTCATGGAAAGACCTTCCAGAGTTGGAATGGCCCCACCCGTGACCACCCGCACCGGATTGCCACAGGTGTGGGCGTCAATACAGAAAAAATGCTTGTCAGCCATGCTTTATTATAGAGACAGGTAATCGGGAAGTTCGGGACGGGCGGCTAAGCCATCCGTAATAATTTTTTCGACCCGGCTTCGCTCCTCCCCTACCAGCGGCAGGCGCGGAAGACGTACGTGCTCGGAGCCAATGCCGGTATGTACTTCAGCCAACTTGATGTACTGCACCAGCTTGGGATGCAGGTCCAGTTCCAGCAGGGGCAGGAACCAACGGTATATCCGGCGGGCTTCCTCCAGGCGACCGGCTTTTACCAACCTATAAATAGCCACGGTTTCGCGGGGGAAGGCACAAACCAGACCGGCTACCCAGCCGTCGGCCCCCATCAGCAATTCTTCCATGGCTAGGGTGTCCACACCGCATAATATTTTAAGACGGTCGCCAAAATGGTTGCGCAGCCGGGTTACGTTGGAAACATCGCGCGTCGACTCCTTCACCGCCTGAACGGAACTAAGCTGGAGTAGTTCGTCAAACATACCAATGGTTACCTCAATTTTATAATCAAACGGGTTGTTATAGATCATTATGGGAAGATCCGTTGCCTGGGCAATGGCCCGGAAGTACTCAGTGGTTTCGCGTTCGTCGGCTTTGTACCGCATGGGAGGCAATACCATCAGTCCGCTGGCCCCCCAGGCAACCGCCTCTTCGGCGCGTCTAACGGCCTCTTTTGTAGCGCCCTCGGCAATATTAAGTACAACGGGTACCTTGTTTTCCAGCTGTTCAACGGCGCATTTCACCAGTTGCTCCTTTTCCGGGTTGGTCAGGGTACTGGCTTCCCCCAGAGAACCACCAATAATGACTCCGTCGACACCTGCCTCCAGCTGGGCTTTAAGATTATGTTGAAACGTTGAGAGATCAAGTACTTCGTCCTGGGTGAACTTGGTGGTGAGAGCCGGGAAAACGCCTTGCCAGTTGAAAGACATAGATAGCAGCAGGTTTGAAAAGTGAGTAAAAAGGGAAATAAACAAAGGAAGTCCCAAATTCCCAATTTTTTACCGAAGGTCTGCTTATTATTATTAAGTAACTGTCAAAGTGAAGTACCCGTGGAGAAAAACGGAGAAGAAATAATACTAAGAATATGTTTTGGATTGAATAAAACCAATAAAAGGAGTCAGTCGTTAGCTTGTTGAATCTCACCTCAAACAAGCTAAATGAAAGAGAATTTCTCTGAAATGACTGACTCCTGCTGGCAATTTGTCGAAAAAATAATT
>NZ_DASYHI010000022.1:0-354611 GCF_035998675.1 Telluribacter sp.
TTTGGATGGCTCAATTTCAGACGCCGACTGGCTAAGGATTATGAGAAAACCGTAGAATCTTCTGAGGCCATGATACAAATCGCTTTTGCAACCATATTCCTAAATAGAATGCCAAATTAGTTTCCAAAACATAATCTAAGAACTAAGAAAGAAAACTTCTGAAAGGTGAATTGGTACCTATGGAATAATAAAAGCTGATACTGGATGAAATTAAAACTTTTAAATCGGGAAGAGAATGAAATACTTTAAAAATGGATCTGACGAGCCTTTTTCTCAAACTGCCGGATGGTCATTCGCAGGTCAGAAGAAGTAGAGCCGGAGTTGTTGATACGGCCAGACTTTTTTGACATTTTTTCAACGCGGTAAGCAGCCAGTACCCCTATAATCATTGAAAGAATAAATACGATCAGCATTTCCATAAGTCCCCTATTTATCGTCTGGATTGAATAGGAGACTAAAAGTATACCCGAATTATTTCAATGATTTATTGCCCGTTAAAGTAAAAAAGTTGAGGAAACTATTTCACATAATTGCGTCTCCTGTGGTCAACAGTTTGGGTATTTGCCAAAAATTGGGGAGTACCTGCTCAGGCTGAGAAGCTTAACGTAAACACGGTACCTACTCCCTCCTCCGACTGAACGTCAATGCGGCCCTGGTGCGACTCTACTATGCTCAGCGTAGTAGCCAGACCAATTCCCATACCGGCCTTTTTGCCGGTAAAGTAAGGCTCAAAAATTTTACGCATATTTTCCTCACTTATTCCCGAGCCATTGTCGGCTATTAGTACCTGTATATCCTGCTCGTAGCGCCGCGTGGTAACCCTGAGTATCCCCTTATTTTCCTCCATTGCTTCAATAGCGTTATTAATAATATTAAGTAGGGCTATCTGCAAGGAAGTGGCGTCCAAAGGCAGGGTCAGGTCTTCGCTTTCGTACTGTTTCGAAACTTCAATTTTCTTAAGCTGAAGCCGGTCGTGGGCTACACTAAGGGCCTCGTCAAGTATCTGATGGATGCTTGTCGGCAAAAGGGTCATTTCGTTGGGTCGTGACGACTGCAGCAACTGCGTAATTAGGTCATTGATACGGGTACAGTTCCGCTTTATAATCTGGGTATAAAACTTCTGGTCTTCATCTTCCAGCTCTGATTCCAGTTGCTCGGCCGACAAATTTACATTTGTAAGCGGATTACGTACTTCGTGGGCCAGCATCCTGATCAACCGGCTGGTAACCGCCAGTTTTTCTGAAAACAGTCGCTCCCGTTCTGACTGTTTCCGCGAGGTAATGTCGTGCAGGCGTCCCTGTATATACCTTGACTCAAAATCTACCTCCACCGAAGCCGACATCAGGCAGTACTTCTTCTCCCCCTCCTTGGTTGTTATCTTTACTTCACGGTCGTGCAGGTCAGTACCTGTTTTTATTTCCTGCCAGATACCCTTCATCTCCTGCCCATCCAGCATTTCTACTAATGAAAGGGTCAGTAATTCTGCTGAATCATAGCCCGTGAGCTGTACGGCGGCCAGATTAAAATCAAGTACCTGCCCCTTCAGGTCACTGATAAAAAGCATATCCTTGGACTCTTCAAATATACGGCGGTACCTCCTTTCGCTTTGGCGAAGTGCTTTAAGTACATTGGTTCGCTCCAGGGCATAACGAATACTGCGCTCAAGAATCTGGGGTTCGAGTTCACTTTTTACCAGGTAGTCGGCAGCACCCAGGCGAAGGGCCTCCACGGCTACTTTTTCATCGCCCTTACCGGTCAGCAGAATTATGGGTTCTTCGCACTGATTTTCCAGGGCTTCACTAAGTAGTTCGATCCCATTTCGCTCGCCCAGCAGAAAATCAAAAATATAAAGATCGTGCTTGCAGGTTTTAATATTATGCATGGCTTCCCTATAGGTAGGGCACCAGGTAAGGCTAAAATTCCACTTATCAAGGTCATTGAAACAAGCGCTCGTGAGTAGGAAGTCGTCTTCATCATCATCAACAAGCAGGACATTGATAGATTTATCTAACATTGGAAAGAAAGAGGTAAAGTCATGATTGACTAATGGGAAGTACTATAATAAATGTGGCACCCCCGTCGGGTACACCTTTGGCCTCAATCGTGCCACAGTGATTTTCCACTACTTTTTTACAAACGGAAAGTCCAATACCGGCTCCTTCAAATTCAGATCGGCCCCTTAAACGCTGAAAAAGGGTAAATATTCGGCCGGACTGCTCGTTTTCAAACCCAATACCGTTATCGCTTACCGTTAACCGAACGTATCCTCGGTCAGGTACCAGTCCTTGCCTGATAACCTCGCTGTTTTTCAAAAACTCCGATTCAATTTTGATGATTGGCCGCACCTCCCTTTTTGAGAATTTCAGGGCGTTAGACAGCAGGTTCATGAAAAGCTGCGACATCTGGGACGGTATACCTTCTATTTCGGGTAGGTCGCCAATCATGACCAGGGCGTTTTTCTGTTGAATGGTAATTTCCAGGTCGCTTAAAGTACTCTTAAGTACAGTGTTTAGGTCCGTTGGCAGGAAACCTTCTTTGGTGCGCGCTACCCGCGAAAACTCAAGCAGGTTGCTAATCATTTCCTGCATACGCCGGGTAGCGTTCAGGATGCGGTCAAGGTATAGCCGTTGCTCTTCGTTAAGGGCGCCGCGGCTTCTGCTCTCCAGCCGCTCGCCAAATGATACTATTTTCCGCAGCGGCTCCTGCAGGTCATGGGAAGCTACGTAGGCAAACTGCTCCAGGTCTTCATTGGACTTATTCAGGTCCTCAACCCTTCGTTCCAATTCATTCTGAATAACTTTTAAGGAAGTAATATCAAAAATACTACCTAGATAAATCAATTTGTTCTCCAGCTCGTCGCTGACCAACTGCCCCCGGCTCACCACATTTTTTTCTTCACCGGTAACGGTAATAATCCGATACTCCACCACAAATGTTTCTCCCTGTTGAATCGCGGATTTAATAGCAGTATCCACTATTTCCAGGTCATCGGGATGTACATGCTTCAGAAAAAACTCATAGTTAATAACCGAAGTAAAATCTTTGGAACTATAACCAAACAGCGAGTAGGTACCGTCAGTCCACTCAATCGCCCCCTGCTCTCCCCGTGACAAATCCCAGGTCCAGCTACCAAACCGCATGGTCAGCTCGGCTTCTTTCAGCAACCTATGGTTTAAACCAAACCGGTTTTCAAGGCCTTTTCTGGTGGTAATATCCGATAGCGTGCACAAAAAGTGGTACTCATCAATGGGCACATTACTTACCCGGCACCAGGTGTCGGACTTACTAAAAAACACTTCGGTATCTGAATTTTCAATCTTCGTCGGTAAAGTACTGACCTCCAGACCGGTAATATTCTCCCATGTTTTTCCCGTAAGCGTAGTTTTTCCCGTAAGCCGCTGAGCCGATGCATTATCTACCGTACATACAATTTGCTCCCCTACCCCGCCTGCTCCTTTTTCTTTTTTGAACAGAAGCAAGCCGCTGGTTGAAGCATTCAAAAGGTCATTTATACCAAAAGAATGAAATATCTTTTTCAAATTGGTCATTCTTAATCTAAACGAAAGGACTTATTGCATATCAAACTGCTTCATCTTGTTATAAAGCGTTTTCCGATCAATATTCAGCAAGCGGGCAGCCTTACTTTTGTTGAAGTTTACCTGACGAAGCACCTGCATGATCATATCGTATTCGGCTTCATTGGCCACCGTTTTCAAGCTCGGTTTCTGCTCAGCTTCGGGAATAGTTTCCATGGCCGCCATGGTACCAAACTCGGTATCCAGTTCTTTTAGCTTATGGAAATTTACTATTTCAAAGGGTAGCGTTTTTTCTTCTATATACTCACCGTCGGAAAGCAGTGTGGCGCGTTTGATAATATTTTTTAATTCACGCAGGTTACCCGGCCACTCGTAGTTCATGAAGTCGCTTACAACTTCATCACTAAAGCCTTTCACCTGTTTGTTGAGTTCGTCGTTGGTACTTTCGAGAAACGCCTCCGCAAAAAGCATTATATCCTCCTTGCGGTCACGCAGGGAGGGTACCACTATGGTAAATTCGTTGAAGCGGTAGTAGAGGTCTTCCCTGAATTTCCCTTTTTTGGTGGCATCCAGCAGTACTTCGTTACTGGCTACTATTATTCTTACGTCCAGTTCTATTTCCTTATTACCGCCAATCCGGCGCATACGTCGCTCCTGAACCACCCGCAACAGGGCCATCTGGATTTCGTACGACAGGTTGGCTACTTCATCCAGAAACAAGGTACCTCCATTGGCCATTTCAAAGTGGCCGACCTTAGTCTGAAGAGCACCCGTAAAGGAGCCTTTTTCGTGACCAAACAGTTCACTACCGGCCAGTTCCTTGGAAATAGCCCCACAATCCATGGCTACAAAAGGCTTGTTTTTGCGATTTGACCGGTTGTGAATTTCGTGGGCAATGGCTTCTTTACCGGAACCGCTCTCCCCGTAAATGATAACGCTATAGTTGGTAGGGGACACCAGGTCTATCTGACGATAGAGTTCTTCGGCAATTTTGCTTTGGCCCATGATATAGCCGGACTTCAGCTTAAAAGGCATTTTGCCGGGTGTTGCAGCAGCCCCCTTTACATCGGTGTCCACCTGAGGTACTACCTCATCCGCCTCTGACTCGGCATCTTTAAGTGCCTTGTTTACAGTCACCAGAATCTCATCCGGGAACAGGGGCTTGGTAATATAGTCATACGCCCCCTGCTTCATTACGTTTACGGCTACCTTGATATCAGAGTAGCCGGTAATGATAAGTACGGGGATGTGGGGAAGTTTTGATTTGATATTAATTAATAACTCAGAGCCGGTAATATCACCCAAACGGAAATCAGTCATTACCAGATCTGGCTTAAACTCATCAACCAACTGCAAGCCTCGTTTACCGGTTTGGGCGGTTTCTACCGCGAAGTCATTTTTGGTTAAAAAACGCTTAAGCAGCATGCAGATATCCGCTTCGTCATCAACCACTAGTATTTTTTTCATAGACATTTGGTAATGGGTTTGCCTTATATCATTACCCGTAAGCGGGCCGTTGGTATATTTAACTGTTCGCGGTACTTGGCCACGGTACGCCGGGCCACATTGTATCCACGTTCAGCTAGCATATCGGTTATTTGCTGGTCATTTAGGGGATGCCGCTTGTCTTCTACCTCTACAATTTCGCGTATTGCTTCCTGGATGGCCCGGTTAGAAACTTCGGTGCCGTCTTCCTTGGCTACTCCTTCTGTGAACAAGTCTTTTAACAAAACAATGCCAAACGGAGTCTGAACGTACTTATTGGTAGTGACGCGGGAGATGGTAGATATATCCATCCCTATCAGTTCCGCCACATCCTTCAGGATCATGGGACGTAGCTTCTTGATATTTCCGGTCTGGAAGTAGTCGTACTGAAGTTTAACAATGGCCTTTAGGGTATTGAGCATGGTATTTTCACGCTGCTTGATGGCGTCAATGAACCAACGGGCGGAGTTGATTTTATTACGCAGGAACTGGTTGGTGGCGCGGTCATTCTTTTTCTGGGCCATTTCCGTAAAAAGCCTGCTCATTCGCAAAGCGGGGCTGTTACCCCAGGCCAGTTGGACCTCTATCTCACTGTCGTCGAGGTAACGCAGCAGAAAATCCGGTTTGATACTATCATTAATGAGTGAGTCGTTTCGAAGTCCAGAGGCCGGTTTTGGGTTCAGCGAAGTAATGAGCTGAATCGCGTTTTTTAGTTCCTCTTCGTCAATTTCAAGTACCCGCATTATTTTTTCGTAATTGCGGGAGCCTAATTCGTCAAAGGTTTCGGCCACTACTTTACGGGCCAACTCCCAGCTATTGCCCTTGTGGTTCAGGCGGTCCAGCTGTATCAGCAGGCACTCCCGCAGATCACGCGAGGCGATACCCGGCGGATCTAACTGCTGGATCATTTTCAGCATTAAATCTACTTCTTCGGGGTCAACAAATATGCTGTTGGCAAATGAAATATCGTCGGCTATAACATCATTATCACGACGTAAAAAACCATCTTCGTCCAAAGAATCCAGAATAAAGTCGGCAACCAGCTGCTGCCGCTCGTTGAGCCTTAGGAAGTGTACCTGCTCTTTGAGCTCGTCCCGGAAGGAAATGGTCTCCACCATAGGTCGGGAATAAAGCTCATCATCAGCCGATTGATTATTAGCATAGGTTTTATAGTCGGGAATATCGTCGTCCCTGAATTCGTCCCAGTCGTAGTAGTCCTGCATGGCAGGAACATCATCGTCACCTACCCCTACCGTTTCGCCTGGGTCCAGTAAATCTTCGACTTTTTCTTCCTCGGTTGAATTCTCGTCCTTGCCTTCTTCCAGCACAGGATTCTCCTCCATTTCTTCCTTAATACGCTGCTCCAATTCCAAAGTGGTCAAATGCAACAGATTAAGCATTTGAATTTGTAGCGGAGAATATTTCAACGTTTGCCGTTGAACCTGGGTTTGTCGCTGCATACTTATTTAATAATTTTGTGATACCATATCTCAAAATCGATTCCACGTGAGCCCTTTCAAACAAGTTGGTTCTGTTTTTGACATAAGTACCATGTCACTAACCTCTTAACTGTCAATTTAGCTACCTATAGAACAGTTATTTTTTTTATGTCTATAATTTACCTGACTGGCACTGTAAATGTACCCCTTTTTAATGAGTAAATTTTTCTACAACTTGTGTATTCTTATCCATTTTGTGTACTTTTTACTCAGCCCTACTCTCTAATGAATCTTTCTTCTCTGCGATTACTTAACAGATCCCTGGATGAACGGCAGCTAACCTGGGCCATCCGGTTTCTGTTTGGTATTTCCATAATGCTGATTATAGCGCTTTCGTACAGCTACCATACTATTAACAAAGAACTTATCTTTTACTCGGAGCGGGTTGACCATACTCAACGTGTACTGATAACGTTGGAAAAAGTTTCGTCCAAGCTTTACGAAACTATTTACCACGGCCGCACCTATCTTTTACTTAAAGATACGGCAAATAAACGAGCAATCCTTAAAAGCATTGATGACCTGAACCCCTTACTTGACCAACTGGATACACTAATGGAAAGTCCTCCGCAGGACAAACGTGTACAGGTACTAAGAACTACCCTCGATAACCTGTACGACCGCACCAATATATACTGGACCGACAGTACCGTTCAACTCGGGGAGCAGGAACAACAGGCAATGCTACGGGAAGCAAGCGGGCATATTGAACAGGCCAACCGGCTGATCAGAGAAATAACCGAGGTAGAAAATAAGCTGATGCACACTCGGATGCAAAGCCGGGATAACTACAAGCAGCAGGTGTTCAGGTACAATTGGGTTATTATGCTGGTTGCTCTGGTATTTTTGTCGTCTTCTTTTATTTTGCTTGACCGCGAACTTAAACGAAATAATCTTTACCGGATTGAACTGGAGAATAAGGTTGAGAATCTTAACCGCTCCAACAATGAACTTGAACAGTTCGCCTACGTAGCTTCCCATGACCTGCAGGAGCCGCTGCGGAAAATTCAGTCATTTTCGGATAGACTGCTTTTAAAATACAGTATTAAATTGGAGAATGAAGCTCAGCTTATGCTTTACAAGGTCAACGATTCTGCCCAGCGTATGCAGCTGCTGATCAACGACTTATTATCATTTTCCCGGTTGGTAAAACCGGGAGCTAACGTGCAGCGGGTAGATTTGAATGATGTTCTGGAAGAAGCAAAGTACAACCTTTCTGAAACTATAACTACCCAAAAGGTTATTATCAAGTCCTCAGGCTTACCGGTTCTGAAAGCTTATCGCGTACAAATGGTACAGCTGTTTCAGAACTTACTTTCTAATTCTATAAAATATAGTAGGCCGGATATAGTACCTTATATTACTATTTCTTGTAAATTAGTGGAAGGAAGTGAAATCCCGGCTATTAAACCTGCTCATCAGGATGTACAGTTTTATCTGATAGAATTTTCAGATAACGGTATTGGGTTTAATTCTGAATATGCAGAAAAAATATTTGTAATTTTTCAAAGGTTACACGCCCGAGACGAGTTTGAGGGCACTGGGATAGGTCTTTCTATTTGCCGCCGGGTTATATCCAACCACAATGGATATATTTTTGCCAAAGGGCAGGAAGGAAAAGGTGCCAATTTTTATGTATATTTGCCTTTACAACCATTTATCAGCTAGTAATTAAAGCAATATGATGAATCAGAGCATCTTAATGGCAGATGATGACGCAGACGACCGGTTTCTGGTTCAGGCGGCATTTGAGGATAATAATATTCCCCACCACATACTGTTTTTTGAAGATGGCGATCAATTGCTTAATCACCTGAGTTCTACCTCAGGCAACGGTTCTCCTTCTTTCATATTGCTGGATCTGAACATGCCTAAGCGCGACGGTCGTGAAGTACTTAAGGTACTTAAGACGGATAAACAGCTGCGTTCAATTCCAATCATTATTTTTAGTACTTCCAAAGCCCCCGACGACGTCAATACTTCCTATTTTCTGGGCGCTAATAGCTACGTAGTTAAGCCATCCAGCTATGAGCACCTAAAAGACGTTATTCAAAAAATAAGCGACTTTTGGCTCAATACAGCAATGATTCCCTCATAACTTAGGAGGGAATCATTGTTTGTGGTGTAACAGCGTCTGCGTCCGTAGCAGGTACTACCGCCGTAGTTGTATATTCATAGCCGCCTTCGTATTCTTCTGGTTTTTCTTCGGTAACATCCTTCAGCCAGCGTAGTCCCATTATCAACCATTTTTCACCGTGCCGGTGCGTAAAGTTCACAATAGCGTTGTTAAGCATATGAGGAACTACGAAGTTTAAAGGAGTTGGCAGCTTTTTCAGCACTGTTTTTCCAAGTACTGCGGTAATACCTGCCTGAATTCCCTTGGCAGCAAGACCCTGGTAACGATTCTTAAATAAATCGCCCATGAAAAAAGTCGCTCTGCGGACCGGCTCTGTTTCACCAAGCCAGGTATCGGTATCATCCTTTAACTTTGACTTAGCTACCTCCAGGTCGTTGTGCGCCAGGGCTCGTTGTGCCCGAAGGTCATCTACTGTTTTTATCATTGTCATCTTTTTCGCGGTATAGAGATTCAAGAATAGAATTCATTATTGGAATAAAAATCCACTTTTTGCGATTGCTGAATAACACTCCACCCACTATGGCATAGATAATTGCTACAATGACGAATCCGAGGGGCAGGCTATTGAGCAGGTCACCTAACCATACGGCCAGGGCAATGCTCACAAAAAGCAGGGATATTAAGCCAATCACAGCCAGGCTTAATCCTGTAATAACAGCAGAAGCAGCATTGGCAGACTTTTCAGAGATCTGCAGCGCGATTACATTCCATCGAGCCTCTGCATATTCGATTAAATGTCCGAAGGTCTCTTCGGCTTTTGATTTGGCGTCTTGCAGTAGCATAAAGTTTCTTGACTTAATGGTTGTTATTAATAGTGTGTATATAGGTGTGGATATACGTAGGAAATGGTAATTATAAGCTTAAATTTGAGGTAATGCTGTCCAGGTTGGTTGCACTACCCCGTTTACCTTCAGCTTTTGAAAGCTACCTGGTTACATATTTGAATTGGTTCTGCTTCTTTGAACTGATTCTTTCGCTGAATCAAGTGCATCTTCAGTCCTATCATAAGCTTTCTCTTTCATGTCATGACTCTCGTTGCTAAGTCGGGAAGTGGCATCGCGCACTTTGTTCTTGCTTTGCTCCAGAGTATCCAGCATGTCGGTTGCCCAGTCATTGGCCGATCTCTTGATTTTTTTGCGTGTTTGTGTACCTTCTTCAGGTGCAAAGAGCATTCCGATAACAGCTCCGGCCGCAGCGGCTGTTACAATTCCCCAAAATACTTTGCTGTTAGTCATGATTTTTGTTTTTAAGTTTAGAGTGTTAGTTATAATAATGCTTCTGTACCTATGAAAAAGCTTGTTCCATAGAGGTATTCGCCCTTTTTGGTTACATATTCAGGTACATCCGAGAATCCCTTTCTACATTATGTGGAATGATATTCCAATCAGCTCGTCCTTGCCGTTTCAATACATTTGACTAATCATGGCAAGATTATTTTAAAGGTTCATTAATACTCAATTAAAATTGAGTACCTTGTAAGTTTATATCAAAAAATGGCCACTATCACACAACCCACTAGATTGAACTTGCTTATTAATGTGCCAATTATGAGAATAGTAATTATAGAAGACGAAGTAGATCTAGGCATATTGATTCAGAATTTTTTACTTCGGCAGGTAAAAATGAAATCTCCATCTACTACCATAAAAGTCGCAACAACAATTGGCGAAGGATTGGCTATTGTGAATGAGCTTAAACCACAGTGGTTACTTCTGGACAATAACCTTCCGGATGGAAAGGGGATAAATGAGATTGAGAACATCAAACAGAATTCGTTGGGAATACAGATTATTATGATGAGTGCCATGTCCAACCTTCGGGAAGAGGCATTGAAAAAAGGAGCCGACTACTTTCTTGATAAGCCTATCAGTTTTGGGGAAATCACAAGAATCATTAATAATCAGACACCGCTAAGTGACTAGAAGTACCTTTTGGCTGAAATGTAGGCGCAAGTAGGGATAGAAATAATGCAAAAGGGAAGCTAAATTAGCTTCCCTTTTGCATTATTTCTATATTAGATTGCTGGCTTTTTAACCCTAAGCCACTTCATCAATTACCTGCGTTGCAATTGGCCCCTGGATTCTTCTTTTAGGCCGGATCTCTGCGTCTTCTTCTCTTAACAAGCTTTCGTTATCGGATGGGGAGGGTTCTCCCAGGACAAAACCAAAGGGTTTGAGCCGTTCAGAATGATCGAACACTACTTTAATAATAGCAATCATTGGCAAGGCCAGTACCATCCCGGATACCCCCCATATAATTCCACCCAGGACCAGCGCTATAATCGCCATTAAGGGATTAATACTAATTTTGGAGCCAACTATATAGGGCGTTATAAAGTTTCCTTCAATAAACTGTATGGCTACAAAGGCACCCGCTACCCCCACGGCATACATGGGAGAGTCCTTGGTTATGAGGGCCATGGCAATGGGCAGCAGTGAACCGATTATTACCCCAATATAAGGTATAAGTAACAGCGCCGCCGCGAAGAAGCCAAAAAAGACGGCGTACTCAATGTTTAATACCAGTAAGCTGATGGTATTGAGGGAGCCTACTATTACCATTACTATGAACAAGCCGGCCAGGTAGTTATGTACCACATCATATATCCTGAACAAAATGCGATTGACCCGTAGCTTTTCTTCCCTACCTAATAACTTGTACAAAAAGCTACAGAAGAAGTTACGATAGTATAGCATAAAGAACATGTACAAAGGGACTAAAAGCGCATCGGCCAGGGTGGCAGTGATCCGGAAGAGAAAGGCTGACCCGCTATCACTAAGCATGGCCGCGGACATTTCCTGTAATTTGTTCATTTGACTGTTGGGCTGAAATCCAAAAGTCCGGTACCCCATTAGCTGAAGCTCCCAAAGCCATTCCCTCCCCTTACGGAGTAGCTCCGGCCAAATCGCGATCATCTCGGCGATCTGCATGGTTACATAATACATGATGCCGGCGATCAATCCTAAGAATAATACTATTGTTGCCACTATTGCAGGAATACGGGGTACTCCTTTTTCTTCCAGTTGCAAGGTTATAGGTGATACCAGAATGGAAAGCAGAATAGAAACCAGGATTGGTACCAGGAAGCCCCGGAGATAAATCATCCAGTAAACACCCAGCGTCACCACCACCATAATGGCTGCTATGCGAAGAACATTGGGATATGGTTTGGTAACATTCATTGAAAACGCGGGTATGCAGAGTTGAATAATGATTAATGGATTACCAATCACCCTACAATTCGCAAGCCAGGTTTTTAATTCTTTGTTTTATGGACCAGGAAGCACAAAAGGTAACTTAGTTGAGTACAATTTTCCTCACCTTGAAACCCCCACACCACAGATCTACAGTAATCCGGACATAAAAAATAGTCAGGTTAGACAACCCGACTATTTTGCTTCCTTAACCATAAACCACCACATCGTATCATGAGTAAATACTTACGCTTCTCCAATGTGTTGCTTGCGTTTTTCACTAAAAAAGTTGTGCCAACGATTTAAAATAGATTTTAGCGTATATACCTACCAGAAATATATTTCTGAGTACATCCTTTCACCATTTTACTCTTTTTCGGGAAGTAATTTCTACATCTATTCTCCCCTAGGGCCCTTTTACGGCGTTGGTATTCATTTTTCGTATACTAGTAATGCATTTTCCTTCTTTTGTGGAAGGTACATTTAATCACAACCTAACATCATACAAAAATGAAAAAGACATCATATCTGTTGGCTGCCATGCTAACACTAGGTACCCTATCATTCACCAGCTGCTCTGAAAAAACCCAGCAGGAAGCCAACGATACCGCTGAATCTGCTGGTAATGATATAGAGCGGAACGCCGAAAACACCGAGGCCGTATGGGAAGAAGAAAGAAATGAAACCCGGGCTGAAATAAACCGTACTGTTACTGATATTGACAGAGAAATTGATGAAACAGATCGGGAGATGGAGCGGGCTACTGCCAGCGAGAAAAGGGAGTGGAACGAGCGTAAAGGACGCCTCCAGAATAAGCGTAGCGACCTGAACCGTTCACTTGAGCGCCTGGGAAATGAAACCGAGGAAACCTGGCAGGATTTCAAAAAGGGCGTAAATAACGCCATCACTGAAATCCGTACCGAACTTGATGGAGACAACGATTAATAACAATAATAGAAGATAATGGCTCATCTGGTTGACTAAATTCAAAAACGCCGCTTTCCATGAGAGCGGCGTTTTTTTGTACCTTCTCCTCTAAAATTTAGTGCGATGCCGCCTTCCGAAGTACCCTGATACGATCATAAGCCGTCAGAATTTCAGCGTACTGCTCTTGAATTACGTTTCGTAACTCCATGGGTAAGATAAGATTTTCATTATTGAGTACTTCCTCATATCCTTCTTTCAGGGCGTTGTCTCCGCTTTCACATTCATTCAGAACGGCCTCCCGATCCTTATTGGTCAAAGCTGACTTTAAATCCATCCAGGTTTTGTGTAGTTTTCCAGTGAAGGTAGAGTCATCAGGTACTTCGCCTTTGTAGTTAATAAGCTGGCTATTCAATTCAGATTTAAACTTAGAACTTTGTGATACATAATGATCAAAAAGTACAATCAGGTCTTGATCGTCCGTATCATCCTTCGCGTGTTCATAGCCGTTGATTCTATCAATATGCAGTTTTACCAGCGATTGTAATGAATTATGAATTTTCTCATCGTAGTTTGCCATGGTGTGCTTATTAAGATTTAATATTGGGTTAAATGATTAGAATTGGTTTTCAATTCTTAAATATTTTCAGAACCTAAGTAGCAAATAAAGAGGGACAGCCCGAAAAACTGTCCCCCGATTTAGACCATTACTGCCTTAAATTAGTCAGTAACGGAGTGCAACTGCCGAATACGGTTGTAGGCACTCTTAATTGTTTCATACTGCTTTTGTAAAACCGTACGCAATGCCATGGGAATCCGGGTGTCATCCTCATCGTATTTCAGGACATCCTCGTAGGCTCCCAGGATGGTCTGTTCCCCAAACTCGCACGAACTTAGTACCGACTCGCGGCTATTGCTGGTAACCGCTGCTTTCAAATCCATCCAGGCCTTGTGGATATCGCCCAGGAACTTATTGTCAGAGGGTATTTCGCCCCCGTACTTCTTCATCTCGCTGCTAAGTTCAGCTTTAAATTCCCGGCTCTGGTTAGCATAAGTATCAAACAACGATTTCAGATCCGCATCTTTGGTGTCGCCTATTGCGTGCTCATACCCTTCAGTGCGGTCATAATGGAGCTTAATAAGATTATTGAGCTCTTTTTGGGCTTTTTCAATGCTATGGTCCATGAGTGTTTCTTTTTAAATGAAATTAATTATCCAGAAACTCAAAAAACTTTGCCAGCAGCTCTGTTTTCAAATCGTGGGGCAAGGGGTTTAACTGCTGTTTCACAAATTGAGCGTCTGAAGAGCCGTATTGTCTATCAAAATAAAAGGTGCCCGTACGAAACATGTACAGGCACCTTTTTTACTAATTACTATTAGATACGGCTACTTTAACGGTAAATGTACCTCCGCCATCATACAACGGGCCGAACCTCCTCCGTTTCCTTCTATCATGGAAAGGTCCGCGTGGAAAAGCACAGCATAATCATCCAAAGCATCTATTTGCTGGGACGTTAAAGATTCGTATGCGCTGGTTGACATAACCAGCATCTTTTCATCTTTCTTATTACGTACCAGCAGCATATTACCGGCAAAACCCCTTACCTGATCCAGGGTTATTTCAACAATGTACTTCTCGGTTTCTTCCAGAATGGAACGAACGGCGTGCCGCTCGTCCGGATTCTTTATGGCATCCAGGCAAATTATGGCAAATGTGTCCCCCACGCACATAAGTACATTGGTGTGGTAAATAGGTACATCATTTTCATCAGAAGCCTCAAATTTCACTACCTCGTAACCGGTAGCCTCAGTAAAAGCGTCCAGAACATCCGGGTGGGTACGCGGTGACAGGCAGGCATAAGCTATTTTGTAGCGACGGTCCAGTACCATACTTCCGGTACCTTCCAGGTACTTACCTTCGTTCTCAAAATGGGTAAGATCAATGATTTCCTCTACGTGAAAAGATTTTCTGAGGTTTTCAATAATATCTGTGCGGCGCTCGGCCCGGCGGTTGGGAGCCATCATAGGGTATAGTACCACCTTCCCACTCTGGTGGAAAGACACCCAGTTATTGGGGAAAATAGAATCGGGCGTATAAGTACTGGCCGTGTCATCAATAATTACCAATTCCACACCCATTGATTGCAGTTGGGCTGTCATGTTCTCAAATTCCTCGAGGGCCTTCTTTTGCGCTACGTCCCGGTTATCGTCGGCAAATTCCCGATCCTGAAATTCATTGCTCCCGGCAGTTTGATCATTAAACCCAAACTGCACCGGCCTGACCATCAGAATACGGGAAGTAGACTGTGGCTGTACCTGTGAGGAAGTACGAATACTGCGCATAAGCTGGGATGGGTTCATTGATTCACTAGTTGCTAATTTACTCATGAAATTGTCTGATAGCAAGAAAAATATACTTCTAACCGTCCGGTTGGGGAATTCTTTAAAGTTCGTCTCTGAGCAAAGGCATACTCATACAATGTGAACCCCCGCGGGCGCGCGAAAGTTCGGACGAGGGAAGCATGATATACGTATCCGAAATTGTATCGGGAGAAAGCTCACCCTGCTCAAACTTTTCCAGTAAATCGGCCGCCTTTATTACCCGAAATCCGGCCTCCCGGAAAGCCTCCAGGGTTTTATCGTTCCGGTCGTAGCCAATCACTACGCCATCTTTCAGGGCCAGCAGGTTGCAGGAGTCGGTCCACTGCTCCCGTTCGCCAAAGGGGAATTCATTATTGCCGGAATATATAAACTTTACCTGTTCCTTGGCCCCCAGGTCATTCTGACTTATATCCGTCAGCAGGTCTTCGAGGTTCTCAATTTCAATGGGCTTGTGCTCAAGTCCTTTAAAGAACTGCATAATCTTCATGTCCTCGGTCATGGCTTTGGGCGCAAAGAAATGCAGCACATCTTTTTTCTTCGACTCGTCGCCCTGCCGCGCCAGGGAGCTCAGGAGTACCCACATATTCTTTTTTACCTGCGTAAAAACGGTATCTATGTGCATGTAGTCCCGTTTCTTGGGAATCTGGATAATCGTAATCGTATCCACGACATTTCGCTCAAAAAGCAACTTCATAACCTGCTGCGCGGCATAAAGGGTAGTTCGCTCACTACAGCCAATCAGCAGGTGACGGGGTGCCACCATCATAACATCGCCTCCTTCCAGTGTCGTACGATTATAATCGCTTATTTTTTCGTCGTTGGGCAGCAAAAAGTGGTTTTCGTTGTTAGGTATCTCTATTATCTTGTCGCGGTACCCGGCAAACAGCGGATGGTGGAAAAATATATACTGCGCCAGTAATGACTCCCGGGTCCGGGCCGACTTGGCGGGTTTATTAAGCAGGATATGATCATTAATAATAATACCTATATCCCGCGTAAATATCAGGTTAGGCAGGGGAGCAAATAGCATTCGTTTATCCGGCAGCGAGCCCGAAATAAAAATCTTAGCCAGTTCGTCCGAATCGTAGGTACCTAACTCCTGCTGCGTTTGGAAGGAACATCGCTCAATCCCACAAATGGAAGCAATGAGTGTAGTACGTACTACTTCCTCTTCAAGTACCTCGCACAGCAGTCGCTGTAGATCAATAACCCGGTCCGAATTGAAGTACCCCTCAACTCCCGGTTTGTAAAAGCTCCGGTTATTATCGTTATCAATGGCGCTTAGTTTTCCTTTTATTTTGTCGGGGTCAAGAAAATAGAGCAGCAGCTTTACGTAGTAATCATATTCATTGCGGCGCATGGTGTCGAGGTGGACAATATCCTCAAAAAGCCAGTCCTGTGCTTTGGAAGGTACTACTTTGCCCAGACCCCGATCCGGACTATGAATGAGCAGGCGCCGCAGGCGCCCTACCTCAGATGTTACTTTTATTCGGTTAGAAAGAGGTTTACTGTTTTTCATAAGTTGATGAAATGCTTCTGAACGCAAAGTAAGTTGTTTATTTCTGAATAAAAAGCGGCAGGAAACGGCCTGCGCCACGGTCGGACGACTACCCTGTTTCCCCCCTTTCCGAAGAATTCCAAAGCTTTTTCTTTCAATTAACACCAAAATAAGCCCTGCCCGTTCCTGAACCCGGGTACCCGTACGGAATCTTTCCGGCCGGGTTCAGGAACGGGCTGACAAGTACCTAACTAACAGATTTTCAAGGTGCATTAAAAAACTCCCCCCTAAGGAACAAGCACGCTGCATTAGGGGTTATTAAGAGTGGAAACAGGGTGTTTTGAAACATTCTGCTCCGATTTTCTTTAACCGCCAAAGCTTAGTACTTTTGCGTACTTTTTATAATTTATTAACTGCGTAGAAATTTTATGCTCACTATCAATGATTTGCGAGCCTCCATCGAAGGCAAAGAAATACTTAAGGGTATCAACCTGGAAATAAAACCTGGTGAAGTACATGCTATCATGGGACCGAATGGTTCCGGAAAAAGTACTTTGGCTTCTGTACTGGCCGGACGTGAAGAATACGAGGTGACGGGCGGATCAGTACAGTTTGAGGGAAAAGACCTACTGGATATGGCACCCGAAGACCGTGCCGCCGAAGGTATCTTCCTGGCGTTTCAGTACCCGGTTGAAATACCCGGCGTGACGACCATTAACTTCCTGAAGACCGCTGTCAATGAAATTCGCAAGCATAAAGGACAAGACCCCCTGGACGCCGCTCAGTTCCTGAAAATGGTTCGTGAAAAGGCCAAGCTGGTTAATATGAATGACTCCCTTTTGAAGCGATCCCTTAACGAAGGGTTTTCGGGAGGTGAGAAAAAGCGCAATGAAATATTCCAGATGGCTGTACTGGAACCCCGGCTGGCTATTTTGGACGAAACTGACTCTGGTCTGGACATTGACGCCCTCCGGATTGTGTCCGAAGGGGTCAATAAGCTCCGCTCTCCCGAGCGCGCCACCATTGTGGTTACTCACTACCAGCGTTTACTTGACTATATTGTTCCTGACTATGTACATGTACTGTACCAGGGCCGGATTGTAAAGTCAGGGCCGAAAGAGCTGGCGCTGGAACTGGAAGAAAAAGGCTATGACTGGATCAAGGCCGAAGTAGAACACGCTTTGTAAGCGGTGCTACTTTCTGCAAAACATAAAGTTAATTGACGCAATGAGTACAGAAACCATAGATCTAAAGACCCGCTTAGTTACCGACTTTTACGCCCGTGAAGAGGTAATGAACGGGGAAGCGCAAAGCGATTTCCATCAGACCAAGCGCCGGGCGCTTGGTATATTTGAGGAAAGAGGCTTTCCTACCCCACGCCATGAAGAGTGGAAGTACAGCAATGTCCGCGACATGATCAGCCACCAGTACCAGTTCAATGGTGAGCATGCCGTTACCGAAGAAGTAATTGATGCACTGAAAATAGCCAACCTTTCCGGTAATATCATATACATTATCAACGGCCGGTACGAAGCGTCGCTTTCTACCCTCGTTTCTCCACCCGACCAGCTTACAATCCAGCCACTTTACGAGGCTATCCGGGAAAATCCTGAACTGGCCACTACCTATTTTGGACAGTTGGCAAAAAGCGAATCTGATGCTTTCACAGCGCTGAATACCGCTTTTGCGCACGATGGTGTGTTTATTCAGGTACCAGCCGGTAAGGTAGTTGAACAGCCAATTATTCTGCGATTTATCTCCGACGCCCGTACCGAAAACGTGGGCTCCAATCCCCGTAACCTTTTTGTAGTAGGCCGCAATGCGCAGGTCAAGATGGCCGAGTCGTACCGTACCATTGGTTCAGAGCGGTCGTTGACCAATACCGTAACCGAGATCTTCGTAGCCGAAGGGGCCAATGTAGAATATTATAAAGTGCAGAACGAGGCCGAAAAGGCCTACCACGTTGGTACCACCCACGTAAATATCCGGGATAACAGCCACTTTTATTCGGCTACGGTGACGCTCAACGGAGGTTTTATCCGCAACAACCTGACTATTGAGCTGGACGGTCAGCACTGCGAAGCCTTTATGTACGGCCTGTACTTCCCCGACGAAAAACAACACATTGATAACCACACCCTCGCTGACCACCGTCAGCCCAACTCGTACAGCAGCGAGTTGTACAAAGGCGTACTGCGCGACCGGTCTACGGGTGTTTTCAATGGGAAAATCTTTGTTCGTCAGGATGCTCAGAAAACCAACGCCTACCAGTCCTGTAAAAACGTGGTACTCTCACCGGATGCTACCATGAATACCAAACCGCAGCTGGAAATTTATGCCGACGACGTAAAGTGCTCACACGGTACTACTACCGGTCAGCTCGACGAAGAGGCTCTTTTCTACATGCGTTCCAGGGGTATTTCCAAAACCGAGGCCATGACGCTGCTGATGTACGCCTTCTGCGAAGACGTAATAAGTCAGATCAAGATTGATGCTATCCGCGAGCATCTCGAAGGAGTAATTACGGAGAAGCTGGCCAAAAAGTAAACCGGTACCTGTCGGGCATGCGCTTTGACAGGTACCTGATATATTACCCGACCTGTACGTATGGTTGGGTATTTCTTTATAAATCCGAGCAAAAGATGCATACAGATCTTAATATAGAGAGCATACGCAACGATTTTCCGATCCTCAATGAAGAAGTAAACGGGAAATCGCTGGTATATTTTGACAATGCGGCTACTACCCAGAAACCGCGTGCAGTACTTGATGCCATCTCGGGCTACTACGAGCATTCAAATGCCAACATTCACCGGGGTATTCACCACCTGGCCGAAAAAGCCACCGCTTCTTTTGAAGCCTCCCGTCGCCGCATTCAGGAGTTTCTGAATGCCCGCGAGCACGAGGAAATTATTTTTACCTACGGTACTACTGATGGCATCAACCTCGTCGCCCAGGCCTACGGCCGCGCCTTTCTGAAAGAAGGAGATGAGATCATAATAAGTACCATGGAGCACCACTCCAACATAGTACCCTGGCAGATGCTGTGTGAGGAGAAAAGCTGCGTACTAAAAGTGGTCCCCATCAGTGACGCGGGAGAACTGCTCATGGACGAGTACGAAAAAATGCTTTCTGAACGCACAAAATTCGTATCCATAGTTCATGTTTCCAACGCCCTGGGTACCATTAACCCGGTTGCTGAGATTATCGAAAAAGCCCATAAGGTAGGGGCCAAAGTCCTGATCGACGGGGCTCAGGCCAGTTCCCACATTACCGTCGACGTACAGGCGCTGGATTGTGATTTTTACGCTTTTTCGCTTCATAAGCTCTACGGCCCTACCGGCATGGGAGTATTGTATGGCAAAAGGGAACTGCTGGATGCCATGCCTCCATACCGGGGTGGCGGGGAGATGATCAAGGAAGTAACTTTTGAGAAAACGACCTACAACGAGCTACCTTATAAGTTTGAGGCGGGTACGCCCAATATTGCCGATGTAGTTGCCGCAAAAAATGCACTTGACTACGTAGCCGGACTGGGCAAGGATGCCATCGGTACCTACGAGCACGACCTGCTCCTGTATGGTACCGAAGCCATGCAAAGCATTGAGGGTTTACGTATTGTAGGTACTGCGAAAGAGAAAATTGGAGTAATTTCGTTCCTGATGGAGGGTATACACCACCAGGACATTGGCGTACTGCTGGACCAGCAGGGCATAGCCATCCGGACCGGACACCATTGTACTCAACCCATGATGCGCCGATTTGGTATTCCCGGAACCTCAAGGGCCTCTTTTGCCGTTTATAATACGACCGAAGAAATAGACCGCCTGGTGCAGGGTTTGCATAAGGTAAAGAAAATGTTAGGTTAATGAGCACAGAAATAAAAGAAATCCAGGAAGAACTCATCGACGACTTTGAGCTTTTTGATGACTGGGAAAGCAAATACGAGTACATTATTGATCTCGGAAAGCAGCTACCCCCGCTCAACGAGCAGTACAAGACCGAAGAAAATATCATCAAGGGCTGTCAGTCGAGGGTATGGCTCCATGCCCACATGGAGGGTGATAAATTGAAGTTTGATGCCGATAGTGATGCTATCATTGTACGGGGGCTGGTGAGCATGCTGGTGAAGGTACTTTCGGGACATACCCCGGAGACCATCGCCAAAACAGACCTGTACTTTATGGAGCGGATAGGCCTGCATCAGCACCTGGCCCAGACCCGTTCCAATGGACTGGCCTCCATGGTGAAGCAGATGAAGAACTACGCCGTTGCCTACCAGGCTGTAAATAAAGAATAAGACCCCGATTGCCGCATTAATCCCAAATAGTACTACTACCATGACCGAAGCTGAATTAAGAGAAGAAGTTGTCAAAGCCATCAAGCGAGTATACGACCCGGAAATCCCGGTCGACGTGTACGAACTGGGATTGATTTACGATTTGAAAGTATTTCCCGTTAATAATGTATACGTGCTGATGACCCTTACTTCCCCCTCCTGCCCTTCGGCCGGTACCATTCCTGCCGAAATTGAGCAGCGGATCAGGGAGGTTGAAGGGGTAAGCGACGTGAGCGTGGAACTGACTTTTGATCCCCCCTACACCACCGAGATGATGTCGGAGGAGGCCAAGCTGGAGCTTGGATTTATGTAAAATATAATTGCCGAATTTTAACTCAGAACTAATAAACCAATATTACTATGTACCCCCCACAATTAGTTGCTCCCATGAAGGCTGATCTGACTAACGTCGGATTTCAGGAATTGCTGACCGCCCAGGATGTAGATAACTACATGCAAAATGCCCAGGGCACTACGCTGGTGATGATCAATTCGGTATGTGGTTGCGCCGCTGGTGCTGCCCGTCCGGGTGTGAAAGCTGCCCTGCAGCGCAGCGAAGTGAAGCCTGACAAGCTGGTGACCGTATTTGCCGGTGTTGACCGCGACGCTACCGAAAAGATGCGTGAGTATACGCTTCCCTATCCGCCTTCGTCACCCGCTATTGCTATTTTTAAGGACGACGAGCTGGTACACTTTATCGAGCGCCACCATATCGAGGGTCGTTCGGCCGAAATGATTGCTCAGCATCTGCAAATGGCGTTTGAGGAATTTTGTGGTGAGAACGCCTGATAAGACCTGAATAACCTTACAAAAATCCCCGCTGATCAAACTGGTCAGCGGGGATTTTTTGTTAAACTATCCTGTCCCAATTGACGTTGTGATAGGTACAAATCCTTACTACTATGCTTGGACATCGTTTTTCTCAATATATCCCGCAGGAACAAGGCGGAAACAGTAAGTTTGACCAGCTCCTTAACATATTTCAGCAGCTACTCCTGATGACCTCCGGCGACGTTTCGCAGGCCATGTCGTGGCTTAGTGAACTGGACCGGCAGTACGGGCTGACCAGCGACCAGTACGGTATCGGCGACTTTTTTGAAGACCTCAAGAAAAAAGGGTACATAACCGAAGAAAACGAGGAAGGCAAACTGGTTATGACACCCAAGAGTGAGCAGAATATTCGCCGGAGCGCCCTGGAAGAAATATTTGGCAAACTGAAACGATCCAAGTCGGGTGGTAACCACCACACGCCTTACTCCGGTACGGGCGACGAACTGAGCAGCGATATCAGACCCTACCAGTTTGGCGATACGCTGGAGCAGATTTCCATGACCGAGTCCATCAAGAACGCTCAGGTCAACCACGGTAT
Organism: Telluribacter sp.; assembly: GCF_035998675.1. Lineage (NCBI taxonomy): Bacteria > Pseudomonadati > Bacteroidota > Cytophagia > Cytophagales > Spirosomataceae > Telluribacter > Telluribacter sp. The sequence continues at coordinate 22,364 of NZ_DASYHI010000022.1, forward strand.
CAGTGATTTTATGCTGATGGAAAATGACCTGGAAGTGGTCGAAAAAGAGCAGAAAACAACTACCTCCACCGTCATGATGATTGACATCAGCCACTCCATGATTCTGTACGGCGAAGACCGCATTACCCCCGCCAAAAAAGTTGCCCTGGCCCTGGCCGAACTCATTCGTACCAAGTACCCTAAGGATTCTCTGGACATTATAGTTTTTGGAAACGATGCCTGGCAGATCCAGATTAAAGACCTGCCTTACCTGGAAGTGGGCCCCTACCATACCAATACTGTGGCCGGTCTGGAACTGGCCATGGACCTGCTGCGTCGGCGCAAAACCCGGAACAAGCAGATATTTATGATAACAGACGGAAAGCCAACCTGCCTCAAAGAAGGTATCCGGTACTATAAAAACAGCTTCGGGCTGGACCGCAAAATTATCAGCAAAACGCTTACCCTGGCCGCCCAGTGCCGCCGACTGGATATTCCCGTAACTACCTTTATGATTGCCTCTGACCCTTACCTGAAGCAGTTTGTGCAGGACTTTACCAAGGTTAACAACGGCCGTGCCTACTACAGTAATCTACAGGGATTGGGAGGTTTTGTACTGGAAGACTTCCAGCGTAACCGCCGCAAGAACATGAAGTAGCCCTCAATACTGCTCCTTAAGGACTAGGTAAGTATCGTTACTGTCATCCAACCGGGGCCTGACAAACATTTCGTCTATTTTATAGGAGTGATTTTTGCTGATTAAATCTAATAACTGGTCATAGAATGCCTGTAGTACCTTACGATGTACCTGCCGCTCAGCATCGAAGTAGGCCAGGGTTTTTATCGCCTGAACCAGGCTCATCAGGATCATGATGTCGTTGCTTCCGTAAATTTTGATGGGTTCAAAAGATTTGTAGAGCAACGACTGAAAAGAAGAAACCTTCCATTTGAGACTAGGCGAACCGTTTTCTGCACACGCCTGACCCACATCATCCCACTGCATACGAAGGTGAAAAAGGTCCGTCAGGTAATGAATACAAATCCGGGCCGTGCCCGGATCATTGATACCAGGGCTAAGTGCTTTCACGCCAATCTCCATGAGCTGGGTAAAGCCATAGGTATAGTTTTCTTCGATGTTCTCGCCGTGGTAGAAGTGTAAAAAACTTAGTAGCTCTTCCTCCGACTCCCGCGAAATTTTATTCTTCTCCCCGTAGATTTCAACAACCGGAACCCCAATGGGTACAAAATCGCCTACTTCTATCACTAGTCGAATTCTAAGATTTTCTTTTTGGGCCAGGTTCAATAGGCCCTTTCTTTGAAATCGTTGCAAATAGCCTGATTGCCGGGATAGTATTATCTGGCCTTCCCCCTCTTGGGGCCAGTCTTCCGGATGGCCTGCCTCTTTACGGTTTTCATCAATAAACTTCTGAAGGTGATGCCGCGTTTTTTTATACAACCTGATTATTACTTCGCTGGCTTGTATTGCCAATGAAACGTTATGGATAAAAACCACAAACAATACCAGACACAACAACCCAAACAAGATACTGATTAGGACTTCGGCACTTAGCAGATGTATGTCTCCTTCCTCGCTGAAATTACCCAGACATACCAGGCAAAAAAGTATGCTGCCTAAGTAGTTGCCCAATACTACCTGATGACTTTTTTCACTGACAAGCCCCCTGAGTATCTTGGGCGAAAAACTACTCGATGCCTGGGAAAGTACTACCATTACCATGGAGAAGCTGAGTACCATAAGCGATATAATACTGCCAATGAGGGTAGTAAGGATAGCGGTAGGGGTATCAAGGCTTTCAAAAGACAGCCAGGGCCGGTTAGCCAGCCACTCCGAAATCGCCGAATGTCTCGAATTAACAAGTACAAACGCAAGTACTAAGTAAGCCAGGCTGATCATGGCCGGATAAAGCCCGATGCTTGAACTTATATCGCTTTTTATTTTATTAAATCTTTCTCTGTTTTTCTTCATCCAAAGAAGTGGCTAACTAGTTGGAACTACAATCAAAATACTACCTGATAATAAAAAACAGCCGGAACAAATGGTGCTCCGGCTATATTACTCATCAATCTATATTTTATTATTAAAGGGATGGTATCCGCAGTACCTGCCCTGGATATATTTCATCCGGATCCTTGAGCATAGGCTTATTGGCCTCAAATATGGCCGGGTACTTCATCATATCGCCGTAGTACTGCTTAGCAATTTTGGACAATGAATCCCCTTTTTCTACGGTATGAAACTTCGATTGTTCCTTGGGTTCTACTATATTCATCCGGTTGTCGACCGTGGCCACCCCCTCCACATTACCTACGGCCAGGGCTATTTTCTCCATTTCTTCTTGCCTGGCAACTTCCCCTTCCAGAACTACGGTATCACCTGAGGTCTTTACAACCAGCTTGTTGTAGGTCAAGCCCAGCTGTTTCACATAATTAAGTAGTTCACTTGCCCGCAATGGCTCCGCCTCTTTGGCTTTTTCGGGCGTTGGTGCGACCGGTTCGGTTTTGAATACTTTTTTTCCTCCTCCTTTTAAAAATGAAAATAGTCCCATGGTAACGGTTTTTTTAGAAATAAGGTACAGAAAGGCCAAAACCTATCAGCAGCCAAAAACTGCTGCCGTAGTAGCTGTAAAAATTCCGTGCCTGCTGCACCTCTACTACCTGCGTCCGAAAGGAGAGCCTCCGCCAGGAGCAGAACAGGTACCTGCGCCTATGCGAAAGCATGACCAGCAGGTCAGGGGTTTTTGAAAAAGGGGGACCTTATTGATGCCAATACCGTAGTAAAATATTAGGCAAGTATCTTCCGGTTGCTGACCTTGTAATAAATGACCCCGCCCAGCCCGATCAACACCAGGATTATCATGATCGGGAAAAAGCTCCATTTTAGCAGGTTCGCAGTTGCGGCCAGTTGTGCGGCCCCTTCGGCCTGCTCCGGAAAATGGTTGAGCATTGTTACAATACCAATGTTCTCTAGGAAGTCAGCCAGCATAACAAGGAAAGGCAGCAGGTTAAAGCGTCGCCAGAGGCTCCCCTCCGCAAAAACTTTCTTAAAAAAATAGGTAATTAGAAATATCAGCAGAAGTGTGTAAACTATGGGATAAACTCCGTCAGCTACCTGTTCGGTCCACTGGTACACGTCCCTGCCTTCCGCACCCAGGGAATCGAGGTAGGCGTAGGCTTCTTCCGCCGTAAATCCAAAGCGCAGGTCCAGCGGATTGGCCTGTGTATCGCCTCCCATCCGGGCTTGCAGGTTCGGAAAAACCAAAACATTAAAGGCTATCTGAAGTGCAAGAAAAAAGAGGACGATCCGGCCGGTTGCCTGCCGGTAAAACCAGCCCGAGAGTTGTAAAAATGTGCGCATAAATCTTTGTCAGGATAGAGTTAAAGGAAGGGGGGTAGTTTCAAACAACTTGGTACTTTATTACCAGTACTAAAAGTACGTATATAGTTGCGTTTTACAATCAAAGTACTTCATCAATGATTCCAGCTATTACCCCTCCCCTGCCAACTTTGCCAGTTTCAGTCCTTTATAACCATACCCACCGACTGTTGGTAGCCCTGGACTGCATTGTTTTTGGTTACGATGAGGAAGCGGGTTTACAAATATTGCTCGTAAAGCGGCATCTGCATCCGGAAAAAGGAAGTTGGGCCCTGATGGGGGGACTTTTAAACAAAGATGAAAATCTGGATCAGGCCGCCCAACGAATCCTGTACCACCTGACCGGCATGACCAACGTTTACCTTGAGGAATTGAAGGTATTTAGCTGCCAGCACCGCGACCCGGTCGAGAGAACCATATCAGTGACCTATACCGCCCTGGTTGATATTCATAATTATCAGCACCAGCTAACCGAGGAATTTGAAGCCCGCTGGTTCCCGGCGGCCGAACTACCGGACCTCATTTTTGACCATAATGAAATGGTGCGCTATGCCAAGCACCACCTGAAACAAAAAGCGGCTTTGCAACCAATTGGATTTGAGTTACTCCCGGACAAATTCACCTTTACCCAGCTCCGCAAACTCTACGATGCCATTTACGAAACCCAACTGGACAAAGGAAACTTCCGGCGGATGATGCTGGCGACGGGTCTGTTGGTACAGCTGAAGGAAAAAGATAAAACCGGTTCGAAAAAGGGAGCCTACTTTTACCAGCTCAATACACAGAAGTACCAGGACCGGCTTTCCACCTTTTTTTCCTGAGTACCTTTTTCCTAAAGCCCTTACTCTTTCCCGGTCACCTCTCCCCGGAACAAGGTGCTATACCTTTGTCCTAGCTCCCCTATTAACCGGCTCCTGTCAAACAAAACTCTCCCTTTCTCTCTTTTTGGATAAATTTCAAAAAAAGTTGCTCCGACTTTTATTATAAAAAGTATTTTTTACTTTTATCGTACTTTGGAGTCTAAGACGCTTATTGATAGGTTGGTTAATCAGTAATAAACAGAAGGCTTTTGCCCCTGCGGAAGCCTTCTGTCTCTATCAAATAGTTTGCATTCTGTTCTACCTATCACCACCACAAAAATCTACGTAACGCCAATGGCTCATAAGGATACTTCGGATGACGCGTACCTTTGGAAAGAGTTTAAAAACAGTGACCGAAAGGCGTTTGGGGTACTTTATAATCAGTACAATTATACCTTACTGCAATACGGGAAAAAGTTAGGGGTTGACAGCATGGTGGTCCAGGATGCCATCCATGACCTGTTTGTGGACCTCTGGAAAATGCGCCAGAACCTGGCAGAGGAAGTAGCCGTACCCTACTACCTTTGCCGTTCACTGCGTCGTCGGCTGCATATTCAGCAAAAGGGAAAAATGACCACCGTGGAAGAGCGACACGAACTGTCACTGCTGAGCAAATGCCACGAATCAGAAATTATTGGCCGGGAAGTCTCCGAGCGGCAGAGTATGTTCCTGACTTCGGCGCTCTGCCTCCTGTCAAAACGGGAGCGGGAAGTAATTCAACTCCGTTTTTTTCAGAGCAAGTCGGTCCGTGAAGTAAGTACCTTACTTTCCATCCGGGAACAAACGGTCCGGAACCTGATACAACGGGCCCTGGGCAAAATTCGCGCTCAGTTGCCGTACTCGCTCCTCTACTAACCGGGGTTTTCCGGCTGCCCCGGAGGTTGTATTTTTGTGGCGAAGCAAAAAATCATAGCTTTGCGCAGGGTGTTTTCCCTGTATCAGCAACTGCCTTTCCATGAACCGCTCCCAAAATCTGCTTCGCCTCCAGGAAGAATCTTTTGATATTTGTATTATTGGCGGGGGCGCCAGCGGTACCGGCTGCGCGCTGGATGCCGCCCTGCGGGGGTACAAAGTAGCGCTCATTGACCGGAAAGATTTTTCTTCCGAAACCTCCTCCCGTTCTACCAAACTCATTCATGGCGGGGTCCGCTATCTGGAACAAGCATTCCGAAATCTGGACCTGGCCCAACTCAAGCAGGTACGCCATGGTTTGGAAGAACGCCACATTGTGCTTAAAAATGCCCCCCATCTGGCCCGTCCCCTCGCCTTACTCACCCCCGTTTCATCCTGGCTGGAGGGTGTCTACTTCAGCATTGGCCTCCGGATATATGACCTTTTTGCCCAACAGGACTCGCTCCCCAAAAGTAAGTGGCTAAGCAAAAAAGAGGTACTTAACCGAATGCCGACCCTTGACCCAAAAAAACTCCACAGCGCAGTACTGTATTACGACGGTCAACTGGATGACGCGCGTTACTGCCTGGCGCTGGCGCAGTCGGCCTATCGGGAAGGTACCGTTTTGGCTAACTATGTGTCGGTAGTTGGTTTTGAAAAAAATGAGCAGGGGAAACTCCTGACGGCCCGGGTACGGGATGAGTTAGAAAGGAGAGAACTTTCGATTAAAGCCGGACTGTTTATCAATTGTACCGGACCTTTTTCGGATGAAATCCGGCTCATGGCGAATCCGGCCCTGCCTACCCGCATTCGCCCGAGCAAAGGCGTCCATATTGTACTACCCAAAGAGGTACTTCAAAGCAACGATGCCATGCTGATACCCAAAACCAGCGACGGTCGGGTGGTATTTGCGATACCTTTTGGCAATGAACTTCTGGTAGGAACAACCGACACCGAGTACCAGGAAATAGACAAGGAACCGGTTCTGAATAAAACCGAAGTCCGGTTTCTGCTTGACACGCTGACTCCCTTTCTGGCTACTATGCCCCGGCCTGAGCAAGTTAAAGCAGGGTTTGGCGGATTAAGGCCCCTGCTTTCGGCCGATCCGCGTAAAGCTACCAAACGCCTCACCCGCGACCACGAAGTAGAGCACGATTTGGGCTCCAATCTGGTAAGCCTGCTGGGGGGAAAATGGACGACCTACCGGCTCATGGCCAAGGATACCCTGGATGAAGTTGAAAAACTATTAGGACAGGAAAATCCCTGCCGCACGGCGGACCATATTCTGGTGGGTGGAGATGGCTTTACCACCGAAAGCTGGAAGGAAATAAGTACCTCCTACGGGTTGGAGGAATCGGTCAGCCGGCATCTGGCTAACCGTTACGGGTCACAGGCTTCAAAAGTAGCCGACCTGATTCGGGAAGATGCTGCCCTGGGGGAACACCTGCTTCCGGATTATCCGTTTTTAAAGGCGGAGGTTGTGTATGCCGCACGGGAAGAAATGGCGGTAACCCCGCGTGATATCCTGGCCCGCCGGATGCGCCTGGAAATAATGGACTGGGCAGGTACCCTGTCCTGCCTGCCCACCGTAGCCGAACTAATGGCCCCGGTTCTGGGCTGGACCCAGTCTACCACCCGGCAAATGGTGGAAGAATATGGTACCTACCTGACCAATGTGAGAAGAGAAGCGGGCATTTAAACTAGCCCTGCTCCTCCTCCATGAGCTCTTTCAGAATTTTCTGGGCGGCAATAGAGATAATGGTACCGGGCCCAAATACCCCCTTTACTCCGGCATCGTACAGGTACTGGTAATCTTGGGCCGGAATTACGCCCCCGGCAATGACCATTATGTCTTCCCGGCCAATTTTCCGGAGTTCTTCAATAAGCTGGGGTACCAGTGTCTTATGCCCGGCGGCCAGGCTGGAAGCGCCCACTACGTGAACATCGTTTTCTGCGGCCTGACGAGCTACTTCTTCGGGTGTCTGGAACAGCGGCCCCATATCTACGTCAAAACCCAGGTCGGCAAAGCTGGTAGCAATTACTTTTGCTCCGCGGTCATGCCCATCCTGCCCCATTTTAGCCACCATAATCCGGGGCCGACGGCCTTCCATTTCCGCAAATCGGTCTGCCATTTCTTTGGCGAGGCGAAAGTTTTCATCATCCGAAACTTCCGCGCTGTATACTCCTGACACTGATCTTATTACTGCTTTATATCTACCAAAAATAGTTTCCATCGCATCCGAAATCTCCCCCAGTGTCGCCCGCTTACGGGCCGCTTCCACGGCCAGATCCAGCAGGTTACTTTCCATATCGGTACCACCAGCCTTTGTACAGGCGGTAGTCAGTGCGGCCAGTGCAGTCTCCACCTCCGGCTGACTACGCTCACTCTTTACCTTCTGCAGGCGGGCAATCTGGGATAAACGTACGGCCTGGTTGTCAATATCCAAAATTTCAATGGATTCTTCCGAATCGGCTTTAAATTTATTCACCCCCACAATCACATCCTTGCCCGAATCAATACGGGCCTGTTTTCGGGCCGCGGCTTCTTCAATCCGCATTTTGGGCAGCCCGGTTTCGATGGCTTTTGTCATTCCGCCCAGCTGCTCCACTTCCTCTATGAGTGCCCAGGCCCGCTGCACCAGTTCGTGGGTCAGGTACTCCACGTAGTAAGAACCACCCCAGGGGTCCACCGCGCGGTTGATGTCGGTTTCGTGTTGTAGAAACAGCTGCGTATTACGGGCAATACGGGCCGAGAAGTCAGTAGGCAGGGCTATGGCTTCGTCGAGCGAGTTGGTGTGCAACGACTGGGTGTGGCCCAGCACGGCAGCCATGGCTTCGACGCAGGTACGTGTAACGTTATTGAAAGGGTCCTGCTCGGTCAGGCTATAGCCACTGGTCTGGCAGTGGGTTCGCAGCGCCAGCGACTTGCTGTTTTTGGGATTGAACTGATCTACAATTTTGGCCCAGAGCAGGCGTCCCGCCCGGAGCTTGGCAATTTCCATAAAATGATTCATGCCAATTCCCCAGAAAAAGGACAGGCGCGGGGCAAAGTCGTCAATATCCATGCCCGCTCTAAGTCCGGTACGGATATATTCCAGTCCATCGGCCAGGGTGTAGGCCAGTTCCAGGTGGGCCGGCGCGCCCGCCTCGTGCATGTGGTACCCGCTAATACTGATGGAGTTGAACCGGGGCATGAGCCGGGAAGAATAAGCAAAAATATCGCCCACAACCCGCATGGAAGGCGCAGGCGGATAAATATAGGTATTCCGGACCATGAACTCTTTCAGAATATCGTTCTGGATAGTCCCGGAAAGCTTTTCAACGGGTACGCCCTGCTCCTCAGCCGCTACTATGAAAAAAGCCATAATGGGGATAACGGCTCCGTTCATGGTCATCGAAACAGACATCTCATCCAGCGGAATCTGATCGAAGAGAATCTTCATATCTTCGACGGTATCAATGGCAACCCCGGCTTTTCCTACATCTCCAACTACCCGCGGGTGGTCGGAGTCGTAGCCCCGATGGGTGGCCAGGTCAAAAGCCACCGAAAGGCCTTTTTGTCCGCCCGCCAGGTTGCGCCGGTAAAAAGCATTGGACTCTTCCGCCGTAGAAAATCCGGCGTACTGCCGGATAGTCCAGGGGCGCTGCAGGTACATGGTACTGTAAGGGCCACGCAAAAAGGGAGGAAGCCCCGCCCCGAATTGCAGGTGTTCGGCCTGAGCCGCATCCTGTAAAGTATACCTGGCTTTCAGCTTTATGCCTTCGGACGTGGTCACCTGCTTTCCCTGGGCAGCGGAAGCAAGTGAAAGGTTGGTCGGCAGCGGACCTTTTATGTTGGAGAAATCTGGTTTCATTCTTTTATTTTATAGTGGGTACCCGCCTTTTAAATCGTTTGTTTGACCCACGCTTCACTCAACTGGTACCGGGGCAAAAGCGTTAATTTATTCCCGCCCTGCACGGGTTGGACAGGTACCCTGGGAGATTTTTCCTCCGGGCTATCCTCCGTCCGGTATTTGGTTACTCCTACTATTACTTTTCCGTTTTGTACCGCTTCCTGCCTGGCCTGCCACACCTTTTGAATTTCGGACTGAATAACCCCCTGCTCAAAAGCCCTGACAAGTCCTCCCTGCTTTTCTACCTCCAGAAATAAATCCCAGGCGGCTTCGGCCATTCGGTGGGTAAGTACCTCCAGGTAATACGAACCAGCCGCCGGATCGGCTACTTTGTCAAGGTACCCTTCTTCCTTCAGGATCAGGGAAACATTGCGGGCAATACGCTCTGAAAAATCAGACGGCTGACGGAAGGTAGCGTCATAGGCATGGATCGTAAGCGCGTCGCAACCACCCAACGCGGCACTCATCGCTTCGGAGGTGGCCCGGAGCATATTGGTGTGGGGAGTAGCCGTAGCATCGTAAAACCCCGAGTTGCGGGCATGTACATACGGCTGCGCCGGTTCATCCGGTAGCTGATAAGCCGTCAGGACCCGCCTGTAAAGATACCTGAAGGCGCGGAGCCGGGCTATTTCGCTTAAATAATCGGTCCCAATTGAAAAAGAAAAAAACAGACCCTTGGTTACCTCCGGTACCTTCAGACCGGCCTCGGTTAGCCGGTCGAGGTACTCCACGGCGGCGGCCAGCGAAAAAGCCAGTTCCTGAATCAGGCTGCCCCCTGCCTCGTGGTAGGCCTGACTACTTACCATGAGCGGCCTGAAATCGGGCATTTCTCTGGTAAGCCCAAGTACCTCCCGGAGCTGTTCCATTTCTGAGCTATACCCTTCACCGGTTTGCATCCAGTTGGACAAAGGGTCAGCCGCTACTCCTCCCTTTAAATGGTAGCCCGCGTTCTGGTGCAGGTACTTCTTCAGTGCTTCCCACTGCCCCTCCAGCTCAAACACCACCGGCGTATCGGTTAGCCGCACATTGTTTACTGTTTTTCGAAAATCTTCCGGGGTTAACGGGGCGTCACCAAGGTAGAGCCATATGGCATCCGCTCCCGCGGCCAACGCTTTATGGATAAGCTGATTAGTATCAGTTGGTGCCGTAAAACGTATACTGGATTGAGTGAGCCAGCCCGGCTGCTGCTTCTGGCAGACTTGTATTTCATTTACCTGCGAGTCAGGCACTTCGGCGGCAGTATAATAAGGCTCTATGGCGACAGATTCCGTAAGTTTCCACCCCAGTTCTTCATACGCCGTTCCTTTCAGATCTTTTTCAACCTGTCTTTTCCAGGCTTTCTTATCAGCTGACGGGAAAGATTCAAACAACGGCTGATTCATAGCACTTCCATGGTTAATCCTATACTATACTAAATATATGTTTAACAAATCTACGAATTTGAGATTACATTTTTTCAATTGAATTGCCCATTGAAACCGTACCTGCTTTTGTTCCATTGGATTATTCCTTTAGTTTTAAATTCCGGCTTGATTTCGGCAAGAAGTAGTAGTAAATTCATCTCGGTTTATATGCCCGGCTGTATCTATTTTTCTATCTTTGCCCTCCCGAAAAAATATGACACCAGATTACGTAAGCTTTACCTTGGAAAAAATATCCTCACATAAAGAAGTAGATATCGTTTGGGATAAGTGCCTACGGATCATTCAGGAGAATATTCCGGACCAGAGCTTTAAAACCTGGTTTGAGCCCATTCGACCGCTACGTCTTCAGGGTAAAGTACTTACTATACAGGTACCCAGTCAGTTTTTCTATGAGTGGCTGGAAGACAACTACGTGCACCTGCTCCGGAAAGCCCTCGACTTTGCCATTGGCCGGGACGGAATGCTGGAATATTCCATCATAGTGGATACGGGCAACGAATCGCATCAGCCGCTGACGATGAACGTTCCGACGGCCAAAACACCCCAGTCTTCCCGACCGGATAATTTTGGTACCGATCCGCGCAAAGCTCCCAATAATCCGGTTAAAGATCAGGATTCGCTCCAGCTGGACACCTACCTCAACGGCAACTACTCCTTCGATAACTTTATTGAAGGAGACTGTAACCGGCTGGCGCGTTCGGCCGGATTTGCCGTGGCGCAGCGTCCGGGCCTTACTTCGTTTAATCCCCTGATGGTGTACGGCGGCGTAGGACTGGGCAAAACGCACCTGGTTCAGGCCATCGGCAACTACATTCGTAATCACTTCAACGATAAGTTGGTGCTGTATGTTTCGTCGGAGAAATTCACCAATCAGTTTATCAACTCCATCCGGAATAATAATCTGCAGGAGTTTACGGACTTCTACATGAAGGTAGATGTACTGGTCATTGACGACGTTCAGTTTCTTTCGGGAAAAGAAAAAACGCAGGATACCTTTTTTCACATATTCAACCACCTGCACCAGATGGGCAAGCAGATAGTCATGACCAGTGACCGTCCGCCGCGCGAGTTGCAGGGCCTACAGGACCGCCTCCTGTCGCGCTTTAAGTGGGGACTTACTGCTGACCTTCAGACACCTGACTTTGAAACGCGTATCGCCATTATCCAGAAAAAGCTACAGGCTGAAGGTATTTATATTGATTACGACGTAATCGAATACATTGCGCATAGTGTCAATACCAACGTGCGTGAACTGGAAGGCGTTATTATTTCCCTGATGGCGCAGGCGTCGCTGACGCGCCGGGAGATAGACGTAGAGCTGGCCAAAAATACGCTCCGGAATATCGTCATGGAGGAAGATAAGGAAGTGACGATTGATACCATTCAGGAAATAGTAGCTGATTACTTCGAAGTTAGTATTGCTGACCTTAAGAGCAAGAGTCGTAAAAAAGAAAATGTGTACCCCCGCCAACTGGCCATGTTCCTGGCCAAAGAGTACACTGACCTGCCTCTCAAATCCATTGGTTACCATTTTGGCGGTCGGGACCACAGTACGGTTATTCACTCCATTCAGAGCATACACGAGCTCATGGGCAATGACTCCGACGTGGAAGAAACCGTTCAGAAGTTACGCAGCTACTTTAAGTAGTACCATCGGCGGTTGGTCGGCCCCTGTTGTTTAACCGGCTCCTCCTATGCTTCTTCCCTCACTCCTCAACCGCTCCCAGATTCAAGATCAACAGTGGGATCAGTTCATTCAAAATTCCGGACAACGGGTAGTATACGGGTACAGCTGGTACCTCGACCTGGTGTCTCCCGGCTGGTCAGCGCTGGTGTGGCCTTCGGCCGAAGAGTACCAGGTAGTCATGCCTTTGCCGGTAGTACGCAAGTGGGGCTTAGGAGTTATTCAGCAGCCCTTTTTCTGTCAGTATTTGGGACTTTTCTCTGCTTCTGAGTTGGAAGGTCGGGTAACGGAAGCTTTCCTTCGGGTACTTAGCCAACACTTCAGGTACATCAGCAGCTATTGTTTTCACCCCGACAACAGCCCCAGCCTGGCCAAAGTACTTCCCGCCTGCCCGACGCTGCTACCTAAGCTCCTGACTACGCATTGGTTACCACTGAACCAGCCTTACATTACCCTGAAAAGTACCTATAACCAAGACCGCCTCAAAAACCTGAAGCGGGCTGAAAAGGCGGGATGGTACCTGGAAGAACTGGATAATATTGCTCCACTGATCGACTTTTTTAGAAACTTTCATGCTTCACAAATAAATGGAGGTGTAAATGAAGCGGCTTATAGCCTGTTACACTCTCTTTTTCAGCAATTGAAGGAAAAAGGATTAGTCCGGCTGTACTACGCTGGTCGGGATGGTACTTTGCACGCCGGAGTCATGCTGGTTGGAGACGAAAAAAAAACCGTTTATCTGTTCAATGCGGCCGACGAAACCGGCCGTCGGCTTAATGGCCGCACGTACCTGCTGGACAGGTACTTTCAGGAAAAAGCGGGCACCGGGTTGGTATTTGATTTTGAGTCGCCCGGGCAGGTAACCATTGCGGAACACTACCAGAGTTTCGGAGCGCAGGAGCAATCTTTTTATTCCATCCGCCAGAATAACCTGCCGTGGCCCCTCCGGACTATTCAGGAATGGCGACTGAAAAGGCTTACATCATCCAGTTAAGCTCGGTTTTCAGCCCTTTGTAGCTTTTGATATCCATTTCCAGCGCCCCGATCATCAGGTCTACTTCGGCCTTGATAGGTACTTTATTGTCATCATCCGACACCCAGATCGTCATGGGATTTTCGCCCTTGAATAACTTATTCTCCGGAATAATCGGATTTAGCTTCAAGACCTTGATCTTACCAAACTTGGCTTTAATCACGCTTCTTCCGCCGTACCGTACCCGCATTTTATAAACCTGACCGTCGAAAAAGGTAGGTACTTCAACTATTTCCCCTTCCCGGATTCGGTTAAAGTCCAGAGTCCGCAGGAAATAGTAGCCGCTGATAATATCGTGGACATTTTCGGGTACTTTGTAGGATTTCTTCTCGTCCCGGTCGTAGGCGGTATTGCTCCCGTGGTAAAAAAATACCGTTTCTTCCTTGCGGTAGCTGTTTTCCTGGATATTCCGGTAAAACATGTGAGGTAGTATGGCCGAGGTATCAATGTAGGAGCGCCACTGGTCACGTACCCGCGATATCAGATCAAAGGCCCCCACCGTTTTTCCCGTTACATTAACCCGGTAGCAGGGGCGGTTATTGACCGTAACCAGCGACCTGGCCACTTCAACCCGGGCTTCGGCCGCGTTAATAAACCCATAGTGAACCCTATAGTCTACCCTTTCACCCTTTACAAAACTTTCATTAGCAACGTGGCGGTAGGTATCAAAAGGGGCAAAAGCAAGGGTGGAAACAGCAACTACAACAAGAAAAAAGGCAACTTTCAATTTCATCATGGCTGTACTTCAATTGTTCACAAAGACGGGTACTTCTCCTTCAGATAAGCCAAATACCTTTTAAAATCCCCACCAAACCTTTTCTCAAACTCCTCCTGAAAGGTATTCTGCTGTGACTTATACGTCTGGAACCCAATAAAATACGCATTGTTGGGCAGATTAGTTTCTTCCCAACTTCTTTTACTAGTCAACGAACGCTTTCCACCGAGTAGTGTATCTACGTCGCTGATAATCTCCCGGATTAGCCCAAATTTCAGGGAATCCTTGCGGGCCGAGGGTGTTTTGTCCGGAAAAGTACCGTATAAACTATCCATGCGTGTAGCCCCGCGGAGTATATGCTGGGAGTAAGCATCGTTATAACGTTTGATGTAATTATATCTTTTTTGTTGGTGCGAGTCCGGGCCGTATTTATAATTGAGAAACCGAACCGCTCCCACCTCCCCCACAAAACTGGCGAGGTTCTCGTTCAGCTCGAGGTTATTTTTGACAAAAAGGGTACCGTGCGTGAGCTCGTGCAGGATAAGGCTGGCCAGGCTGCCCTCCGAGCGCTTCAGCATACTCGAAAGGATCGGGTCTTTCAGGTACCCCAGCGTAGACCAGGCCGATACCTCGCCTATGTTGGTGTCGAGTCCTTCCTTAATCAGTCCGGCTTCTTCGCGGGCCGCCCGGGTGGAGTCAAAGTACCCTTTGTAGGCAAAGGCGCCCAGGATCGGGAACGACCACTCGCGGGCTTTGAGCTGGTACTTGTCCGAAGCCGTAAGTACCCACAGAATAGGCTTCCCGTGCTGGTCATAGAAGGTAGTATAGTTTTCGGAGGGATTCAATCCCAGCGAATCTACCCCAAAGCGTTTTATTTCTTCAATCAGTCGTATCCGGGCTTTCAGAGAGTCCGGGAAGGTCGGGTCGCGTAGTACTTCGGAAACATCCTGCACGTTGGCCAGTATACTGAGCTGCCCTTTGGCCTGCATCCAGCCATAGCTAATCAGGTCACGATAGTATATTCCCAAGGCTACCAGCAACAGTACCAGGAAGAGGGCAATTTTCTTAAACATGAAAAAGTACGGCGTATTTCTGACCAAAAATTGGAAATACTTTGCTAACTACCAAAACTGGTGCCCGGCCTGAGGCCCGGCACCAGTTTTAATACATCCCAAAAAAACAGACAAAAGGTAACTTCTTACATATAATTCAAATCATTGTTGGGCTTAAGTCTGATTATTTTCAAGGCATTCAAAAGTTTGATAAACGGGTAGGTGAGGTCAAACTCATGCCAGCGAAACCCGAAATTGGCCCGGCCCCCGTACTTGTGGTGGTTGTTATGGTACGATTCGCCCATCATCAGAAAGTCAAAAGGCAGCAGGTTTTTGGCGGTATCATTCACCTTGAAGTTTACGTAGCCGTAACGGTGGGCGTACCAGTTGATAATAACTCCGTGAACGGGTCCCATCAGGAAGTGAATCGGCAGCAGCAGGAACATCCACCAGGCCGTAGCAAACTGGATATAAAACAGGCTATAAAGTACTCCCCAGCCTAGGCGTGACACCCAGGAGTCGCCCAGTCGTTCCAGGAAAGCCCAGTGGGGTACCCCCTTTTTAAATTTGGCTTCAATGGTGTCGCGGCGGTGGACAATGGTGTTGTAAAAGTTCTTGGTCTTCCACATCATGTCAAAAAGGTTTTTGGAAAAGCTGGGCGAATGCGGATCGTTCTCGGTGTCAGCGTGGGCGTGGTGGAGCCGGTGCATAACTCCGTAGGCGTAGGGACTCAGAAAGGAAGATCCCTGAAAAATCCAGGTTAGGGTATAAAAGAACTTCTCCCAGCGCGGCCCCATCGTAAACATTTTATGAGCCGCGTAGCGGTGCAGGAAGAAGGTTTGCATGAGCAGGGAAAGGTACCAGTGGGCCACAAAAAAAATAAGTATTTCCATAGAGGATTCTTGCAAAAAGATAAAAAGTAAAAAACAACGGGGCAAAAGTAGCGGTAGGTACTCTGGCAAAAGATGAGGAATATCAGTACGGGTGAAATAATTTGGGTGGTGGGCTTACGAGTCCCACTTTTGCCTTGGGTTATTTCGGTCAGAAGGGCGCTGCTGGTCCCGTCGCTTTTGCCCCTGCCGCTTTGCAATGGCAACCAGAAAAACGACTCCTTTAAAAAAGTAAAACAAGGTAGTGACTCCACACCTACCTCCCCTTTTCTGCCCCCTTAACCTACTTTTTATTGGCTGATTATCAGTTCATTTCCGAACCGGGACTAAGGTTTTGCTCTGGTACTGCCTTGTCCCGTTCGGCTTAGAATTTTCCAGTATAAAAAACGGCTGAAAATGTGGAGCAGGAAGCGGAGAAATCATTGGTTTTCTCAGTAAAAAAAAGTAAATTTACATCGCAATCAGAATGAATGAGTGGCGGTTCTGGAAGTACCCGTAACCGCTTTTTTTATGCAACAAACCAACTTTTCACACATCCTTCATGGCACAATCCGTAGAAAAGGACAGCAAGCTTAAAGCCTTGCAAACTACTCTTGAAAAACTAGACAAGACCTTTGGTAAAGGCACCGTAATGCGGCTCAGCGACAGCAAGGTGCTGGATATTCCCGTTATTTCGACCGGGTCGCTTGGGCTGGACCTGGCGCTGGGCATCGGTGGGGTACCCCGGGGTCGCGTGGTAGAGGTGTATGGTCCCGAATCATCGGGTAAAACTACCCTGGCTATGCACTGTATTGCCGAAGCTCAGAAAGCTGGTGGTCTGGCTGCAATCATAGATGCCGAACACGCTTTTGACCGTTCTTACGCCGAAAAGCTGGGCATTGATACTCAAAACCTACTTATATCGCAGCCCGACAACGGTGAGCAGGCGCTGGAAATCGCCGAGCACCTGATAAGCAGCGGGGCTATTGACATAATTGTTATTGACTCCGTAGCTGCCCTCGTTCCCCGCGCTGAGCTGGAAGGCGAAATGGGTGACAGCAAAATGGGTTTACAGGCCCGTCTGATGTCTCAGGCGCTGCGTAAACTTACAGGTGTTATTAACAAAACCGGCTGCTGCTGTATCTTTATCAACCAGCTTCGGGAGAAAATCGGGGTCATGTTCGGTAATCCGGAAACTACTACGGGTGGTAATGCTCTTAAGTACTACGCTTCGGTTCGTCTGGATATTCGCCGGGTGGGCCAAATCAAAGAAAGCGCCGATAATATTCTGGGTAACCGTACCCGCGTGAAGGTGGTGAAGAACAAACTGGCGCCGCCGTTCAAAGTAATTGAGTTTGACATCATGTACGGTGAAGGTATCTCCAAATCGGGTGAGGTGATTGACCTGGCCGTGGAGTTGGACATTGTGAAAAAATCGGGCTCCTGGTTCAGCTACGAAGGCAACCGCCTCGGACAGGGTCGTGATGCGGTGAAGCAACTCATCAAGGACAATCCGGAGCTGCTGGAAGAACTGGAAAAGAAGATTCGCGCCAAAGTAGGTGCCGATTCTGAGGTTCTGGTTGACACCACCGAACCCAACATTGTAGACGACGGCTCACCGGTATAAGTGGTTCGTTTTTAAAATTTCAACGTAAAAAGGGGAAACTTTCGGGTTTCTCCTTTTTTTTGTACTCTAAATCATTACCCAGGTACTTCTCCTCATGTTCGCAACGCACAAGCACCGGCGCAAGCATTCCCTTTGTCCTAACTGTGAGCATATCCTGCATCCGGAGGATAACTACTGCCCCAATTGCGGCCAGGAAAACCACGACCTGAAAATTCCCCTCGGGCACCTGATATATGAATTCGTAGAGAGTATCACACATTTTGACACCAAACTCTGGGAAACCAGCAAAGCGGTATTTACCAAACCCGGCAAAAGTACCCGGGACTTTCTGGAAGGTAAGCGGGCCCGCTACGTGCCACCAGCTCGTATGTACGTATTCGTCAGCTTTGTATTCTTCCTCCTGCTCAACACCATTTTTGACCGAAGCTTCGAGGAAAACGAAGGCACCCTTGACATAAACACCAAAGCTGTAACGGTTGATAGTACTACCTACGCAGTGAATCGAAGGGCGGTTTTGGCCTATCCGACCCTAACGGCCGCTCAGAAGGATTCACTCCTGCGTAGAATAGCACCGGATGCCGACCAGCCGCAACGCCAAAAATTAGGTACTATGGTGGCCTCGCTGGATAGTGTGGTACAGGATTCGGGCAACCTGGTTACGCAGGTAACGGGCGATTCCACTATTACCAGTCCGGACGATTTGCAGAAGTTCAGGAAAATGTCGGATGAAGTATTAGGTACCTACCTGAGAGCGCACAAACTACCCAATAACTTTCTAACCAGAAGATTACTCCGGCAGTCGCCCAAGTATGCTTTTGAATTTAACATTAAGGAGTTTGTACATAAAGTCATAAAAAGCCTTTCGGTGGTTATGTTTATTCTGATGCCGGTGGTGGCCTTGCTGCTGCTGGCGGTCTATTACAAGAAGAAACACTTTTATTACGAACATCTCATTTTCTCCGTGCATTTCCATACCATTGTTTTTATTGGGTATGGCCTGGCTATGCTGCTGGACTCTTTTACCGAAGAAGACAATTTTCTGGTGGCGATGTCTTTCCTCCTCGTTTTTTACCTCTATAAATCATTAAAAAGGGTATACGGGCAAAGTACCGGAAAAACACTTTTGAAATTCATTATGCTCGGCTTTTCCTACGGCCTGGTGGCGCTGCTCTGTCTGGCGGGGGTACTTGCTTACAGTTTTCTATACTTTTAGTACCCCCAAAAAAGCCGGGGCCGGAAGTACTTCCGGCCCCGGCGCTGTTTACACCACAATCTTAAATTAATCAGAAAGGATTGTTGGTATCATCATCGTCGTCATCGTCGTAGCTGCCGAAGTCATCATCGTAGTCTTCGTCGTCACCGCTTCCCGGCCCGGAAAACATGCTACTAACCAGGTCTTTGAAGTGCATACCCCGGTCGAGTGACTGCTTACCAACCAGGGAGTACTCGGCCATGCCGTGCAGAGCAAATTCCATCATGAAGTACTTTTCATCTTTTCCAAGGCGGGAGGTGAATTCATCCACGAAGTCGTCCAGGCCTTCGATGGTACTTAACCGGGCCTGGTACTCACGGTCGGTCATGTCGCTCATCAGGTCCATTTCGTTGCCGGCCCCAAACCATTCTATTACTTTTCCGAACGGATTCCGTTTGTTTTTCTTAGCCTTTTCGGGATTAGGGAAAAAATTCAGAAACTGAGCACGGATGGCCTTTCCAATCAGGCTTTGCGCTACGATAACGGGACCTTCTACTTCTCCTTCGTACACCAGCTCCACCTTACCGCAGATGGCAGGTACTACCCCGTACAGGTCCGATACCCGGATATAAGTCGAACTTTCGCCGTTCAGGAGGCAACGTCTTTCGGCGGCGCTGATCAGGCTTTCGTAGGCAGAAATGGTCATCCGGGCCGACACCCCACTTTTGCTGTCCACGTATTCGCTTTCGCGGGCTTCGAGCGCAATCTGCTCAACCAGGTCTTTTACCAGCTCATTGGTTTTGACCATTCCTTTCTGCTCGGTTTTAATTACGGCCTCCTGCTGGGTAATTTTCTTTCCAACTTCAATACTTTTGGGATAATGCGTTACAATCTGGCTGTCAATCCGGTCTTTCAGGGGCGTTACAATACTACCCCGGTTGGTGTAGTCCTCGGGATTGGCCGTAAATACAAACTGGATATCCAGCGGTAAACGTAGTTTGAAACCCCGGATTTGAATATCGCCTTCCTGCAAAATATTGAACAAAGCTACCTGAATACGCGCCTGGAGGTCGGGTAGTTCGTTGATAACAAATATACCCCGGTGCGAACGGGGAATCAAACCAAAATGGATAACGCGTTCGTCGGAATAGGGAAGTTTGAGGGTAGCCGCTTTGATGGGGTCCACGTCGCCGATGAGGTCGGCTACGGAAACATCCGGCGTGGCCAGTTTTTCGGTGTAGCGGTCGTCGCGGTGCAGCCAGCCAATGGGGGTATTGTCTCCGTGCTCAGCTATCAAATCTTTGGCCAGTCGGGAAAGCGGCTCCAGGGGGTCGTCGTTCAGGTCGGTACCGGCTACCGTAGGTACGTACTCATCAAGCAGGTTCACCATCATCCGGGCTATCCGGGTTTTGGCCTGTCCGCGTAACCCCAGCAGGTTAATATTGTGCATGGAAAGTATAGCCCGCTCTACATCGGGGAGTACGGTATCTTCGTAGCCCCAGATGCCCGGAAATATGGCTTCTTTTCTCTGAATTTTGTGGATAAGGTTGTCACGAAGCTCCTGCTTGATGGTTCGGGAGCGATAGCCCGTGGCTTTCAACTCGCCCAGGGTTTTAATTTCCAGGCGTTGACTGGTACTAAGTTCGGTATAGTTCATGAGGGGAGAATGGATCAAAAACAAGTAGTGTTCCCCTCTCTAACAAGCAACCCTCTCAAATGGTTTTGAACTACATTCCATAAAAACGGAGCAGAATTCGCTCAAAAATCCGCTGCGGTAAAACCACCTTCAAGCCCGTCGACACTTTCTGTAAAAACGGACCTACCATGTAATGCAGGCGGGGTTGTTCGTCTTCGATTATTTCGGCGATGGCCCTGGCAATAATAACCGGATCGGCAGCGTGGCTTACTTCCTGATTAATCTGCTGATGTACCTTATCAAACGAGGCTTTATAAACGGAATCGGGCGGCAGGTTAGCCACCAGCCGGTTTTGGTTAATACTGGTAGCAATGTCGCCGGGCAGCACGCTACATACCCTGACCCGCTGCTCTTTTACTTCCATACTCAGCGACTCGGTTAGCACCTCTACCGCCGACTTGCTGGCGCTGTACACGCCACGGTAAGGCAGCCCCATGGCTCCGGCTATGGAGCTGACATTGATGATAAGCCCCCCACCCTGACGGCGCAGGTAGGGCAGGCTGACCCGGCACACCCTCAGCAAGCCGAAAACATTGGTCTGAAATACTTTTTCCAGCAGGTCATCCGGGGTTTCTTCCAGCGGACCCACTATACCCAGCCCGGCATTGTTGATTACCACGTCCAGTCGGCCGGCCCGGTTCCATACCTCGGCCAGGGCTTCCTGGACCGAAGTCGGGTCGGTAACGTCCATGGGTACCCAGTCAAACAAGGCCCCCTGGGGCTGGCTGCGGCTCGCTCCAAAAACCCGGTATCCTTTACCCACCAGATACTCGGCCGTACTGCGGCCGATACCTGAAGAGGCTCCGGTAATTAGAACTACTTTTGAAACGAGAGACATGGACAATGGGTCGATCAGGCCGCTAAGTTAAGCAGGCAGAAGTAAACGGTCAAAACTGATTAGGGTCCGGAGCTACCCGGATAATCATATTTTAACAAAATGGCCCGTGCTAGCACGGGCCATAGAGCTATCAGCAATTTAAAAATTTGTTTACCGGGCGTAGGCTACCGAGCGCATTTCGCGGATTACAGTAATCTTGATTTGGCCGGGGTACTGCATTTCCTTTTCGATTTTCTGCGAAATATCAAAAGACAACATGCTTGCTTTTTCGTCATTGACATTGTCCGCATCGATAATAACCCGTAGTTCCCGGCCCGCCTGGATGGCGTAGCACTTTTCTACGCCGTCAAAGGACATGGCCATATTTTCTAAATCACGCAGACGCTGAATGTATGATTCCATCATTTCGCGACGGGCACCCGGACGTGAGCCGGAAATGGCATCGCAAACCTGAATAATGGGAGAAATAATGCTGGTCATTTCGATCTCGTCGTGGTGGGCCCCAATGGCGTTGCATACTTCCGGATGCTCCTTGTATTTTTTCGCCAGCTCCATACCCAGCACCGCGTGCGGCATATCTGATTCTTCCGGCCACACCTTCCCGATATCGTGGAGCAAACCAGCCCGCTTGGCCAGCTTGGCATTTAGTCCCAGTTCCGAGGCCATGGTTGCACACAATTTGGCTACCTCGCGGGAGTGCTGCAACAGATTTTGTCCGTACGAAGAGCGGAAGCGCATTCTACCAATCATCTTGACCAGCTCGGGGTGCAACCCGTGTATGCCCATGTCTATGACCGTCCGCTCGCCAATTTCAACAATTTCGTCTTCGATGTTTTTACGGGTTTTGCCTACTACCTCCTCAATCCGGGCCGGGTGAATACGGCCGTCCTGTACCAGGCGGTGCAGCGAAAGGCGGGCGATTTCCCGGCGTACCGGGTCAAATCCGGAGATAACGATGGCTTCGGGCGTGTCATCTACGATAATCTCAACGCCGGTAGCGGCTTCCAGGGCACGAATGTTACGTCCTTCCCGACCGATAATTTTTCCCTTGATGTCGTCATTTTCGATGTTGAATACCGACACGCAGTTTTCGATGGCGTGTTCGGCCGCCGTCCGCTGAATGGTTTCAATAACGATTTTCTTGGCTTCCTTGGTAGCTGTCAGCCGCGCTTCTTCCATCACGCTCTTCACGTAGGACCCGGCTTTGGAATCGGCTTCGGCTTTAAGCGCGTCTATGAGTTGTTCGCGGGCCTGCTCGGCGGTAAGGTTGGCGATTTTTTCGAGCTGGGCTACCTGCTGCTGCAGCATTTTGTCGGCCTCCTCGCGGCGCTTAGTAGCTTGCTCCAGCTGCTGACTAAGATTGGTCTTCAGGGAATCAAGCTCAGTTTCCTTACGTTTGTTCTGTTCAAGCGACTGCGCAATCTGCTGTTCACGCTGTTTGAGCTTCTGCTCGTTGGTCTGAAGAATATTTCTTTTGCGGTTGGATTCTTCCTCAAACTCTGATTTGAGTTTCAGGTACTTTTCCTTGGCTTCAAGTATTCGGTCTTTTTTAATATTCTCGGCTGTAATTTCAGCATTCTTGATGATTTCATTGGCCCGTTGCTGGGCTTCCTGCTCTTTTTTCTCTGAGGATCGCTGGAAAATGAACTTCCCTACGAAAATACCGACGATGAGGGCAATCACATCGGATAAGAACATAATTAAAAACTCTGACATAGTATATCTCTGTTTACGAAAAGTGGTAGGTACCGCTGCTCCTAATACAGGCGAATTCTATGCCGAACTGGTACTTATGTCGGTAGCAATGTCAAAATAGATTATTTTTCGAGGGCTTTGGAAAGGGCGGAATCCAGGTCGTCAACTTTGTCTTCCAGAGCGGCAATCAGGCTCTCGAGCCGATCCTGGCTGCGCTGCAAGGCCACCATACATTCTATTGAAGTTAGTGCTATTGCCTCAATATCGTCGTATCCTTTTCCTTTTGTTTTGTGTTCCTCTACTCTATGCATGAATACCTCGTAGCCATCCCGGTAATATTTTTCCTGGTCAGCGGGTACACTCAGATTAAACCCTCTGTCAAGCAGTCTGATAAAAACCGCCGTATCAAGATTTGGCTTTATACTACCTTTCATAGGGTTTCTTCAAGCATTTCAATACACTTATCTATCTCTTCTATATATCGCTCTACCGATTCTTTCAGTTCGGACAAACCGCCTGTTGGTGTCAGCTTATTAGTGACAATCTTAGCAAAATTTTTGGATTTATTAAAGTCTTTCTGTAAAGAAATGTGCTTTTTTCTTAATTCTCTTACTTCTTCGGTTAAAGCGGCGTTGGCTGTCCGCAGCTCATTATTTTCCCGCTGCAGTTCATTTACCTTCCACATCAGCTGCTGCTTGGTTGAGATAAGTACCTTTAGTTTCTCCTCAACGTCATTCAGCTTTCTGTTTATACTACGGGTTGGTTGTGTGGCCATGCTACGATCTTAGGTTCTACTTTCTGATAACTGCCCCGAACTCTTTCTCAAATGACAACATCAGCCTCTGCATTGTCTTATCAATCACCTTATCAGTCAGTGTCTGCTGGTAATCCTGTAGTATAAAGCTAAGTGCATAGGCTTTCTTACCGCCCAAATTCTCGCCCTCGTATACATCAAAAACATTTACGTCACGAAGTAACTGACGCTCAGTCTTATAAGCCAGTTGTTTCAGCTGATCAAAACTTACTGAACGGTCCAGCACCAGCGACAGATCACGGCGTACTTCGGGGAAGCGGGCTACTTCCTGGTAGCCCACCACCGGACTGTACTGGCGTAGCAGGTAGTCCCAGTCAAAATCAGCGTAAAGTACCGGCACCTTGACATCCGCTTTTTTGGCGAGTTGTGGCCGTATAAGCCCCAGGGTAGCCAGGGGCTTGCGGTTGAGTGTATAGGTAATCCCCTGCTGAAAAATGGCTCCATCGGCCTCAGCAGTTTCAATATTTTTTACCCGCAGGGCCGCAAGTACCTTTCCAACTGCGCCGGCCAGGTCATGAAATTGTACTTCGCGGGCTTTTTCAAACCAGGTCTCTACCTGCACATCGCCGGTCACGAATAGGACCAGGTGGCCTTTTTCGACGTACTTCGCATTGACTTTATGGTAGGTTTTGCCAAACTCAAACAACCTGAGGTCACGCTGACGGCGGTTGAGGTTGTAGGCTACCGCTTCCAGGCCCGTAAAAAGCATGGTCTGGCGCATGGCCGAAAGATCCTCACTCAGGTAATTGAGTATGGGTACGCTTTCGCCCAGCAGGCTTTCCCCGATTGACTGCTGCGGACCGGGTTTGGTCAGCGAATTATTGATAATCTCGTTAAAACCACTCGCGGCCAGCAGCTCCGTAATCCGCAGGCGAAGCTTGTCCGGATCATTGACCGGGAAGTCGGACAGGTAGTCGGAACGCAACGATTCGGATAGCTCCACGTTATCAAATCCGTAGATACGCAGGATTTCTTCAATCACATCTGCTTCGCGCTGTACATCGACGCGGTAAGGAGGTACTATGGCCGTAAAACCTCCTTCGTGTACTTCCTCCAGACGAATATCCAGGCTTTGCAGGATGTTTTTGATCAGGTCGCGGTCCAGTACTTTCCCAATCAGGCGGTCGACGTTGCGGTACCTGACAGGTACCTGAAAACTGGAAACGGGCTGCGGGTACACATCCATCACCTCCGAAGAAACCTGCCCACCCGCTACCTCCTGAATGAGCAGTATGGCCCTCTTCAGCGCATACATGGGCATATTAGGGTCGGTACCGCGCTCAAATCGGAACGAAGCGTCGGTCTTCAGGCCGTGATTCTGGGCGGTACGGCGTACCCAGGCCGGTGAAAAATACGCCGATTCCAGGAAAATAGACGTAGTGCCCCCGGTCACACCTGACCTGATACCGCCAAATACCCCGGCAATACACATGGGGTCGCTGGCATTACAGATCATCAGGTCATAGTCGGCCAGTTTGCGCTCCTGCTCATCCAGCGTAACGAAGGTAGTACCCGTCGGCATGGTTTTCACAACTACCCGGCTACCGCTGATCTGCGCGTGATCGAAGGCGTGCAGGGGCTGCCCCAGTTCGTGCAGCACGTAGTTGGTCACGTCGACGACGTTATTAATAGGCCGTACCCCAATTGCCTCCAGCCGCGCTTTCAGCCAATCCGGAGAATCCTTAACGGTAAGTCCGCTGAGCGTAACACCGCAGTACCGGGGACAGGCCTCGGTATTCTCCACGATTATTTCAACGGGTAGGTCCTGGTTATCGACTTTGAATCTCTCAACGCCGGGAAGTTTTATGTCACGACCCAAAACCGCTTTGAGGTCGCGGGCCACTCCGAAGTGGGAGGCGGCGTCGGCCCGGTTGGGGGTAAGTCCAATCTCAATCACGTACTCGGACTCCATCCTGAAGTAGTCCGCGGCCGGGGTACCATTGGGCAGGTCGGTGTCCAGCACCAGAATACCGGCGTGGGAAGTACCCAGCCCCAGTTCATCCTCGGCACAAATCATCCCTTCCGAAACGGATCCCCGGATTTTGGATTTTTTCATCACCAGCGGCTGCTCACTGCCGGTGGGGTATAGGGTGGTACCTACCGTAGCAACCAGTACTTTTTGTCCGGCCGCTACATTGGGCGCTCCACACACAATGGCAAGCGGATCCGGTTGCCCTACCTCTACGGTCGTTACACTCAGCCGGTCGGCGTCGGGGTGTTTCTCGCAGGTAAGTACCTCTCCTATCACCACGCCCCGCAGTCCTCCTTTTATGGTTTCTACTTCTTCAATACCTTCTACTTCCAGACCCGTGGCGGTCAGCAGCTTACCAATTTCTTCCGGGCTTTCGGTGATATCAATCAATTCCTTAAGCCATTTATACGAAATCTTCATGGAGGTTCTTACGAGTTAGTCAATGCGGCAAAAACAGCCTTTTTTACTTTTATTTCAATCCGCAAATTTAATGTATTTCTGATTGATATTTTTCACCTGCCCTCATTGGTACCTTCAGGGTATTTTCGGCCGGAGGCAACGGGCAGGCGTAGGTGGGGGCATAAGCGCAATAGGGATTGTAGGCTAAATTAAAGTCAATCAGCAGCGAATTACCCTTTATATCCGCCGCCGTAAAGTCCAGGTAACGCCCCCCCCCGTAGGTTTCGTCGCCCGTGGTAGCATCCCTGAACAGTAGTGAATAAGTACCTTCGTGCTTGAGTAGTAAAAGGCGCTGCTGCAGACCATCCAGAGAAAAGTTGGCCCAGGCGTAACGCTCATAGGTGTCGGTGGTACCGTCGGTAAAGGTTATTTTCAGTTCCTTATCATCACCTTCGTAGGGAGTCAGGGATGCTTCTACACGATACGACATATCGGGAGCAAAGTAGCTCAAGCCTTTAAAATGATTCTTATGCTCTATTGGCGAATCGGCCGAGGTACGGAACGTTTCGTCTTTTTCGGCACGTTGTTGATTAATCTGAGCGATGTAGTCTTCGGGGGTAACGGCCTCAATAGCAGCAAAAGTTTTTCTCTCAGGACTTGAAATAAAGGTCTCAATAAAGAAATACGCTAAAATTGCCATTACCATGGCCAGGGTACTCCACCGAATAATTTTATTTTTGAACATGATAATTTGCGTTTATTTTGGCAAAAATCCGATGTTCAGGTTTCAGTAGCAAGGAAAAAAGCAGAAATGCGTACCACCTGTGCAAAACCAGTCCACATTTTACTTAATCTACCTCAAAAAACTCATGTTCACCGGCATTATAGAAACCACGGGGGAAGTTCTTGACACCCAGGCCGAAGGCACCAACCTTACTTTCCGGCTGCGGTCCGGGCTGGCGCCCGAGCTGAAAGTGGACCAGAGCCTTAGCCACAACGGTGTCTGCCTGACTGTAACCTCTATTCAGGATGACACCTACCTGGTTACGGCGGTGGATGAAACGCTTCAAAAAACCAACCTCGGCCAGCTCCGCTCCGGGAGCAAGGTTAATCTGGAACGCTGCATGGCCGCCAACGGCCGGTTCGACGGGCATATCGTGCAGGGGCACGTGGATCAGACGGGCCTGTGTACCCGTGTGCACGAACTTGACGGCAGCTGGCTCTTTGACTTCAGCTACGACCCGGCCCCGGGAAATATTACGGTAGAGAAGGGCTCCATCTGCATCAACGGGGTTAGTCTGACGGTATTTAACTCGCAACCTGGTAGCTTCCGGGTTACGATTATTCCCTATACGTACGAGCATACCAACTTCCACCAATTAGGGGAAGGTGATGTTGTAAATCTGGAATTTGACATCCTGGGAAAATATATTCAGCGGATTATGGGAATGCAGCGCTAATATGGAGTTGGCGGCCTGAAATATTCCTTCTATTTTTACCGTTTAGAAACGTAATGCTCCGAAGAAACGAAGTTCATGGCTAAGATAAGCACCCATTCCCGTAAAGACCTCTTTATTCATATTGGAATTATACTTGCGCTGATAGCAGCCCTATTCCTTGGTTTTTTCTTTGTTTACCTTCCCTTTACTACCAACCACGGCGAATCCATTACGGTACCCGACCTGCGTAAGATGAATGTGGAAGAACTCGAAGCCTACCTTGACGAGCGCGACCTGCGCTACGAGGTGAGTGACTGTACTTTTGTGGTTAATATTGCTCCTTTAACGATTATTTCGCAGTACCCCCAGCCCAACTCCAAGGTCAAGGAAGGGCGCAAAATATACATAACCGTAATTTCCCGGACGGCGCCCCTGATCAAAATGCCCAAGCTGACCGACATGACGCTCCGCAGCGCGCAGATGCTCATAAAAAGTGTGGGACTCAACCTGGGTACCCTGCGGTACGTACCCGATCTGGCCCACGGGGCCGTTCTGAAACAGTACTACAACGGCCAGGAAATCCTGCCCGGCCAACCCGTTGCCAAAGGCTCCAAAGTAGACCTGGAAGTGGGTGACGGTTTGGGAAGTACTTCGTTCCCGGTGCCATCGGTGGTAGAGATGCCACTCGACGAAGCCAAATTTCAGATTGTGGGGTCGGGCCTGAAGGTGGGACAATTGATTGAAGTAACTGATGATACCAAAGAGCCGGGGACTGTGGTACGCCAGAATCCTGAATCGGGCAATAAAACACGCATTGGCGACGTAATTGACCTATGGGTAGTGGGCCCACTCACTGCCGCCCCGTCCGATCCGAATGAAGAACCTCAACTGGAATAAATTCTTGGGCTTCTCCCCCAAAAAAGGGGCCTCCCTAACGCTGCTGGTGTGGCTGTACTTTGCCGTACCAGCGGCGGCCCAGCTCGAGCTGGTACCCATTTATCCGCAGGCCGGAACCGCCGCCCTCCAAAAGGCCGGGCGGACGCAGGTACTGAAACTCCCATTTTTTGACGATTTCTCCACCTCCCGCACTACGCCCGACCCGGCGGTATGGATGCCCGGCAGCGGGGTGTATATCAATAATACGCTTACGACCACGCACCCTTCCATCAATATTGCCACCTTTGATGGACTCAACGCCTCCGGCGTACCCTACAATATCCTGAATGAACAGGCGCAGGGCGACTCCGATACCCTCACCTCCCAACCCATTGACCTCAGCGGCCTCAGTGCTGCCGACTCGGTGTACCTGAGCTTCTACTGGCAGGCCCGCGGCCTGGGCGAACTGCCGGACGCGGTGGATACCTTCCGGCTGGAATTCCTGAACCAGAAAGGCGACTGGATTGCGGTCTGGAAAAAGTCCGGGGGCCAGTTTGATACCCTTTATCAGCAAACTTTTATTCCCATCCGCGATGCGGCTTTTATGCACGCGGGCTTTCAGTTTCGTTTTCGGGCCTACGGACGTTCGTCGGGAGCCTATGATACCTGGCACCTTGACTATATTTACCTCAATAAAAACCGGTCAATCCGGGATCGTTTTATCAAGGATGTGGCGGTGAGGCAGCCGCTTACGCCCTTCCTGAAACGCTATTCGGCCATGCCGCTCGACCAGTACTGGCAGGCCCCCGAGGCCGAAACGGCAGATTCAATCCGGACGGACGTCGTGAACCTGTTCAATAATTTTAACTTTACCTCCTACACCTTTACCATCCGGGACGAGTTGACGGGGCAGCAGATACAACGGTACCAGGAGCCCCTTTCGGTGTTTATCGGAGCTGGACAGACCCAGCGCAAGGCGGTAGCCCTTAGACCCATTGCCCGACAGGCCGGCGTAAAGCAGCTGCGGCTAAAGTTAAAATTTGACCTGCTTACCACCGACGACCAGAACCCCACTATCCCATCGGTAAACCTGCGGCGAAATGATACCATCAGTACCTTTACCGAACTGGCCGACTACTACGCCTACGACGACGGTAGCGCGGAATTTGGGGTCCGGATGAATCAGCGCCTGGGCCGGACGGTGGTACGATTTGTGCTAAACCGCCCCGATACGCTGGGAGGCGTGCGAATGGCCCTGATACCTTTCCGGAAAAATATCAGCGGACAAAACTTTACCATCCAGGTTTGGAGCAGTGCCAACGGCAAACCTAATCAGGTCATCCATCAGCAGTCGGTACGGCTGAGCTACCCAACCACCCGCAATGGTTTCGTAGACTACCCCTTCAGCAACGGGGTAGCCGTAACCGACACTTTTTACGTAGGGTGGCTCCAAATCAGTGAAGATGCCCTTTCGGTGGGTTTTGACCGGAATTCGCAGTTGGGTAGTTCGCAGTTATTCACCAATCTTTCCCAGGAATGGAATCAGAACCTCGACCTGAAGGGCAGCGTCATGATCAGGCCATACATGGGAGGCAAGGACAACGGCATCGTTACCGGTAGCGAGCCGCTACCCGCCCTGGAGGTTAGGGTATACCCTAACCCGACTGACGGAACGATACGCTGGGATAGTGACCTGATCCGACAGATTGAGGTA
The DNA here is from genome assembly GCF_035998675.1 of Telluribacter sp. Lineage (NCBI taxonomy): Bacteria > Pseudomonadati > Bacteroidota > Cytophagia > Cytophagales > Spirosomataceae > Telluribacter > Telluribacter sp. The sequence continues at coordinate 52,420 of NZ_DASYHI010000022.1, forward strand.
TATTCAGTACAGGGAAACCGGTTGAAGGTTATCGTACCCGGCGATGGAGTTCGGGAAGCTACCCTTCACAACCTGCCCGAAGGCCTGTATATTCTGCGAATTACCGACGGCCAACGAACTGCCGTACAGAAGATAGTACTCAGAAAATAGAAAGGCAGATTTAGGGTAGCCCAGCTGGTTATTGAATATTTTTTTGAACTCCGCACCCTATTTTTTACCTTTCCTGCCTATTGGTACTACTTACTCCAAAAAACCATAGAGAAAACATGGCAGATATTACCGTACAGGAACTAAAAGAGCGTTTGGATAGCGGAGAAGACTTCCACTTTATTGACGTTCGGGAAGTAAACGAATACGAAGAAGATAACCTGGGCGCGCAGTTGATTCCGCTGGGCGAACTACCCGACCATCTCGACGATCTGGAACATCTGAAAGACGAAGAAATTATTATTCACTGCCGCTCGGGTGCCCGCTCGGGCCGGGCCCAGCAATTTCTGGAAGCTAACGGCTTCTCCAACGTCCGTAACGTTACCGGGGGCATTCTGGCCTACCGCGAACTGGAAGAGCGGGAAGGGTAATCCTTAAGGTACCTGGTTTAAAAGGAGGCTCAACTACCGTTGGTAGCTTGGGCCTCTTTTGTTTTAATATTACCGAAAGTAGCTGGTACTATTTTTCCAGAGCTTCCCGAATATAATTCACCACCCCCTCGAAATCCTCCGCCCGAAACCAGGCAAAGTCGCCCTGGTGCCGGAACCAGGTCAGCTGGCGTTTGGCGTAACGACGGGAGTTCTGCTTGAGTAGCCTTACCATTTCTTCCTCCCCGTACTCCCCATCCAGGTACCCGTATACTTCCTTGTACCCTACCGTCTGCAGGGCGTGGTGATGGCGGTACTCCGCTACTGACCGGGCTTCCTCCACCAGTCCGGATGCCAGCATGGCCTCCATCCGCTCATTGATTCGCTGGTACAGTTCCTCCCGGTCCCGATCCAGCCCGATAAGTACCTGCCGGAAAGGTCGCCGGGCCACCTGACGGTTCTGAAAGGAGGAAATAGGCTGACCGGTAGTATAAAATACTTCCAGCGCCCTTATCACCCGCTGCGGATTTTGGATTTCGGGGGTAGCGGCAAAATCCGGATCAACGTGCAGAGCATCAACCTGAAGTACTTCCAGCCCCTCTTCCCGGAGCCGCAGGGTTAGTTCTTCGCGCAGGCCCGGCAGAGGCTGGGGCAGGTCGTCGAGTCCCTCGCATACCGCTTTGATATACAGCCCCGACCCACCCGTCATTAGTACCACATCTCTTTCCTGAAAAAGCTGCTGAAGCAGGGTAAGGGCGTCGCGCTCGAAGTCACCCGCACTGTAAGGCTCAGCGATGGAATGAGAATTGATAAAGTAATGTGGTATCCGGGCCAGCTCAGCCGGAGCAGGTTTGGCCGTACCGATAGTCAGCTCCCGAAACAGCTGCCGCGAATCGGCCGAAACAATGACCGTTTGCAACGCTTCGGCCAGCCGAAGGCATAGATCGGTCTTTCCAACCGCCGTTGGTCCGGCTATTACGATGAGGTATTTGGAAGACACGTTTGGGATTATGCGGTTTTTAATTCAATTTTAGTTGGCACAAAAATACACAGCATGGATAGCAATAGCTTAGTTTTTTTTCTTATATCCCTTTTCCTGGGTGGCTTCCTGGGCGCCGGGGTCTACTACTTCTGGACGGGCCGGCAACGCAAATCGTCCGAACCGACCCGGGAGGCAACCGTGCTGCTGGAACGGATTGAGAAGGTATTTAAGGTGGTGATGGCGGAAGGGTACTTTACCGAAATTTATAACTACGAGCAGAATAAAGACTACTGGCACCTGTTCAACGACAAGAAAAAAGCCCTGGTCATTGCCAAGGCCAAGGTACTGGTGGGGTATAATTTTGCAAAAATGCGATTCCGGTTTGAAGGCGAAGACCGTAAAATGGTCATTGAGTTTTTTCCGGAACCGGAAGTACTTTCCATGGACACCGACTACAAATTTTACGATATAGAACAAGGCTGGATCAACCGCTTCCAAAGTGACGACTACACCAATATCCTGACCGAAGCCAAACAGACCATGAACGAAAAAGCCATGCAAAGCGACCTGCCCCGCATCGCCAACAACCAGGTGCAGTTTATGATGTACCAACTGGCGGCCTCTATGAACTGGAAGATTGATATGCAGCTACCGGAAGCCAATAAAAAAATGCTGGATGCTTTCAGCAACTACCGTGACGTGGAAGCTAATATTGACCCGCTACTGCCCCCCGAAGAAAAGAAGTAGCAAAGTAACGGTACAGTTTAATGTACCCAAAAAAGTATCAGAAAAAATAATAAAGCTGCCCTCTTCCGGGCTATTACCAGCCGATAGAGGGCAGCTTTGTTTTGAATAGTAGGGCGACCTAGTTCTTTACAATCTTCACTACTTTTTGCTGCTGAGAAGTACTGACCTGCAGGAGCAGCATCCCTACTCCCACCCGGCGCACATCAAAGGTATGATGCTCGACTTCGGCCGCATTTTCTATCTGACGCGTTTGGATGATCCGGCCTTGCAGGTCCATCAGTTGCACTTGCAAAGGCTGACCTTTGGCACCACGTACGTCAAGGGTAACTACTTCGGTAACCGGGTTCCCCAGTACAGACAGGGTCAATTCCCGGATAGTTTCCGATTCAGCCAGACCCGTACGAGCCGCTGCGTCAGTGGCACAGACCGTAGGTGTAAACGATAGTTCAACTTCTACGAACCCTTTACCATCACTACTGCGCTGACGAGCCCGAAGTTTCAATGCCCGGTTTAGGTGCTTCGATTCCAGGGAATACGTGTCCTGGGGAAGCCATCCGTTTGATACCGAAGGTACCTGGTACTCAATGGGGCTACCGTTACCGGCAATAGTCCGGATAGTAAGGCGACCGGTACCGCAAGTATAGTCAGGAGCCAGCATTTTAAATGGTCCCTGTAGTACCGTAAAAGTAAAACTGGTACTTGCGGACAAATTACTTGGATCGGTTGCCGTGATTGTCACAGTAGATTCACCGACGGTAGTGGGCATCCCCATAATCACACCGTTCATTAAGGTTATTCCATTTGGCAGTCCAGTGGCAGTATAGGTAAGCGTTTCATTCTCCGGGTCGCTGAAACCAGTAGTGATATCCAAACTAAACGCGATACCCGCCGTAGCCGTTTGGTTGGCAATTGCCGTGGCTACTGGTGGTGAAAACAGCTTCAGGCCGACGATCACCGGATCGTGATCTGAGGTGCGGAAAGGGTCTGCGTTATACAGGCTGACTTTCTGTGCTTCTGATTTGAATTCTACATTGTAATCCAGTACACCCGGTTCGTCGGCATTGATATGCCATTTGGTTGCTCCAGTCACCTGCTGAGTTATTGAACTATTTCCCAAAGCATGGTCAAGTGCCCCCACAAAACCATCAAAAACATAAGAATAGGTTGTATTGGGTACCAGGTTGCTATAACCGGCCTGTTGCAGGGTAATTAAGGGGTCTTCCATGGCGTAAGCATTCAGGTCACCCAAAATCAGATAATCCGCGTCGGTGGTTCCAGTCGGATGGGTAGCTAACCAGGTAGCCAGATCCTGGGCCTGACGGGTACGGGTGCCGTTAGAGGCTCCCTGTCCGTCACCGGCGTCGGCATCACCCGCACCGCCCGAACTAGAGCCTTTGGATTTCCAGTGATTGGTAACAACTGTAAACTCAGCACCCGTTGCATTTTCTCTGAAGGTCTGAGCTAAAGGCTTACGGCCTACAATATCAAAAGAACCAGTACCAAAAGAAGACGGAATAACCGCGGCTGCACCTACCGGTGTTACGCTGGCGGGTTTGTATATCATGGCTACAGTAATGGCGTCCGTCCCGGTGCTGGTACCTGGATTAATAAAGGCAAATGTGCCTGCCCCCAGTACGTCATTCACACCATTTACCAAATCCTGAATAGCACTGGTCGATTCATAACCATCATTCTCCATTTCGTTAAAAGCAAAAATATCAACACCGGCCTCAACAATAGCTTTGATAGTTTTAGTCCGCTGCCGGTTGAATTCAGCCAGGTTATCAGCACCTCTGGACGTTGGGAAGCCACCGCCTAATCCATCACCATTGAAGTAGTTCAGTAAATTGAAACCAGCTACTCTAAGAGTTCCTCCTACCGCCGGTGGAGTGGCAGGACGAGGATTGGCTGGAATAAAGTCAATTCCGGTGGTTGTCTGGAGACGATACCCTTCCAGCCGATGGTCCAGAATAGCCGTTACGCTGGCTACTTCGTCCCCTCCCCGCAAGGTATTGGTTGCACTCAGTGGCTGTCCACCCCGTCCAAAAATAATTGGGTCTGGGTTTTGCCGGCTACTACCGTCATCCAGAATAATTTTCCGTTTGGCTACCTCTTCCCGATAAGCTGAATAGCCGGATACACTGGGCGTATAAAATTGGGTGAATTGATCCAAACGGGCATCAGTCCCGGCGATATTACTTGCACCAGCAGCAGAGAGTACTACCTGTCCGAACCGGCCAAGCTGAAAATACTCAGTAACGGCCAGGTTGCCTTCGGTGGCACTCATATTCACCAGCATACCTTCGTAGCGTTCCAGGTCGCTAACATTTGCAACCGGTAACTTCACTTCGACAACAGCCGGCAGAGCATCAGTGCCTACAATTACGACACTGGTCAGACTGGTAAGCTGAGTAAGACTGCTTGCACCACTTGTAAACTCTGCTACTTTTCCATTAACCCTTACTTTATCACCAGTACTTCCACTGAATTTCCCCGTAGGATCGAAAACAAAAATTCCTTCAGAAGTAGCAGGATCCAAGTCAGCATCGTTGTCTTCTTCCTGAACAAAAAAGCCATTGAGTTTCGATGACCCAGGGAAAGTACGGGTTACAATACCCTCAATAATCACCGTTGCACCCGTAAGGAGGCTTGTAGTACCCGATCCCTGAATATCATGAACATAAACTATTGCTATATCGTCATTCACAATAGTACCCTGGCCCTGACCGTCACTCACCGTGGCACCAGTCACATTGATCACACTCACCAGGAAGGTTTCATTTGGTTCTGCTGTAACATCGCCAATGACCTGAACCGTAAACGTGTAAGTTGAACTTCCTGCCGGAATCGTTTGACCAGTAAGTGTTTGGCTCACATAATCATTAGCGCTTGTGGCTGTACCATCCGTTGTGGCAATATCAAAAGTAACACCACCAGCCGGGGCTGGAGAGGATAAACTCACTATAAAGTTAAAATTTACAGTTCCGCTGTTGCCTTCATTCAGAGAAATATCATTAATGGAAAGTGCTGGGGTAGTAGAAGTAGCGCAGGTGGCCGAATGGCTTTCCAAACCGTTAAATGTATCGTTGGCAAAGCCTTCCCATTGATTAGACGGATCAAAAGGGTTCGAACCATCAATATCTCCGCCACAGGTGGTAGCATTACGTCGGAGGGTATTATCAGCGGTAGAGGCCAGACCTGATCCCCACTCAGTTCCGGGGTCAAAACCTATCTGGCCAATTACATCTACGATAGTGCTCCCTTTACGGAGAACAATCGCATCGTCCCCATTATACCATCCGGCACCATTGGTTTGATTTGCTTTTGCTAAAATTGCCAAACTAGCAGAGCTATGCGCCAATACAAACACATTGCCGTTAGTTATGGTACCCGTTAAATTAATTGTAAGGCCGACAGAACTGCTTCCATTAAAGTACATCTGTACATTATACCCTTCCGTTGCCAGATCAATTGTATTTCCCGTCCCATTGTAAATTTCAAGGGCTTTGTTATTGCTTGATCCCTCAATATATTCAGAGAAAAATAACTCAGTGGGAGCCTGCGCCCACGCACTTCCTGCCATAGCCAGCATGAGCAGGCAAAAAAGGAGTTTGAACCTGATTTGTAAATTTTTGAGCATAAAGGATTAGTTTAAGGTAAGCTCAAAAATAGAAAGGTTTGGGGGCTCCATAAAGTTAACAAAATGTTACCAGTAGGCTCAAAAAGCCCTTTTTACCCCAACTAAGGAAGTACCTATCTAGCCATTTAGGCAGCGGTATAGGATATTTTCAAGGAAAATAAAGCTAAGCATCTGGCTGTCAAATGGCATTATTTCACCGTATCAATTTTGCTCGTATTGTTAAATATTTATTGCCGTTTACGAACTGGGAAGAATAGTACCAGGAATACTTTCTTTGATCCAACCCCGGCCAACCATTTATGCTATGATTTCCAATAATTACGTATATTTCACAAGTTAATTCCCGGTATTTCTTTAACCAACCCTACCCTATTCATCAAAAACCAATGAATCAGATAGCCCGCTTGTGCCCCCTGTTTTTCCTGGTCATTTTTGCAGCCTGCACTACCAGTGAAAGTACTTCCGACAACGAAGAAGGTCTCGCCACCTTCAGTGCCGACAGCCTGAAAAAACACGTGGCGGTACTGGCCTCCGACGACTTCCTGGGCCGTATGCCATTTACCGAAGGCGAGACCAAAACCATTAATTACCTGCAGGCGCAGTACCGGGCCGTGGGACTGGAACCCGGCAACGGCGAAAGTTACCTGCAGGAAGTACCTATGGTCAATATTGAGGCAACCGCCGCGCCTACTATGCAGGTCACTTCGCCCAGGGGTACCACCACGCTGAAAGCCTTCGATGAGTACGTTATCTGGACCGACCGGACCGAGCCCACCATCCGCCTCGACAACAGCGAACTTGTATTTGCGGGCTACGGCGTAGTGGCACCCGAGTACAACTGGAACGACTACGCAGGCCTGGACGTGAAAGGAAAGGTAGTGCTGGTCATGGTCAATGACCCCGGTTTCTGGTCGGGTGACACTAGCTTGTTCAAGGGGAAAGAAATGACCTACTACGGCCGCTGGACCTATAAGTTTGAAGAAGCCGCCCGGCAGGGTGCCAAAGGTTGCCTTATCATCCACCGCACCGAGGCGGCGGGTTATCCCTTTGCCGTACAGCAGAATAACTTCAATACCTCCCGGCTGCAATTGGACAATCGGGGCAAGACTATTCCAAACTGTGACGTCATTGGCTGGGTACCCGAGACGATCGCTACCGGCCTGATGGAGTCGGCGGGACAGGGGGCCGATTTGTACGCGAAAGCCGACCAGCGGGGTTTTAAGGCGGTACCACTGGGGGTGAAGCTAAGTACCTCCATGACCGTGAAGAGTACCTACAATAAAACCCATAACGTCATTGGCAAGATCACCGGCACTACCCGCCCGGATGAAGTTATTATCTACACCGCCCACTGGGACCACCTGGGCATAGGTACCCCCGACGCCACCGGCGACTCCATCTACAACGGCGCACTCGACAACGCTACTGGTACCGCCGGACTCCTCGAACTGGCCAGAGCTTTTAAAAGCCTCAAAACCCAGCCCGAACGTACCATAGTATTCCTGGCGGTAACGGCCGAGGAGCAGGGCCTGTGGGGTTCGGCTTATTACGCCCAAAACCCGATTTACCCGGTTAATAAAACCGTGGCGAATATCAACATGGACGGCCTGAACCGCTTTGAACCAACCCAAGACATGGTACTGGTGGGCGAAGGACAGTCAGAACTGGAAGAGTACACCAAAGAAATCATTGAGCAGGACGGTGGGTACATCTCGGCCGAAACCCATCCCGAAGCCGGCTACTACTACCGCTCCGATCACTTCAATTTTGCCAAGGTAGGTATACCGGCCCTGTACCTCGAGTCCGGCGTAGATGTAGTGGGGAAAGGTAAGGAGTACGGACAGAAATTACAGGAAGAGTACACCGAGAAAAGCTACCACCAGCCTTCCGACGAATACGACCCCGCCACCTGGACCATGGAAGGCGCCATCAGCGAACTGAAACTCTTATTCCGGGTTGGCAAGCGTATGGCCTTCGAAGAAAAATGGCCGCAGTGGAAAGAGAGTTCGGAGTTTAAAGCGATCCGGGAAGCTCAAAAGTAATCAGCTGAATGGAACAGGTGCGTACAACCGCAGTAGTAGTGGCTGGTCAAATAAATTAAAAAGCTGGCTGGAAGCCGTAACACCTTACCATAAGTATTTTATTTTCTATGAATAAAATGACCCGACCTACCGTAGTAGCTATTCCGGGAAGTACCCGGCAGAAATCGGTAAACCATAGTCTTATCAAGGCCATCACCGAACTAACGGCCCAGCGCCTGGAAATTACGGTGTATGACGGCCTTGGACGTCTGCCACAATTTAACCCGGATGATGACCAAGAAAATGTGGCGGCCAACGTCTCAGATTTCCGACAACTCCTCCGGGAGGCCGACGGAATCCTGATCTGTACCCCCGAATACGCCCGCGGAGTACCTGGTACGTTGAAAAACGCCATTGACTGGACCATCTCGTCGGGTGAATTCCCACACAAACCTACACTTCTCATAACAGCTTCTACGGATGGTACCTTTGGACACCGGGCACTAATGGAAACGCTGAAAGCCATTGAGGCAAAGAATATTGACAATCTGCAACTGGTCATTCAGCATGCGAAAACAAAAATCAGTAATGAGAATAGAATTACCGATGAAAGTACCCGCCATGCCGTGGAGGAGCTATTGGATAGGTTTGTCTGGACGATACAAAATTCGTAGTGTACGCAGGTTTCTTTCTAACCCCGGCGGGAGGCGCTCCTCCCGCCGGGGCAACACGTAGTACCATCAGTGCTGCCCCGATTTGGAATGAAAAATCGTTCAAAAAAAATGGCCGCAATGGAAAAAGGAATCAGGTTTAATTACAGTTCGGGATAAGCAGAAGCAATAATACCAAATTTGTCCCGACGGAAATTCACCACTAACAGGTACTTACTTTTTATTTTATCAAAATAAAAAAGCCAGATGAAAACCCTCGCCCTGACCATTCTGCTTTCACTCGGCCTGCTGCCGGTCTACGCCCAATCGGATAATCCGAAGTACGATAAGGTACTGTCGGAGTCGTTGGGTGGGGATGATTATGGAATGAAGCGGTACGTACTTGTTATACTAAAGACCGGACCCAATACCTCCGAAAGCAAAGAGAGCGTGACCAGCCTCTTCCAGGGCCACATGGAAAATATAGGTAGGTTGGCCGCCCAAAAAAAGCTGGTTGTAGCCGGTCCTTTGCACAGCAATGAGAAAGCCTACCGGGGCATTTTTATTCTGGACGTAAAGACCAAAGAAGAAGCCTCCCAACTACTGGATACCGACCCGGCAGTAAAAAGTAAACTTTTAGAGGCGGAGCTGTTCGAATGGTACGGTTCAGCCGCTTTGCCGGTATACCTGGAAAGTCACGAAAAGATTGAAAAAAAGAGGATGTAGTACCTGTCTCCTCCCCCGCCTTTCCCAAACCTTTACCTGCCAATACAGTTTCAACTGCGGGCAACTCCTGATCAGGCAGTACCTGGTCGGGAGTTGCCTAGTATCATTAAGCAGATTGTATGATTGTATCGCTGTTCATCAGACATTTCAAAATTTTCAGAGGAGATAACTTTATTCCACTTTCCACCGGCAGTGGCTTTTCAAGCATAATAGGCGGCAATGGGGTTGGAAAAAGTACCATACTTGAGGCGCTGGACATTGCCTTTGATAAAAGGTACTCCCAGGACTGGCCCATTAATAACGAAGCAAAAGCCGAAGGCTTTGATGACGTAAACTTCCCCTACATAGCACCGGTCGTTGCCATCCGAAAAGATTCACTCAGAAGAGAAACGAAAGAAGAATCAGCGCTTTATAAAAAAGCAAAAAAGCTTTCAGACTTTTTATGGAATGCAGAGGATGAGGAAGAGGAAGGCTCTTTTGGCGCGTTTAACCAGTTTAAGCAAGAACTTAAAAACAGATTCGATCAGGAGGAGTACTTCCTCATTCTCATTGGAAAGAAGTACAACAAGAATGAAATTTACTTTGGTCCCCTCCACCATAGTCTGGACTTCATAGGTGGTAAGGCAGATAAGGATTACAAAGAAGAAGCCTTACAGGACTATTTCGATGATTTCTACGACTACATAATCAGCCACTATTCGTACATCTATATACCGGTCGAAACGGACGTCAATACCTATACAAAGCTGGAAACCCAGGACATGCAGAAACTGATGGACCGGAACATCCAGAATGTTATTGTAAACGCCATTAAACCCAGCACTTTAAAACAGATTAATAACGACCTGGATGAATTCATTCAGGACATTGAGAGTGTACTGGAAACGTACGAGTACAAAGGACACTATAAGAACAGCCTGACCATGCCGGACCTGGTCTCGAAGATAATCGAGGCGTACTTTTCCATAAAAGTACTCAACAAGATTACCGATGGAGGCAGCGGAAGGATACCCGTAAACGAGTTGAGTTCCGGCGAAAAGAGGAAAGCGTTGATTGATATTGCCTATTCATTTCTGGTAAAAAATACGGACCGGGACTCCAACCTGATCCTGGCTATTGATGAACCCGAAGCCTCACTGCACATATCCAATGCCTTTGAACAGTTTGAGAAATTGATCGGGATTAGCAAGCAAAACCACCAGATCATTATAACGACGCACTGGTACGGGTACCTACCCATTGTAACCCACGGCAGCGCGACTTCAATCAAAGAAGAACCGGATGGAAGGCTAACTACCAGTTTCTTTGATCTGTATAACTACCGGGAAGCGATTACCAATGCACGAGCCAGGGTAAAGGGTCCACTTCCGGTTGACTACAATATCAAAAGCTACAATGATCTGGTCCAGTCCATTGTATTCACTTTGCTTCGGGATGACCCCTACCACTGGATTGTTTGCGAGGGGATCTCTGAAAAGATTTACTTTGAATACTACTTCCGGGACGAAATCAAAACCAAAAACCTCAGGATACTGCCCGTGGGTGGGTACCGGGAAGTCAAGAAGATTTATGACTACCTGAAATTTCCCATTCAGGACCCGGACTACGCCATCAAGGGCAAAGTGTACTGCCTGATTGATACTGATCAGGAGCGGGTAGAAGTTGAGTATGCAAAGAATAAAAAACTTTTCTTCGAGCGGCTACTAAACGTAGAAGGTTCGGGTACTGAATTAGTTGACATCAATAGTAATCAGACCAGTCCGCCCACCGAAATTGAAGACTGTCTGGATGCGGCTATCTTTTACCAGACCCTGGCTGAATTCACAACCGAAGACGAAACCCTGGCCACTATACTAGGCGAATACCCCCTATTGGACACTGCCCTGAACTCATTTGACTTCCTGGACCTGCGCCGCACCGACCGCCAGGCTATCAAGGACTTCTTTGACGCCAACGCCGGCTCCAACAAGGTACACTTTGCCAAGAAATACGTGGAGATAGCTGAGCGGCCCTTTTTTTCAGCCAAACAGGAACCGGGCTGGATTACGGATATAAAAAACAAGCTTTACGGGGAGGCGGAGCAGAAATAACTACCGGAAGTATACACAGTGCTACCTTAGATTTGGCAGCAAAGACTTTGATTCCATCAAAAACAACTGACCAATAAAACAATAAAGAGCCGTCCCGATGGGGCGGTTCTTTATTTATTCACCCCGGGGTTCTACCAGTACTACCTCTTCCTTATCTACAATAACGGCCCCTTCGGCCAGTCCTTTGGGCTTGCGGATAAACTTTTTGGGCGTCACTATAACCGGACAGAGGCTGTCGGTGCGTCGCTTCGAGTACCAGGCCGCCAGCTGAGCGGCCCGCTCGATAACCGGCGCCGGAAACTTCTTACCAGCCTGGTACTTAATCACCACGTGCGAGCCGGAAACATCCCGCGCGTGCAGCCACAGATCCTCTTTGTAGGCGTACTGCCGCGTGAGCAGGTCATTGTTTTTGGCGTTGCGCCCCACCAGTATGGTATAGCCCTGGTACTCGACTTTTTTAAAAAGCTCACCCTGCAAGGGCGCATTGGTAGTTTGCTTGAGTCCGTGTTTTTTAATGTAGGAGCGTAGCTCACGCAGTTGCTCAATCCCTTCCAGCGCTTCCAGGTGCGTCCGTAGCTGCTGCATTTCCTGCTCGCGGGCTTCGGAACTCTCCTGTAGCTTGGCAATTTCAATCTTTTCGTTTCGGGCTTTGCGGTAGTATAGCTCCGCGTTTTTCTGCGGCGAAATGTCTTTTTTGAGTTTAATCCAAATGGGCTGGTCGCGGTAGAAGTCGTGCAGCTCCACCCGCTCGGCGCGCTCGGGTATCTGGTGCAGGTTCGCCATCAGAATATGCCCCATCTCTTCGTTTTTGCCGCCTTCTTCCCGTTCTATGAGTTTCTGGAAATTGTTTTCGAGGTAGCGCTCCGTTTGCTGAATCCGTTTGCGAAGCAGGCGTACAATCTCCCCTTTCTCGTGCTCTACGTTGCTCAGGCGCACGTGGGCGTAGTAGTAGCGGTTCAGCGCCTCCAGCGGGTCCTCGTAAGTACCCTTTATTTCTCCCAGAGGCAACAACGACAGCAGGGGCGCGTGGTCAAGTATAGTCAGGTAGAAGTTAGCGGGGTTCTCTAACTGGTTCACTACCGTCTGAATGGTAGCCCAGCGCTGAGCTGGCTCCGTCACTACGCTCAGCTGCTCTTTCAGGTAGTTGTTTATCTCCTTGCCAAAGGTGGGGTACAGGGGCTCGTGGCGGCAGTCATGCATCAGGTACGCTTCAAAGGACTGTTCGAGTGGTCGGGTGAGCTGACTGAGTTGTAGTTGCTGGTCGGCTACGAGTTTGTTATTAAACAAGTCAATGGCTTGCCCGCTGGCATCAAAGTGGATAATATTGGAACGATTGCCAAAGAGCTTAAAGACCAACGTATCGCCTCCTTCCAGTTCCATCCCCAGCGCCCGCTCGTTCAAATACGACTTTACGCCAAGTACCTGTTGATCGTACAACATCGTAAACAAATCCACGCTATTGCGACGGGCGCGGTCAAACTGGTCGGGGAAACTCAGGCAGGCAAAGTCCGGACGCAGGCTAGCCTTAATAAAGAAAGGTTTGTAGAAGTTAAGCTTGCCGCGGGCTTCGGCAAACACCAGAATAATCTCGTCTTTTTCCTGACTGAACGCCTCCATTAATCGCTTGCCCTGAATCTCGGAATGGAGCCGGGGAGCGAGTTGTCGTAAAAAGTAGAAGTTCTGATGCACAAATGTAGGTACCTGGTTTCCGGGACAAAGGTAGCTTTTTTGATTCGTGCTTTAGGCTATAGGCTTTATGCTGTAAGCAAAAGAGGCGCAGCTAGCTGCGCCTCCCAATTACCTTCCCTACAGGTACTTTATAGCTCCGCTAACTTCCCTGCCGGATCATCCGTTGTACGGCTTCCTCAATAACATACTCCAGTTTTTCCATTTTTCTGGGAAGTACTCCTTCCGCAACTGATTTCAGGACAACCGTTTCGTTATCGGCATCCACCAGTTCCAGCGACAGGGTACCCATGTCGTAGCGTCCTACTTCCTTCTCTTCAATCTGCCATCTCCAGCGGTACTGTCCTACGTAACGCGGCGCACCGTCGTTGGCGAAGTTGGTCTGGCGGGTCTGAACTTTTTCCTGTACATCCAGGCCTATGTTTACTTTCAGCGCCGGATTGGTACTTTGCTTCATGCCTTTGCTTTCCAGATTACGGGCAATGGCATCCTTCATCATGTTTACACTGTTTTTAAGGCGCACCCGGCCCGGAAGGGGCAGGCTGTCACCATCCACGTTGATCTCTCCAAAACCAAAAGTTGGATACTCGGCTACGTTTAGCTCCTGCGCTTTAATGGTATCCACCACCCGCACCCTGGGGCTACACGATACCGCCAAAAACAGGCAAACTACGGCTATACTATATGTCCTTAATCTTCTCATCTTCTGCACACTATTAGTAGTAAAAATGGTACTTCTTTATAACGAAATAACACATTTTTCAAGCATATAGTGCCCCGTAAACTCTTGCACCGGAGCCTTCCGGCCGTTCTTTAAGGATGATTTAAACTTCCAGCGTAAGCCCGTCAAAGCCCAGCCGGATATGCGGAGGAAGTTCAGCTTCGACGGCTTCGTGAAGACCCATTTTGTGACTTAGGTGAGTAAGGTAAGCGGTAGGTACTTCAAGCCGGTTGATGAGGGCAATGGCCTGGGAAAGGGTAAAGTGGGAAATATGGGGTTCCCGTTGCAGCGCGTCCATCACCAGCACTTTGGTCCCCTTAACTTTTTCGAGTTCCTGCTCGGAGATGAAGTTGGTGTCGGTAATATAGGTAAAGTCTCCCACCCGAAAACCGTAGACCGGCAGCCGGCCGTGCATGACTTCAATGGGAGTGAAGGTAACGCCCGCTACGTCAAAGGGTTGGTTGGCAATGGGGATGAGCTGTAAGTGCGGAACGCCGGGGTAACGGTCTTCTTCAAAAGCATAGAAGAATTCCCGCTGTATCTGGTCAAGTACTTCCACCCGGCCGTAAAGGGGCATGTCTTTCCGCTGGCGAAAGTTAAAAGCCCGCACATCGTCGAGCCCGGCGACGTGGTCTTTGTGCTGGTGGGTAAAAATAACGGCATCCAGTTGCCTGACCCTGGCCCGAAGCATCTGCTGCCGAAAGTCCGGACCGGTATCAATAACGAAAGACTTTCCCTGTACTTCCAGCCAGACCGAAACCCTGAGCCGTTTGTCGCGGTAATCCAATGAACGACAAACGGCACAGTCGCAGGCGATAACCGGTACCCCCTGCGACGTACCGGTTCCAAGGAAAGTAACCCTCATGCAGTTTACTTTTCGGTAAGGTGCGCTACTACTTCTACCAGACGGTCAAAGTTGAGCGGCTTCATCAGGGCATCGTTAAAGCCCGCATCCTTGAAGTCTCCGTCGGTGTAGTTTTTGGCATTGCCGGTAATAGCCACAATGGGAGTCTGGGCTTTTTGGGGATTACCCAGCGACCGGATGGCCCGGGCGCACTCCATGCCATCCATGATCGGCATGTTTATATCAAGAAGGATAATATCGAAGTCTTCTTTTTCAAGCAGCTGAAGTACCTGCTCCCCATTTTTAACGGCGGTAATTTCGTAATTCTGGAATTCGAGTATCTTCCGGGCTAAATTTTGAATCACCGAGCTGTCTTCGGCAATCAATACACGTTTAGTATAAGACATGTTGAATTTTCAGTTTTAATGGTTCAATTGTCATGGTGAATTTAGGGATATTTCGCCTAAGTAAACAAGTACCCTCCGGTATTCTGGCAAAATTCATCTATTTTTTTACAAAAGATAGTTTTTCGCGTAATGGTCCAGTAGTACCTGGCGGGTACGCATCCGCTGATGATTAAGTACTTTAAGTAGTTGTAAATAAATAGCTTATTATCCCCATTTTTAAACTCCGCCAAGGTACCTGACAGCGAGTCTACCTGAATATGGGGTAAAGCCAGTACCTTTGGCTACCAAACCTGATTTTTACAACTATGCTGCGATACCTGTTTCTGTTGCTGCTGGCAGCGGGACCTTTGCTGGCCCAGGACTACGAGGAAGAAATAGCCATTCACCGGGATGAATACAGGGAAGAATTTCTGACCAGTCCCAGGTCTCCCCTGAAAAAAGAAGACCTCGAAGGGCTGCGCTTCTACGAACCAACCCTGGCTTACCGGCTTGAGGCCCGGTTTGTACCTACCCCAAAAAGTCAGCCTTTTGAAATGCCCACTTATAATGGTGAAAAGAAAGCCTATGTCAAGTACGGTGAACTGCACTTCAGCCTGAACGGAAAGCCCCAGAAACTGGCCGTGTATAAGTCGGCACTGCCGCAGCTGCCCCAGTACCGCGACTACCTTTTTGTACCTTTCAAAGACCCCACCAACGGCACCACTACCTACGGCGGCGGCCGCTACCTGGACCTTCGGACAAATGATGTCAAAGACAAGCGTCTGCTGCTGGACTTTAACAAAGCCTATAACCCCTACTGCGCCTACAGCGACGGGTACAGTTGCCCGATTCCCCCGGCCGAAAACCACCTGAAGGTAGCCATTGAGGCCGGCGAAAAAACCTACGCCAAGCAGCGCTAAGTACCTTCAGGTCAGCCAGTCATTCAGTTTTTTTTCGTAGCAGGCCAGAAAAGCATCATAGGCCTTCTTAAGTTCGGGCAGGGCTTCGGACAAGGTACTTGTGTCGTTTGTTTTCAACCGGCCTTCGGCCTCGCGGGCTATTTCGGCTACCTGCATGACCCCTACCGTACCGGCGCTTCCTTTCAGGGTGTGCAGGTGACTTTTTACGGTGGCAATATCATCGCGGTCGAAGGCAATGATGGCTTCGTTGACCAGTTCGGTCGACTCGTTTACGAAGTCTTCGTAAACCGATAGTACCAGGTCGGCCCCTCCGATGCTTTTCAGCTGCTCCACCAGGGCACGGTCCAATATGGGTAGTACTATTTCCTGGGCTATGGCCTGTTGCTTCTGCCCCAGCTCGCGATTTTTCTTGCCGCCCACAATTTCTCTTACTTTATTTATTAGCTGCTGGGCCCGGATGGGTTTGGGAATATAGTCGTCCATGCCCTGGCTCAGGAACCGGTCGCGGTCCTCTTTCATGGAGTAGGCAGTCATGGCAATGACGGGAGGAAGTCTTTTGCCAAACTTTTTCCGGAGTTCGCGGGTTGTTTCGACCCCGTCCATATCCGGCATTTGAATATCCATAAATAAGACATCAAAGTAGCCATCGGGTAATTCAAAAACCTCCTCAACCTTTTTGATGGCCACAAAACCATCTTCGGCCGTAATGACTTCACAGCCGGCTTTTTTCAGAATTTCGCTGGCTACCTTGCGGTTCACCAGGTTATCATCTACCAGCAAAATACGGGGATGATAGTCGGAAAAAGCATTGTCAATGGGTACCTCGAGGTCATTTGCATCCTGGCTGGCCGGTGAAATACTGGTTTCCCGGGCTTCAAACGTAAACCAGAACATACTTCCCGCTCCCGTATGGGATTCTACCCCAATGTCACCGTTCATGAGCTGACACAGCTGCCGCGAAATAGCCAGTCCCAGACCAGTTCCCCCGAAGGTTTTGCGGGAAGAGTTGTCAACCTGGGTGAAGGAGGTAAACAGCATCTTCTGGTCTTCTTCTGATATACCAATGCCCGAATCGTATACCTCTACTTTAAATTTATGCAGTTTCTTTTTGCTCCCTGCCAGCGATACTTCAATGCGAACAGCACCATTCTCCGTAAACTTAAGGGCGTTGGAAGTCAGATTGGATAGAATCTGAAGCAGGCGCGTCTGGTCGGCCAGAATATAGGTCGGTAGCTCAGAGGCCAGCTTATAGGTCAGGGTATTGCCTTTGTTGCGGGCGGTTTGTCCAAAGAGAGCCACCAGTTTTTCCAGCAACTCCGTCAGTGATAGGGGTGCCTCGTGCAGCACCATTTTGCCGGCTTCAATTTTGGACAAATCCAGAATATCGTTCAGGATATGCAGCAGGGTTTCGCTGGAACGCTTGATGGTATGTACATAGTCGCGCTGCTCGTCGTTGAGTCGGGTACTTACCAGCAGGTCTATCATGCCAATAACCCCGTTCATGGGCGTACGTATTTCGTGGCTCATATTGGCCAGGAAGCCTTCTTTTACCTTCAGGGAATGCTCAGCCTGTTCCTTGGCTTTCCGGAGTTCCTGCTCGTTGTGCTTGAGCTCGGTAATATCGCGGGCCAGGGCGGCTACTTCCAGCGGTTTGCCGTTTTCGTCGGCAAAAAGCAGCATATTGAACATAAACTGCCGCTCGGTACCATCCTTGATCCGCAGGGGGGCTTCGAAGTTGCGAAGACTTTTATCGCGACGCAGCCGGATGAGGGCCGCGTGTATCAGTTGCCGGTCAAAGAAGAACTCGGAAATATTGCGACCCAGTACCTCCTGCGGGGTATAGCCGGTCCGCTTGAAAACCGACGGGCTGATCATGGTTATGCAGCCCTGGCGGTCCACACGGCAATAAATGTCCTGTAGGTTTTCGAATATTCCCCGGAAAACTTCTTCGCTTTGGCGTAGGTCAATTTCGGCCTGCTTCCGGCGCGTAATGTCCCGGGCAATGCCCGAAACTTCCTCAATTAGGCCTCCGGTGTACAAAATAGGATTCAGATAAAACTCCAGCCACATATCTCCCCCACCGCGTTTATCAATTTTCAGCTCAAAGTACTGAGGCTCGCCCCGGAACGTCTGTCGGTAGCGGTTTTCGAGTACCCGGCGATTTTCGGCCCCCATCATGCGCCAGCCCAGCTTTTCGGTACTTACATTCAGCGAAGGCGGCATATTGAGCTGCGCCTTAATCAGGTCGGCGTAGTTGCGGTTGAATGAAGTAAGCTGTAAACTTTTATTGACCGACCAAATCAGGTGGGAACTACTGTCAAAGATGGCGTTGAGCCGGGCGGCGTATTTGGCCAGCTCTTCTTCGCTTTGTTTCCGGGCTATGGCCAGCGCCACCTGCCCCGAAATAAACTCCAGCAGTTCCAGGTCGCGGGCGTCAAAGGTGTTGGGGTTGTCGTAGGACTTTACCCCGATGATTCCGGTTACCCGGTCGCCAATGCGCAGGGGTACGCACAGCAGTACCTTGGGCGTAACGCCATACAGATACAGGCTGTTGGTAGTAGCCAGCTTTTCGATATCCTCTTCGTACAGGAACAGCGGGCGGTTGGAGGCAATGGCGAACTCGGTCAGGCCGTTGCCCAGGCGGCGCTTGGTAAAGCGCAGGTTTCCCTGAAAGTATTCGTCTATGTAGTACGGGAAGTACAGGTAGCTTTTGTTCTGGTCATAAAGGGCAATAAAGAAATTCTTAACGTCAATGATCTTGCCTAATTCCTGGTGAATATTGTGGTATAGATCGTCCAGATTCTGGGTACTGATGGTCCAGTTGGCGATGCTATAGTACAGGCTCTGCGCTTTTTCGGCCCGTATTTTCTCAGAAAAATCGTGCAGGATACAACGAAACGCGGTGGGCTTGCCGTGGTCGTAGCGGCAGTTAACGCTACCGGTCAGGAATATTTTGCGGCCTTCCTTGCTGATAAAAACCGTTTCAAAGTCGGGCATGGGTTTGCCTTCCTGAATTTCCCGGAGTTGTTTCAGCGTCACTTCCCGGAACTGCGGATGCAGAATATCCGAAATGGTCATGGCGGCGATTTCTTCCAGACCGTACCCAAGTACCTCCCGCCAGGCGCGGTTCACAAATATGAACTTGCCGTCGAGGGTAATCAGCTGAATCAGGTCACTGGTATTATCCACCAGGTCCTGAAGCTGGGAGTTGGACTTGGACAGGGCCGACTCCATGCGGCGGCGGCGGGTGATGTCCTCCCCTACCAGCGTTATAGAACTAAGCTTCCCGTTTTCTTCCTGCATGAGTACCGAGTTGATGGACAAGGTCCGCAGGGTACCGTTCTGAGCCAAAAGTGGTAATTCCCGCCGTTCTATCTTGGCCCCCCCGTACATTCCATCTTCCAGCGTATCGCGTACCTCATCCTGGTCTTCTTCCGGAATAAGTTTATCAAACAGGCTGTACCCCACCAGGTCTGACTCCTGCCAGTTGGTCTTTTTCAGGGTATAGGGACTCACCGACTTAATCACCAGGTCGGGGCTGAGGGTAATTCCTATCAGCTTAAGGTGCTCAAGGGTACTATGTATCGATTGCCAGTCGGTATATGATTTTATTGTTTCCATGGTTGTCACTGCTGGGCTAACCTAAAACCGGTTATATTCTTTATTCAATAAATCTACGAAATTAGGCGTAATTTTAGGCCTTGTTCCTGCATTATCAAAACTTGTAACTTTTGAAAGTACGTGCCAAAAAACATCTGGGCCAGCATTTTCTCCGCGATCTGAACATTGCGGAGCGAATCGTGGAAAGCCTGACCAGACACCAACAGTACAACCAGGTACTAGAGATAGGCCCCGGTATGGGGGTACTTACCCAGTACCTGCTGACTAAGGAGTACTTGACTACCTACGTCATAGAAATTGATATTGAGTCCATTAACTACTTAAAGACCCACTACCCCTCCCTGCAGGACCGCATCATCGATGGCGACTTTCTGCGCTGGAATCCGGGTACTTTATTTAAGGAGCCTTTTGGCATTATTGGCAATTTCCCGTACAATATTTCCTCCCAGATTTTTTTCAGGGTCCTGGACCAGCGCGATCAGGTACTTGAGGTAGTGTGCATGCTGCAGAAGGAAGTAGCCCGTCGCATTGCTTCGCCTCCCGGCAGCAAAGAGTACGGTATTCTGAGCGTACTGCTACAGGCTTACTACGATATTGAGTATTTGTTTAGTGTGCCACCGGGTGCATTTGATCCGCCCCCTAAGGTACAATCGGGAATAATACGGCTTACCCGCAACAAAACCGCGAAATTGGACTGCGATGAGAAATTGTTTTTCAGACTGGTAAAAACGGCTTTTAACCAGCGGCGCAAAACCCTGCGGAACGCGTTAAAGCCGCTGGGTACCGTGCCCGACCATGCCTTACTCGATAAACGCGCCGAGCAATTGGCCGTAGCGGACTTTATAGTACTAACCCGGCTTTTGGCCCAGGTACCGATTGATACTATTGACCTTCCGGAAAATGATTTGTGAGAATCAAGGTAATTGAAGTACCATGAATTTTGAATTAAAAAAAGAGTATGTAGATCACATTCAGGAGCTGATTGAGAAGCAGGACGCCCCAACGCTCCGGGCTGAAATGGAGGAATTATATCCGGCCGACGTTACCAGTCTGCTGGATGAACTCGACACCGAACCCGCCCGGTACCTCCTTAATCTGCTCGATACCAAGGTAGGGGCCGAGATCCTGGCCGGGATTGACCCCCACGACCGCCGCGACTTTCTTAAAAGCTTTACCTCCGATGAAATTGCCCGCTATGTAAACATCTTTGATTCCGATGATGCCGTGGATTTGCTCAATGAGCAGCCAATACGCATACGGGAAGAGGTAATAGCGCTGCTGGAAGACCGCGAACAGGCCCGGTTTATCCTGGATCTGCTGCACTACGATGAAGACGTGGCCGGGGGTCTGATGCAGAAGGAATTGGTAAAGGCCAATGTAAACTGGACGGTAAACCAGTGTATTGAAGAGTTGCGGAAGCAGGCCGAAGATGTAGAGAAAGTATATTCAGTATACGTAGTCGACGACAACGACCGGCTTTTGGGGGTACTTTCCCTAAAACGCATTGTACTGGCCCAAAAATATACCCTCATCGAAAGCCTCTACGACAAGGACATCATTTTTGTGGAAACCTACCGCCCCGCCGAGGAAGTAGCCGAGCTAATGCGCCGCTACGATATGGATTCCCTGCCCGTGGTGAATGTACAGGGTAGGTTGCTGGGGCGTATTACCATTGATGACGTTGTGGACGTAATTACCGAACAAGCCAGTTCGGATACGCTGGCCATGGCGGGTATTACCGGAGAAGTAGAGGAAGACGATACCGTATGGCGACAAACCCGTGCGCGCCTGCCGTGGTTGCTGGTGGGGATGATGGGGGGAATACTGGCGGCCAAGTTTATCAGTTTTTTTGAGGGTGATCTGGTCATAGTGCCGGCTATGGCGGCGTTTATTCCTATTATTGGCTCTACGGGGGGGAACGTGGGTATTCAAACCTCCTCCATTATATTGCAAAGTCTGGCGGATAAGTCGGGCCTGGATACGGGCGTCTGGCAGCGTCTGGTCCGGATGTTTGGCGTAGCTCTTATCAACGGCCTCATCATCAGCATCATCGTATTTGGCTTCAACCTTTTAATTGGTAATGAGGTACAGCTGGCGATGGTGGTTTCTTCGGCACTGGTGTCGGTAGTCTTTCTGGCTTCTTTTATGGGTACAGTTACTCCCATTTTGCTGGATAAGCTGGGCATCAATCCGGCCGTCGCCTCCGGTCCTTTTATTACCACGGCGAATGATTTGATTGGTTACGGGGTATACTTCGGCCTCGCGCACCTGCTGCTGGATCTCTAGCTGTAAGCTATTAGGCGTTAGTTATTAGCTTATAAATTTCCGCTGGCACTTGAAGGATACCTCGCAAGCCAAACATTAGGGAAACGCACTAATATTTCAGCAATAGCTACCTAACGCCTAAAAGCTAATTCCTAACACCTGACAACTCATGATTGCAGTACTACAACGGGTTACTGAAGCCTCTGTCACCATTGATGGAACCATACACGGGCAAATCGGGCTGGGTTTTCTGGTACTCGTAGGAATAACGCATACCGATACCACTGAGGACGTGGAATGGCTGGGGCGGAAGATAGTGGGGATGCGGGTTTTTTCGGATGCTGACGGCCACCGTGGCAGCGGAAAAATGAATCTGGACCTAAAGACCGTAGGGGGTACTATCCTGCTGATTAGCCAGTTTACGCTACACGCCAGTACCAAAAAAGGCAACCGCCCGTCCTTTATCGAAGCGGCCCGACCCGAAGTAGCTATCCCGCTGTACGAACAAATGATCACTTTTCTCAATCAGGAACTAGGTACTCCCATCCAGACCGGCGCCTTCGGGGCCGATATGAAAGTAAACCTCCTGAACGACGGCCCGGTCACGATCCTAATTGATTCAAAAAATAGAATTTAGAGGAAAAAGGAGGAAAGCAGAAAAGCGGGAAGGGAGGAAAGGAGGGAATACTCTTTTTTGTCGAAAATAAATTCACTAATTCACCATTCACTCATTCACCAGTAAACACCATGACTATTGAAGAAGCCCAGCAGGAGGTAGATAGCTGGATAAAAACCTACGGGGTAAGGTACTTCTCGGAATTGACCAACATGGCCATCCTGACCGAAGAAGTAGGTGAACTGGCCCGGATCATGGCACGCACCTACGGCGACCAGTCTTTCAAAAAATCAGATCTGGAAAAAGACCTGCCCGACGAAATGGCGGATGTACTGTGGGTACTTATTTGTCTGGCCAACCAGACGGGCGTAAACCTGACCGAAGCTTTACAAAAGAATATCGAAAAAAAGACCCTACGGGATAAAGACCGCCACAAGCAGAACCCCAAGTTGTAACCTACTAACGCGAAATCACCACCGGAGATTCTTCCACACCAGCTTCGGCTTACCCCTTATAAGCCGTACTTGTCCAGGAGGTACAGCATGGCAGCCATGGAAGCAGCCCCCATTTCCAACTCTCTGCGGCTGATGGCATCAAAGGTATCGGAGGCGGCGTGGTGGTAGTCAAAGTACCGTTGGGAGTCAGGGATCAACCCCAGCAGTACCGTGCCCTGTTGCGCCAGCGGCCCAATGTCCGCCCCTCCCCCGCCGGGGCCAATTTCGTGCAGACCGTAGGGGGCTAGCAGCGGTTGCCAGGCAATAATCTTTGCCCTTTTGGCAGCATCTCCAACTACTCCAAATCCGCGCGGTACAAACCCGCCCCTATCTGACTCAATCGCTGCCAGGTGCTTTTCTTTCTTCGATCGGGCTGTGTCGGCATAGGCCATTCCGCCCTTTAAGCCGTTTTCCTCGTTCATGAACATAACTGCCCGAAGGGTACGCCGGGGCTGGTACCCCAGTGCCTTTAAGAGCCGAATTGCCTCAATGGCCTGAACACAGCCCGCCCCGTCGTCGTGCGCGCCTTGACCCAAATCCCAGGAGTCCAGGTGGCCCCCTACGACCAGTATTTCTTCCGGGTTCTGAGTACCTTTCAATTCACCGATTACGTTATGGGAAGGCGCATCGGGAAGCGTTTCGGGGTTTTGCTGAAAGAAAAACTCAAGCTCAGGATTGGTCTTCAGCATCCTGCTCAGTAATTCAGCGCCATTGGTACTTATACCCGCCGCTGGTATCAGCGGAACGCCGGTACCATAGCGCATGGCTCCGGTATGCGGGAAGTCATCCAGCCGGGTAGTCATGGAACGAACTATGGCCCCAACCGCGCCCAGTTGGGCTGCTTCGGTAGCTCCATTGCCCCGCTGATCCACCGCGCCACTGTACGCCTCAAAGGTGTTGAGCTTAGTGGGGTCCATGGGGCGGTTAAAGAAAACTATTTTGCCCTGTACCTTACTACGTCCCAGTTCACGGAGTTCCTGAAAATTCTTTACTTCCACCACCCGGGCTTTAATTCCGGTCTTTGGAGTAGCTACCGAACCACCAAGGGCAGCAATCGGGACTTCTGTTTTTTGGTTGCCAATTTGTATGTAGGCTTTTTCCCGGGTACCGCGTACCCAGTGGGGTACCATTACATTCTGCAGGAATACCCGGTCAAAGTCCTCCTGTTCCATTAGCTGTCTGGTATAATTTACGGCTTTGGCGGCTCCTTCTGACCCGCTAAGCCGCGGACCAATGCGGGTAGTGAGGTGCCGCAGCCACTCGTAAGACTTGCCGCGGCTCAGGGCTTCGTCAAACAGCCGACGAATAAATACGGAATCTGACGGGGGCGTACTTTGCGCCAGTACCTTGGTACCTGCCACCGTAAGGAGCAGAACAGAGAGGAGGAAGAGTCGTTGCATGGGAGCAAAAAAGTTACTTTTTTCCAAAAATAAAAATCCCGCGCGTTTCTGCGCGGGACCTGGTCCATTATCTGATTTTCTTACAAGCATTCATATTCAAAACCATATACCTGCGTGGAAGCCTGCCCCGACTGGGAAAAGAGGGAAACGCTGGCCTGGCTGGGAAGGTCCTTTTCGGTATACTCATAGGTAACTACCCCGGTTTGGGAAACGCCACCCGCAGGTCCGTAAAACTTAAAGCTACCCGGGTTCTGGCTACTGGCCCCTCCTCCCGAAATAAGGTTTACCATCCTGACCGCATCGCTGAACAAGTACAGGTTTTGCCGACCGTCGTAGTTCTCGTACTCGGCTACCAGTACTTCGGCAGGCACTGCGGGTACTTTAATGTACCACCGGGTCAGGTTGCCGTTTTCATCGTACTCGTAGCGCCAGTAGGTGGCATCCCAGGCAAATTTCGTCACGCGTTTCCGGTCATCATATTCCAGATTGTTGGTCTGTACCAGTTGTGGCCCCGAATTTAACAGCCGCGACTGGGTCAGACTATTCACCTTGCCCTCTTCATCATAGATGGGCTCATACTGGAAGTTTTGAAAAGGGGCCGCCAGACCCGTTTCTCTGAAAAGGATTACCTTTCCGTCCTGATTGTATTCAAAGGTATAGCGCTTTTCGGGCGAGGCGGAGTTGTCGGTTTTATACTGCACCATTCGATACAACCGATTCTGCTCATCATACTCGTAGGAACGGTAGGGGTTGCCGTTGAGGGTTTCGGCTTTAATGAGACAACCCGTTGGATTCTTTTCAGGTTCGTTCTTTTTACAGCCAGCCAGCAGGGCCATAACCAGAAAAAACAGGTAGATCAGCGGTGTTTTCATAGATGTGTCTTTCATACTAGTGCGGTGCAAAAATGATACCTAAATTACTACAAATAATTTTCATTATCCTGCGTCCCAGGCAGTTCTTGCCGCCACCAACAAAAAAGCCCGTGGATAAGTCCACGGGCCACTGTATTATATAGAGTACTTTTTAAAGTTCCAGTAGCAGACGAGCCGGGTCTTCCAGCAGTTGCTTTACCCGTACCAGGAAGCTTACCGAATCACGACCGTCAATGGTACGGTGGTCATAGGACAGCGCTACGTACATGATTGGGCGAATGACGATTTCACCATTAACTACCACGGGACGCTCGACAATATTGTGCATACCCAGAATGGCTGACTGGGGCGCGTTGATAATCGGCGTAGACAGCATGGAACCAAAAATTCCTCCGTTGGTAATGGTAAAGGTACCACCCGACATTTCGTCGATACCAAGTTTGCCATCCCGCGCGCGGGTAGCCAGCCGGATGATTTCTTTCTCAATGGCCGCAAATGACATTTTTTCGGCGCTACGGATGACGGGTACCACCAGGCCGCGTGGAGTCGACACCGCGATAGAAACATCACAGTGGTCGTTGTAAACAATATCGTCGCCGTCGATGTAGGCATTAACTACCGGGAAGTCCTGAAGGGCAACACAAATCGCTTTGGTAAAGAAGGACATAAAGCCCAGACCTACTTCGTGCTTTTCCTTGAATTTATCTTTGAACTTGGACCGCAAATCCATAATGGGCTTCATATCCACTTCGTTGAAAGTGGTGAGCATGGCGGTTTCATTCTTTACCGACACCAGACGACGGGCAATAGTACGGCGCAGGGATGACATTTTCTCCCGACGTTGTCCATGGTCACCCGTGGGGGCTGGCGCAGCGGCCTGGGCAGGAGCAGCAGGAGTTGGTTTTGGCGCTTCTGCTTTGGCGGGCTCGGTTGCTGGTTTTGAGCCACCCTTTTCCGCTTTCAGGGCATCTTCCTTCGTTACTTTTCCGCCAGTACCCGTTCCGGTTACCTCTTTGGGATCGATGCCTTTTTCGGCCAGTATCTTGGCCGCTACCGGCGACACATGACCCGCCGAAAACTCCCGGTCGTCTTCCTGGGCGGCGGGAGCTGACGCTGACTGCGTGGGTGCCGGTGCGGTGGCCGCACTACCCTGGCCCGCTTCGATGCGGCAGATGGTCGCCCCAATGGCCAGCGTTTCGCCTTCGCCCGCTACAATACGCAGGGTACCGGCCGCCTCGGAAGGGAGTTCAAAGGTAGCTTTGTCCGATTCCAGTTCACACAGGATCTCATCCATTGCTACCTGGTCACCGTCTTTCTTTATCCAACTGGCAATAGTTACTTCGGTAATGGATTCACCCACGGTAGGTACCTTCATTTCGACCACGTTGCCCGAAGCCTTAGGCGCTTCGGCCTGAGGCGCATTAGCCTGGGGCGCACTAGCCTGGGGCGCATTAGCCTGGGGAGCGGGAGTCACTTCCTTTTCCTGAACGGGGGCCGGTGAGGCGCTTCCATTTCCGGCTGAAGTACCTGAACCTGACTTATCAATGGTGGCAATCAGGTCACCAATAGAGAGGGTATCACCTTCCTTAGCCTTAATATGAAGTACTCCTTCGGCTTCGGCGGTTAGCTCAAAGGTAGCCTTGTCAGAATCCAGTCCGCAGATTACTTCGTCCATCTTCACCTGGTCACCTTCGTTCTTAAACCAGGTTCCAATGGTAACTTCGGTGATGGATTCACCTACGGGCGGTACTTTTATTTCTATTTCAGCCATTTTTTCAACTTTCTTATGAAAATAACGTGGTCAATTTACATTGGTTTGAATACTATTCAAAAGCCCGGCGGATGATCTCGGCCTGCTCCTGCGCGTGTATCTTGGCAAAGCCCGTAGAAGGTGACGCACTCGGACGGCGGGCAATAACTTCCAGGGGTTGTTCGGGGTACATACGCAGCAAAAAGGTCCAGCCTCCCATGTTGAAGGGTTCTTCCTGTACCCAGTATACTTTGGCCTTTTTATACTGTCCGATCAGCTCATTGAGTTGATTCTTGGGGAAAGGATGCAGTTGCTCCACCCGAATTATAGCTACATCGTCCCGCTTGTCGGCCTGCTGTTTTTCGAATAACTCGTAGTAAAGCTTTCCGGTACACAGCAGTACTTTCTTCACCTTTTTGGGATCAGCGAACGTATCACCAATAGTTTCCTGGAAGCGACCACTGGTCAGCTCATCCAGGGATGATACGCACAGCGGGTGCCGCAGCATTGACTTGGGCGACATAACTACCAGGGGCTTCCGGAACGGGAAGCTTAGCTGACGACGCAGCAAGTGGAAGAAGTTAGCCGGTGTCGTAATATTGGAAACAATAATATTATTGTTGGCTGACAACTGCAGGAACCGCTCAGGGCGGGCATTGGAGTGCTCGGGGCCCTGACCTTCGTAACCGTGCGGCAGCAACATCACCAGTCCGTTCCAACGGTCCCACTTGGTTTCGCTGGTAGTAATAAACTGGTCAATCATGACCTGCGCGCCGTTGGCAAAATCACCAAACTGGGCTTCCCAGATCACCAGGGCGTTGGGATTAGCCATGGAATAACCAAACTCAAAGCCAAGTACACCGTATTCGGAAAGCAATGAGTTGTAAATCATAAACCGGCCCTGCTCATCCTGGATATGGTTCAGGTTGGTATAGGCTTCGTTGGTTTTGGCATCGCGCAGCACCGCGTGGCGGTGGGAGAAAGTACCCCGCTGCACATCCTGTCCGCTAAGGCGGACAATTTTACCTTCGGCCACAATAGAACCGTAAGCCAGGAGCTCAGCCGTAGCCCAGTTAACCTTTTTGGTATCAAAGATCATTTGCTTCCGATCTTTGAGCAGCTTATCTATCTGCTTGAGCGTACTAAACCCTTCCGGTACTTGTGCCAGGGCCTGACCTACTTTTTCAAGTACTTCGACACTTACCCCCGTTTCCGGTGATTTTTCAAAATCCTCGGGGGTAGAATATTTCAGGTTTCTCCACTCCTGCTCCAGTTTAGGCATAGCATAAGGCAGGGCTTTCTGCTTCACCATGTCGAGACGTTCCTGCAGGAGGGCCTTAAACTCTTTATCCATGTTGGCAGCTAGCTCGGCGTCCACATCTCCGCGTTCTACCAGTACTTTCTGGTATATCTCGCGCGGGTTCTGGTGGTTTTCGATGTAGCTATACAGTACGGGCTGGGTAAACTTGGGTTCATCCGATTCGTTGTGTCCGTGGCGACGGTAGCACACCATATCAATGAATATGTCCTTGTTGAACTTCTGCCGGTACTCTACCGCCAAACGCATACAGTAAACTACCGCTTCGGGGTCGTCGCCGTTAACGTGCAACACCGGGGCGTCCACAATCTTGGCTACATCGGTACTATAAATACTCGAGCGGGCATCTTCAAAGTCGGTAGTAAAGCCTACCTGGTTATTGATAACAAAGTGGATGGTACCTCCGGTATAGTAGCCTTCCAGATTGGACATCTGGGTTACTTCGTACACAATACCCTGACCGGCAACGGCGGCATCACCGTGAATTAGTACGGGTAGTACACAGTCGTAGTCGCTGTTGTACATGCCGTCGGCGCGGGCCCGCATGGCTCCTTCCACTACCGGATTTACGGCTTCGAGGTGCGAAGGGTTGGGGGCCAGCTTGAGGTACATCTGGTGTCCCGAGGGGGTCTCGATCTGACTTGAAAAACCCATGTGGTACTTCACGTCGCCGTCGCCCCACACCTGATCGGGCAGGTTTCCTTCAAATTCATTGAAGATCTGCTCGTAGGTTTTACGCATGATATTGGCCAGCACGTTCAGGCGACCCCGGTGGGCCATCCCGATCATAACTTCCACTACGCCCATTTCGCCCGCCTTGTTAATCATAGCGTCCAGCGCCGGAATGGTTGTTTCACCCCCTTCGAGGGAAAAACGTTTCTGTCCCAGAAACTTGGTGTGCAGGAAGTTTTCGAATACAACTGCCTCGTTGAGTTTGGAGAGAATATGCTTTTTCTCATCTGTTGAAAAAGTCATATTCAGCGCCTCCTGCTCAATCTTTTCCCGCAACCAGTTTTTCTGGTCAGGATCCCGGATGTAGAGGTACTCAAAACCGATGTTGCCCGTGTATATTTTTTTCAGGGCATCCACGATTTCCCGTAGCCTGGCCGGACGACCGAACACTTCCGTTCCCGCTTCAAAGACCTGATCCAGGTCAGCTTCGGTCAGGTTGAAATCGGCCAGGTCCAGACGGGGTTTACGGTCGCGTCGCTGGCGAATCGGGTTGGTGGTAGCCAGCAGGTGCCCGCGTGAGCGGTAGCCCCTGATCAGGTGTACAACCTCCATCTCCTTCCGGATCCGGTCCGCGTCCGTCCGTCCGGGGTCCATCCGTCCCGGGTCCATTTTACCGGTAGCCGGCACCTCTTTGGTAGCCACCCCATTGGCGTGGCCGTTTCCATTGAGCGGATATTTTTGTGAAAACTCAAAGCCTTCAAAAAATTTACGCCATCCCTCTTCCACCGAGGATGGGTCTTGCTTGTAGGAATTGTACAATTCCTCTATGTAAGCACCGTCAGAATTAGCTATATATGAATATTTATCCATCACAAATGTGATTTTTCTTTTGCGGGGCAAAGTTACGAGATGTTATCTAAACAAAACACAAAAAAAACTCCTTTTTACTGGATACTTTACCAATCATCCTTCGGCCACAAGCCCTATTTAGTTCAGATGAAAGCCCGATGGATTGGGCACGAACTTGAGCATTAACTCATGCATGCCAACCGGGCCGGTACTGGTCACGTTAGCGCCTGCTTCAATGGCTCTTGAATTAAAAATGTAACCAACCCTTACATTAGTTGAAACCTGGACTTCGCCAGAAAGTTGTAAATAATTTCGAACGGCAGTCCGGAAGGAAGCTCCCAGTCCAATGCGTTCATTATACCAGGCGCGGGCGCCCACATCGACGCGCAGGCTGGTACCGGCTTCCTGCACCACCAGTACCTGAGGAACCAGTTTCAGGTCTTCGGCCAGGTCAAACTGCCCCCCGGCCAGTACATACAGCGGTCGCCGGTAAATACCGTACGAAGCCCGGCTGCCGTACCCCTGGGCCAGTAGTTCGGGTTTGGAAACACCCGCGTAAAACCGATCAGTCCGGAGCCAGATACCCGCGCCAAAACTGCCCAGCGCGCGGCTGAGGGAAGTATTGGAGGTAAAATCGTAGACCGGCAGTACATTTACGCCCCCCTGTATTCCCAAGGAAATCTTTACCGGACCGGTACTTGCCACGTGGTAAGCTACCGACCCGTAGGCACCCGTAGTGGCGTATACGCTCATACGGTCGTTCAGAGCCTGCAAGCCTAAACCTACCTTACCATTGGCTACCGTACCGTCCGTAGCGAAGGTTTGGGTAATGGGGGCGTTGGGCAGGAAAAACCACCGGCGACGGAGAATCGCCGTCATGTTAAAATCTTCCCGCACGCCGGTAAAAGCCGGATTTATGGCCATCGGGTTTTGCTGGTACTGCTCGTAAAGTACCTCCCGCTGACCAAACGACCAGCTAACCGACCCTACTACCAGCAGAAGTACCCAACCTGCCTTCCTTACAGCCAACACTGCTACTTTTTTCATGTAAAACTAAATTTGCTTCAAGTGTAGTCATCCTTTTGGTACAAAACAAAAAAGGCAGAAGAAAACCTCTTCTGCCTTTTGCGAATCATTACTGGTATTTAATTCAGGTTTACAATCCTTATTTCGGTACGGCGGTTTTGCTGGTGCTCTTCGTCCGGACAATTTACCCCGTCGGTACATTTGTTCACCGGGCGGCTTTCACCATAACCACGGGTCGCTATTCGTTTCGCGGCTATTCCTTTGCCTACAATGTAATGTTTAGCTGCGCGGGCCCGGCTGTTGGAAAGGGCCTTATTGTACTTACTATTGGCCCGGCTGTCGGTATGGGAGCTTAGCTCAATTTTCATTTCGGGGTACTTCTGCATAATCTCCACCACTTTGTCCAG
Source organism: Telluribacter sp. (assembly GCF_035998675.1). NCBI lineage: Bacteria > Pseudomonadati > Bacteroidota > Cytophagia > Cytophagales > Spirosomataceae > Telluribacter > Telluribacter sp. Next base: position 83,698 of record NZ_DASYHI010000022.1, read on the forward strand.
TTCCTGCTGGGCATCCGGGCGCAGCTCCCATTTATCCAGGTCATAGTAAATGTTTTCTACCTGCATAACATCGCCTTTTTCAAACATCAGGATGTTAATTTCGGTGAGCTTATCGGGCGAGAAATTCAGGATTTTCTTGCCAAACGTACCAAACTCACCAATGGTAGCGTCGATAGTGTAGTTACGGCCCGGTACGGCATCAAAGGTATACGTACCATCAGCGCCGGTTTCCGTTTCCTGAATAGTCCCGTCCATATCGTCGCGTCGGGTAACAAGTACCCCCTGGAGGGGCTGGTTTTTGTTGGATACTACTTTGCCTTTCATCATGACTGAGCCAGCCGTGGCAGATCCACTACCGGTGGCGCGTATTAACGGAATTTCCAGGCGACTGGGCTGGACATCGTCAAAGGCACGTACGGCAAACCCGATGGAGTTATTGAGGTAGCCCGTGCTGGAAGCAATAAACATGAATTCATTTTCAGCTTCCATGCACAGGGACAGGGCACCGGTACTATCGGTACGCACCTGACGCATTTTGGCAGCGTTATGCTTGTTTTCAATCTGAACCAGGGCGCCTTTCAGCGGCTGACGGCTTACCGCATCAAGTACCTGAACGGTCAGGTCGCGGCAGGCGTAGAGGGGACCTTCGCGTTCGAAGCTATAGATATCGTCGTCGGAGCCGCCGTTGCGTCGGTTGCTGCTGAAGTACCCCTGCGAGCGGTCGCCGTCGGTCAGGATACCAAAGTCATCCTTGCTCGAATTGATAGGCGCTCCCAGGTTGATGCTTTTTCTGGGTTTGACGGGTTGTTCCATAACGGCGTAGTAGATATCCAGGTCACCCATGCCCGGCCAGCCATCCGAAGAAAAATAAAGGCCACCCCGCTCATCCACAAAGGGAAACATTTCATTGCCTTTGGTATTTACTTCGGGTCCCAGATTCTGAGGCTCCGACCAGGTGCCATTTTCGAGACGGGACACATAAATATCGGTTCCGCCCATACCGCCCGGACGGTCGGAGGCGAAGTACAACAGGGTATTGTCGGCGTTCAGGGAAGGGTGCCCGGTGGAGAAATCATCGCCGTTGAGAGGAAGTTCTTCTATTCGGGTCCAGGACCCGTTGATATTCTCGGCGGTAAATAGCTTGAGTTTATTGATGCCGTCCTGGCTTTTCCCGTACTTACCGTTGCTGAAATTGTTTCGGGTAAAAATAACCCGGTTGCCGTCCTTAAAAAAGGTGGCGGGTCCTTCGTGGTACTTGGAGTTGAGTGTCTTGCTGAACTGCTCCGATTCGGTCAGTGGGTTTTCTTCGTAACCCAGGTTGATATTATAGCTGCTGCCGGCGTAGTAGCCCACCGTTCTGGAATCATTGGCCGTGGTAGAAGTGTAGGCATCGCGGCCCAGTACTCCTCCTTTTTTTCGCCGCTGGTTTCTTCTTTGCTCGGTCCCTCCCCCCAGAGAAGCCGTCGGCCGTTTTTTTAGCCGGGCCAGGTCATTGAGGTAGTACAGGTCCAGAAAGGCCGTTTCGTTCCAGTTAAATACCCGCTTGATACTGACTCCCTCGTTACGACCCGAAACAAACACCAGACCGTCGCGGAAGTAGGCCGGGCTGAAGTCGGCGGAGGAGCCATTGATGTCCAGAAAATTGACCCGGTATGAAGCCTCGTTTTTTGTGAGCAGGGAAACATTCGTATTTAACTTAGAAAAATTCTTAGCCCGGTTATCGGCTTCTTCGAGGGCGGAGTACTTTCCGTATATTTCCTGGGCCACCTTGTACTTGCCGTTGCTGGCCAGAGCCTGGGCGTAGTAAAGGTAGCACTGGTTGTACTCCTGGGGTAAGCTTTTATCGTACTCTCTGATCAGGTCCCCAAATATACGTTCGGCGTTCTGGCTGTCTTTGAGTTGACGGTAGCTGTACCCGAGCTTGGCTTTGGCGGCCAGCGATTCACCACCCGACAACTCTTTGTTGAGGAGGGCCTGCTCGTACAATTTCGTAGCTTTCAGGTAGGCCAGTGATTCAAATTCCTTATCGGCCTGGCCGAGCAAAGTCTGCCCAAGCGCCTGCCCTGTAAGGAATAGAAAAAATACAAGAAAGTTGGTAAAGCGTGTCATATACCGATGTACTTTAAGACAGAGGTGTGTATCAGAAAAGGCATATCCTTACCATTAGGAACCCTTCAAGAGTACCGGAGAATATTCCTTTCTGCTGCCGCCTGGGTTAGAAATAACGGGGGGTCAGGATCTTGCTCTTGCTAAAACCAAACTCATACCGAAGCATGATTTCGTGACTACCCGAATTGATACTCAGGTTGGTCTGCCGGAGACCGTTCAGCATCATATCATAGGCATACCCCAGCCGGAACTGGTCGGTCAGCTGAACTTCGAGCATACCTACCACCGCGTCGCTGGTAAACATTTCGGCGCTGTTCTGGAGGGTACTGAACTGATTACGACGGTAGGAAGTACCAAGGGCCAGGCGGTCATTGATCCAGAGGTTCAGGTTACCATCCAGGCCAAGCGGAGCGCCGTTGGCATACTTTACCAGCAGGGAAGGCTTTAACTTCAGGGAGTTGCTCAACCCTACCACAAAGCCCGCCATCATGTAAGCGTGTCGTCTTTGCTGCGCCCGGTTGTCACCCGAATTATAATCAGAAAGGTTGTTAACAATCAGTTGCGGAACCGAAACGCCCAGGTAGGACCGGTCGTTGCTGAGGTAAATACCAGTACCAAAGTTGGGGAGTATTTTGGAGATATTGGAAGCAAAAGCCGGGTCAACCGACCCGCCGGGGGCCAGTCGTGCTTCGGTCAGATCCCAGCGAAAGCTAATGGCTCCGGCCTGTAGTCCCAGCGCGAGGGTAGAGCGGTCGCCTACCTTTATACGAAAAGCGTAGGAGGCAAAAGCACCGGTTTCGTTCTGGAGGCCAATCTGATCGTTATAGATCTGCAGACCTAACCCTACCCTTTCCTTATTAACCGGAGCATCCAGGGTAAAGGTCATGGTTTTGGGGGCGCCGTCAATATTAACCCACTGATTTCGGTAAAGGCCCGTGGTGCTCAGTACATCACGGCTTCCGGCATAGGCCGGGTTGAGCGCCATCATGTTGAACATGTACTGAGAGTACATTTTGTCCTGCTGAGCCAGAACTTCGGTACTGCCGACCCCGAGGGCCAGCAGTACCAGAACAGTCCATTTTTTTAATTGAGTGTACTGCAACATTTTCTTATCTGGTTATTGTCAGGTATCGTACAAAGCGGCGTCCATCACCCAGTTTGACTACGTAGAAGTAGGTTCCATCGGGGAGGCCCTGGCTGGTATTTCCTACCTGCAGGCCATTGTTTGGTGTACCGTTCCAATCGTTGTTATAGCTATCATTTTTGTAAACCAGGCTCATCCAGCGATTGTACACTTCCAGCGTTACGGTCTGACCACCGGTATTTCTGATTACGAACAGGTCGTTGATACCGTCGCCGTTGGGAGAGAAACCTTCCGGTATGAACAGCTCGGTACCCGCCGGAATAATAATCGGGGTTGGATCTTCCTCGGTGCCTTCTGTTGGGTCTCCGTTTCCGTTCAGGTCAGGTATCATACCATTGGTTGACACATCGGTCACTACCAGGTCGCCCGCTCTGGCTGATGCATGTACCCGGTTGAGGTACGGGGTCTGTCGGCCGTCGGTTGATACGTTTATGGTAAATTTGAGCGTATCCGCAATTCCGGCGTTCAGGGTACTATTGGTTGCAATCAGCAGCTCTACGTCGTTGAGCCCGTCAAAGTCAGGGTTTATGGCCAGACTGCTTAGATTACTTGCAATTGGTGTGCCAACTTTCCGGAACACCGCTCCGGTCTGGGCATTGAACACCTTAGCGAGTGAATCAACCAGTTGTACATTGGTCAGGAGTTCGCTGCCGTAGTTTTTCACCACCACCGTGTAGGTAATGTTGTAGCTTCCGTCAGACTGCCGCAGCGTATCAGAAATGGTCATGGCTACCCCAATCTTCGGACTACCCGGAATATTGTTCAGGTCAATCGGGGTTGGGGTGCTGTTGTTACCCGGGTTCAAATCGTTGTCGGGGTCAGCACTGGTACCGGAGGTGGATGTATCAGATACCATTACTCCTCCGCCACCCATGGCCGAACCAATGGCCACGTTGTTGAACTGGGAACTGGTGGCGCCGCGCACATCGACCCGTACCGTCAGGAATATATCGCGGGTAAAGGCTTTGGGCAAGGTACTTAGCGAGTCTACCAGGAGCTCGGTAGCACCGGCCTGACCCGTGTAAGCCTGGTTTACCGTCAGACCGGCGTCGGCGCTTACCGCTACACCTCCCGGCACCAGGATGGCACCATTGCCAAAGGTAGTGCTGAGGTTGTCCGTTACTTGCACCTTGTTCAGCTCATTCATACCGAGGTTGGTAAGTCGGATCGTATAAGGTACATCATAGATGCCCGTTTCTACCTCAACCGGTGTACCTACCATTTTGGCTACCCCAAGCAGGTTTGGCATATCAAAGCGAACCGGGGTAGGCAGATTGCCCAGCGGAGCCGGATTAAATCCGTTGTTTGATATATCCTGTACCATGGTTCCCCCGGCACTACCCTGAGCGATAACCGAATTGTAGAATGGCCCGTTGCTACCGTTAGGTTTTACCCGTACGTACAGCGTTATGATATCCGAGGCGCCGGCGGGCAGGGTACTTCCGCTTAGCAACAGGGTATTTTTATCCTTGCCGTTATAATACGGATCAGTAATCAGCGAACTGGTGGCACTCACTTCCGGCGAACCTATCACGTGGAACTCAACCGGATCCGGGAATGCCTTGGTTAGCGAGTCGATGAGTTGAACATTCGTGAGCGCCGAGGTACTGTAGTTCCGGAGGGTGATTCGGTAGGTAACCACGAAGGTGTCATCAAATGAAGGTTCAACGTTAACTACTCCCATCGCAACCCCCACCGCGGCCGAATCAGGCGCGGCCCCGGTGACATGAATATCCACCGACGATTCATTGTTGGCAGCTACCGGGTCAACCTGGTCCTGACTCAGAATCCGGACGGTATTGGTAATGGTACCTGTATCAGTCACCAGCACGCCGCACGAATGCACAATACTATCGTTCGGGGCCAGCATGGGTATCACTGCCTTAATAATATTCCCTTCCACCTCAAAGCCGGAGCCCAGTACAAACTCCAGTCCCGCGGGGAGGATATCAATCACCGAAATATTGGTGGCGGTATCCGGTCCGTAGTTCTTGAGCTTAATGGTATAGATGACGCTGTCACCTACCTGTACGTGCGTTTTGTCAACCAGCTTGATAACTTTTAGGTCGGTACGCAGGGTGTCAGAACCGCAGCTGAATACCGACACCTTCACTTTGGCCGGTGCGCTGTAACAACCTTCGGCAGAACGCTGGAATACGTAGTAAGTACCTTCTCCTACCGATTGTGGTGAAGTCACCAGCGCTGAGGCTGGACTGGTACCCACCCGGTATTCAAAAGTACCTCCCGGTAAGACTGTACTCATGACGGTGGTGCTAAGGTCAACCGTAGTAGCCGGGCAGATATTCCGCTTGTTGACTACAACCGGCGTCGGTAAGGCGCTGTATACGTTTACTACCACCCTCGCCGACTTCATGGAAATACAGGAGTTGCTGTTTACGAGGGTTACGTAGTAAGTACCGCTTGTTTTTACCACAAACCGGTTGCCGGAAGTAGTATTGCTTCCGTTCCAGCGGTACTGGTACGGGGTATCGGTGGCGGTAAGTACTACCGAGTCGCCCGCGCAGATATTCAGGTGGGTTGGCATGGTATCCGTCTTGGCTACTCCGTTGATGGAAATATGCGGACGGAAGGTTATGTTCTGAATGGTCAGTTTGAGCGAATCCTGGGCGGACTGACAAATACCTGCACCGTCCGGATCGTTGGTGGTAAGTTTCAGAGTCACGTAACCGCTTATCAGGTCTTCCTCGGCAGGATAGTAGGTAGCAGTAAGTGAATTGGCGTTATCAAAAGTACCCTTACCGCTGGTAGTCCACGCGGCACTGGTAGCGGCTCCACCAATAGTACCCGAAAGCTTGTAAGAGATGGTCGCGCAGATGGTAGCATCGTTGCCCGCGTTGACCGTGGCCGGATTGGTCTGGCAATCGGCAATTGGGTCAGAGCAGTCAATTATGGTGGTCACAACGATGGCGGCCGGATCACTGAAACATCCGGAGGTAGTTTTCTCGAATACATAGTAGGTACCGGCCGTTGCGACGCTGGCCGGGTTGCTTACCGCTGGCGAACCGGGGGTGTTGCCGGTTCGGTATACAAAGGTACCTCCCGTTGTTTTTGGCGTACTGGTTACCGCCGTAGCCAGGTTCACCGTAGTGGCCGGACATACGTTGAACAGATACGTGGTCGAAGGCTTGGCTATTTTTGGCGTTACGGTAACGGTCACGGCGTTAGAGAGCGGGCTCTTGCAGTTATCCGAGGTGCAGCACTGGGCAGTAAAGGTAGTCGTGGCAGCCGGTGTGATGGTGATGGAATTACCCACCAGGCCATTGGACCAGATTACCGAACCGCTGGTACAACCGGTAGCGGTCAGGGTTACGGTACTACCGAAGCAAACCGAGGTTTCGGAAGCCTTGGCGACTGGCGCGGCCGGCGCGCCCACCGTGATAACAGCCGGAGCCGAGGCGGCGCTTTGACAGGCACCCAGTTTACAGATGGCCGTATAGGAAGTGGTAGACGTTGGCTTCACTACAATGCTCGCGCCGGTTTTACCATTGGACCACTCTACATTTCCACCACAACCCATGGCCGTAAGGGTTACACTATCGCCGACGCAGATGTTCATGGAGCTGGCAGCGATGGTCGGCGGATTAAGCTCGGTTACACTTACCGTTACGGCGTTGGAAACTTTGCTCAGGCAGGTATCAACCTTACAGAGGGCGGTAAAGGTAGTGGTAGCATTCAAAGGTATCGTAATGCTGCTGCCCGTCTGTCCACCCGACCACACCACCTGGCCGGTACAGTTGGTAGCTGACAGGGTTACGTCGCTGCCTTTACAAACCGTGGCGTTGCTGGCCTTGATAACCGGGGCCAGTACTTCACAGGCAAATACATTTATCTTAATCCTGGCGGTATCGCTTACGCATTCTTTCACTACACATATTGCACTATACGTAGTAGCAGCGGTAGGCGATACGGTGATACTGGCTCCGATGGAACCGTTGCTCCACTGTACTTTACCACCTACGCAACCCGCAGCGGTAATGGTGACAGGTACGCCTTTCTGAACCGGATTAGCCGAAGCAGTCAGGGTAGGCTTGGCCGGGTCAATGACCACAATGGTATAGTTGCCAGATACGGGACTCTTACAGCCATTGACTACGCACTTAGCCGAATAGCTGGTGGTGGCCGCTGGAGTTACGGCGATTGCTTCGCCAGTCTGGCCGGTAGACCACTCGGTAGTACCCGTGCAACCCACAATCTGTAGCGTGACACTTTCACCCTTACAGATGGTGTCTTTGGAGCAGATAACGGTTGGTGCGGGAGGCGACGTAACATTAATGGTGATAACGCCCGGGGCACTGGTACAGGTACCGGTTCCACAGGTAGCTTTATAAATGGTCGTAGTGGTTGGCTTCACCTTGATGCTGGCCCCGGTCATGCCGTTGGACCAGGTTACCGTGCCGGTGCAGCCGCTAGCCGTCAGGGTTACGCTGTCACCCACGCAGATGCTGGTTTTGCTGGCGGTAAGGGTAGGCGCCGCCGACTGCCCCACGTTGATGGTAACCTTATTGGAAGGACCACTCGCGCAGGTACCGGTACCTTTACAGATAGCGGTGTACTGGGTCGTGGTGGTTGGCTTCACCTTAATGCTGGCTCCGGTCATGCCGTTGGACCAGGTTACCGTGCCGGTGCAGCCGCTAGCCGTCAGTATTACGCTGTCACCCACGCAGATGCTGGTCTTGCTGGCGGTGATGCTTGGTGGCGTACCATTTGTATTGACATTGATACGCACTGTATTGGAAACGGCACTGGCGCAGCTTCCTACTTTACAGGTAGCGGTGTAGTCGGTCGTAGCGGTTGGTTTCACCGTTACGCTGGCACCGGTCATGCCGTTAGACCAGGTCACGGTACCACTACAGTTGGTGGCGGTCAGAACCACACTATCACCCGAGCAGATTACCGTTTTATTAGAGGCAATAATCGGGGCGGTCGGGGCGGCCACCTTAATGGTTACCACGTTGGACTCACCACTCAGGCAGGCATCTGTTTTACAGGTAGCGGTAAAGCTCTGGGTCGAGTTCAGGGTAACGGTAATTGAACTACCGGTAGCACCATTGGACCATTTTACAGTACCCTCACAACCGGTAGCCTTCAGGGTAACCGGGGTGCCGGGACATACGGTAGTCTCGCTGGCGGAAATAACCGGGGCGGTCGGGGTTACTACTTTTATTATATGATCTTCCGACACCTTACTCTCGCAGCCGTTTGTGACACACTTGGCCGAGTAGGCCGTAGTGGTAGTCGGGCTAACGGTAATAGATGCTCCCACGGCTCCCGTTGACCACTGTACCTGACCGGCACAATCGTGAGCGGTCAGCGTGACGCTTTCACCCGGACAAATCTCCATTTTCCCACAGGTAACAACTGGTGCGGGACCCGGCGTAGTGACCTGGATGGTGATGGAAGCCGTTTCGCTCACACAATTTGCCTGCTTGCAGTAGGCAGTGTAGGTAGTGGTTTCGGTTGGAGTTACTACCAATGGGCTGCCCGTTGCACCGTTGGACCAGATTATGGAACCGGTACAGTTAGAGGCGGTAAGTGTAGCACTGCCTCCTACACAAACGGCGTTGGCACTGCTGGCCAGTACCGGCTTGGTGGGATTGTTAATCTTTATGGTAATGGCATTGGAGGCTTCACTGATGCAGTCGCCTTTCTTGCACTGGGCGGTAAAGGTGGTGGTTTCGGAAAGGCCCACGGTGATAGAGGCCCCGGTCATTCCATTGGACCAGACTACAGTACCATCCTTGCATCCCACGGCCGTCAGCGTGGTGCTTTCGCCTACGCAGATATTGGTAGAAGCGCAGGCAATAACCGGCGGGTCAATCGTGGGACAACCTACCGTAACGGTTACCTTGTCGTCATCGTCTTCGCCTTTATCATAGCCATTACCAGGTGTCGAGTCCGGATCTTCCTGGTCCGACTTGGTAACCTGGGCTATGTTAAGGATACTTCCGTTGCCGGTTACCTTGGCCTTAAAGCTCAGGGTTTTGGTTTCATTGACACCAATGCTGGCAAAGGTACCTTTGAGGGTAGTGCCAAATTTGGTCATATTGGTACTTGACACAAACTCAAGTCCGGCAGGCAGCAGGTCGGTCACCTCTACGTTAGTGGCTACCAGCGGCCCCTTGTTGCTTACCTCCAGGGTATAGGTTATTTCCTCGTTTAGTGCCGGATTGGTCTTGGACACTTTTTTGGCCAGCATCAGATCCGCTACCGCGCCTACCTTAATGGTAACCGTCGAGGTATCATTATGCGTTTGATTGGGATCGTTGTCCGGGCTTTTTACAATGGCGGTATTGACAATACTACCACTGGCAGTCCCTTTTATGCTGGCGTTGATAATCAGGGTACGGCTGGACGTGTAAGTCAAATCACCGATGGTCCATACGCCGGTAGCACTGCTATACTCACCCACCGGTACCGAACCGGTGTAGGTCAGGGAAGCGGGCAGTACATCATCAACGGTTACGTTTTTAGCGTTGCCCGGCCCCAGGTTCTTAACGGTCACGGAGTAGGTTATGCTTTGTCCCGGCGAATAAGGTGCGGGGGTAATAACCGTTTTTACCACGGCCAGGTCGGCGTAGCAGGTTTGTACGGCTACGGTAATCGGGGTTCTTTCGCTGATACAGCCTTCATCGCTGACGGCTTCGGCGTAGTAGGTAGTGTTAGTGGTGGGAGATACTGTCAGTTTTCCTCCACTTACGGTAGTACCAATGGGTGTACCACCCGTAGCCTGAGTATACCAGCGAATGGTCATATCCGGAGCAAACCCAATGAGCTTGGTACTCTTGCCCTGGCAAATCAGGGTATCGTCGCAGGCTACCCCAAAGGCGGGGGCCGGACGCGGATTGATGATTACCTTTATGGCATCCATTTTTGGTTTACAATCACCCTCCGGATCATTGGTGGTAGCTGTCAGTACTACTACGCCGGCCGCCAGGTCGGCTGAGGATGGGGTATATACCGCGGTTAAGCTACTGCCGTTGGCAAAGGTACCCGAGCCATTCGACGACCAGGTTACTCCGGTGGCGGCTCCGGTAACCACTGCGGTTACTGTAACGGTTTCGCCGGGGCAAATTTCCTGATCAGCACCGGCATCAACCGTATAAGCCAGTTGACAGTCACAAGCGCTAATGTTAACCGTTACGACCGCCGGGCTGCTGTAACAACCGGCCGGTGATTTTTCAAACAAATAGTAAGTACCACCGGCTACCTTGATAGGATTAGAAACCAGCGCCGAAGTAGGACTGGTACCCGTTCTCCATTCAAACACCCCACCCGAAACCGACGGTATCGGATTCAGGAACGTCAGGTTGGCCAGGGTATCCGGGCAGTTGTTGTTCAGGCTACCCGGTACTGTTGGCTGAGTAGGCTTGGGATTAACCGTCACCGTAACCGGGGTACGGCCCTCGGTTTTGCAACCTTCGGTGGTTTCACCTTCGAGGTAGTAGATAGTAGTCGCCGTTGGGTTGAGCGACTGGGCCTGTCCGCTGGTGGTGGTAACGAAAGCCGTTCCGCCGGTGGCGGCAGTGTACCATTTAATGGTAGTACCTGACACATTGCTGCTGGCGGTGAGAGCTATTGATTCACCTGCACAAATAGCCTTATTACCCGTAATAGTAAGCGTGATGGTTGGGCAGTCGGGGGTAATACCGGCGTCTATAGTCAGGTTATTTCTAAGTTTATCGTTGGCTGGCTTTGAGGTGTCAATGGTAATGGCATTGGTCTTACCACTTACGCCCGATTCACTGGCATCGCTATCTCTGGCGTCATCGTCGCCCTGGTTAAACTGGGTGAACAACTTGCCGGAGGGAGCCGAGAATTTAACGAAGTACTTACCACTCTGGAGCGAATCAAAAAGGTACTTACCGTTGCTATCGGTCACGGTAGTAGTAATAGCTACCATGTTTTCATCCTGAAGCTCAACGGTCACCTCTTGCACACCGGGTTCACCGGCATCCTGAATACCATCCTTATCGTTGTCAAGCCACACAAAATCACCAATGGAACCAAAAGCTCCGGGGACAATCTCGATGGCACAGCAGCCGGAGGCCGGACAGGAAATACCTACCACGGATGTAAAAGTAAAAGAACCCGGACCTTTGATGGTCAGGGTAGTGTCCTGGTTGATGGCAGCGACGGTTTTATTATTTACAATTACGGAGTCTTTTATTTCAGTCCCGTTGTAGTACCATTTAATACCTTTATAGCCGGTAGGTACATCAACTATGTACATATCGCCGGGGTACCAGTCTATGGGTACAGAGAAGCAGCTGGTGGCAATATCATCCTGATCCAGCGCTCCATCACCCGGCCAGGAATCCTGGTCATCTTCGGTCATGCTTACGATTTCAGCCACGCTAAAGAAAACTCCCTGGGCCAGTACGGTAGCTTTTATTTCCAGAATAGCCGAATCGTTAGCCGCTACGGTACCTACGTTCCAGGTACCGGTTGCGGCCGTATAACTACCCGTTCCCCTTACAATAGCGTTACTAACGTAGGTGACGCCGCCAACCGGCAGGCTATCGTGTACCACAACATTGGTGGCCGCATGAAAACCGGTATTTTTAACGGTAAGCGTATAGGTGATGTTCTGCCCGATGGATGGCTTCGCCTGGTCAATCTTTTTACTCAGGCTTAAATTTACCTGGGCTGATACGGTGGTAGCAGCCAGCAGAATTAGGGAGAAGAAAGAAATGATACCGGGCAGGAGTAGCTTTGTCTGGAGCGAAGAGCCGGAGGCTGATAGCCGACGGAGGAGAAAATTGGGGGTCCTTTCAACCGGAGAACCTGAGTGAATCAGTTGAAAAAGGGGCCGGAGGTGGGTGGATAGGACGTTAAAAAAATTTCTTAGTAAAAGTGGATTACTCATATGGAAAATAGTTGTGTGTGAATCCAAGACATAATAGTGTACTTCACTGTGTTGAAGAGTACGTCCTTCCCTACTTGCCTTTCTCCCACCAAACCTACGGACTTTCCTTCTGATAGTCAACCACCTGTAATATAACAATGCATTCCCATGGATTGCACGGGAATACCAGGTAACAGCTTTATTTCTGTACAAAAGTGCAAAAAATAAACTGTATATTTTTATTGTAATTAAAGTGCTTTTTGATAATAAGGTATTTGCCACCCCCGCTAACCGAACTCGTTGGATAGCAGCTGATTGAAAAATACTTTTTAGGCCTATATTGTTTAAATTTTTTTTCATAGCCGAAGTAGCAAATTGGATTTCTCTTAGTCCCAAAAGGCAGTTTTTTGACGCACTTAGTTTCAAACACAAACTGTGCCAATTTTACCCCCCTTCCCGACCACCAAATTGCTCCTCCTCCCACCCAGTTAGGAATGAGGTACTTAGACCAAAGCAAAAGCAAAAGAATTTTATTTTAACTTGCTGATAATCAAAATCTTGCGAAGACAAATGCAGCAAATGAAGAGGTGTATATACTCTAGCCAAAAAAGTGCCAGAAATTAGTAACCGGCGCAAAAAAACACACTCCTTCCTGACTCATTATCAGATGGTAAGAAATATTTAACTTGGATTTCTCCTCTAAAAATTCAGCTGTTTCCATCATGCAAAGAGGCACCCAATTGGGTGCCTCTTTGCATGATTCGGTAAAGTACCTGGCTCTTAAAAATCGTATCCCAGCGTTATATAGGGGATCGCTTTGTTCGTGACACCGTTGTCGACACCCCAGGCGTAGTCAAACTTCACGTAGAAGCCAAACAACATGGTACGGGCTCCTACCCCGTAGCCCATCAGGTAAGGATTACGGAAGTTGGTAACCGTAGCGCGGAACGGATCCGAGCCACCGCCCACAATCTCGGTATTAAGGCTGTTTTCCTGGCTGAAAGGCCCTCTGCCGGTCCAGGCGGTACCTATGTCAGAAAACCCGACGATCTGGAAGTTACGAAGGAAATTGGATGTGATGGGTCCACGGTAAATGTACTTAATCAGCGGAATCCTGAGTTCAGCGTTCACCAGGACGTAGTTGGTACCTGACAAACGATTCAGGTTAAAACCACGGAGGTTGGTTGCAAACTCGGAGAAGAAAACATCGCGGTTGTCCACGCCGGGTCCAAAGGCCAGCGGATTATTGGTAGTACGTCGCTCGACCCGGTTAAGTACCCAGTTTTCCATACCACCCATGATTGACTGCTTGGGTGAACGCCCGCCCGAGCGACTGAAGGCAAAGCGGGTAGCCAGGATAAGGTCACGGTGGATTTTCTGGTAGCGTCGCAGGTCTATACTTACCCGGTTGAAACTCTCATCCAGATCGGAGATACCCAGCTGGTTTTCGTAACGAATCTTGAAGCGGGTACCTTCAATCATGTTCATGCCATTGATCCTGGAATTGTCGTAAACAAACTCCGAAATAACACCTCCGTACTGGGTGGATAGGTCAGGCTCCGACAGCAGATTCAGGTCAACCAGGCGGGTTACCGTGTAGGTAGGCGAGACCGAAATACGGGTATTGACCGAAAAAGGATAGGCAGCCGTAAGCCGTACCTGGTTGAACCGGTACTTCTGGGTGGCATTTTCTTCATCAATATACAGGCTGCTGCGGTCGATCCGGGCACCAAAGTCAATCCGGTAGGTGTAGTTTTTGTATTCGGCGAAAAGGTCACTGTTTCGGAAGGTAGTTGAAACGAAGAACCCCGCTTTAATGACGTGGTTTTCCAATAAATCATTCATAGAGATTGACTGGGAGTATCCAAACTTTCTCAGGGGGTCAATACGCCAGTCGGAGGTAGCGTCGTTGGCTATGAATATTCCCTTGTAGTCAAAGGGCCCCCGGATCGAAATATTTTCCCGCCGACGTGACTTGGGTATGGTAGCAGGAGCATTGGCTACGGTACCCCGACGCTGCCGGTACTCAAATGTTTTCAGTACATCCGGATCAAACTGATAATTGTCCGTATCAACCTCCCCTTCTTTCAGTTCTATCCGGTTTGTAATGGCCGGTAGGGTATCTGCCTGGGGCGTTGTAGCCGGGGCCACAGCCGGGTTTTTCTGGTTGGTTCCACCCGTTGCCGTCCGTTGTCTCAGGTCCGGCGTGTCCAGGTTGGCATTCATGTCAATCCGGTTGTGGAACGACAATACATATTCTCCTTTGTCCAGTCGGGTGTAGGCCAGGGAGCCATTGCCCAGGGTAGTCATATCGGCGTTACGCATGCCTACTATGTAGTTGGTAATCTGCGAAACGTTACCCGAAGCCCGGTCAACTTTAAAAAGGTTGGTAATGCCCTTCTGATCCGACAGGAAATAAACGGCCTGTTCGGTCGCGTGAATTGGTTTCATTTGGTACCCCTGGTTCTCAACCAGACTTTCAACGAGCTCGGCCCGCGGGGAACCATCATGTTCAAAAATCCCAAGCTCCGTACCCGTACCGGCGGTTTTGGTGGTAGTGGCAAGGGAATCGGTGGATCGGTTGGAGGCAAACACAACGCGCCGCGACGAACCATTTACAAAACGGGGCGACACGTCATCGAACATATCATTGGTGAGGGCAATGGTGGAGGCACGGGCAATACTTACCAGGTAGATGTCATTTTTTCCGCCTTTATCGGCACTTACAACCAGCATACTACCATCGTTGGAAATATCCATATCAATGATCTGGTCCAGACCACGAATGGTCCGCTTGACCAGAATCTTAGGCTTTTTGGTATCCAGCTTTTCGTAAATGTAAAAGTTCTGCTTAGCCTCCTCTTCGGCCAGTACCGCCAGCGTATTGTTGCGGGTCCAGGCCACCAGTGGCATTAAACTCTTTCCCTGTACCAGACCCGTCATAATTTTCCCCTGACGGATGACCATCCTCCGGCCGGTTTCGAGGTTACTCACTACAACGCGGTAGCGATCTTTGTGCATTTCGGTGTAGGCCAGGTATTTTTCATCGCCCGATATTTTTACCGAAGCTCCGGCCGACATGGTACTCAGTACGTTCAGCCGGTGCTGCCAGTCGGGAGTAGGCTCAATATAATGCTGCCCCGCCTGGGTGACCATTCCGCTGTAGTAGTCGCGCCAGTCGCGCAGAAAGCGGTTATAGGACGGAATACCCAACGTACTGGTAATGCTCGTTTGCTCGGTACGGATAATACGGGTCAGGTTCAGGATATTGGAAATATTATCCCGACCGTAGCGTTCGGCAATGTAGTTCCAGATCGACTGCCCCACCAGCATGGCGTCGGTACCGGTCAGCAGGGCTGGTTTCCGGATCTGGCGCTGCAGGGTCACATCCCGCATGTAATCATTCATTTCGGGTGTCCAGCCCTCTGCAATGTAGGCCGCGATTCCCGACATAAACCATTCGGGCAGGGTCAACAACAACGAGCTTTGCAGGGCATCTTTCAGATTTCCCCCGTAGAGCATATCATACACGAAAAGCAGGGCAATTTCTTTAACCAGTTTTTTGCGGAAGCTGAGCTGGTCACCGGTAAAGGCTATTTCTACCCGCGACTGAGCCAGATCCAGTTCCTGATCTTCAAGATCTCCGAAGGTAGCCATACCCATATTGCTCTGCTGAAGCTCACCGGGCGAATTGTAGAGAAATATCTTTACCTTGTTGTAGGGTGTATAGCCCAGCATTTCGGTGATCCGGTCAAACTCCGTCTCGGCCAGTTGGGCGGTGGTGCGGGCCAGGGTAGTACCTCCCTGATAATGGTATATTTCGAAGTTGGAGGTTTTGAAAACCTTCCAGTCAAAGGTTCGGTACTGGATGCGATTTTTCCCAAAAACCTCCTGGGAAGGATAGCGTTGCGCAAACACCCCCTGATTGGCAACGGTGAACAGAAAAACGAATGCCAGAGCATTCGTAACATATCGGAAAGGTAACTTCATCTGAATCTTTGGCTTTCTTTACTGGTAATATAACGAAAAATACCTACCAATATTCACTAACAAATTTAAATCTTTCCCCTTTTCCATGTACTCTACCAAGTTGGCAGCAAAGTAGGGCGCGAGCGTAACCCCTTTGGTACCCAGACCGTTAAATACTCCCACCTGCTGAAACTGTGGATGAAAGCCTACCAGCGGGCGGCGATCTTTGGAAGATGGACGCAGGCCCGCCCGTTGCTTCAGTACCTGATAAGGTACCTTCAGTACTCCCTTTGCTTTTTCTTCCAGGTACTGCCGCCCCTCTTCGGTGGTTTCCCAGTCCAGGTCGTGCCAGGAATAGGTAGCCCCCAACCGGCACTTTCCTTCCCCGTCTGGCAGAATGAAAATTCCCTGATTCACAATTCTATCAATAGGGTACTTGTCCAGCGCTATTTCCAGAATTTGCCCTTTTACCGGGTTGAACGGGAGCCAGTTGAACAGGGTATTACTGAGGGCGTCTACACCCTGACAAAATATGACTTTACCAATACGCAATCCATTCCACTCAACGGTATCCCCGCTCAGTACCATGTCGTCAGGGTTAAAAAAGCCCTCCCGGTACTGCCCTCCTTGCTGAAAGTACTCCTGGCTTTTGAGCAGAAACAGAGGCAGGTCTACCCAGCCCGACCCGGTCACTTCCAGCCCACCGTGCGGCGCATACAGGTAGTCGTTATAGGGTAGGTTGGCGGGAGGTTGCTGAATATAGGGGCCTATGCCGGGTTCGGCGGTTTGGGCGAGGTAACTGTTCTGTTCTTCTACCGAGCGGTAGGGCCTGTAAATGTTGATGTAGTGCAGAAACCGCGCCTGCAGGGTTTCTTCCAGCTCTCCGTAGAAGCGGCGGGCGTAGGGGAATAACTCATCGGCCAGCCAGGTCTTTACCAGCTTTCGGCCGGTTAACGGGTTGAAAATACCCGCCGCCACCAGCGAAGCCGCCGGTCGGGTTGAATCATTTACAATTAGAAATTTTTTGCCGCACTGGTGAAGGTGCCAGGCCAGCGAGGTACCTGCCAGCCCCTGCCCCACTATCAGGTAGTCGTAGTCCATTGGTTTTGCTGGTGAAGTCAGGCTTCTTCGCGGCGGCGGATGGCTTGCCCGATTCGTTCGTCGGCAAGGCGTACTACCAGGTCTACCTGCTCATCCACGGTCATCAGGGTATTGTCGATCAGGATGGCGTCTTCGGCCTGCCGCAGGGGGCTTTCGGTGCGGTTGGTATCAATATAGTCCCGTTTCCGGATGTTCTCAATTACCTCCTCAATGCCGACAAGTTCCCCCTTGGCGAGCAGTTCTTCCTGTCGGCGGTGGGCCCTTACCATCACGTCAGACGTCATGAATATTTTGAGCTCGGCCTGCGGAAACACCACCGTACCTATATCCCGTCCGTCCATGACTATCCCCTTGCTTTTGCCCATTCGCTGCTGCTGGGCTACCATGGCGTGGCGAACTTCCGCCACCGTACTTACCTCACTCACGCGGTCCGAGACGTACATTTTCCGGATTTCATCCTCAACATTCAACCCGTTGAGGAAAGTATCGTTACTGCCGGATTCGGGGTGCCGGCGGAACGAAATATGAATTTCGTCCAGAGCCTTCTGTACCTCGCGGGGATTGGTATGGGAAATGTGGTTCTGGCAAAAATACAGCGTAACGGCCCGGTACATGGCCCCGGTATCTATATAGGCGTAATGCAGCTGTCGGGCTACCAGCTTAGCCGTGGTACTTTTACCACAGCTGGAATACCCATCAAGCGCTACGGTTATCTTTGGCATACTTTCGTTCGGTCGTATAAGATTGCAAAATAAACGAAAGTAGCCGTTTGATGCACCTTTTTAGGTACGAAACTTCACGTAAAGATGTTCGTCCCAGAAAGTACCTTCCTTAAAAATGGCCTGCTGATGAATAGCTTCCAGGGCATAACCGGCTTTTTCAAGTACCCGCATGGAGGAGCGGTTAAAGCTGAAAACGCCCGCGTAAAGCCGTTGAATGTCAAAGACGGAAAAGGCTTCGGCGGTAAATTCCCGAATGGCTTCGGTCACCAGGCCCCTACCCCAGAACGGCTCCGCCAGCCAGTATCCAATCTCGGCGCTGTAGCGATATACATCTTTTTGCCTGACTACACCAATTCCCCCCACCAACTGGTCATCCTGTACAATGGCCCGGCTCAGGTGGGTGTCGGCGCTTTGGCCATACACGCAAAAATCAATCCATTTCCGGGCATCCTCAAGGGTATAAGGAGAAGGAAATGAATCGCGGACATTAGCGGCAATCCTGGGATTATTGGCGTAAAGCGCCAGATTACCGGCATCGTTGTACCGGTACGGACGTAGCAGAATTGACATAGAGGCAAGTGAGGATAGTTCTCTTCCGGAAATGAAAGGTACTACTTTAGGGCTAGTCTGTGCTGTTAGTGGTCATTAAGAACATATACGCTTAGCCCCCGGGCACCGTGGGCACCTATCACCAGCGACTGCTCAATATCGGCCGTTTTGGAGGGACCGGCAATAAAGCAGCCCCAGCCCGTTTCGGAAATATTTACCCGTTCCATTGCCTCGTGCATGGTATTAACTACTTCATTTCGCCGGATAACAATGCCCAGGTACTGCGTGATAAACGGAAGTACCCTATGCGCCACGTGCTTTTCGGACACCCAGATGGCCCCGTTTTCGGCCACGGCGAATTCACCCTCAATCACGGCCACATTCACCATTTCCAGCTCGTGCGGGTCCTCTACATTCAGGCTGAAGTCGGCCCAGTCGGCCAGAAAGGGTATGGTGGTGGCCCGGTTGCTAAATTCGTTAAAGGTAGTTTCCAGCCGAACCCGGATGTCCTGCCAGTTATTGGCCAGTTCGGCTACGCCTCCGTTCAGGTTAACCATCTCCGAAAACTTACCCACCGGGTCATCATAAATGATACCGTACTGAGGGGCATCGGGCAGCTCGGTAGGTTCGGGTTGGGCCGCTTTGATTTTATTCAGTATTGAATCGCGTGAAGCCATAGGTACCTGTCGTTTTGTTAAAGCTTAAAGCCCTGCCGGGCCAGCAGCTGCCAGCCATTTTGGCCCCGCGTCCAGACCTGCAGTACCCCCAGATTGGTTTTGTTTCTTACCCCACCAGTTACCACATCGGCGAACATCTTATTGCGTACTACAGCCGTATTACCGACAATTTTTATCTCCATATCCGGCATTTCCAGCGTTTCAAACACCGACTTCCGGTTTAGAATCACATCCAGGAATTCAGCCTTTGTTTCTATTAACCCGCTGGAATGACCATACGAAAGTTCTTCGGCCAGTATGCTCCGCAGGGCCGCTTCGTTTCGGGTAAGTACGGCATTCTTCCAGGTTTCGATGGCCGTCTGTACCTGCTTTTCCTGCACCGACTGGGCCAGTACCGAACAGTAGCTGAGTAGAATGAACGATAGTAGTACTAAGGGTTTTTTCATTGGGTAGATAAGGAATAGAAATGAGTAAGTACCATTAGAAGCATCTCCACCTTGAAATTTACGTATCGAAAGCCGGCAGTTTCAAAACCTTTTTACATAAAATAATTTGCACACCAGGAGTTCCCACCAGGTATAGGAAAATAAATCAGGGTACCTGCGGCATTGGTTTCATTTTACACCTCTTCCTTCGAAACCAGTTCGAGTAAAGAGTACTTAATAGAAGAACCATCAGCGGGTGGACTTCTGAGGGTTTCTTTCCTTACCCGCATTGTATAAATGTACCCTTCCTGGTAGGTAAATCCTTCAATCTGCTCATAAAAAAAATGCCACTGCTGGGTTCCCACCAGCTCTCCCTCCTGAATCTGTAAACACTCCATCGGGCCGTGGGCACCGACACAGGCGGCTTTGCTATCTCTTACCTTCAGAATAATTTCTCTTTCAATATCATGCTTTTCACAGGAAAAGCAAAGCAATAGAGCGACTAACAAATAAAGGGGTCTTTTCATGGAATCGTTTGTTTTTTTAAGTACGACCCGTTTTTCCCGCAGTTCGTTGCAGTCACTGCGAATAAAACTTGAACCCGGTGTCTGCACGAGCCTATGCGCCTACTCCCCTCCCCGGTTGCGGGCGTACCACTCCCGGAAGCTTTCCTTCGGCGGGGCGGGCATATCACGTTGTTTAAACCAGGGATTCAAGGAATTATTTGTCACTACGGGTAAGGCCCGCATAACCGTACGGCCCAGCTTGCCCGACCACTGGTAAAAACGGGGCTGGGAAAGTACCGCTGCCATCGCTTTTATACCTACCGTTTTGGACTTAGGTACATAACCTTCCCTGGCCAGAACCTGCCGCCATTTGTAAAGCTGGTCGTGAATGTCAATTTTTACGGGGCATACGTTGGAACAGCTCCCGCACAAAGTACTGGCAAAGGGCAGATCGGCGTTTTTGGTCATGTCCAGGTTGGGCGCCAGTATAGCTCCGATAGGTCCGGCTACGGCGTTGTGGTAGCTGTGTCCCCCGCTCCGGCGGTACACCGGGCAGGTATTCATACAGGCTCCGCACCGGATGCACTTCAGGGAATTACGAAAGTCGGGACGTCCCAACTGGGTACTCCGGCCGTTGTCCACTATTACTATATGCATTTCCTGCCCCGGCCGCGGGCGCTGAAAGTAGCTGCTATAGGTAGTAATAGGCTGGCCGGTGGCGCTGCGCGCCAGTAGCCGCAGGAACACTCCCAGGTGCCGGGCCTCAGGAATCAGCTTTTCGAACCCCATGCAGGCAATGTGTACGTCGGCCAGGTGGGCACCCATGTCGGCGTTGCCTTCGTTGGTACATACCATAAAACCTCCGGTGCTGGCTACGGCAAAGTTAACCCCAGTCAGGGCTACGCGGCGGGTCACAAACTTCTCGCGCAGGTGTTGCCGGGCGGCCTCGGTCAGGTACTGCGGGTCGGTGGCTCCGGCCTCGGTACCCAGGTGCTTGTGAAAGAGGTCACCAATATCTTTTTTCTTCAGGTGAATGGCCGGCAATACTATATGGCTGGGTGGTTCCTGCCGCAGCTGCACTATGCGCTCGCCCAGGTCCGTATCAATCACTTCGATGCCCTGGCGGGTCAGGTACTCGTTGAGGTGGCACTCCTCGGTAAGCATTGACTTGCTCTTGACCATGCGGGTAACCTGATGCTTTTGTAGTATCTCCCCTACGATCCGGTTATGCTCGGCGGCGTCGGCAGCCCAGTGTACCTGTATGCCGTTAGCAAGAGCCTTCTGCTCAAACTCTACCAGTAGTTCCTCCATGTGGGACAGCACGTAGTGTTTAATGTGGGAAGCGGTTTCGCGCAGGGCCTCCCATTCGGGAATCTGAAAAGCGGCTTTATCGCGTTTCTGACGCACAAACCAAAGTGTTTCGTCGTGCCAGTCTACGTAAGATTCGTCCCGGTTAAAGGTTTCGGAGGCCCGGGCGTGGTCAGTTTCGGCTTTATACATAGTCAATTGGCTGTTTCTTCTCAGATTCTGATTTCCGTGAAACTTTGTATGGTTCCGGCGCTAGCAATGGCGCCGGAATTTTTTATTAGTTATGATTCAGGATTTCGGCAATATGTTTTACCTGAACCGGTGAGCCTTTACGTTTCAGAATTCCCTGCAGGTGCATCAGGCAGCTCATGTCAGCTCCCGTGATATATTCGGCTCCGCTTCGCTCGTGGTCGGTTACCCGATCTTTCCCCATCTTGACCGACACGGCCTCTTCACTCACACAGAAAGTACCCCCAAAGCCGCAGCATTCGTCGGCCCGGCCCAGTTTGACCAGCTCCAGGCCCTGTACCTTACCCAGCAGGATTTCGGGTTTTGAAAAGGGCGGCGCGTTCAGTTCTGACATCTGCGCCAGCCCCAGGCCCCGCTGTCCGTGGCAACTCTGGTGCAGCCCGACCCGGTGGGGAAACCGGGCCCGCAGGTCAGAAACTTTGACTACATCCGTCAGAAACTCCACCAGCTCGTATATCCTGGTACGTACGGCAGTAGCCGTTTTCTCGTCCTGGTCTGAGTGCAGATGGTCTTTTATATGGAGGGTACAACTACCCGAAGGGCTTACGATGTAGTCAAACTCCTGAAAATTCTGAATGAAGAGATTGTTGCAGTCGGTGGTGAGATGTTCAAAACCCGAGTTGGCCATGGGCTGTCCGCAACAGGTCTGCCGAGGGGGGAATTTGACCGTACACCCAACCTTTTCGAGTACTTCCAGCGTGGCTATCCCTACCTGGGGGTAAAACTGGTCAACGTAACAAGGAATGAAAAGACCTACTTTCAAGATATATTCAGCACTAGCTGGTTTAGGTTTACCAAAATTCGACGGTGGCTACAATCGGAAAGTGATCGGACGCATCCCGATCCTGCCGAAGTACTTTGTAATTCTTTACATTAACCCGGGTGTTTTTCAGGACCATTATATAGTCCAGGCGGTCGCCGGGTACGCCTTCGGTCCAGGTAGGTAGCAACGAGCCCCGGGCGGCATCCATCCATTTCTTCCGGAAGGAGAAATAAGGCTGCTCGTTGGGCCGCGCTCCCATGTCCATCGCCAGCAGCACCGGCTGAATACTTTCGTCCAGCATCCGGTTGATGTAGGCTGCCTGCAGAGCCCGGTCAAATACCGAGGCGTACTCCAGGCGGGCGTTGCAAAACCGGAAGGTAAAACCGCGCGCAGGCATTACCAGGCCACACAGCAGCACCCTCGGGTCCGAGCCGGGCGAAGTAGGCAATTGCAGTTTCTGCGTTTTTTCAAAGGGCCACTTGGACAGGATACCTACCCCCTGGCTGCCACCCGTGGTTGAGTCGGAGGCACCGTAGGCGTAGTACATGCCGGTTTGGATGGCCAGCTGACGCAACTGAAAACGTACTTCACCGTCACTATCCAGACTATCCACGGCCTGAAGCGCTACCAGATGGGGTTTTTGCTCCTGTATGACTTTTAAAATAGCCCTCAGATTCGACTTACCCCAGCGGTTCTCACCGTGCCGGATGTTAAAGCTCAGTACTTTAACCTCTACTACTTTCCCTGGCTGAGACGCTGCAATAGTTACAACCACCGCGAGCAGTACCAGCAATGTAAAAAATCGTTTCAAGATAGAACCTCACCGTTTGAACACTATCATTCACTATCCTGCATATCGAATATTTTTTTCATTAAAACCCATTTCTCACCGGGTTTCGCCGTTGGAAGTGCCTGCTGGTACTTCCACATGAGTCCTTCCCACTCCTGCACTACCGGGTTGTTTTCGTCCATGACCGCTTTCTGTTCAAAGCTGAAATCATCCCGGGTTTCCATAATCATAAACAGGCGGTTGCCCAGGCGGTAAAGCTCCATCTGTACAATACCCGACTCCCGAATACTCGCCCGAACCTCGGGCCAGATAGCCTGGTGGTGGGCTTCGTACTCGGCTATGAGCGCGGGATCATCTTTCAGATCGAGAGCCAGGCAGTACCTTTTCATAGACCGGATTAATTAGTAGTTACCCGCGCACCTCTCAGCGCGTAATAAATAATAAAGGCAAAGCACAGCATAGGTACCACCAGCGCAAAGGCCGGTCCCGACTTAAACAAGGCTCCCGCCACCATAGGCATAACCGCTCCGCCAACTATAGACATAATTACCAGCGAGGAGGCCAGCTTGGACTCCGCCCCCAAACCCTTGGTCGATAAGGCAAATATAGTCGGGAACATGATAGACTGGCAGAAATAAGTAAGACTTAAACAAATAACCGCCGTAAGTCCACCCGAAAAGATAGCCATTACCAGCAGCAGGGTAGCCCCTACGGAGTACCAGGTCAGTACGCGGCTCGGGGAGATACGGGACATCAGGGAGGTACCCACAAACCGGCCCAGCATGAACAACACCAGAGCAAAAGAAGCATGGTAACCCGCAATCTGGGTTGAAGATAAGGTACCGGTAGTACCGGTTATGGAATTGATAAGATTCATGTACCCTTCGGCCAGTGACCAGTGCTCTTCGCGGGAAAAGTCCAGCTTGAAATCTACGAAGTACCCCCAAAGTACCGTTTGCGCTCCTACGTTCAGGAATTGGGCAATGATACCCAGCGTAAGGTGACGGTGACGAAACAGGGAAAGAATAGAAATAGGGCGGTCGGTGCTTTCGGCTTCATCTTCGGTGACCGGTTCGGGCATGCGGGTGATCACAAACAGCAGGGCGACAAACAACACCAGCGCCCCAATAAACAGGTAAGGTCCCTGCACGGACAGCGCCTCCTGTATCCGGATTTGCTCGGCTTCCACGGCGGGCATGGCGGCCAGCGTTTCGGTGGTGTATTCGGTACGGGAAAATATAAATAAGGAGCCAATTACGGGTCCCAGAATCAGGCTGATACCGTTGAATGATTGGGCAAAATTGATTCGCCATTCGGATTTGTCGGGGTCGCCCAGTACGGTTACGTACAGGTTGGCGGCGGTTTCCAGAAAAGCCAGTCCGCTGGCAATGGTGAACAGGGCAAACAGGAAAAAGCCATAGACCCTTACCGAAGCCGCCGGGTAAAACAGGAAGGCCCCGGCCGCGTACAGCAATAGCCCGAACAGAATTCCCTTTTTGTAGCCAAACCGTTTCATAAAGTACCCCGCCGGCAAAGCCATAAAAAAGTACCCCATGTAAAAAGCAAAGTCAATAACGCCCGCCTGAAAGCGATTCAGATCCAGCGCAATCTGAAACTGCTTGATGAGGGTCCCGTTAAGGGAGTTAGCCAGCCCCCACAAAAAGAAAAGGCTGGTGACCAGAGCCAGGGGAATAAAGTAACTACTTCCGGAAGTAGCAGGGCTCTTGACGGTAGCCTTCGCAGAAGAGGGAATTGATGCCATAGGTAGTTTAGGAAATGGTTTAGTTAAGGTACTTAATCAGGCCTCGTCCAATCCGTAAAATCGGGTGGCGTTCCGGCCAAAAATCTTTTCTTTTTCAGTTACAGAAAACCCCAGCAGGTACTCCTCCAGAATCTCTTTCATTTGTCCGTAGTCAGCCGCTACCAGGCATACCGGCCAGTCGGAGCCAAAAAGCAGACGATCCACACCAAAGGCCTCCACGACGACATCCAGGTAGGGGCGAAAATCATCCTTTTTCCAGTTGTGCCAGTCCGCCTCGGTTACCATGCCGGACACTTTACAGTGGACGTTGGGGTAGCTGGCTAGTTGCCGCATTGCGGCAGCCCATTCCTCTATCTTTCCTTCTTTAATATACGGTTTAGCCAAATGATCCACGACAAATTTCACATCGGGAAGTTGCTCCACAAAGTACCGGGCCGCCTCCAGCTGGGTTGGATAAATAAGAATATCGTAGGTGTAATCAAAAGCCACCAGTTGCCGTACGCCCCGGATAAAATCGGCCTGACGAAGGAAGTCTACGGGTTCGGCTTGTACGATGTGCCGGAAGCCTTTTAATTTTTCAAACTGAGAATAAAATTCCAGCCGCTCGTACAGGTTAGCCGCCCGCAGGTCCACCCAACCTACCACGCCCTTTACAAAGTCATTGGCTTCGGCCAGTTGCAGTAGAAATTCCGTTTCGGCTTCGGTCTGGTCAGCCTGTACGGCCACGCAGCCTTCTATGCCGTTGGCCCTGAGTACCGGCCCCAGGTCACCCGGAAGGAAGTTGCGCCGAATGGCTTGCATGTCGGGCGTAATCCAGGCGTCGCGCACGGGATCAAAAATCCAGAAATGCTGGTGAGCATCAACGGTCATGACTCGAGATTTTTTACTCGTTAAACTAAGGGGACGCGGGGTTTCCAGGCTTCGGCCGTCTGTTGCTGCTCACCCAGTCCTTCAATTCCCAGTTTTACCTCATCTCCCGGCTTCAGATAAACCGGTGGTTTCATGCCTAACCCTACCCCAGCCGGCGTACCCGTTGATATTACATCGCCCGGCAGCAGGGTCATGAACTGGCTTAGGTAACTAATCAGTTTTGGAATACCAAATATAAGGTCAGAGGTAGAGGAATCCTGGATTTTGGTACCATTTAGAGACAACCACAGTCCCAGATTATGCGGGTCGGCTACTTCGTCTTTGGTAACCAGGTAGGGTCCCAGCGGCGCGAAGGTATCGTTGCTCTTTCCTTTCACCCACTGTCCGCTGCGCTCCAGCTGAAATTCCCGCTCCGAGTAGTCGTTATGGACAGCATAGCCCGCTACGTAGTTCATGGCCTCGGCTTCTTCCACGTAGCTGGCCCGGGTACCTATTATTACCGCCAGCTCTACCTCCCAGTCGGTCTTGACGGAGTTTCGGGGAATAACCACGTTGTCGTTGGGTCCGCAAAGGGCCGTTGTCGATTTAAAGAATACAACCGGCTCCTGGGGAGGTTCCATACCCGACTCAGCCGCGTGGCGGGCGTAGTTTAACCCTATACATACGATTTTGGACGGACGGGCAATACAGGAGCCAAAACGGACCCCTTCTTCTACTACCGGACACGATGCCGCCTGGGCAGGCAGCCATTCGGCCAAGCGGGTCAGGCCACCGGTGGTAAAGAAGTTTTCGTTGTAATCTTCTCCAAATGCGGAAATATCTATCATTTTTCCATCAGGAAGCAGGACCCCTGGTTTCTCCTGTTCGTACGCGCCAAAGCGGAAAAGTTTCATCTTACTGAGTTTAAAAGTTTATGAGTCAATGAGATTATGAGTAAGTAATCGACAATTGATTAGTTGTTAAGCTTTTCGAATCCTCCATCAATCAGGTAGTCGCAACCGGTTATAAAGGCTGCTTCGTCGGAGCAGAGGTACAGCGCGAGTCCGGCGATTTCCTCCGGCTTGGCCATGCGACCGATGGGTTGGGTTTTGGAAAGTTTTTCAAACATTTCCTTCTCCTGTCCGGGGTAATTTTTGGCAATGAAGCCATCCACAAAGGGAGTATGTACCCGGGCCGGCGAAATGCTGTTGCACCGGATACCCTCGGCCAGATAATCTTTAGCTACCGAAAGAGTCATGGTATATACCGCTCCTTTACTGGTAGAGTAGGCAAAGCGGTCGGGAATGCCCACCGTAGCCGCAATGGATACCATATTTAGTACTACCCCACCCCCAGCCTGCAGCAGATGGGGTATGGTCGCAAAAATGCAGTTATAAACACCTTTGATATTTACATTGACAATCCGGTCAAAATCAGCTTCCGAGGTAGTATGGGCTTTACCTATATGCGCAATACCGGCGTTGTTGACCAAAATATTAATGGTATGCTGAGCGGCAATCCGGTTTATTACCTCTACTACTGCGGCCTGTCTGGAAATATCAACCTGATGCGCCTGGGCTTGTCCGCCTTCCTGCTTAATTACTTCAGCAACCTGCTGAGCCTGTTCGCCATTGAGTTCAAGAATATGTACGAAGGCTCCCTGCCGGGCGAAGATTTGGGAAATAGCCAGGCCAATTCCGCTGGCCCCGCCGGTTACCAGCACTACTTTATTGTCTAATCGGAACATGGTTAGGTACAGCTGCTGAATTTAGGAATAGGTTTGGTTTGAGAAAACAACTCCCTATAAGAGGACGCGAAGATTCAAACATAACCATGAAACTACATTTCTTTTTATATACAATGACAATTTTAACCGCTTTAAAGCGGGACTGCCCGATGCTCCCTGAAATATAGCCAAACGATAACAATTTGTACTACAGACCGTTGTATTCATAAAAAACAACCTTATGAAATCGCTATTTTCAAAATATAATAAACCGTTTCTGGCCATTTTTCTCCTTATTGGATGCAGCTCTTCCGAACAGGATCCGGGTGCCAACCCGCAGGGACCGGGTACCAACGCAGCCAGCTATACCGCCACCGACGCCTTTCCCGGCCTCAAGTTCAGGTCACCGGTAGACCTTACCTACGCGCCGGATGGTTCAAACCGCCTTTTTGTGCTCGAGCAGGAAGGAGTAATCCGGGTATTTGAAAACAAAGCCGACGCCAGTTCAGCCCAGGTATTTCTGGACATCAAAAACAAAGTGACGGATGGTGGAGAACGGGGACTGCTGGGGATAGCCTTTCACCCTGACTACCGTACCAATGGCTTCTTCTACGTTAACTACACGCGGTCCAGTCCGCTGGAGACGGTTATTGCCCGCTACAAGGTCAATCCGTCCAACCCCAACGCGGCCGAACCGGCCAGTGAAACCGTACTGCTTACCTTTCCACAACCCTTTTCCAACCACAACGGTGGTGCCGTAAAGTTTGGTCCGGATGGGCACCTGTATGTATCGGTGGGTGATGGCGGAAGTGGTGGCGACCCCCAAAACAATGCTCAGAACCGGAACAACCTGCTGGGTACTATCCTGCGCCTGGACGTGAATTCTACCGAGAAGGGAAATTATGGAATACCGAGCGGTAATCCATTTAAGGGTAATTCGGAGGGGTACCGGGAGGAAATTTATGCTTACGGTCTTCGTAATCCCTGGCGCGTCAGCTTTGACAGCCAGACCGGCAACCTATGGGCCGGGGACGTAGGTCAGAACGCCATTGAAGAAATTGATATTATCAAGGCCGGAGGCAACTACGGCTGGCGACGTAAAGAAGGCACCGAATGCTTTAATCCCAAATCTAATTGTGAGGAGCAGGGAATGGTCGCTCCCGTCTTTACCTACTCCCAAAGCAACGGCGACAGGTCTATTACCGGTGGCTTCGTGTACCGCGGCAACAGCCTTTCTGAATTAAAAGGCCACTACATCTACGGCGATTTTGTAAGCGGTAAAATATGGGCGCTGCAAATGGATGGTGAAAAAGCGGGCACCAACCGACTTCTGATTGACCTGCCCGGTACTATTTCAGCCTTTGGTGTGGATGCCAACAACGAGCTTTATATCCTGAATTATGGCGACGGGAAACTAATGAAACTAACAAATTCCAAAGAGTGAAAGAGTAAGTTTAAAGTACATGAGTATATAAGTAAAAAAGGGAGTAGTATGTACCTGATGGCTCATACTACTCCCTTCTTAGCTAGTAATGTTATAATTAATTGGAGAAAAAGCTTTCTCCCTTCTTCCCCCTTCCTCCCAATTCTCCTTTTATAAAGATACCCCTCTTTTCCACGGGATGAAGTCGTCCTGCCCCAGTTGCTGGGCTTTGGTAAGTACTTCACCACTGGCAATTTGAATGACACATTCCAGCAAGGCCTCGGCATTCTGCTCAATACTCTGCTCACCCGATACCACCGGACCGCTATCGAAGTCGATGACATCGGCCATGCGCTGAGCCAGCGTGGTATTGGTAGATACCTTCACCACCGGACAAATCGGATTACCGGTAGGAGTACCCAAT
The DNA here is from genome assembly GCF_035998675.1 of Telluribacter sp. Lineage (NCBI taxonomy): Bacteria > Pseudomonadati > Bacteroidota > Cytophagia > Cytophagales > Spirosomataceae > Telluribacter > Telluribacter sp. Next base: position 113,060 of record NZ_DASYHI010000022.1, read on the forward strand.
CCGGTTGTGAAAAGGATAATGTTGGCACCGGCAGCCGCTTTCCCCGTAGTAGCTTCTACGTCGTTGCCGGGAGTACATACCAGATGTAAACCGGGTTGGGTGGCGCGCTCGGTATAGTTCAGTACATCGGCAATGGGAGCGTTTCCACCTTTGCGGGCCGCACCGGCCGACTTGATGGCATCGGTAATCAGGCCGTCCTTGATATTACCGGGTGAAGGGTTAAAGGCAAAGGCTGACCCCACGGCGTCGGCTTTGGATGAATAATCCCGCATGAGCTTTTCAAACTTGGCCGCTTTCTCCTCGGTTACGCAGCGGTTCAGCAGTTCCTGCTCTACCCCGTGCAATTCGGGAAACTCCGCCAGCAGTGTTTGTCCACCCAGAGAAACAATAATATCCGACAAATGCCCCAGTACCGGATTGGCCGATATACCCGAGAAACCATCGGACCCGCCGCATTTCAACCCCACGGAGAGTTTGGTCAGCGGGGCGGCTTCGCGTTCCTGCTTATTCACCTCTACCAGCCCCATAAATGTTTCCTTGATAGCCCCCGACATCAGCGAGTACTCTGTACCTTTTTGCTGCTCAAACACGTACATCGGCTTGTTGAAGTTGGGGTCACGTTTTTTGATTTCATCTTCCAGAATGGAAAGCTCCGAATTCTGACAACCCAGGCTTAGTACCGTTATCCCGGCCACGTTGGGGTGTACGGCGTAGGAGGCAAACAGGGAGCAGAGCGTAGTGGCATCCTGACGGGTACCTCCACAGCCTCCTTCGTGGGTCAGAAACTTTATCCCATCCACGTTCCGGAACGGCCGGTTAGCCGCCCCATTACCTCGTGTACTTCCAATTGACTCCAGGTCAGGAATGCGGCTGAAGTCACCTCCCTGCTGGTAGGTACTTAAAAACTCACGTACCTGCTGCCGGTACTGGTCCGACTGCGCGTAACCCAGTTCTTTTTCGAAGGCATCTTTCAGGATTAGCACGTTCCGGTTTTCACAGAATACCAGCGGTACTACCAGCCAGTAGTTGTAAGTACCTACGCGCCCGTCGGGCCGGTGGTACCCCATAAAAGTCCGATCGGTCCATTTGGTTACGTCCAGCGGCGACCAGTTGTACGGCTGCCGACGGGCGGTGCTGTACCCTTCTGAGTCGTGTTTGAGATTGAAGGTAGTAATGGGTTCGCCCCGCCGGATAGGCTGGGTGGCGCGGCCTACCAGCACGCCGTACATAATGACGGCTCCACCGGGTTCAATATCTTCGGTAGCAAACTTGTGTTTGCCGTTTACCCCGTAAGGCAGGTTAAACTGCTCTCCCCCCCACTCCGCCGCAGCGTGGGCGGGCAGGTCGCGGAGGGCCACTATTACGTTATCGTTGGGGTGTATCTTAAGAATAGACGCTGACATAAAAATATAGGAATGAATTCATCAATGGAAGACCGAAAATAATGTTTATACCCTTACAAGTACTACTATTTTATAAAACTACCGCTTCCTTTATTGCGCCAGAATCCTTTTCTTTGGTCATAAAGTTCAATCACACTCAACGCTAACACTTAATTTCCATCATGATACACGCCAACGTACTGAACCTATTTGACCAGACTATTCAGGAAGCAGAAGTAAGTATAGAAAACGGGCGGATAGTCAGTATCGTTAACAAAGGCAAAGAAAATACTTCCCTACCCTACCTGCTGCCGGGTTTTGTGGATGCTCACGTACATATAGAAAGCTCTATGCTCACCCCGGCGCAATTTGCCCGGCTGGCAGTGGTACACGGTACCGTCGCGACGGTCTCGGACCCCCACGAAATTGGCAATGTACTTGGTGTCCCCGGTGTAGAATATATGATAAGCGACGGAAAGCGGACACCTTTTAAATTTTGCTTTGGAGCTCCCTCCTGTGTACCCGCCACCACATTTGAAACCGCCGGGGCAGTTATTGATTCAAAAGATATCCGTCGTTTGCTGGGCATGAAGGAGATTGGGTACCTGGCCGAGATGATGAACTTCCCCGGAGTACTGCACGAAGACCCGGACATTATGACCAAAATCCGCCTGGCTCAGGCCTTTAATAAACCCATTGACGGCCACGCCCCCGGCCTGCGGGGCGAGGCGGCCCGCCAGTACGCCGAAGCCGGTATGTCGACCGACCACGAATGCTTTACCTACGACGAAGCACGGGAAAAGATAGACTACGGTATGCACATCCTGATTCGGGAAGGTAGCGCCGCCCGCAACTTCGAAGCACTTATCCCTTTACTATCGGAGTTTCCGCAGCGGATTATGTTCTGCTCCGACGACAAACATCCCGACAATCTGGTGGAGGGGCATATTAACCTGCTGGTAAAGCGGGCGCTTGCCAAAGGCCACTCCCTTTTTAATGTACTACGGGCGGCCTGCCTCAACCCGGTACTTCACTATCGCCTGCCCGTGGGGTTGCTGCGTGAGGGTGACCCGGCTGACTTTATTATGGTAAATAACCTGACTGATTTTACCGTGCAGCAGACTTACCTGAACGGACAGGTAGTGGCCGAAAACGGAAAGTCGCTCTTGCCTGACCTGCGGAGCGCACACGTTAACCAGTTTAACTGTTCCCCTAAAGTACCTGCAGACTTTAAATGTGTAGCTCCTGAAGGTACTTCGGCAGTGCGGGTTATTGAAGCCCTGGAAGGGCAATTGGTTACCAACGCCCTATTGGAACCGGTTAGTCCTAAACAGGGTACCATCCAGGCCGACCCAACCCGCGACCTTTTGAAGATTACCGTGGTCAATCGTTATCAGGATAGCCCACCGGCGGTAGCCTTTATCCGTAATTTTGGCTTGAAATCCGGGGCGATTGCTTCTTCTATGGGCCACGATTCTCATAACATAGTAGCCGTGGGCTGTGACGACGACAGCCTGTGTCAGGCGGTCAATAGGCTGGTGGAGGCCCGCGGCGGAGTGGCAGCCGTTGGTAAGGGTGAGCAGCATTTACTGCCTTTGCCCATTGCCGGACTCATGACCGACCAGGACGGTTACGAAGTTTCGGAACGGTATACCAGTATAGACAAATTTGTAAAAAATAGGTTAGGAAGTACACTTCAATCGCCCTTTATGACCCTCTCCTTTATGGCCCTGCTGGTCATTCCATCCCTCAAATTAAGCGATAAAGGACTCTTTGACGGGGACCAGTTTCAGTTTGTGTCTGTATTTGGTAAAATTGGATAATATGCATACATACTTGTATACAATAGCTATACTGGCAAAATAATATAACGAAAATATTTTTTTTTAAAATTTTTTTATGAATATATTTACAAGTGTAAAAATGACCCTTAATCCTAACCTAACCATTTCATAACCTCTCTAATGGCACACGTTCGATACAAACAAGAAGAAGAGCTGCGTTTTTGGAACCAGTTCCGTAAAGGTGACGAAAACGCCTATGCCTGTCTATACCAGTCTTACGTGCATATCCTTTACCAGTATTGTTCGCAGTTTACGATTGACAAGCCGCTCATCAAGGACTGTATCCACGACCTGTTCGTGGAACTGTGGCGCAACAGAGCTACCATCGGTGATACTACTTCGGTACGTTTTTATCTGATGGCCTCCATTAAGCGCAAATTGGTACGCCACCTCAACGCTCAGCAGAAGCACACCAGCAACGAGGATATTCCGGTAGAATATTGGCACATCAATACCCCGTCGTACGAGAGCCACCTTATTTCTGAGGAGGAATTTGATTCAACCAACCAACACCTTAACCTGGCCCTCAACCGCCTCCCCCGCCGCCAGCGTGAAGCTATTTTCCTGAAATTTTACATGAATATGAACAATCAGGAAATTGCTGACCTCATGAAAATCAACATCCAGTCGGTTTATAACCTGGTTTTTGGCGCCCTGAGTAACCTCAAGAAGCACATGACTCTGGACCGGGTAACTGTATAAGATACTTTACAGCTTACTCAATCAGCTAAAAATACACCCATTGTATTATCCCGGCGCGGCCCCTGAAAAGGCCGCGTTTTTTTGGTACCTGTTCTGTCCGTTGAAACGTATATGAATACCGTAAGCAGCCGGATTGGTTTTGTGCGGGTAATCTACTTTTTTTGTTACTACGACCAAGCCCAATACCCAAGCCATGAACCAACTTACCACACCACTGGCCGAACGCCTCCGCCCCCGTACGCTCGATGACTACGTCGGGCAGCAAAATCTGCTGGGTACTAATAAACCCCTGCGCAGAGCCATTGAACGCAATACCATTCCCTCCATGATTCTCTGGGGACCACCCGGGGTGGGCAAAACTACCCTGGCCCTGCTCATAGCCGAGGCCACCCGGCGTCCCTTTCACAGCCTGAGCGCTATTAACTCGGGGGTAAAAGATTTGCGCGAAGTACTTTCCCGACCCAGTGGGCTGTTTTCACCAATTCTTTTTATCGACGAAATTCACCGCTACAACAAGAGTCAGCAGGACTCCCTGCTGGGGGCGGTAGAGAAAGGGCAGGTAACGCTCATTGGCGCCACTACCGAAAATCCCTCATTTGAAATAAACTCGGCTCTACTGTCGCGCTGCCAGGTGTATATACTTGAGGCATTCGGCGAAAAGGAACTTACCGAGCTGGTGAGCCGTGCGCTGGAAAAGGATGATTGGTTACGGAGTAAAAAAATTACGGTTGAGTCCTACGACGCACTCTTTCGGTTGTCAGGGGGAGACGGGCGCAAGCTACTCAACCTGTTGGAACTGGTGGTACTGGCCGAAGGAGAAAAAGAAGAAATCGTGATTACGGACGAAGGAGTTACTCAGGCGGCCCAACAAAACATAGCCCGCTACGACAAGTCGGGTGAGCAGCACTATGATATTATCTCGGCCTTTATAAAATCCATCCGGGGTAGCGACCCCAACGCCGCCCTGTACTGGATGGCCCGCATGATTGTAGCCGGAGAAGACCCGGAATTCATTGCCCGGCGGATGCTCATTCTGGCTTCGGAGGACATTGGTAACGCCAACCCCACCGCCATAATCATGGCAAACGCCTGTATGCAGGCCGTCAAAATGATTGGTTACCCGGAAAGCCGGATTATTCTGTCGCAGGTGGCAGTTTACCTGGCTACTTCGCCCAAGAGCAACGCCAGCTACACCGCCATTGACGACGCTATGGCTCTGGCTCAGAAAACGGCCCACCTGCCCGTACCCCTGCACCTGCGCAACGCTCCTACCAAACTGATGAAGGAGATTGGTTACGGCAAGGAGTACCGCTACGCTCACTCGTACGAGGGAAACTTCACATTGCAAAACTTTCTGCCCGATGACCTGAAAGGCACAAAACTTTTTGAACCCGGACAAAATGCCCGGGAAGAGGAAATAAGGCGAAAGCTACAACAATGGTGGGGAGAATGGTACGGGTATTAAAACCCTGACTGGTACTTTAACCGCTCCGTTAAGTACCAGTCAGGATCTTTGGTTTCAGGCGGGTAAGGCCACGAGATGCTTGGTTGCCAGCTGAGGAATATATTCAAGCTCAAACCGCAGATCGTCCAGTTGTTTCAGGATGAAGCCGCATACTTCATACTCCTCCCGGTCCTCAAAGTACTTAATCATCTGCTCCACAAAGGGGCGGCCGTATAGTACTGCAATTCCCCGGTACTCATCGAAAAAAATCGCCAGGGAAATGATACTGATGTTACTTTGGGTAATCGCAAACTGAATACTGCTGGGTCTGCGGTGCATGGCGTACCTGATCAGGTTCTCTGTCAGGGCCAGGGAATAGTCCAATTTACTCATTTTGATAGGGAGGGGGATGATTTTTTTTCTTACTTGGAGCTAAAATAGTAAAGAAAATAACGTTGTAACTACTTAGCTGAAAATAAATATTTGCCTCCTGGCCCTTCCTCAGAATTTTCTAACCGTGAAGGCCATCTTTACAGAATCAACTTATTATGCAAGTATCTGAAAGCTTTTGGAACAGGTACCATAGGAACAACTGATAGCAGAGGCATTAATGAAGGTTGATTGGAAAAAGACCTCAGGTACCAGAAAAAAGATAGGGGGCTCTGTCAAAGGATACTTTAACTGATTCCTCCTCCAGAATTTAGCTTCGGGAAATATTTAAAATGAAACTCCCACTGATTACTTAAATCAGCGGGAGTTAGTAATTGTGCACCCGAAGGGATTCGAACCCCTATCGTCGGTACCGGAAACCGAAATTCTATCCATTGAACTACGGGTGCGGGTCGTTACCGGAAAATCGCTTCCGGGAAGCGCTTTATGAGTAGTAACGGGCTGCAAATATAAGAGCAAAAGTTTGTAGTTGTCAACTTCCTGGCCAAATTCCTCGTAACAATTCAACGCATTAAAGCGCCTTCAACAGCTCCCAATCTTTTACATCTTTCAGGTAGAGGTAGTTGAGCAGGATACCGTTGCTGTTATTGATGAGCCGGTGCCCTTCCACAAAAGGGGCTACGTGGGTGGTAATTCGCTCAAAATCGGAAGCGACGCCCTGGGCCTGGTTGTGGTAGGCCGCGATTTCATCGGCCGTAAGCTCCAGCTCATAGTAGAAGAAGTACATGGCCTCGTCGCTGGTACCGGTCGAGGGAAAGCAGGGTGCTTCGTTTAGCCGCGTCAGGTCTTCCTTGCGGACTTCAATACTGGTTTCCTCCCACACTTCGCGGGCCGCAACGGCTGCCGCATCGCTCTCACTATCGAGCATACCGGCCGGGTGTTCGTAGGTAGGGGAGCCGTCGCAGATGCGCCGCTGCCTGACCAGCAGCAGGTACTTCTGCCGGGATACCCGTTCAATAAAGCATACCAACACACTCACCACCTCGCCTTTCAGGAAGCAGATGGGGGGTATTTTGTCGCCTTCGGGGGTACTTGCGTCGGTGTAGAGCAGCGAAAAAAGTACTTCGCCCTTCCCGTTCCGGCGCGTGTAAAGTTCATCAATCCGGTGTACGTCAAGCCCGCTGCGAAGGAGGTTATTTTTCCAGAGATTGTATTTATGGGAATCCAGGAGATTTTCCGGCATTTTTTTGTTTATTAGCTAAAATTGTAATCGTAGTTCTAATGGAACTTACCCTAAGTACCCCCGCGCTCCTGTTCTCAACGGTATCTCTGTTGATGATTGCCTTTACCAACCGGTTCCTGGCGATTGCCAACCTGATTCGCGACCTGCACAAACAGTTTCAGCAGAACCCCGAAAAGGTGGTAGTGGACCAGATTAAAAACCTGCACACCCGGCTTCGCCTGATTCGGACCATCCAGGCCACGGCCGTACTGAGTCTGCTCCTGAGCGCTGTTTGTATGCTGGTCCTGTTCGAGAACCAGATGGAACTGGCCCGGGGTCTGTTTATTGGTGCGCTGGTACTTCAGATTATCGCGCTGGTCCTTTCGGTACTTGAGATTTCTATTTCCATCAAAGCGCTTCAGATAGAGCTAAACGATATGGAAGACCAGTTGGGCCAAAACCGTTTTGAACTATTTAACCTGCTTTCCAAAACCGAAACCGAACAGGAAAATCTGACCAGGAACAAGCAAAAAAATCCGGGTCAGAAAAGCGGGAGCGACAACGCAACGTAGGGCATTCCGTAGGAGCTGGCAAAGCGATCCTTGCGGTTGTTAAGCAGCACATTGGTCCGGTAGGCTACCCGACCCGCAATATAGCCCACTTTGAGGCCAAACCGTTCGGTTATCCGCACCCGCGCATATACTTCGCTCTGCCCGTTGTTGGCCCGCAGTACCGAAGGCAGCGCATTCAGATTGGTTGGGGCCGTACCCAGCAAACTCCGGTTGTACTGTTCGGCAAGGGAATCATCTGCCGCCGCCGGATTCGCAATCGTATAGAGCCCTTCGCGGCGCTTGCCAAACGCCAGTCCCAGAATATCGGTATTGACCCCCAGGTCCAGGATACTCAATCGGATATTAAAACCCAGCATAAAACTGGCCCCATTGACCGATAAACGCGCTACCCGCAACCGATCATAACCTCCTGCCCCATCGGGAGCTTCCAGGTTAGTAGGCCCAGCGGAGTAGTAGCCCCAGCCCCGAAGCCCCCACCCCACCTGCAGCCAGGGCATTTTGGCCGAACTCAGATGCTGATGATAGGTAACAGATGGAGCCCAGTCTCCGTTCTGAAAACCGGTACCAATATCTATTCCGGCCGAAAGGCGGGAAAGAGACTGAGCGAAACTACCGCTTAAACCAAAGGTGGATATAATGACAATTAGAAATAGTTTTTTCATTGGATAATAATGAGTGGACCAGTCAGTATCAGTAACGAGAAGCAGGCCAGTGAAAACTGGCCTGCTTTTGTCTTTATTGTTGTACTTTTTTAAAAATAGCAGCGCCCAGCGGAGGCAGATCTACCAGGATGGAATAAGGTTTACCGTGCCAGGTTTTATTTTCCGTAGCAACTGCTCCCGTATTCAGGGTACCGCTGCCAAAAAACTCAGGGGAGTCGCTGTTGAATATTTCTTTCCATTCACCCTTAGTCGGAATCCCAATCCGGTACTGCTGCCGGGGAATGGGCGTCAGGTTAAGCGCGATTACGAGGTTCTCGGCCGCGTCTTTGGCCTTACGTGAATAAACCAGCACCGAGTTTTCGCGGTCCTGGGTATCAATCCATTCAAATCCTTCGGGTGAAAACGAGTATTCAAACAGGGCGGGTTCAGCGCGGTAGAGCTTATTAAGGGCTTTCATACACTCGGCTATACCGTTATGCGTATCCTGCTTAAGCAGGTGCCAGTCGAGGCTCTTCTGGAAGTTCCACTCCGATGGTTGTCCGAATTCTCCACCCATAAAGACCAGCTTGGTACCCGGGTGCGTAAACATGTACGAGAACAGCAAACGAAGGTTGGCAAAGCGTTGCCACTCGTCGCCGGGCATTTTATTTATTAGCGATCCTTTTCCATACACCACCTCATCGTGCGAGAGGGGTAGCATGAAGTTTTCGGCAAAGCTGTAAACCAGGCTGAACGTCAGCTGATCCTGGTGCCACTTCCGGAACGAAGGATCTTTTTCGAAGTACTTCAGCGTATCATTCATCCAGCCCATCATCCACTTCATTCCAAAGCCCAGACCGCCCACAAACACCGGACGGGAAACGCCGGGAAACGCGGTGGATTCCTCGGCTATGGTCTGAATATCCGGAAACTCTTTATAGGCCGCCATATTCATTTCGCGCAGCAGCGATATGGCCTCGAGGTTTTCCCGTCCGCCAAATTCATTGGGAATCCACTCGCCCTGGTTGCGCGAGTAGTCCAGGTAGAGCATGGAGGCCACCGCATCTACCCGAAGGCCGTCTACGTGGTACCGGTCCAGCCAGAACAGGGCATTGCTTATCAGAAAAGAACGTACCTCATTGCGTCCGTAGTTGAATATATAGCTTTTCCAGTCGGGATGGTAGCCTTTCCGCGGGTCTTCGTGCTCGTACAGCGCAGTACCGTCAAAGCGGTAGAGGCCGTGGGGATCACCGGGAAAGTGGGAAGGTACCCAGTCCATGTACACTCCGATGCCTTCCTGGTGCAGCCGCTCAATGAGGTACATCAGCTCCTGGGGAGTACCCAACCGGGAGTTACAGGAGAAGTACCCGGTAATCTGGTACCCCCACGACGGGGTATAAGGGTGCTCCATTACGGGCATGAACTCCACGTGGGTAAAGCCCATTTCCTTGACATAGGGTACCATAGCATCGGCTAATTCCTTAAAGGTCAGGTGGCGCTCGGGATTGGCCGGGTCGCGCCGCCAGGACCCCAGATGGACCTCATAAACGGAGATGGGGGCATTGAGTTTATTGGTTTCTTTGCGGTTGGCCAACCAGTCAGCATCGGACCACTCGTACCAGGTATCCCATACAATGGAGGCCGTCTGAGGAGCCAATTCACACCAAAAAGCAAAAGGATCCGCTTTTTCCAGCTGCTGCCCATTGTTGGATGAAATAAAGTACTTGTATACTTCACTGTGCCCAACGTCCGGAATCCAGCCTTCCCAGATTCCCGAACTGTCCCAACGGGAGGTCAGCTCATGGCTACCGCGGTTCCAGCCGTTAAAGTTTCCGATAACCGATACCTGGTTGGCGTTAGGAGCCCAAACGGCGAAGTAAGTACCTACCACTCCGTTATTTTCCATTACGTGCGCCCCAAACTTATCGTACAGCTTGAAATGCTTGCCTTCGCGGAAAAGATGAATATCCAGGTCTGTAAAACGGGATAAAGGCTCAACGGGCTTCCGGTTCAGGGTAGCAGGGGCTTCCTGTGGCTGAAGGTCAGCGGTTTCAATCGGTGGTGTTTCGGTCTTTTGCTTTTTATTGGTTGCTTTTGCCATCACGTATAAACTTTTATGGTTGAAGGGTACCCGCCGGGAGTATTCCCATAAGATTCAATTTATTTTTTAAAGTACTTTATAAAACAGGCAAGTACCTATCTTGTATCGTCCTGCTTAGCTGCCGCGTAACTTTTCAATTTCCCGGATAACATCCACAATTCCTTTCAAAGGAATCTTGACCCAGTCGGGACGGTAGCTCAGCTCATAGCCCAATTCATACACCGCTTTCTCCAGCAGGTAGTACAGCATCAGGAAGTTGATTTCACTTTGGTCCTTAAAAAGAGGATGCGGCCAGCCGAAAGTATCCATGTAGGCGTCAAGGTAGGTATCCTTCATGAGCTTGTACCACCGCCCCGTTACCTTCATCAGCTTCTGGGGGTCAATTCCGGCCGTTTCGGTACTATGAAAAATCTTGGCGGATACGGCATAGTGGTAGCTGCGTATCATACCGGCTACGTCTTTCAGGGGCGAATGCTTGATTTTACGTTCAGTAATGCTCGCTTCGGGTTCGCCTTCGAAGTCAATAATAATAAAGTCGTGGTCGGTACTAAGTACCTGCCCCAGGTGGTAGTCGCCGTGGATGCGTATCCGTTGCGAGCTGAGAGTCCGCTTGAGCATCCCCTGCGTAAATTCTTCTATCAGCTCTTTTGACTCCATAAACTTCCAGGCCAGGTGCTGGGTAGCCGGGTCCAGATCTTTGTACTTATCAATCAGGAGCGCATACCGGCTTTCGAGCAGGTGATTGATCCGCCTCAGCAGAAACTTACAGTACTCGGTAGTAAACGGCTCCGGCGCAAAGGCTTCCTCGGCCTCGGGTGCGTACAGGGCCTGGTGCATTTCGGCAGTACGCTGGCCCAGCAGCGCCACCTGCTCAAAAACATTCTCCTTAATGGAAAACACGCGCAGAGGTACTCCGTACAGGAAATCGTTGAGGTAGTCGCCGGTCATAGACCAGTTGTCCTTTTTGGCGTCGACCATGCGCTGCATCATACCCAGGGTTATGTCGGGGGTACCGTCGGTACGCCGCCAGGTAATACTTCCGCAAAAAGCCGGAATCTGCCGGAAGGGCGAGTTTTCGGTTATAAACTCCACCAGTTCTACCTCGGGATTGGTTTCCTTGAAAAGCTTTCGGTAGAGTTTAAAAAAGTACCTTTCCCCGAATATCATAGCTGAATTGCTCGAGTCGACTGGCAGTACCCGGGAGCGAATCTGAGCAGGCTGGTCATTTTCTTCCAGGCCCTTTCCTTTCCGGAATACCAGCGAAGATGCGTCCTCGGAAACCGCTTCTGTGGTATAAATATGTTCGTAGATTTTATTGCGAAAACTTTCTGTATACATGGCGTCAATCAGGTACCCGTCGGGCAATGCTGCGACCAGCCCCTGCTCGGGCAGGTTGTCGGGCAGGTGGTTCTGAAAAGACAGGGGCAACTGGTAGTATTCGTTGTCGCCTTCCTTGTAGGTTACCTCCACAATACACACCCAGGCATCTCCAAAGGGCAGAGACACATCAATGGCACAGGTAGTTACTTCGCGGGCTTTACCCGCGAACCACCGGCATTTTTTCAAAAAAGTTTCAAGAAGCTGTGGAGTTAGCTGTTTATGCATAGCATTCGGTATTAGGCGTAATGTATCTCTAAGAACAGGCTAAAATGCTGAATGTTGGCTTTTTTTGTCTTTTTTTCATGGCTCCCGCCGTTTTGGACCCTGGTCTTACATTTTGTCGGCAGTTCGCTGCACCTTCCCCAGTACACGCATGATATTACCACCCCATATTTTTTCAATGTCCCGGGCCGGGTACCCGCGCCGTACCAGTTCTTCGGTAATGGAGCCAATTTCGCTGACGTCTTGGCAACCTACTACCTGTCCGCCGCCGTCCATATCCATTCCTATGCCTACGTGGTCCACGCCTACCAGCTTTATCACGTGCTCAATATGGTCCACAGCATCGCTGACGGTGGGTACATCATCCGCATATTTTTCCCGAAGGGCTTTACGCTCCTGGTACAGCGCCTGCCGGTCAGCCTCCGAAAGGTCGGTCTGGCGAAGCTTCATACGCAGCGCCTTCATGGAAATCTCCTGCTGCTGCGAAGGTTTTTTAAGAAAGTCCGGCACAAAGTTGATCTGGATTACGCCCCCGTTTCGGGCAAGGGCCTTGATCATGTCATCGGAGAGGTTGCGGGGATGGTCGCACAGGGCCCGACAGGACGAATGAGAGGCAATGGCGGGTGCTTTGGTCAGCCGCATTACGTCATAAAACGTAGAGTCCGATACGTGCGAAATGTCCACCATAATACCCAGCCGGTTCATTTCCCGGACTACCTCTTCTCCAAAAGGGCTCAGTCCGTTGTACTCCGGGCCGTCGGGGTCCATGGAAGAGTCGCAGATGTCGTTGTTGGCCGAATGCGACAGCGTGATATACCGTAGTCCCAGATCATAAAACTGTTTCAGGTTGGCCAGATCGTGGCCCACCGGCCAGCCATTTTCCATCCCGATGAACACGGCCCGTTTGCCCTCTTTCTGCAGGCGGTAAGCGTCTTTGGGCGTAGTAGCCAACGCCGCCACCGACGGATTATCCCTGACCGCCTGATGAATTTTGTCAAAAATGGCGAGGGCCTTTACCTTGGCTTCGGCCGTAGCCTCGGGGGTACGGCTGCCCTGCCCCAGGTACACGGCAAAAAACATGGCGTCCATGCCCCCTTTTTTCATGCGGGGAAAATCAATCTGCGACCCTTCCTTCTCAAAGTCGTGCTCTTGAGCCACATCAAATCCTTCCTTCATCATCATGATAGGAACATCGGCGTGGGTATCGATGGTCAGCGCGTTGGCGTGAATCCGGGCGGCCTTAATTTTTATCTCCTCCTTCTTCTGTCCTAAGGCCAGTATGGGGAGCAGCAACAGCAGCAAGAGCGTTTTTTTCATGGTACCTTGGTTAAGGAGGCTTTTAGGGTTAAATGCGTAAATTCTGAAAGCGTATTTTAGGTATACATCAGCGGTGTACGAAGAAATTTTGAAGGTGCCGCTCCTAAGGAGCCTTACGTTCACTTTTGATCCTGTTTCTACTAAAGTACCACCCCTACGGGGCTTGGTTGAAGCTAATGGTAGTGCCTGGCCTTTTGCCAATGTTTAAGTAGACAGCAAACACATTTCTTCGTACACTACTGATTCATAATTCACGCATTCATAATTCATAATTCTGTTAAATATCTTCAATCCGGAACAGGTGGAACGGCATCACGTTCGGGTCCAGCTCAATAAAGTTCCACTCTTCTGACCAGGTGTACTTCCGGCCGGTAATGAGGTCGTGGACCGTGTACTGCTGCCAGCCTTGCAGGCCAAGCAGGGACGGGGGTACCTGCACCATACCATTCTGTTTGTTATAACCATCCAGGTTTACCACGCACAGGATACGGTTGCCATTGGAGTGCGTTTTGAGGTAGGCCATCAGTTGGTCGTTGTGAATAGTACAAAAATGGATGTTGTTGGTATGCTGCAGAGCCGAGTTCTCCTGCCGTATGCGGTTCACCATCCGGATTAGGTAAGTCAGCTTATTTTCTTTTTCCCAGTCCCAGTACTTTACTTCGTACTTTTCTGAGTTGAGGTACTCTTCCTTACCGGGGAATGCTTCGTGCACCATCATTTCGTAGGTAGGCCCGAATATACCGTAGTTGGAGGTAAGCGTAGCCGCCATGAAGTACCGGATCAAAAACAAAGGCTCGTGCCCCGACTGAAGCATATACGGGTCAATGTCGTGGGTATTAGGCCAGAAGTTGGGCCGGAAGTAGTACTTCATCTCCGTTTGGGTCAATTCGGTCATGTACTCTTCCAGTTCCTGCTTAGTCGACCGCCAGGTATAGTATGTATACGACTGCGAAAATCCGACTTTGGCCAGTTGCTGCATTACTTTAGGGCGCGTAAAGGCCTCCGACAGAAAAATCATGTCGGGGTACTCCCGACGGGTTTCGGCAATAATCCACTCCCAGAACTTAAACGCTTTCGTGTGGGGATTATCTACCCGAATGAGGCGAACGCCCCACTCCGCCCACAAGAATATAATACGCCGCAGTTCCATCCACAGTCCCCGCCAGTCCTCACTTTCAAAGTTGATGGGGTAAATATCCTGGTACTTCTTCGGCGGGTTTTCAGCGTACTGAATGGTACCATCCGGCCTTATTTTGAACCACTCAGGATGATCTTTTACCCAGGGATGATCGGGCGAACATTGAATAGCCAGGTCAAGCGCTACTTCCATGTCCTGGTCGCGGGCGGCGGCTACCAGGGCCTTGAAGTCTTCCAGCGTTCCCAGGTCCGGATTGATGGCATCGTGACCGCCCAGTTCGTTCCCGATGGCGTAGGGTACGCCCGGGTCAGTCGGCTGGCTATTTACTGAATTATTCTTACCCTTCCGGAACTGGTGACCAATGGGGTGAATGGGCGTAATGTACAGGACATCAAAACCCAGGTCGGCTATACGCGGCAGCAGTTCTATCTGATCCCGGAAAGTACCCGGACGCCCCGGCTCCCTCGACGAAGACCGGACAAACATGGAGTACCAGGCGCTGAATTCGGCCTTTCGGCGGTCCACCCACACCGGCAACTCGCGGTAGCGGGTAGCGTACTGGCGCTCGGGGTAGCGGTTGGCCCATTCACCCAGCCTGAAACTGTGGAACAGCTGCAACGCATCGTCATAGCGGTTTTCGTCCCGGAATAGCGCCGCTGCATTATAAAGTGCTTCCTTGTCGTCACCGGAGGCTTTGGGAATCATTTCTTCCACAAACTGAGCGCCCATCAGCAGCTCCATGCGTACGTGCTGCTTATCCTTTATTTTGAGTTCCGTTTCGTGTCGCCAGGAGGCAACATGGTCCACCCAGCCTTCAATGGTATAGGTATAGTAGCCCAGTTTTTCCACCAGGAAGCTCCCTTCCCAGCGATCATTGACCAGGTAGGTCATAAATACTTCGGTCCACTGCTGGTCATCGGTATGTTTATACAGCAGGCGGGCGGCTACCTTGTCGTGGCCATCGGCGAATACGTCGGCTTCTATTTGAATGGTTTCTCCGGGAATAGCTTTTACCGCGTACATTCCCCCGTCAATTTCGGGTACTACGTGTTCAATTACGACCCTGCGGCGGCCTTCCAGTTGTTCAGGTATGAGTGAAGTAGGTTGTTCTGCCATAAATTAAATTCTTTTGTACAGGTAATAAGGTAATTATAGGCTTAGTTTGGCAAATTAGATAATTTCTAGTAAAAAGAAATTGAATAGTACTTTGAATTAAATCTCCTGTGGGGTTTCTAAAAAATCACGCCATCCTACCGGCGCGACCCGCTTTTTTTTACATTTTCCGCTTGTGTAATATTAGTTTTTGTCAAAATCCTCCCTTAGTTACGGCTCCGGCCAACGCAACAACCCATTTAAAAAAGCAGCGGGGAAAATAATAGGTAGGAGGTGCCTAAAAATGCAAGGAAGCAGGTTTCACCGAGCATTCCGCTGTTTCCTACTAATCCTTTCTTATATTTACTACTATATCGGGCCCGGCTTGGCAAATATGAAAAACGGTCTACCACAACTTACGGACGAAGCCCTGTGGAATTTATACCGGCAGGGCAACGAAGCAGCCTTAGCTGTTGTTTACGAGCGGTACGTAAAACGTTTGTATGCCTACGGCCGGAAGTTTGGGGCCGAAGCGGGGCTGGTGAAGGATTGTATTCAGGACTTATTCGCGGAACTACTCAGTAAACCCCAGGCCGTTTCCCAAACACCCAGCGTACAGAATTATCTGCTGAAAGCCCTCCGCCGTAAACTACTGGCCAAAAGCCGCAAAAGCCTGTCCGGACACGTGTTTTTATCCGCAGACCCGGACGAGTACTTATTCGAACTGATTCCTTCCCCTGAACAGGAGTTGATCATCGCGCAGACTGCCCAGGAGGATTGCAGGCGGGTGCAGGAGGCTATAGGTAAATTAACCAAACGGCAGCAGGAAATAATTTACCTGAAATTTTACCACGACCTCGACAACCACTCCATCGCCGAAGTCATGTCGCTTACATACCAGGCCGTTTGTAATCTTGTCTCCAAAGCCGTCAAGGCTATTCGTAAAGTACTTTCCAATCCGGCCACGCTACTGGCGCTCCTCCATTTGGGTTACGACATAGCCTGATTCAGGCTTTTCGAAAAATAATTTTCATTTTTTGGTTAGTTAAACCTCCTGGCTTTCTATTACCTGATAGAAACCTATTCTGCTTTTCCCGATGAGCCAGCTACCCGATACCCTTGAGGACCTGCTACTGCATGATGATTTTTGTCGCTGGCTAAAAAATCCGGTTCTGGATACGGCGGGTACCTGGACTACCTGGCTGGCTCAGGACCCGGAGCAACGGGGCGAACTGCTCCGGGAAGCCCGGCTGGTACTGCGGAGCCTGCCACCCGACGAAGAACTTTCACCCACCGACGTGGACACCATCTGGCAGGGAGCGCTGGCGCGCCGGTCGGTACAGCAGATGGCGGGGGGTACTTCGCTCAATCGGCAGGTACTTTGGAAACAGTGGTACCGCCTGGCCGCGGTACTGGTGCTGGCTAGCGGGCTGGGCCTGACGGGCTGGTATGTCTGGAATAACCGCCCGGCTGAGTACCAAACCGCCTACGGCGAAATACAAACCCTGGACCTGCCCGACGGTACCAGCGTCACGCTTAACGGACACTCGCAGCTCAGGTACCAAACCGGCTGGTCGGGAAACCGGGAGGTGTGGCTGAGCGGCGAAGCGTTTTTCAAAGTCAGTAAAAAGGGGGAAGCGGGAAAGTCAATTCCCTTCACTGTACATACCGATGGCGTGGATGTGCGGGTACTGGGTACCCAATTCAACGTGCGTAACCGCCGGGACAAGGTACAGGTACTGTTGACCGAAGGAAAGGTAGAACTGCGGGAAACGCAGAAAAGTAACAAAACCGTAGTCTTACAACCAAACGACCTGGCCGAGTACTTATCTACCTCTACCGGGCTTAGCAGGCGGCGGGTGAAGCCTGACCCGTACCTGTCCTGGATGGATAAAGTACTGGTATTTGAGCAGGCTTCCCTGCGGGAGGTAGCTCAGACCTTTGAAGATACTTATGGTCTGACGATTGTCCTGGCCGATGAATCGCTGGCCGGGCTGACTTTTACCGGGAACCTGCCCGCTGATGACGAAGAACTGGTACTTAACACCTTTGCTAAAGCATTCGGCCTGAACCTTACCCGCAGCGGCAATCAGGTGATATTTAAAAAACAGTGATTCCTCCTGCTTAATAACAATTGTTTACGCCCATGAAATTGCTCCCCATTACCCTACTACTAGTTACCCTGATTGGTCCACTTCCCGAACCCAATCAGCGGCTGGCGCTGGCTGGTCAAACCCGGCCGGGTAGTGAAACCCAGGTGGGAACGCAGGAACTGGAAGCAGTACTTCGTAAATTGCAGGAGCGGTATCAGGTTTATTTCAACTACAACAGCCAGGCTGTACAGCATAAAGCTGTTGTCTTTGATGACCAGAAGGTACCGGAAGGCAATCTGGACCAGTACCTCCAGACGCTGCTTCGCCCCCTGGGCCTGAAGATTGAAAAAGTGCAGAACCGCAGGTACCTTATTTACGAGGAGACTCCGGCTACCTCCGCCCCTGCCAGGGGTCCGGTAGAACCTCGAACCGACAAAAGTGAAGCCCTGTTCACTGCCACCCTGGCCGGCAGGGTTACCGACGCCCAGACCGGCGAACCGTTGCCATTCGCTACCGTTTACCTTAACTCAACTACCAGGGGTACCACCACCGGCGAAGACGGAAGGTACCGGCTGCCGGGTATTCCCATGGGTACCGTTGAAGTTGTGGCTTCTTACGTAGGTTACGAATCAGGCAGCCAAACTATCCGGGTTACTACGGAGGGTGTTCGTACGCTTAACTTTTCTCTGAAACCATCGGCGAATATGCTCCGCAGTGTTACAATTGTGGGCCGCAAGAGCCGGGTCAGGAAGCGGCAACTCCGAAAATTTATGGATGAACTGATGGGGCTGAGCCCGTTCACGAGCCGGTGCGAACTCCTGAATGATTCGGTAGTGCTGTTTACGGAAGATCGGGGAAAGCTCATTGCCCAGGCCAGTGCGCCACTGGTCATAGAAAACCGGGCGTTAGGGTACCGTATTCATTATGATATGACTCATTTTGACACCTTTCGGCTCACAACTCACTACGCGGGTACAACCCGTTTTGAGGAACTCACGCCGGACAATCCAGATCAGGCCGAACGCTGGCAGCGCAATCGGCAAACTGCCTATAAAGGCTCCTCCCGCCACCTGCTGGCCAGCCTGATCACCGGCACCTACGAGCAGGAGGGTTTTTTGGTGTACCAAAGTAATATGACTCTGACCGACGCTAATTCTACAGCTCCCATTATGCAGTTTTCGGCACTACGTCGGGTCACATCTATTATTCCCGACAGCCTGTTCCAAGCAGGCGACCTTCCTTTCGAGCGGGTGTTCCGTACCATTCAGCCTTTGGAAATATTCCATTCCCGCATCTATACCCGCAATTCCCCTTATACCGACATGCCATATGCTTATTCCATCCTGACATTGCCGCAGGGTAAGGCCATAGTCACCACCGACGGCTGGGTATCGGTACCTATGGGTATGGAAATTAGAGGGTACCTGGGACAGGACCGGCTGGCCCGCCTGCTCCCGGCCGACTGGAAACCTACTAAAACAGCAGTAGTGCCCCTGTTGGCCGAAGCAGCAACCACAGGTACCCTGCTGGATTCAGATCAGGTACTTGACTCGCTGAGCAGGCAATGGCGCACCTACCAGCAAACTGTCTCACCCAACCTGTATCTACACCTGGACAAACCCTTTTACACCACCGGCGATACCTTGTGGCTGAGCGCCTATGTCCTAAAACAGGACGGCGAACAGCAAACTACCACTACCACCGTGGAAGCGGCAGAACCTGAGTCGCAGCCCGCTCTGCATGTGGAGTTGCTTACGGCGCAGGGACATCCCGTAGCTCACCAGTGGTTATCCATTGAGAATGCGCGCAGTTCAGGGTATTTACGTCTTTCGGATACACTTGCCACGGGTACCTACCGCTTGCGGGCCTATACCGAAGCGGACCGGGACCATCCCTTCCCCCCCTTTGAGCGTCTGGTACAGGTTCAGAACTGGCTCAAACCCGCCCCCCCCGGCAACAGCCGGGAAGTAGTCTCGGACGTGCAGTTCCTGCCCGAAGGCGGAAATATGGTAGTCGGGCATACTTCCCGATTGGGTATAAAAGCGCTGGACAGCCTGGGTCGGGGCCTATCGGTTTCAGGTCTAATTATAGATAGTAAGGGCAATGAAATATCATCTTTCGGTACCAATGCGCTGGGCATGGGCAGCATAGAACTTACTCCCTTACCGAATCAGAAGTACCAGGCCCTGATCAACCTCCGTAGCTATCCACTTCCCGTTGCCGAGGCTGAAGGATTGAGCCTGCGGGCCGACTGGCTCAGCGACAGTACCCTGCTTAAGCTCCGTATCCAGGCATCGGAAAGCCTGGTTAACCAGCCGGTGTACATAATCTTGCAAAGCCGGGGAACCTTACAGCAACAGGCAAAGCTACAACTGACGGAAGGCCGGGCAAGTCTGGAAGTACCTACGGCTAAACTTCCCCCGGGCATTGTACAAGTTACACTTTTTGATGCAGAGGGACGGCCCCAGGCCGAGCGGTTGGTGTATATACCAGAGCGGCTGAGCCCCGTACGGGTTGAACTACTACCCGACAAAACCCACTTCGAAGCTCGTGAACAGATGATCCTGAGCCTGCTCGTGCGGGATGGTACCAACGAACCGCTCTCCGCTTTTTTATCCGCTTCTGTTACCGACGCTGATCAGCTTCCGGCCGATACTTCGGCGGCGGACCTGCGCACGCACCTGCTCCTGTCGGGTGAACTGCGGGGTACCATCGAAAATCCCCGTTACTATACCCAGACCAACCAACCTGCCACCCGCCGGGCCCTCGACGACCTGCTGCTCACACAGGGCTGGCGACGCCTGAGCTGGAGCAAGCTTCCTGCACAATTGCCTACCAAAGTAGAGTCAGTACCAACGGCCGTAGTGCTTCATGGACGGGCCGTGGACAGGCGGAGTCGCCCGGTACCTAACGCTAAGCTCCTGTTCACCTTTACTGGCTCATCCCAGGCCTTTTCCATTTCGGTTCAGGCCAATGAGCAGGGCGTTTTTGCCCTGGGAAGGTTAGCATTCACCGATACCAGTCAGGTCCGGGTAATTATTATGAACCAGAACTTGAGGATAATTAAAGGCCGGGTATTGCTGAATGCTCCGGGAGCGACGTTTAGCGAAGTACCATTGCCGCTGGCTGATCCGGCAGACTGGGCGCAGCGTCATGAAAAGTACCTGACCCAGGCTCGTAACCGGCAGGAAATTTCGCCCGAACTATACCGGGAAAAAGGGGCACGGCTCCTTCAGGAAATTCGTATAAAAGGCAAAAAAGAAGATGCCGAAAGTGATGCCCGAAGGACCAGCATACACGGTACCCCCGACTACTCAATAACTTTTGATGAAAAATCGCGCAGCTACCCGAATGTATACGAAATGATCATGGGCCGGGTACCCGCAGTGAAAGTACTGAAAGGACCTAACGAAACCTATTCGGTTGTCGTCCGCGAGGCTGCCAATTTTCAGGGAAGGGTTTCTCCTTTGTTTGTAGTAGATGGGGTTTCCATTTTCAGTGAAACCGGTGATGAACTGAGCTATTTGAATCCGGCTGATGTGGAGCGTATTGAGTTTCTGGTGAACGGTGGAGCCGCCGCCTATGGTGCCAGGTCAGCGGGTGGGGTAATTGCCATATTTACCAAAAAGTGGCGTGCGGGTAAAGCTGGTAAGGAGGACAACGCCGATTTTGTCGTGCCAGGCTACGCGGCTAGGCGGCAGTACTACGTTCCTCGTTACGGCACCTCCTCCTCCACCGGGCGCCCTGACCTGCGGGATGTACTATACTGGCAACCCCTGATTACGACGGATAATCTTGGAAAATCTACCCTGCTTTTTCCCCTTTCCGATCACGCCCACACTTTGCGCGTTAGCATTCAGGGAATTACGGACCAGGGTGTACCGGTGTCGGTGGAGAAGCTCGTAAAGGTCCGGTAGGGAAAATAAGATTAAAGATCCGCGATGTACTTCTGGCCACCCAGCGCCCGCATCTGCCGGGCAATTTTACTGGTGCGCCCCTGCACGTAGGAAGAGGGGTTTTTGATGGAATACCGGATCGGGTTGGGGAGTACCGCGGCAATGCGGGCCGCTTCGTGGCGGGTCAGGTTTTTGGCCGGCTTACCATAAAAACGCTGCGCGGCGGCTTCCACTCCAAAAGTCATTTTGCCCGTTTCGGCTACATTGAGGTATACTTCCAGAATACGCTCCTTACCCCATATCAGCTCGATCAGGACCGTAAAATAAGCCTCCAGCGCCTTCCGGATATAGCTTCGGCCATTCCACAAAAACACGTTCTTGGCCACCTGCTGCGATATAGTACTGGCTCCCCGCGGCCGCTTCCGCTTTTCGGACATGGCATCCTGAATTTGTTCAAAATCAAATCCCCAGTGATTGGGAAATTCCTGGTCTTCGGAAGATACCACGGCCAGCGCTGCTTCCTTAGAGATATTTTCATAAGACACCCAGTCGTGGTATAGTTTGGTACTTTCTCCTTCTGCTGACGCTTCTCCTTTACGCACCAGCATCAGTGGCGTCACCCATACCGGCACTACCTTCAGCACCACGACCCAAATGACCGAGAGGATCAGGAAGTACAGGACAATCTTGAAAACTATAGCAAAAAAGAGACGCATAGGTACCTGAAGTCAATATCTGATTGTAAATCTTAAGCGCAAATGTCGCAAAGAGTAAGTACAAAGTACACGATGCCAGGGCGCTTTAGCCTAAAAAATAGTTTACCCTGTAAGCGACTTGACAATAAAAGGGTAACTGGCAGGACGAGACGACTTATCCATAAGTACCTGGCCTGGATTTGGGAAAATATT
Source organism: Telluribacter sp. (assembly GCF_035998675.1). Taxonomy (NCBI): domain Bacteria; kingdom Pseudomonadati; phylum Bacteroidota; class Cytophagia; order Cytophagales; family Spirosomataceae; genus Telluribacter; species Telluribacter sp. Next base: position 135,404 of record NZ_DASYHI010000022.1, read on the forward strand.
CTATTCCAATAAATCACTATCTTTATGAATACTCATTTGTTGACTTTTAGTTTTCTACTTATCATTACTCTTTCGGTACGGAGTGCTGCGCAGGGGCTTCCCAAACATACCTTTTCCAATGAATCTGTGGAACTCGTGACGGATTATGTAATTCTGGATGGACTTCTGATGGATAAAAACAGCCCCCTACTGGACAAACTGACCATAGTAAGGATGCAGAAAGTAAAGGACGCTCAGGAACTGAAAGAACTGGGGGTAAAAGATTTCAGTAAATCATATACTTTTTACCACTCAAAGCCTTCCGGGTTTTACGAATATGTTTTCAGATGGGCCAGAACCAACATGGTGGTTCCTTTTAGCCACTGGGATGTACACTTACCCCTGATCATCAATAACAAATTACTTACTCCTACTGACTATCAATCTCTTTCAGACTCGGATACTACCAGGATAAGAGCCATCGAATATGTACCCATGCATTCAGCAGGCCTGAAAGGGTACCCCACCGTAGTATACGGAGCCCTTAAAGTAGAGGTAAAAAAGTAGCTCTAAAACAGCTAAGTATGAACGAGGACTTCCTGAGTTTTGTGTGGCGTTACCAGTACTTTGAAGCTTCGGACCTGCGCAGCGAGTCGGGCGAATTGGTACGTATACTTCAGCCGGGGCAGCATAATACCAATGCGGGGCCTGACTTCACCAATGCCCGGGTGGTAATTGACGAAGTAGAATGGGCGGGCTGCGTGGAAATGCACGTCTATTCGTCGGACTGGCAGCAGCACCGGCACGCGCAGGACGCCGCTTACGAGAGCGTGGTACTGCACGTAGTATGGGAAGACGACCGACCCGTACGCCGCGACGATGGTACCCTGCTGCCTACCCTCAGCCTGAAAGGCCGCGTGGCGGGGCCGGTACGGGAGCGGTACGAGCAGCTGATGAACCAAACTGACCCCATTCCCTGCGCTCCCCAGTTCGGGGAGGTAGCGGCTATCCGGAAGCTTTCCATGCTGGACCGGGTACTGCTGGAACGGCTCGATAAAAAAGCGGATCTGGTACTTAGTCTTTGGGAAATGAACGGGAGAGACTGGGAAGAAACCACCTACCAGTGGTTGGCGCAGCACTTTGGTTTTAAACTCAACGCACCTCCTTTTCTCAGGCTGGCGCAACAACTCCCTTTAAAAACACTCCAGAAACACCGTGACAATAGTCTGCAAATAGAAGCCCTGCTTTTTGGAACGGCTGGCTTACTCCCTGAAACCACCACTAACGATTACGTACTGATCCTGAAACAGGAGTATAAATTTCTGGCTGCCAAGTACCGGCTGAAAGGAAAAGGTCCGGGGCTCCACGAATGGAAATTTATGCGGTTGCGGCCAGCGGGCTTCCCAACGGTACGGCTGGCTCAGCTGGCAGTATTAATTCAGCAACAGTCGGGTCTGTTTGCGGCACTTTGCTCGGCTCCGGACGTGGCTATCCTGCGAAAAATGTTCCGGGTAACGCAGTCTGACTACTGGAGGGAGCATTACCACTTTGGTAAAGTGGCCAAAGGCAAGGTACCCGCCCTGGGTGCCGATGCGGCCGATCTGCTGATTATTAACGTGGCTGTCCCTCTCCTGACTGCCTATGCCCGACAACGCGACCAGCCAGCCCTGCTCGACAAGGCCCTGGCGTGGCTGGAACAGCTACCAGCCGAAAACAACCACCTGACCCGCCAATGGGAAGAACTGGGGATGCGGGTAAAGACGTCCGCCGATTCGCAGGCCCTGATTGAGTGGTACAACCATTACTGTTCGGCCAAACGCTGCCTGGAATGTACAGTGGGTTTAGCGCTGCTACGGTCCGCTTAGCTGTTGCTTACCAGGCTTATTCCGGATAAAAGAAAAACAGTCCCGACCAGAAAAGGTACTATGGACTCCCATTTGGTAACAAAAAGACCCAGCACCGGTTCGTTGTCGGAAAGGAAGGCCACGCAGGCAAATAAGATAACAATAATACCCAGAATAGTAAGAAGTGCTCCGAAAAAGCGTTTAAAGCGAGTATTGTCCATTGATAGCAGGTAATTATAGTAGTTAGAACTTGGCTTATTGTTGGTACATTTAATCTGTATGGTACTGAGCAGGCAAACTAGTCGCCCCCTTCTACTCCAACCTTATTTTCTTTTTCCGCCAGTCCCAGCTTTCTTCCTTCCTCAACCATAAACGGATAGGCTTTTTCCATTTCATTGGGGATAATACCTTCCAGAATAGCCTCCCGGATGGCTTCTTTAATGATGCCTACTTCCCGTGACGGCTTTATACCGAAGGTTTGCATTATCATTTCTCCCGTAATGACCGGCTGAAAGCTACGTAGCTTATCCCGTTCTTCCAGGTCGTGCAGCCGCTCCTGCACAATATCGAAATTTTTTAAGTACCGCTTTACCCGCTCGGGATTTTTGGAAGTAATATCGGCCCGGCACAGCAGCATCAGGGCTTCCAGGTCTTCCCCGGCTTCGAACAGGAGTCGCCGCATGGCCGAATCGGTAATAGCTTCCTTGGAAAGTACAATGGGACGCAGGTGCAGCCGAACCATTTTCTTGACAAAGCGCATTTTTTCGTTCAAGGGTAGTTTCAGCCGACGAAAAATAGCCGGTACCATCCGGGCCCCTACCTCTTCGTGGTTATGGAAAGTCCACCCGGCTTTTTTGTCGAATCGCTTGGTAGCGGGCTTGGCTATGTCGTGCAGCAGCGCCGCCCACCGCAGCCACAGGTCCTGCGAGTTTTCTGACAGGTTATCAAGTACCTGCAGCGTATGGTAAAAATTATCCTTGTGTCCTTTGCCCTCGATATGCTCCACCCCCTGCAACTCTACCAGTTCCGGAAACATGATCTGCAAAAGGCCCGCGTGGTACAGGAGCTTAAAGCCGTAGGACGGGGTGGGTGACAGGACTATCTTGTTCAGCTCGTCAATGATCCGCTCGCCGGACACAATAGTGATCCGGTCCTTCATCTGTATAATTGCGTCGAAGGTATCGGGTTCAATGTCAAAGTTGAGTTGGGAAGCAAACCGGATGGCGCGCATCATGCGCAGGGGGTCGTCGGAGAAAGTAATGCCCGGTTCCAGTGGCGTCCGGACTATTTTCATGCGCAGGTCACGCATTCCTTCAAAGGGGTCAATGAGATCGCCGTAGCTGGCACCGTTCAGGCTGATACCCATGGCATTGATGGTAAAGTCGCGGCGTTTCTGGTCGTCCTCGAGGGTACCATCTTCCACCACCGGTTTACGGGAATCGGAACGGTAGGATTCCCGGCGGGCGCCTACAAACTCTACTTCCAGGTCGTCAAGCCGGATTTGGGCCGTACCAAAATTCCTGAAAACACTAACATGTACTCCTGCACCGAGCAACGCGGCCACCCGCTCGGCCAGATCAATACCACTGCCTACGCATACTATATCGATATCCTTGCCGGTCCGCTTCAGGAGCAGGTCCCGCACAAAACCTCCTATCACGTAGGCATCAACGCCCAGTTCCCGGGCCGCCCTGGCTACCGTTTCAAAAATGGGATACGCAGCTAATTTTTCTCTAAAATTCATGGGACAAAGGTAGTAATTAAACCCTACTGTTGGGAATCAGCAAAATAATCAGGCCATCCCGTCAGCCCTTTTTATGGACTTTTAAGCCTACCTCTTTCCACCTTTTCAGTCAAGTAGCTCAGCCCTATCCGGTACTTTCATTTGAATTAAATGCAGGATTTTCCTTACTTAGCTACTACATTATTATTTATTGGATTTCGTGAGGTATTTTGCAATTACACTTTTCTGGGTCGTTTTAGGATTAACAGCCCCGGCCTCCCGGGCCCAAACCCGAACTACTACCACGCAGCCTTCGTGGCAAAAACTTTACGTCATAAAGGACAAACGGTTTATTTCCCAGGGCGCCGACCGGGTGTTTTTCTGGCTGGGCGATACCGCCTGGGAATTGTTTCACCGTCTCAACCGGGAAGAAGCAGATCTATACCTGAAAAACCGGGCCGACAAAGGTTTCAATGTGATTCACGCCGTGGCGCTGGCCGAGTTTGACGGCCTGACCCAGCCCAACCAGTACGGGCAGCTCCCCCTGGTCAACAACGACCCTGCCCAGCCCAACGAAGCCTACTTCAAACACGTTGACTACGTGGTAGACAAAGCGGCGCAGTACAACCTGTTTATTGGCTTACTGCCCACCTGGGGGGATAAGTTTAACAAAAAATGGGGGGTAGGCCCGGAAATATTTACTTCTGAAAACGCGCGTATCTACGGCGAGTACCTTGGTCGGCGCTACCGCAATAAAAACGTAATCTGGATCCTGGGCGGCGACCGCAGTCCCGAAACAGAAACGCACTACAAAATAATACGGGCCATGGCGGAAGGTATCAGGGCCGGGGACGGTGGTTCGCGTCTGCAAACGTACCACCCCACGGGCGACTCCAATTCGGCGGGTTTTTTCCATCAGGATGCCTGGCTCAATCTGAATATGTACCAGTCCGGGCACGCCACCCGCGATAAGAAGAACTACGTGATGATGCGGCAGAATTACAACCTGTTCCCCGTAAAACCTACCCTGGACGGAGAACCTCGCTACGAAGACCACCCCATAAACTGGAAGCCGGAGCTGGGGTACTTTGATGACTTTGATGCCCGGCAGGCGGCCTGGTGGGCGGTACTTTCGGGTGGAGCCGGACATGTTTATGGATGTCACGACATCTGGCAGTTTTTTGACCCGGACCGTAATCCACCCGTTTCCTGGGCCCGTACCCATTGGAAACGCGCGCTGGACCTGCCGGGTGCCTACCAGATGGGCTACCTGCGACGCCTGATGGAGTCGCATCCGTGGTGGCGGCTGATGCCCGATCAAAGCCTGATCCAGAACAAAAATCCCGAGGATGGCGGGTACCAGGTGGCCGGTATTTCCGAAGATTCCGATTTTTTGCTGGCTTACTCGCCCTACGGTCGGCCCCTACAAATAGACCTGGCCCGACTGGCCGCCGCCCCCCGGCTGCTGGCCTACTGGTTCAATCCGCGCGACGGCAGGTCCATCCGCATTGGCGAAGTAGAGAACAAGGGCGTAGTGGAGTTTAAACCCTATGTAGCCGGCCCCGGTTCTGACTGGGTACTCGTGCTGGACGACGCTTCCAAAACCTGGGCCGGGTACGGGCTTAAAAAATAAGGTACTACTCGAAGCGCAGGTGCTTTACCGACGCCCCCGATTCGGCCAGTTCGGTGAGGGCATCAATACCTATTTCCAGGTGCTTTTGCACAAAATTGGACGTTACCTTTTTGTCGCTTTCTTCGGTTTTTACACCTTCGGGTACCATGGGGTTGTCCGACACGAGCAGCAGGGCACCGTGCGGAATAGAGTTAGCAAAGCCTACGATGAATATGGTTGCCGTTTCCATGTCAATAGCCAGGGCCCGTATATCGCGCAGGTACTCTTTGAAATCTTCATCGTGCTCCCAAATCCGGCGGTTGGTGGTGTATACCGTACCGGTCCAGTAGTCCATTTCGTGCTTGGCTATGCTGGATGACACTGTGCGCTGCAAACGGAAAGATGGCAGGGCGGGAATTTCGGAGGGCATGTAGTCGTCGGAGGTACCTTCGCCCCGGATGGCCGCGATTGGAAGTACCAGGTCACCAACCTGCGTTTTTTTCAAACCTCCGCATTTGCCCAGAAAAAGTACCGCCTTGGGTTCAAGGGCCGAAAGCAGGTCCATAACCGTAGCCGCCATGGGACTACCCATTCCAAAATTGATGATGGTAATATTATTGGCCGTGGCTGTTTGCATGGCGCGTCCGTACCCTTTTACCTCTACCCCAAACTTCTCGGCAAACATGGTTACGTAGTTGATGAAGTTGGTAAGCAGAATATACTGACCGAATTCTTCTACGGGAGTACCGGTATAGCGGGGCAGCCAGTTCTGGACGATCTGTTCTTTGGTGGTCATAGTTGTTGTACCTGTTTATAAATAAATTGATGTCCGGAGGAAAGAAATGCATATTTGGCGTTATGAAAACTGCTGTTTACTTTCGGCAATGGAACCGCTGAATCTTCCTCCTTTTGCCTACAAAGTTAAGGACATGGACGGGAAACCGTACATTTATGACCATATCCGGAAGAAATTCGTGGTACTTACGCCCGAAGAGTGGGTACGTCAGCACTTTATTCACCTGCTCATTAACCACTACGGCTATCCCAAATCCCTCTTTGCCGTCGAAACCGGCCTGCGCTACAACAAACTGTCCAAACGAACGGATATTTTAATCCTGAGTACCGAAGGTACCCCCTACCTGCTCGTTGAGTGTAAGGCTCCCCACGTACCGGTGTCGGCGGCTACCTTTGCCCAGATTGGCCGTTACAACTTTACGCTTCGCCCTACCTACCTGGCCGTCACCAACGGCATGGCTCACTACTGTTTTTCGGTGCAGGACGAGCAAATTATTTACCACGACGACTTCCCCCGCTTTGGCCGCTAAGTAAGTCTGGATTAACCTTGTAGAATGCAAAAGTCCGTGCGGCCATTAACCACACGGACTTTCTTACTCCAATAAAAATTTGAACTGATTACCTGGCAGCTACCAGTTTCACATCCAGTGTGAAATCATCGTAGATGAGGTTATCACCCAGGGTAGCCGCGTCAAAGAATGACTTGGAACGGAACTTCATGTCGTACTTGGAGCGGTCAACCGTGATAGTACCGGCTACCTGCGCACCGTTGGCAGTAGGGGTTACCGTTACGGGGAAAGTTACGGGCTTGGTTATGCCTTTGATCGTCAGGTTACCCGTTACATCGTACTTGTTGGCGCTGGTAGCCGTAGCATTGGTTACGACAAAGGTAGCGGTGGGGTGCTTTTCAACCGAGAAGAAATCTTCCGACTTCAGGTGACCTACCAGTTTACCGTTGTAGTTTTGGTCAGTCAGGTCCTCGTCTGTAATGGTAGTCATATCAGCCACGAACTTGCCACCTACCAGTTTGTTGCCATCCAGGGTAAAGCTACCTTCTTTCAGAGCTATTTTTCCGTAATGCTCACCGGTCACTTTCTTACCGTTCCACTTAATCTCACTCTTGGCGGGATCTACTTTGTAGCTAACGGCCTTGGCTTTGGTACCGTCTTCGGCTACTGCTACTGAGGAAATCAACATTACTGCGGCCATAACACTGGCAAATTGCTTGAACACTTTCATTGGTTTACTTGATTTGGTTGGTTGAAAATTGGAAATTTATTAAAAGCTTTTTATTCGGTTTTACGCAGTCGGTCAAGCAAATTACTCAGCTGATCGGCCTCTTCCGGAGACAGGGTATGGAGGTTTTTCTCCATCTCAAGTATTACCGGGTCGAGTTGTTCCAGTAATGACAACCCTTTTTCGGTAATAATAACGTCAACCGCCCGGCGGTCCGAGGGACAGGAATTGCGAATGAGCAGGTCTTTAGCCAATAGTTTGTCAACCAACCGGGAAGCATTGGAGGTTTTGTCGAGCATCCGCTCGGCGATGGCGTTCATCTTAATCGGATTAGGATGCTGCCCTTTCAGAATACGCAGTACATTGTACTGTTGAGGCGTAATGCCATACTCCCGCATCACTTCCAGTTGCTGATACATCAGCCAGTTGCTCGTATAGATCAAATTCACGGTAAGCCGGTGGTAGGGCGTCCGGAATTTTTTCTGCTTTATATCAGTTTCGATGGACATAGCTTCTTTCAGGATGATGCAAATTTAATGTATTAACATTTAATGTACAAACATTGATTGTACTTATTTTAGTTCCTCAAAACAAGTTACAAAAATAGTTGTACAGTAGATAGCTGTTACTACTACTAATTTATAATTCTACCCTAGTCGTTTTTTCAAGATCATAGCTATGCTTACACTCAGGCGGCCACTAATTCTGGCTTCTAATTCGCCCCGGCGGCAACAACTTATGAAGGAAGCTGGTTTTGAGTTTAGGGTGGAAGTAAGATCTACGGAGGAAGATTTCCCCCTGGATATGCCGCCAGCCGAAGTAGCTGAGTACCTGGCCCGTCACAAAGCCGAACAGTTCAGCCGGGACCTGGGCGAAGAGCTGGTACTTTGTGCCGATACCATTGTGGTAGTAGACAGTACCATCCTGAACAAACCCGCGGACGCGGCGGAAGCCGGTACGATGCTCCGGATGCTGTCGGGCCGGACCCACCAGGTTATTACGGGGCTTTGCCTCCTGAGTGGCGAGGGTAGCCAGGTGGTTAGTGATGTGGCTCATGTAACCTTCCGTGAGCTGGTCCAGATGGAAATTGACTACTACATTCAGCAGTACCGCCCTTTTGATAAAGCGGGCGCCTATGGTATACAGGAATGGATCGGGATGGTAGGAATTGAACGGATTGAAGGCTCTTACTATACCATTATGGGCTTGCCGGTACACAAGGTTTATCAGCTACTCAAGAGCTATGTCCGGTAAAAAGAGGCTAAGCAGGTACCCGTTTTTTAGTTAGTAAAAACCGGACTTTTTATGTCTTTACCCCGAGTCTGTTACGAAATTTTTGTCCGCTCCTTCTGCGATTCCAATGGCGACGGAATCGGAGATCTGAACGGTATTACCTCCAAACTGGACTACCTGCAGGACCTGGGGATTGAAGCCATCTGGCTAACACCCATTCACCCCTCCCCTTCTTACCACAAGTACGATATAACGGACTACTATGCCGTGGAGCCGGAGTACGGTACTTTGGAAGACTTCCGGCGGTTGCTGTCCGAAGCCCACCGGCGCAACATTCACCTGTATCTGGACCTGGTCGTTAACCATACCAGTACGCGGCACCCCTGGTTTCGGGCGGCCAGCACGGGTACTGCTACTCCCTACCGCTCGTTTTACTGGTGGATGACCCAGCAGCAAATTGAAAAAAGGGGCATCGGACGCCGCCAGCTGACGGCCGACTCCTGGGAAGCTAATCCGTGGCACGAGGTGGCCGGAGCACCGGAAAAGTACTACGGTATGTTTACGCACAGCATGCCGGATTTGAATTATGACTCGCCCCTGCTCCGGGAGGAAGTTTATAAGATTGTGGACTTCTGGCTCAATGAGGTGGGCGTAGATGGATTCCGGCTCGATGCGGCCCGGCACATTTACCCCTACTGGGAAAAAGACCGCAATCCGGTTTTTTGGGAGGAATTCGGAAAGCAGGTGGAAATAATTAAACCAGGTACTTATACCGTGGGAGAAGTTTGGGCCGACGCCCACGAAGTAGCTCCTTATTTCAAAGGACTCAAGGCCAACTTCCATTTTGACCTGAGCTACGCTTTACAGCAAATATTGCTGGAAGGTACCCACAAAAACCTGGTCAGCAAACTCCGGGACGATTATTCCGTATTTCGTTCCAGCAATCCGGCCTTTATTGACGCTACCATGCTCACCAACCACGACCAGAACCGGATTGGCAGCGTAGTAGAGGGAGATGTGGCCCGGATGAAGCTGGCCGCCGCGTTGCTCCTTACGCTGCCCGGACAGCCCTACCTCTACTACGGAGAAGAAATAGGTATGCTGGGCAAGAAACCCGACGAGCGAATCCGGGAGCCATTCATCTGGACCGAGGACCGGCACGACCCCCAGCGGGCGCTCTGGATCAGGCCCAGGTACTCCCGTCGTGGTACCGTCCGGCCTTTGTCCCGGCAGCAGCCGGACCCTACCTCTCTGTTTAATCATTACCGGCAGCTCATCCGGTTGCGTAAAGCCGAACCAGCCCTGGCGCAGGTACAGCAGCCAAATCTGGCCGAAGCCCGTCTCCCAAACGATAGCCTGCTGGCTTACTACCGCACGCATTCGGAACGTCCGGTGCTGATCATTCACAACCTGCGGGGCATGGCCCAAACCGTTCATCTAGCGGGTACTATGCAAAACTACCGGAACGTTTTGTTTTCCACGGATGCTTCGGTGGGCCTGCAAAAAGATACCATTCAACTGGCTCCTTATGGCAGTGTAATCCTGGTTTAAGGGATTTGAGCGGGTACTTTCCGTTAGTACCTAGGGGAGCTTTGAGTTCAAATTGTGGATTTTTCCGCTGGCGGCTAACTATTTTTTTCGTAAATTCAGGGTATCAACAGGTTCTAAGTACCATGCAGGCTATTCTTGTTCCTACCGATTTTTCGACCAACTCCCAGAAAGCGCTGGAAATAGCGGCCGGGTTGGCGGTGCAGGCTAACGCGGAACTGGTACTTCTTAATGTAGGGGATAATGTAACAAATACCTCGCCCATTCAGGAGTTTGTCACATTTGACCAAAACAGCCGCGGCGGACTGACCCAGAACGCCAGGGACTACATGGTTGAGCTCAGGCGGGAGTTAATGGAGAATCCAGCTTTTGTCCCGTTAAAAATTCGAGCGGAATTTTACAAAGGCTCGCTGGTACCGATTATTGAAAACTACGCCGAACAATACAATATAGATTTGATTGTGATGGGTACCCGGGGTGCCAGCGGGCTGGAGGAACTGCTCATTGGGTCAAACACCGAAAAGGTAATTCGCCGGGCCTGCTGTCCGGTACTGGCGGTACCGCAGGAAGCCAAAACCGGAAAAATAACTTCCGTGGTTTTTCCTAGTACCCTAAAAGATAACCAGAAGGTAGTGTTCCGTCGGATGGCGGCTATCCAGAAGACTTTAGGTACCGGTATTCAGGTACAAGTACTCTACATTAATGACCCGGCGGGGCTGGGCAGCGAGGAGGCCATTCAGCAACGCTTTAGGGAATTGATATCGGACAGCCAATTGCTAAATACCACTTTCCACCTGAAAGGAGCGCTGGACCTGGACGAAGGGGTGGAGATACTGCGGTTTGCCAAAGAACAACAGGCGGATATTATTGCCATGGGAACCCACCAGCGACGCGGCCTTTCCCACCTGCTGCTGGGGAGTATGACCGAAGATACTGTTAACCACTCCGAAATACCGGTACTTACCATTCCCATTCGATAAGTTAACAGTACCGGTCGCTCCGGGTTTCAGTAGAGAGTTTGGGGGCCTGTGCTTTATATCAAAAACTCATTCTGACCCTTTGCGCTACGCTCTCCCCCAATGAAAACCTCTCTATTTCCCCTTATGGCTACCGCGGCTATTACGCTTACCACCCTTAGTACTTCCCAACCGGCCACAGCCCAGGCTGTATACCCCAGCATCGGGCAGGTTGTTTATCAGGATGCCGGCCTGGAAAAACTACTCCCGAAGGGCACCCCCATTGAAGTACTGGCCTCGGGCTTTGTCTGGTCCGAAGGACCCATCTGGATAAAAAATGGCAACTACCTGCTCTTCTCGGATGTACCCCAGAATATTATTTTTAAATGGAGCGAGCAGGACGGGCTTTCCGAGTTTCTTAAGCCTTCGGGTTATACCGGCCGGGGTACCTACAGTGAAGAACCCGGCAGCAATGGTCTTACGCTCGACCGCCAGGGACGGCTAATTGCCTGCGAGCACGGCGACCGCCGGGTGTCGGCCATGCCGCTGACCGGCGGCGGAAAATGGACCCTGGCCGATCGCTACCAGGGCAAACGATTCCATAGCCCCAATGACGTAGTACAGCATCCCACGCAGGATAGCTACTACTTCACTGACCCTCCCTACGGTTTACCCAAACGACAGGACGACCCCACCAAAGAACTCCCGCACTACGGGGTATACCGGGTAACGCCCGATGGCACGGTAACCCTGCTGGTCAGTGACCTGACCCGACCCAACGGCCTGGCTTTTTCGCCCGACGGCAAAACCCTGTACGTGGCGCAGTCGGACCCGGAGCGGGCTATCTGGATGGCTTATCTGGTACTGGCCGATGGAACCGTGGGCAAAGGCCGGTTGTTATACGATGCAACTCCCATGGTAAAGCAGGGACTTCCCGGCCTGCCCGATGGTTTTAAGCTGGACAAGGACGGAAACCTGTGGGCCACGGGACCGGGTGGCGTACTTATCATTTCTCCCGACGGTAAACTGCTGGGCCGGATTGATACCAAACAGGCTACCGCTAACTGCGCCTGGGGCAATGATGGAAGTACCTTGTACATAACCGCCGACGGCTATTTATGCCGGATTAGAACAAATACGCGGGGAGCGGGTTTTTAAGGTATGAAAATTGCATCTAAGTAGCTATTTTTATGACAATTACGTGCCAGAAACTAAATTATTTATTACCTTTTGATAAATCTTTCAATATCACGAACTTCGTGGCGTTCTTGGTGAGAACAGCAAAATTGTGTTGATTGGGATGCTTGAAAATCGTCGCTTTGTCATTATTGGATTTTTCATTTTTGTAGGAATTGCCTATCTGTTCAGGCTGTTTCACCTGCAGGTCTTGGATGAAAGTTATTCGATTGAATCGTCCAGTAACTCCATCAAAAGGGTTATAGAAGTACCTTTCCGTGGCCAGATCTATGACCGCTACGGCAAGCTTATTGTCTATAACACACCCGTCTACGATCTGATGGTCACGCCTTACAAAGCTAAGGTGCAGGATACCCTTACGCTCTGTAATCTTCTGGGGATTGAGCGTTCAGACTTTGACAGCCTGATGCTGGCCGCCCGTACCTACTCACGAAATAAGCCCTCCCTGTTCCTCCGCCAGCTATCCAAGGAAGACCTGGCCCGGATTCAGGATATTATGGTGGATTATCCTGGTTTTGAATTTGTAAAAAGCTCCCTCCGCAATTATTCCGCTCCTGTTCTGGCCAATACGGTTGGCTACGTCAGTGAAATTACCAAAGGCCAGATTGAAAAGCAGGAAGGTGAATACTACCATCAGGGCGATTACGTGGGCCAGAGCGGGATTGAAAAGTACTACGAAGAGCAGCTGCGCGGCAAACGCGGGATAAAGTTTGTGATGCAAAACGTAAGTGGTGTGGCCAAAGGCTCCTGGAAAGACGGAGAACTTGACACCAGTGCCATTGCCGGTCAAAACCTCTTCACGGGCATTGACCTGATGGTACAGCACTACGCCGACAGCCTCATGAAAAATAAGGTAGGTAGTGTAGTAGCGATTGAGCCCAAGACGGGGCAGATTATCACCATGGTTTCGGCCCCAACCTATGACCCCAGTATACTGGCTACCCGCCATTTCTCCAAAAACTATTCGGTACTGGCCATTAATCCTTACAAGCCGCTGTTTAACCGGCCCGTTATGGCCAGCTACCGGCCGGGCTCTACGTTTAAACTGATTCAGGCGCTGGTGGCCCTGCAGGAAGGAGTTATAACGCCCGGTACCGGTTTCGGGCACGCCGGGTCGCCGGTTAAGTGCCACGGGCACCCCGCTACTTCCGATGTAGCTACCGGCGTGAGGTACTCGTGTAACCCGTATTTCTACCACGTCTTTAAGCGACTCATTTATAACAATTCTATCACCAATACTTTTGCCGCCTCGGCCAAGGGAGTCAGTGACTGGAATGCCCGGGTAAGTAAGTTTGGAATAGGTGAACGACTGGGAATAGACCTGCCCAGTGAATACAAAGGAAACCTGCCCGACCAGAAGTACTATGATAAAATCTACGGAGAAAGCCGCTGGAAGTTCTCCAATATTTACTCGTTAAGTATCGGCGAGGGAGAGATTCTTATTACGCCCCTCAAAATGGCCAACGTAGCCGCAATTATCGCCAACCGTGGTTACTACTATACCCCTCACGTGGTAAGTGGTATTGGTCAAAAGGACAATCCGCTTCCGGAATTCAAAGTGCGCCACGAAACGGGTATAGATGCCAAACATTTCGAAACCATTATTCCGGGAATGATTGGCGCGGTGGAAGGGGGTACCGTAATGGGCCTGGCCCGGATTGACAGTATTCAGATCGCGGGCAAAACCGGTACTTCGCAAAACAAAAAAGGAAAGGATCACTCCATATTTATTGCTTTTGCCCCGGCGCACGACCCCAAAATCGCCATTGCTGTGTTTATCGAGAACGCGGGCTTTGGAGGGGTGGCGGCCGCTCCCATTGCCAACCTGATTATCGAAAGGTACCTCAAACGCAAGACCAAGAATAAGGTACTCGAAAACTACGTCCTCACGCGGGATTATATGCCTAATGTGGTATTACCAGGCAGCGCTCCCAAAGCACCGGCCAAAAAGGACACCAGCAAGAAGAAGGAACCAGCCTCGGCCCCCATTGCCACTACCAAAAAGGAAGGAGTAGACAAGTCCAGAATGGCGGTAGTATCGTCCGGAAACTAAGTGTCCCGCCTACCGGAAACCTTGACCCAGAAAACACATTTAAGTACCGTACCCCCTCAAACTGTCGGCTAGAAAATGGCTCGTAATCAACAAATTACTCAAAATCTCGATTGGATCGCCGTCCTGATTTACATCCTGTGTGTAATGATGGGATGGTTCAATATCTACGCGGCCGTTTACAGTCCGGAGGTACCTACCAGTATCTTTGACATGGCCCATAACGCCGGTAAGCAGCTTATGTGGTTAGGTACTACCACGCTCCTGATTACAGCTATCCTGGTTATTGACCATAAGTTTTATGAGACATTCGCCTACATCATTTACGGGCTTGTGATCCTGTTGCTGATAGCGGTACTTTTCATTGGATCCGATATCAACGGTTCCCATTCCTGGATCAAAATAGGTGCCTTTTCTATTCAGCCCGCCGAATTTGCCAAATTAGGTACCAGTCTGGCGCTGGCCAAGTACCTCAGCGACCCGACCGTGAGCCTGACCCGGTCGTGGAAAGAGTACTTGCCCATTGCGGGCTTTATCGGACTGCCGTCACTCCTCATCCTGCTTTCGAACGAAACGGGTTCCATGCTGGTATTTGCGGCTTTTGTCATTATGCTTTACCGCGAGGGCCTGCCCGGTATTATCCCCGCCGTTGGTATTATCATGGCCGTTCTGGTGGTGATGACCCTGCTGGTTTCCAACTGGTTTATCGTAGCCGGAATTATTACGCTGGCGGGACTTATTATCTGGTTTATGCCCAAAACTACCCGACGGCAGGGTGGCTTGCTGGCTACGCTGGTGGTGGCGGTTTTTATGACCGGGGTGGTAGTTGGGGTAGATTTCTTTATAAATAACGTGCTGCAAAAACACCAGCGCAGCCGGATTATGGTACTTGTGGACCCCGACTCCGACCCGCGCGGCGCCGGCTGGAACGTGATTCAATCCAAAATTGCCATCGGGTCCGGGCGCCTCATGGGGAAAGGGTTTCTGGAAGGTACCCAAACCAAATTTGACTTTGTGCCCGAGCAAAGTACCGACTTTATTTTTTGTACCGTGGGCGAAGAACACGGCTTTATCGGCGCGTCCATTGTGGTGGTTCTTTTCGTCGGGCTCATTGGTCGGCTAATTGTACTGGCCGAGCGGCAGCGAACGCGCTTTGCGCGGGTTTATGGCTACTGCGTAGCGGGTATCATGTTTTTCCACTTCATGGTCAACATCGGCATGACCATCGGCCTCATGCCCGTAATTGGTATTCCGCTGCCCTTTTTCAGCTACGGGGGGTCTTCGTTGTGGTCGTTTTCAATCCTTCTTTTTATTTTCCTGAAAATTGACTCGCAGCGCCCCTACACCCTCTCGCGTACCTGATCATGGCTCTTATCAGCAGGAAAAAGATACCATACCTCATCAGTACCGAGCTGCGGGAGTACCTCACCAAGTACCAGCGGGAAGTACCCCTCAGTATCCATTACTCTGACCTGCACCGGTATTCCAACGCCATTTCGCTGTACGACCCCCGGGGCAATGACACGCTGTGGCTGTCGGTCTTTTACGAATCCAGCGATACACAAGATATCTTTTATGCCCTAAAGACGATTTACGCCCACCTGAAAGTCGACGGGGATCTGTCTATTCTGAATCACCTTTCGGTGGATCGGGTAGACCTGTGTACCTACGGTAACACGCGCCCGTTTCGGGTCCGGATTGTAAATCAGATTAACGACAACTTTGATTACTTCTATATCAAGCACGCCGATGCCTCGCGGGTATACGGGCTGGAACTGGAAGATATTTTTTCGCCCAATCAGGTCAGTTACCTGACCAGTGGCAACTCGCTGGTGGAGGAGCATATAGTCGGGATTCCCGGCGATGTATTCATGAAAACTTACCTGACCGACCCCAACCTGAACCACATCCGGTTGTGCAAGGAGTTTGTGAAATTTAACGAGCGCTGCTTTGTGCGGCTGCTGGGCGACATGCACTCCAGCAACTTTATTGTAGACATTACCCCCGATTTTGAAGAAGTATACTACCGGCTGCGGGCCATAGATTTTGACCAGCAGTCGTACGAGGGAAAGAAATCAGTGTACATGCCCCAGTACTTCCGGCAAAATAACCCCATTATTGAGCTGGGAATAAAGTACATGACTTCCGAAAGCGTGCGCCAGTACCAGATGGAGGAACGCTCCCAGATTGCCACCCGTATGCGGATTGAAAAGTCCCGTGCGAATGACATACTGGATGTAATGGAAAATGATCAGCTGTCGAGTCCGGAATACATAGCCCAACTGCGTCACGAACTGGCCCGTCACTACCGCCATCAGGCCTTTCTGGAGTGCCGAACCATGGGACAATTGGTCCGCAAAAGCCTGGAGCTGGTCTCCAGTCACTAAGCCAGCTTACCGGCAGCAAGTAACAGTAATATCCAGCCCACTATCAGCAACAACCCACCAATGGGCGCAACGGCTCCGAATTTGGTGATTCCGGTAAAGCAGATGGTATACAAAGAACCCGAGAAGATAAGGACTCCCCCCATAAAAGCATAGCCCGACCAGCCCAGCCAACGGACCGCTTCGTCGCCCGCCCGCTGCATCAGCAGACCAATTACGACCAGCATGATGGCGTGGTAAAACTGGTACTTCACGGCTGTTTCGAAGGTATCGGCGCGGCCTGCTGCTTCCAGCGAAGCCCTTAGCGCGTGCGCGCCGAAAGCTCCCAGCGCTACCGCCAAAGCACCCAGAAGGGCCCCTGCCTGTATCATCAACTTCATCTTTTTTCAGGTTTGGTCATTTTTGCAAAGGTACTCGCTCAGCCCCTGCTTTCAACTTCATGAACAAAAAAGTTCTCCCTTATTACCTAAAATACCTTTCGCTCTGGTACTATTTTTTTGCAGCTTTTGTGGCCGCTATTCCTGCGTATTTTGCCTCAATCAGTACGGGTGGGCGGTCAATAAAATTTGTATGTTGGCTTGCTATTAAAAAATTATTAAATTAGTTGCGGTTATTGTTAAGGTAGTAGTTGCAAGTTGTAGATGAATATGCGTATTTTTACGTGAACTTAGGTAATTGTACCCGTTATGTTTACCAAAAATTTACGATCGCTTTGCAAAAAACTATACACACATGGATATTTTAGTAGTTGAAGACAATGAATTGTTGCTGAAAGCAATTGAATTCAGGTTAAAAAAAGAAGGCTATAACATTACCACATCTACGGACGGTAAAGATGCACTCGAAAAAATCAGCAACTCCGTCCCCGATTTGATCATCACGGATATTATGATTCCCTTTTTTAACGGGCTGGAAATCGTAAGTACCGTCAGAAACAAGTTTTTATCCAAGATACCAATCATAGTCCTGAGCCGGGTTGGTTCCGAAAAAACGATCCTGGAAGCTTTCGAGTTGGGAGCCGATGATTTTATCACCAAACCATTCAGTCCCAACGAGTTATGCATGCGCATTAAAAAGCTCCTGATTCCCCAGTTAAGAGCTTACTGATTGGTCCGTTCATTACACTGTCTTCCTCTGAAAAGGCCAAAATAACTCCTCCGCCGGGGGTGAACACGTACTTTGTGTCACGCAAGTACCTTTTTAATTATCCCCTGAATTTCCACGTACCATCCGGAAGAACTGCGTCTGCCTGTCTACTTGAGGAATAACCAGTCCTGCGTACCATTTTTCTATTCACGAATACATTCTGTTTTGTATATTTGAGCAACTACCGCTGGCTTGGTCCGGGGTAGCCAGCCCGTACCACTCCTACTTTTAAGGTTGCCAACTGGCCCTTTCCGAAAAGTACCCGTACCTACTTTACCCGAATCTGTGCACCTTCATGAATCTTGAAAAGTTAAGATTTCCATTTTCTCCCGTGGCTTTAGTACACTTTGGGAGACTAGTCAGCCTGTGGGCTATCATTCTGTTACTATTGACTTTCCTCGAAATCGGGTACAGTACCTCTCTGTTCGGTTTACCTGATCCGTTTTTTTTGGTGCTGGGCAGGGCGGTGCTAAGTAGTTTGTTCTTTTTCCTGAAAAGCACCACCGTCCTTTTTATCCTGCATGGGCTATTCTCCCTGATTTCCCTTAAAGTGGCGCGCTCGGTATTTATCGGGGTAGCCTTGGTGCTGGTAGCCATGCAGCTGGGCCTGATGAAGTACTTCCTGACGGCACTGGCACCGCTCGGTTCCGATTTATTCATTTATTCCATGGATGATATTGTCCAGACAGCCGGGGCCGCCGGAGCGGTTTCGGTAGTTGGCATACTGGGCTTCCTGGTGGTGGGCGCGCTGGTGTGGGCGTTATTCAGGTACCTTACTTCATATATTCCCGCCAACCGCTGGGCGGTACTTGCCTTGCTGCTGGTCTCAGTAACCTTTACCGCGTCGGGCGTTGACAAGCTGGTACCTCCGCCGCAGTTTGGCAACGAGTATGTCAACTACCTGTCCTACAACAAGTCGCTTTACTTTTCTGATGCCTCCTATACCTACTTCATGGCGGACAGTAAGAGCGACGGTATTGATATATATTCAGACATGTACCTGGGGCTGGGTGAAACCATCAGCTCGGGCGATGATAAAATCATGACGGTGTCCTACATCGGGGCCAATGAGTTTCCTTTCCTGCACAAGGAAGAAACGCCCGATGTGCTGGGTCCTTTTTTCAGGAAATCCGACAAGCGGCCCAACATTGTACTCCTGATCGTAGAGGGGCTGGGCCGGGCCTTTACGGGCGAAGACCCTTACCTGGGCAGCTTTACGCCTTTCCTGGATTCGCTTTCCACCAAAAGTCTGGTTTGGGCCAATTTCCTGAGTGAAGGCGGACGTACCTTTGCGGTACTTCCTTCCATTCTGGGGTCGGCCCCCTTCGGCAAATCAGGCTTTAATGAACTGGGCGAGAAAATGCCGGGGCATTTTACGTTGATGAATATTCTGAAGAAAAATGGCTACAGTACCTCTTTCTACTACGGAGGCAACAGCAGCTTTGACCTCATGAGTACCTACCTCCGGAAAGGAGGTATTGGCCAGATTTACGATGAATCGTCGTTTGGAAGCGGCATTCCGAAAATTCCCGAGAACAACGGTTTCAGCTGGGGCTACGACGACCGGGAGCTTTTCAATCACTTTTTCCGGATAAATGCCACGCCCGATAGTTCAGCCAAGCTCCATGTAATCCTGACCGTATCCATGCACAACCCGTTTCTGTTGAATAATCAGGCGGTATATATGTCGAGGGTGGAGCAAAGAATGACCGAACTGGCCTTCTCGGAGGATCAGAAAAACAAAACCCGACCGTACAAACAGATGCTCTCGACGGTTTTATTTTCGGACGAAGCCATCCGTGATTTTTTCCAGACCTACCAGAAGCGCCCCGACTTTGCCAACACTATTTTTCTGATTACCGGCGACCATCGTATGCCAGAAATACCGATGACGACCAAGATCGACCGCTACCATGTACCGTTGATTGTTTACTCGCCCTTACTGAGCCGCAAGGCCTATTTCCGCTCTATTTCCACGCACTTTGATATTACGCCGACCCTGGTTTCTTATCTGGCCAATAACTACCCGGTGCAGCGGCCGGCCGTAACCAGCTGGCTGGGAACCGGTATTGATACCATTCGCCAGTTCAGGAACATACACTCCTACCCCATTATGATGACCAAAGCCGAAATGGTGGACTACATCATGGGCAACTACATGCTCAGCCGGAACGAGTTATACGATATTTCGGCTAATATGGACCTGAATCCGGTCAATGAGCAATCCAGGAAAAGCAGTCTTCAGAATTCATTTGAATTGTTCAAGCAGAAGAACAACCGGATTATCGGCGGTAGCCGCCTGGTACCTGACTCGGCTCTGGTGAAGTTTAGTCCGTAGTGGGGGTCCGGGTAGCTACCTGCTGGTGGTAGTCGTCCAGAATCCGGGCCATCATGGGCTGGTATACCTTCCAGAAGAACTCGTTCCGGTCAGAAAGAGTCGCAGAATGCATAAACAGAGGTACTACCTTGTCAATCCATTTGAAGGAAGCCGAATACAACTTGACGGGATTGTCGCTGTAGTCACCGGCGAAGTAGTAAAACTCGTAGTCGGCCCCTTTGTGCCTGAGAATAGCCGGAAAACGGGTAGGAATACCGTAGCGGGTCAACTCACTTTTGCCCTTACTATTGGGCTTGATTTCGTAGTCCGCTACCGACTGATTGAGCCGGGGATTGAATAACAGAATATCAAACCAGTACGAATAGGGGGAGCGGGCGGGTAAGCCGTAGTACTCACGCCCTAACTGGCTGGCGACCAGCTCCGGTATTTCTTCGGTGAGGTGGGTTCCGCTCTCCAGCACTACAATCTGATCGGTGTCTTTGACAAAAGCAATTCCTGACTTTTTAAAACTCCAGCGCCCCTGCTGCTTCACGTAGTTCCGGACCAGCCAGCGGGGTAGTTCGGTGTTGGTAGAGTCCAGGGAAGTGAAGTACCGGCCGATCCAGCCCGTCCAGTGCATCCCGAATTCCAGCTCAAAACGATTTCGTATTGTGGTGGAGGTGGGGGAATTGATGGCGTTAAACTCCAGCATAATCAGCTTCTTGTTCTTTTTCATAGTCCTGAGAAAAAAAACATCCTGCTCGCTCATACCACCATACAGTATACCCGACCGTTCCGACTGATTCTTGCCCTCGAACCATTCCTGCTTATAAATACCGTAGGTATCGGTGTAGTAGGTAAGGTCACTATCCTGACTGAGCTGCTCCAGTTGCTCATTCGAGAACCGTTCGAGCCCTTTTATCTTGTACAGCTGTTTATCCTGCGGAAAAAAACCGAAATAGTCGCCGATGGAATAAAGTTTCGATTTGGTTTTGGAGTAGCGGTGGTGGCGCAAAATCCAGGTGAGTGAACTATGTTCCTGGGCATCCGAAGTAAGTACGGTTTTGTCCACAATAGCGGCCACCAGCTTGCGTTTCGGTGTAAAAAACCACGCCAACCACAGCCAGATGGGTAATGAAAGCAGGAGGTAAAATACTAGTCTGACGGTAGAGATTTTCTTCATGAGGCGCTCCTTTAAAACCTGCGTTGGTACATAATACCGAAACTCAGCTGAGTACCACGGGCGCGATCAGGCTGCGCTTCATTGAACCAGGTACCTGTTAGTAGCAGTACGTTTACCTTGTTGATCCGGCTGCTGTACCACACATCTACCTTGCGCGAACTTAGCTGCTGTGGCCGGTCCAGCAGTATACTCCGGTTTTCGTCCGGCGATATTCCCGAGCCAATTGCCACCGACAGAAAATCATCGGCCGTGTCGAAGTAGTAGCGGGTAGTAAAGGTATAGCTGTGCGACAGGCTTTGGATACCGGGCACCAGGTAAGTACGCAGATTGAACCAGTAGTTGCTGAAATATTTACCAGCTGAGGCCGTGTAAATCCAGGTAGCACTTGAAAACCTGAGGTACCTTAAGCCCAGGTCGGCTTCGTAACTTTGGGGCAGGTTGGCGTAAAGCGAGTACCCCGCTCTAAACCGCGGAAAAATGGGCTCATTGCCCGAATAACCAACGTTAACATAGCTGTAAAAGCGGGGACTGATGCGCGGATAAGCTTCGGCTTCGACCTGAAGGCCACTCGAGCCAAACCGGTTGGCATAGTTAACCCGACCAATTACAATGCCCCGGTTGGTACGGTGTCCGTAGGCTATGTTGGCAATATGCCAGGGCGTTTCGTTCAGGGCCGAATTATAGTTTTTGTTGAAATAAAAGAAATCATAACTAAGGGTAATCTGATCCAGCGAGGCGAATGTTCTGATTTGCGTGGCCAGGGCCTTTGCTTCCGGGTTGTGCGGGTACCTTACCAGAATGTCATTAATCAGAATAAATGCCTCCGGATAATCCTTTACATCGTACAGGGCCTGCGCTTTCTTAAGCATATACTCCTCATCCTGCGGGTAGAATTCCAAAGCTTTGTTAATATAGGAAAGGGCGGCGGCGGGGTCGGTGGCCGCGTACTCCAGCTCAATGTATTGATTAAGGGCTTCGCGGTTTTGGGGGTTTCTCTTAAGTACTATATCCAGTTCTTCCCTGGCCTCTTCGCGCTTGTTGGTCAGCATGTACACCCGGCTCAGCAGTATACGCATAGGAGCATTGTCCGGTGTCTTTTGTAATGCCAACTGTACCAGTCGCAGGGCTTCGGGGTAGTCTTTTTGAACAAAAGTAGCCAACCGCGCCCGTCGAAACAGCTCGGCCGGGCTTAGCTCCGCCTGAGCCAGTACCCCACCAGCCACGGTAGTCAATAGAAAAAATAGAAAAACTAAAAAATGGCTTTTCACAAGTTGTGCGTGTTTATTAAACAGCGGAAAATCTTCAAAATTAAAAATAGTTACTTACTAAACATACGCTTTTGGACAATGCGGTACTTAAAAAAATTCAATTTTATAATTTCATTTTTGGCACGGTTTTTGCTTGACCCCTATTTAGTATCCTGATCCGAAAACATACAATCCTCCGCAGTAATACCTAGCAAATAATATGCCTTTTTTAGTTTAGAAGGCCACTTACAGCTGGTATAGCGAAAAAAATGAGGAGCAGGAGAGGTTTCCAGCCGGATAGAAATAAATAGTTGGGGTGATAAGGGTATATCTAAAAAAATGGCCGAATTTTAGTGCGTAGTTGGCTTTAAGCTTCTAGTCGTCAGTTCAAAGAGAAACAAATTGCGCTAAGGCACTAACCAGACGGCTAATTCTGAATAACTTAACTAGAAGTAGGGGTGTTTCTTAAAATAATTATAATTTTTATTTTCTAATCCGGGCTTAGTCAGCCCACCGGTACCTACTGCTTTACAACACCTCTGCCTTATTTTCCGCCTTACGAATTAATACTACCGAATGGTCTACTGGTTTACATACTTTGGGGGAGGTACCATAAAATTTCAATACTCTTTACTGATCTTTCTTATCCTCATTTTTTTGTGTGTTAGCCTGGCTTTTTTTATTCTTATTGTACTTAGTATTAAAAACCGGCGGATTCTGCAAAAAAGAGATGCTAATCTTAAATTAAACTGCGAGCAGATTTTTAACTCGGTTATGTTCGAGGAGGAGCTCTCTTCCGAGGCCCGGCGACTGATAGATAATTTCTTTGCCAATCCGGCCCGAAAACAGTTTTTGCTGACCGAGCTGGTTGATCTCAAAAAGCTTTTTTCCGGCGAAGTGGCGGACAAGCTCCGGGATTTCTACATCAATTCGGGTTTGGTGAATCACTCGATCAAAAAAATTAAAACCCGGGACAGAAAGACCATCCTCGTCGGGATTGAAGAACTGATGGAGATGAATATTACCTCAGCTATTCCGGCGCTGGACTCCCTGCTGACATCACCCGAAATTGACGAAGATATCAAGGGGCATGTGCACCTGGCTATTCTTAACCTGGACCCGGACCAGGGCTTCAGGTACATCAATGAGGCCAATAGCTACCTGACCGAGTGGCAGCAACTCACCATCATAGCGCTGCTGGACCGCAAAAATTATTTTGACGTACCGTACCTGGATAAGTGGCTGGATAAAAATGATTCGCTCATTATTTTTGGCTGCCGACTGATTCGTTTTACCAAGTCCCTGATTGAAATTCCGTTGCTAACCGAAATGGTGAGCACAAGCAAGCCCACTATAAAGGTGGAAGTTATAAAAACGCTGGGTGTACTTGAGGTGAATGATGTTACTCCCCTGCTCATAGAGATTTACCCCTACGAAAACGAAGAAGTCAAAGAGGCGATATTACTGGCACTCGGCCAGTTTACCGAACCGGCCGCGCTTTCTTTTCTGGTTGAATGTGCCATTCTTGATCCTTTCAAATATAAAATGCTGGCCGTACGGGCCATTGATAAAACCGAAGGTGGCGATGACGCCCTGAAACAACTGCTTTCCCTCCGGAATCCCGAGATTGATAAAATAATCAGACACGTAAGTGATCCCCGACTTTAATTATGGAGATAATCGTCTACCTGCTTTCCGAAATTTACACCAAGGGGCTGCTGCTCTACTGTATTACGGTACTGCTCATTACGCTCACGCTAGGTATTGTTTCGTTTAGGGCCCTGCGCAAGTACCTCAACGAAAACCGCCGCATTGACTATGCTGACGTGGTACTTTCCAACCTGACGCCGTCTATTTCGCTGGTGGCTCCGGCCTATAATGAGGGAAAAACCATCGTCGAAAATATCCGGTCGTTGTTGTCTATCCACTATGCCAACTACGAGGTAATCATTGTCAACGATGGAAGTAAGGACGACTCTCTCCAGCGAGCGATTGAGGCGTATCAGCTGGAGGTGGTGGACTTCGCGGTGAACGAGGAGTTGGTATCCAAGCCGATCTGGAACGTCTACAAATCGTCGCAGCCCGCCTACCGGAATCTGATAGTGGTGGACAAGGAAAACGGAGGCAAGGCCGACGCCTTGAATGCCGGCATAAACGTGTCATCCGGTCGTTACGTGGCCTGCATTGACGTTGACTGCGTACTGGTTCAGGATTCGCTCCTGAAAATGGTAAAGCCGTTCCTGGAAAGCAAAACCAAGGTTATTGCTACCGGGGGGGTAATCCGGATCGCCAACTCCTGTGAGATAGAACACGGCAATATTGTAAAAGTAAAAGTACCCGATTCATTTCTGGCCAGGGTGCAGGTACTTGAGTACCTGCGTTCCTTTTTGATGGCCCGGATGGCCTGGGGTAAGATAGACTACCTGCTGCTTATATCGGGGGCTTTCGGTATGTTTGACCGGGAAATAGTCATCAAGGTCGGCGGCTATAACACCAAAACCGTCGGGGAAGACCTGGAGCTGGTGGTACGCATGCGCCGGTACATGATTGACAATAAATTACCCCACAGCGTTAAGTTTATTCCGGACCCGCTCTGCTGGACCGAAGTCCCCGAAACCCGGACTATATTGAACCGCCAGCGCAACCGCTGGATGCGCGGTACCATTGAGACCCTGCTGATCCACCGCAAAATGTTCTTTAATCCGACCTACGGCAAGCTGGGCCTGCTGAGCTATCCGTACTGGTTCTTTTATGAGTTTATGGCGCCGCTCATTGAGTTTTTCGGGTTTCTAATCATGCTTGCCCTTACCGTACTGGGCCTGGTCGACTGGACCTACTTCCTCAGCCTCATGGGAATGGTTTACGCGTTTGTCATCATGTTTAACCTGTTTACGCTCCTGGCCGAGGAGTTTACCTACTTCCAGTACACGCGCTACCGCGACCTGTTCAAACTCATTGGAACCGCCTTACTGGAACCTTTCCTCTTCCATCCTTTTGTAGTACTATCGGCCATTGAGGGGAACCTTGACTTACTGGAAGGGAAGAAGAGCTGGGGTGAAATGACCCGGAAGGGATTCACCAAAAAAGAAGAGCAACCACTTACTACCACTCCTCAGGTTGCCGAATAAAAAAGAATCGCCCGATTGCAGTAATCGGGCGGCTCTTTTTTATTCAAGGTACCTACACCACTTGCGCTCTCTATTTTTCAAGTTCATTCCTCAGAATAACCAGCGACTTCTGGAAGATACTTTTAAGCCGGTTAAAATTAGCCAGGATGGTATCCTTTTCAATGGTGGCAATGGCCTGTTCCTCAATCAATTTGAGCAAGCCCTGCTCTTTTACACCCATCATCGAAAAAGAACTACTGAGGGTATGGGCTTTCTTCCGGATTAACTCATAATCACCCTCCACAACCGAATTTTCCAGTAAATCCATTTCGGGAGGAGTTTTGGTAATGTACAGTTCAATCATCTCTCTCTCAAACTCGGCTGAGCCTTCCGAAAAGTTTTTCAGGTAGCTCAGGTCAATTATGCTTTCCACCATGGTCGTCTCATCGTCGAACGAAGGCAGCGCTTTGCCAATGGCAGAAAACTGAGTGATCTTGTTATATAAATCCCTGGAAGAAAACGGTTTTGTCAGGAAATCATTCATACCCGATGAGTAAATATTATGGTCGTCCTCAAATACCCCGTGGGCCGTTAAGGCAATAATTGGTGTTTTGACGTTGAGTTGCTGGCGGATGTATTCGCTCGCCTCGAAACCATTCATTTCCGGAATCTGCAGGTCCATCAGAATCAGGTCATAGCTATTGCATTTTACTTTTTCAACCGCCGCTTTTCCGTTCTCGGCCAGGTCGGTAATAAACCCAAAGTTGGACAGCAGTTTCAGGGACACTTCCTGATTCAGCCGATTGTCCTCCACCAACAAAACCTTGATGGTTTGGTTGTCAATTAGTTTGGTAGTGGTTTCGGGAAGTACCTGCGTGGTTTTCTGAAAAGGAAGCGTAAATCCAAAAGAAATGCCTTCGCCGTCATTTTCCAGATGGACGGTTCCCCTTTTAAATTCAATACCAATCGACGCGGTATCCAGTTGACGGCTTTTTGTCTGGTACTTGAGGGCTATCTGCGAGTCGGTTTTGGCAAAGCGCTTCAGGACATCCTTTAATTCACTAATGGGAATAACAATGCCTGAATCGGCCAGGCTAAACTGGATGTAGCATTCGGTATCGGTCTCCTGTACCTTTTTTACGTGGAGTTTAACCTTACCTGACTTATTGTACTTTAAAGCATTATGGACCAATTTCAACAGAATCCTTTTCAAACTGGCGGGGTTACCGGTCAGGACGTTAGGTACTGATTCATGAATAGAATGTCCCAGTTCCAAACCTTTTTCGGCGGCTTTGTACCCTAATAAGGTGGTAACGCTCCGGATGAGCTTCCGGGTTTCAAAGGGGGTGTCTTCGTTTAAATTGGGCTGGGTGGCAATATGGAAAATGTCATTCATAACGCTGAGAAAGTTTTCAGATGGTGTGCGGGCAGTAACTGACGACTCAAACCACTCGGTATCCTGATTAACACTATTGGCCACAGCGTTGAACTTGTCAGAAGCGGGCTGTACCGAAGCAGCGCCACCCGGCCTGTTTACCGTCACCCGCTTAGGTGCACCACCAGGTTGACGCGTTACTTCGGTCGTAGGGCCCACCGCTGGTGCTCCCAACAGGGACTCGACCAGGCTGTTGGTATTCAACCAGGCAAACTGAGGGTTTTCGTTACCAATTACAGAAAGCAGATTGCTGTTATGGCTACTACCTGTAAACTCTTCCAAGGAGGCCATCCAGCCCCCCGGTTCATCGCCCGGGCCTTCATCCGTCGATTGAGGAAATGACTCTCCGGCCGGATAGTCTAAATCCTTCATGAAGTACGATATATCCCGAACAACCGCATAAATCTGGTCGGGTACCGTATCAGCAGTAGCAACCCATTTGAGTATTTTATAATCGCCGTTTTTTGTCTGGAAGCGATTGGTAAAGTGTACGGTTTTGGCTTCTCCCGATAGTTTTTCTATTTCGGTAAAGGTTAGTTCGACATCGTCAGGATGGGTAAATTCGTACACCCGGTGGTTCATCATCTCGGTGCTTTCCCAACCCAACTGCTGCGTAAAACCGGTATTCACTTCCCTGAAGGTACCGTCTAAACCAGCCACACATACCATGTCAACGGCTCGGGCAAAGAGCGCCTCGTACGTTTTTAAGATTTTTCTTTCCTTTCTGGCTACAATATGGCCCGCTACTTCCTGGGCTAATAGCTGTAGGGCCACCCGCTGATCGTCGGAAAGTTTATTGGGCTTCTGGTCCATTACAGCTAGGGTACCCAACACATTGCCCAGCGGGTCAACCACCGGACAGCCCGCGTAGAAACGAACGCCGGAGGTACCTGTCACCATGGGCAATTCCCGAAACCGCTCGTCCTGAGTAGTGTCTTCTACCTCAAATAGCCCGCTGCCACTAATGGTGTACTGGCAAAATGACTGGCTCCGGTTTGTATGAGAAAAGTCCAACCCCTGCTTTGACTTAAACCAGGACCTTTCCTCATCAACGAGTGAAATCAGCGAAACCGGAACTTTACAAAGTACCGAGGCTAATTGGGTAAGGCGGTCAAATTCCGGTTCAGCGGGAGTATCCAGAATTTTGTAGCTCTTCAGCGCTCTCAATCGCTGGAACTCATTAGCGGGTACAGGTAGCATAGGTGTTATAGTGTAGTGAAAGTAAAGGTAAACGGTACTATTTTTCAGTGTGTTAGTTCAAACAATCGTTTATTATGTGTGCAAATAATGTACCGAAAAAAGTACCAGCCTTTCTACCACATTCGCGGTAGAGTAGGTACTGTGGGGCGGGCGGCTTTGGCCCAGGTATAGGCAAACACCTGGTACCCCACAATCCGGATATTTGATTTCCCTTCAAACTGGGCGGCATTGAATTGCAGCACCATATCCGCATAGGCATCGTCAAAGGTGTAATTGTCCCCGGTTTCGCTGTAATAGTCAAACATCACGTCTGACTCAGCACTGAAAAGCAGGATTACATCCATGACTTTATTCTGTTTCTTAGCGGCTTTACCCAGGAACTCCAGTCGGTCCTGCATGTAACTCAACTGCGGTATAGACCGGTAAGCGTGTACCATAATACGGTCGAGCCAGTGAACCAGCGAGTCGGCCTGCTGCATTTCCTGGCCAGCCGGGTTGCGGAACCAACCGATATACGCCTCCGCTATCACGGGTTTTTCCAGGCCAGCCTGCGTACTGCGCATGGACTTCATGTGGCCCACAAAACAGTTAAAATCGCAATCGTCGCTGTTCCACCACTCATTTTCCAGGTTATAGACCGTAAAACGTTCGTTTTTATCAGTTCTGGAAGCATCGTACCGGGCGTTTTGAATAAAGTTTCTTCTCGACCCCCGCACCGCCGCTACCTGATCAATGCCGTAGACAGACCGGGTTTTCCTGATGAATCGGCCCAGCGATGAAAAACGCTCGTCGGCCATTACGGTGTTCAGGTCGTACAGGCTGATAGCGTTGAAGCCGTTTTCCACGCACCAAACCAGCAGCGAGTCCTCCTTCCGGGTATCCCCCAGTATTTCCAAAAAGTTGTTGATATACACGCCCCGGTAGGCCGGAGGAGGTATATGTTTCATAGCCTGGCAGGTAGAACTATACTCACCGCCCGGATTTACCGTAGGCATTTTCATTTGACAGTCGGTTAATACCAGTACCGTCAATGCAGTGATGATCAATGAAGAGCTTCTCATGGAGCAGGTAAGCTTTTAATTGAGCACGCCTCGCTGATTTGGAGCAAAGAACATGCCAATTTATGGTTGGAAAGTAAAAAAATACACAATTTTAGCCACAACTTAGTAAATGGCCAGCGGGCGGATTTTTACTAAATTTCTATTTAAAGTAACTCTATTTTGCCAAATTTGTAACAGGTCTTCCTCTTTTTATTCCGCATTATTACAGCCATAGCCCTGGGTGTGGGTCTAACTTATTCTTCCGACCTGCTCTACCTGCACCTTTGCAAATACTTCACTAACTTGCGGCCCAGCTCAAAAGCAGGACGCATGACAATTCGCCGTTTCGTAGAACTCTGGACGCACCGTTACCATAAATATTCGCATATTTTTAAAGCCCACGCCCTGGCTCAGCGGGCCTGGCTGCATTTTTACCGGTTAAAACAACAACTACCCGAAGGTACCCAGCTGGTGGCAGTAGTCCGGACGGAACACTTTGGCGACATAGTGGCCGCCGAGCCCCTTTCCCGCCACATCCGGCAGCTGCACCCCAAGGCACATATAGTATGGTTCGTGAGGCCCTCGTTCCGGGAGCTGGTGGAAACAAATCCGAATGTAGATGAAGCATTTAGTGAATTTTGTGTGACCGAGCGCGGGGTACTTTTTGAAAAAGGTATCTTTGACAAGATATATCCCCTGCAGTTTCGCAATAACAATCACTGCCCCAAGTGCCAGGTCTTTCTGGAAAATCCGATCGCCGACGCGGCCGGGATTACGGTGCATACCTACTTCAACTACGGCAATCTGCTGGAAGTATTTGCCCAAACGGGAGGTGTATCGTTACCCGCTGACGACCAGCCCCGGCTGTACCTGCAGGACCGCCACCGGCAAAAAGTCGACGCGCTGAACCTGCCCGGCTCCTTTATTGTGATTCATTGCCAGTCCAACTACGCTCCGAAAGACTGGCCCGCCGCCCGTTGGGAAGAACTGGTACACTGGCTGCTGGATACGTATCCCTACCAGGTAGTGGAAATAGGCCTGCGCAGTAACCTCAACGTACAACGGGAAGGGTACCATAACCTTTGTGGTACCCTAACCATACTGGAAACCGCCGAGGTCATACGCCGCGCCAGGTACTTCATCGGGCTCGACAGTGGCCCCTCGCACCTGGCCAACGCGGCAGGTACCTTCGGGTTTATACTCATGGGTGCCCTGGGTGACTTCCCCCGTTACAACCCCTACTCGGGCAGGTACGGTAGCGGTGAAAACTGCGTCCTGATTCGGGAAACAGGCATTCCCTGCGCGCAACTACCGCTCGAAAAGGTACAGAAACCCATTGAAGAGGTACTTTCCAGACCCTACCAGGAGAATAAACAACCGACTAACGAGCGCCGAAAATAGCGCTGCCGACCCGCACCAGGGTACTCCCCTCTTCGACCGCGAGGAGGTAGTCGCCACTCATGCCCATGGAAAGTTCACGCAGCTCGACCCGCTCGCTATTGTAACTTTTCGCTTTTTCAAAGAATAGTTTCAGCCCCCTGAACTCCTTCCTGATCTGCTCCGGGTCGTCGGTATTGGTGGCCATTCCCATCAGGCCTACAATGCGTATATGAGTCAGGGATTGCAGCTCCGGGGCACTGAGTATTTCAACGGTTTCCTCTTCCGATAATCCAAATTTGGTTTCTTCTTCGGCAATAAATAGTTGCAGCAGACAGTCAATGGTTCTACTGTTTTTTCCGGCCTGCCGGTTTATTTCCTTGAGGAGCTTAAAACTGTCTACCGAGTGAATAAGCGACACAAAGGGGGCCATGTACTTGATTTTATTCGACTGCAGATGCCCGATCAGGTGCCACTCTATATCTTTGGGTAAGGCTTCGTACTTGGCCACCATTTCCTGAACTTTATTTTCCCCGTAGCGCTTAAAACCCGCCTCGTAGGCTTCCCTAAGTACTTCCAGGGGCTTGGTTTTCGTAACGGCCACCAGCCGGGCCCGTCCGGCCAGTTCATCTTCGATATGTGCAATATTTTCGCTGATACTCATTTTTGAGAAACTAAGAGCCTGTCCAAGCAGTTTGTACAAAAAATTTAAAATAAATTAATACGTTATATTTGCCCCCGAGAGCTTTTATAATCAAACATAACTATATTACTTACTTCTCACAAAAACCTGATTCGGTATGGACTACAATCAAGAACAGAAGAGAGATCGAAAAACCCTTCTGTGGGCCGCACTGGCTGTACTGGCCCTCCTTAACGTGGTGTTGCTGTACTTCTTCTACCAGGAAAGGCAGGAAAATGTAAACAAAGATACAATCATAGCCGCCAAGACCGAAGAAGTATTGACTACTAAGACCAAACTGGACTCGATTTCGGTACAGTTGGATGCCAAAATTGCCGAAATACAGCAGCTTGGCGGGAGCGTAGACTCCCTCATTGCGCTCAAGGAACAACTTGAAAAAGACAAACAAAACCTGAGAACGACCAATGCTTCGTCGATTAAGCAGTACGAGTCTAAGATCAAGTCTTACGTAGCGGTACTGGCTCAGAAAGATCAGGAGATAGTCAGGCTGCGGGAAGAACTGGGCGTGGTCACGTCCCGAAACCAGGAACTGAACCAGCAGGTGTCCGGTCTGCAGACGGAGCGGCAGGCGCTTAGCGACTCCGTTACTACCTATTCCAGCCGCAACCGCGAGTTAAACGAAAAGGTAACGCTGGCTTCGGCGCTCAAAGCTGAAAATATTAAGGTCAATACCATTACCAACAAAGGGAAGGAACGCGACGGGGGCAAGTACCGCGCCCGCCGGATTGATAAGATAAAGGTAAACTTCCAGTTGGGCGACAACCCCATTGCCCAGCAAAACCAGAAAGACATATTTCTGCGCATTCTGGACCCAAACGGCGCGGTCCTGTCGGACATGGCAACCGGCTCGGGGGCTTTTATCCTGAATGGCCGCGAGGTACTTTACAGTTCCAAGCAAACCGTTAATTTTACCAACAGCCACCAGCCCGTCGATATCCTTTACGGCCGGGGCGGTACGCCTTTGAAAGATGGCAAATATACCGTTGAACTATACAGCGAAGGCTTCAAAATCGGGCAGACTGCCTTTGTAGTCCGGTAATAGTATCAGTTTCAGCGATTAATAATAGAGACAGGGCTTGGAATTATCGGTTCCAAGCCCTATTTTTGCACCCTCATTTTGAGACAAAAGTGTATTTATTTTACTTTCAAACAATTACCGTATGTCTAAGCAGTATGAAACGGTGTTCATTTTAACTCCCATCTTATCTGAGGCCCAGATGAGGGACGCCGTTGACAAGTTTCGCGATATCCTCACCAACAATGGTGCGAAGCTGGTGCATGAGGAAAACTGGGGATTGCGCAAGCTGGCCTACCCTATTCAGAAGAAAAACACTGGCTATTACCAGTTGTTCGAGTACACAAACGAAGGTCCGGTAGTTGACACGCTTGAGACTGAGTTCCGCCGTGATGAGCGCATTATGCGTTTCTTAACCATTTCACTTGACAAGCACGCTATCGCTTATAACGAAAAGAAGCGCAAGGGACTGGTAGGTAGAAAGAAGGAAGAAGCAACTGAAACAAAAACCGAAACCGAACAAGCTTAAGCTATGACACTCGTAAACGAACCGGTTGAGAAGAACGTCAACCGCAAAAAATATTGCCGGTTTAAGAAATCAGGCATTAAGTACATTGATTACAAAGATCCTAACTTCCTGCTGAAGCTCGTTAACGAGCAAGGCAAGATCCTGCCTCGTCGCCTTACCGGTACCAGCCTAAAGTACCAGCGTAAAGTATCGCAGGCCATTAAGCGGTCACGCCAGCTGGCGCTGCTGCCGTTCGTAACCGATCAATTGAAATAATAAAGGAGGTAGCCAAACACATGGAAATCATACTATTGACAGATATAGCCGGAGTAGGATACAAGAACGACATCGTAAATGTGAAAGCAGGATACGGTCGTAACTATCTGATCCCTCAGGGCTACGCTTTGCTGGCCAACAATACCAATCGTAAGATTGCTAACGAGAACATTCGTCAGGCCTCTCACAAAGCCGAAAAATTGAAGAACGACGCCGAAGAAATTGCGGCGGGTATCGGTAACATGACCATTGACATTCCAGCCGTGGTTGGTGAAAGTGGTCGTATTTTTGGTCGGGTAACCAATACTCAGGTTGCCGACGCCCTAAAGGCCAAAGGCTTTGACATTGACCGTAAGAAAATTACCGTAGACGACGTAAAAAGCGTAGGTACCTACACGGCCGTGATTGACCTGCATAAGGAAGTAAAACACAATGTTACTTTCAATGTAATACCGGCTGCAGAGTAGTAAATTCCGGCTCTTACGAAAAATAGCAACCCGCTAAGGTTGCTATTTTTTTTGCACTTAAAAAGTAGTTTTGCCGGGAACAACACTTAAAGGTAAAGGTGTTTCTGTGTTACCAGCAGACACACCAGCTTCTGCCCAACCCTCTGATCCCAGTCCGTTAGCATGCACCTGTATATTCATATTCCATTTTGCCGGCAGGCCTGCCACTACTGCGACTTCCATTTTAGTACCAATACCGAGCGAAAAAGCGAAATAACCCGCGCCATTGCGCGAGAAATAGTACTCCGCAAAGAGTACCTGCCAAACACCGAGCTACAAACGATTTATCTGGGAGGAGGTACTCCCTCTCTACTGGATGAAGCCGAACTTGATCTACTGCTAACTACCGTTCATCGCCACTTTTCTATTCGTCCTACCGCCGAAATAACCCTGGAAGCCAATCCTGACGACCTGACGGAGCAAAAGCTGAATCAGTTTATAAGGAGCGGTATAAACCGGCTGAGTATTGGAATACAGTCCTTTCACGAAGGGCACCTCAAATATCTGCACCGTATCCATACCACCTCCCAGGCAGCCGAAAGTGTTAAACGAGCCCTGGACCAGGGTATTGCCAATATTTCGGTAGATCTAATCTACGCCATTCCGGCTCCCGACCACAACCTTCTGGAACGGGATATCCAGCAGGTACTTGCCCTGGATGTACCCCACATTTCGGCCTACTGCCTCACGGTGGAACCCCAGACGGTATTTGGAAACTGGTTGAAAAAAGGCAAAATAAAACCCATAGACGAAGAATTTGCCGCCCGGCAGTTTGAATTGGTGGTACAATCGCTGGCCCAGGCCGATTATGAACAGTACGAAATCTCAAACTTTGCCCGAAACGGTCAATACAGCCGACACAACAGCGCCTACTGGCAGCGTCGACCTTACCTGGGCGTGGGTCCCAGCGCCCACTCTTACAACGGCGCGAGCCGCCAGTACAACGTCAGCAACAACGCCCAGTACCTCACTTCCCTGCAAAAAGACGAAATACCTACTACTATCGAGCAGCTCACCGCCGCCGACCAGGTCAACGAGTACCTGCTCACCGGCCTGCGTACCAAGTGGGGATGTCGGCTGGACATGCTGAGCGAGCTTTCGGGGGGTAGCTTTCTGCCCCGTCAGGGCAAAGAAATATTCCGCCTCATCGAAAAAGGCTGGCTCTACCTCTTCGACGAAACGCTGCTCCTGACCGAATCCGGCAAATTATTTGCCGACCGCGTTACCAGCGAGCTTTTTGTCGATTAAAGCAAGACTGGCACTATTTTATTGGATCTCTCCCCTATTTAGGCTGAACGCCCGACTGGATATATACCAATAAGAGATTCCATAAAATGAAAAAAAGATTTTCACTCCTGCTCTTGCTGTCAGGCACAGGTCTGGTGACTTGGGGGCAGACTAATCAAAGCAACAAGGTCCCGAACCTGGGCATAAATCTGGAAGGCTACTCTTATCCCTATCCGGTCAGGTACCATACCTTCCAATCGCAGAGGGAGTCACTACACATGGCCTATATGTACCAGAAGACTTCAAAGTCTGCCAAAGGCACCGTGGTACTCATGCACGGCAAAAACTTCAATGGCGCCTACTGGGGCGAAACCATGAAGTACCTGCTGGAAAATGGCTATAATGTATTTGTACCCGACCAGATCGGTTTTGGAAAATCCACCAAACCCAGCGACTACCAGTATACCTTCCAACAACTGGCCCTCAATACTAAGACCATCCTGGACTCCCTGGGCATTCAGAAAGCTACCGTACTGGGACATTCCATGGGAGGAATGCTGGCAACCCGCTATGCCCTGATGCACCCCAACCAGGTGGAAAAATTAATTTTGCTAAATCCGATCGGCCTGGAAGACTGGAAGCTGAAGGTACCCTACCAGCCCATTGGGTACTGGTACAAAAATGAGCTGAACAAAACCTACGAAGGAATAAAGAAGTACATGCAGACCAGCTACTACGACAACAAGTGGAAGCCGGACTATGACCTCTGGCTCAATCTGGTGGCGGCCGTGCTGGAAAGTCCCGACTACCCCCGTTACGCCTGGAATGCCGCTCTCACCTACGACATGATCTTTACGCAGCCGGTGCGGCACGAATTCAGGTACCTTAAGGTACCAACTGTACTCATCATCGGGCAGCGCGACAAAACCGCCCTGGGCAAGGATCTGGTAAGCGAAGCCGTAGCCAAAACGATGGGCAACTACGCTACTCTTGACCAGGAAGTAGCTGCCGAAATCCCAAATAGTCGTCTTATTGAATTGGAAGGAGTTGGCCACCTTCCCCACATAGAGAATTTTCCGCTATTCACAGAGCAGCTGAGCAAAGCGTTGGAATAGAAAAGTCCAATAGTTAAAAAAACTCAAAAGGCAGCCGGTAGGGTACCGCCTGCCTTTTGAATTAATAGTACTCCAGGTACTTATTTTTTCTTCTCCATTATTGCCTCCACCGCCGTAGCCAGGTACACCATGGGGGCATTCCAGTTGATAGCAATTTCATTAGAGGCATACGAACAATCGTCGTCGGTAAAAGACTCGTCCGGGTAGTTGCTGGTATAGGTCTTACACTTATCCTGTTGACCCGGATTTGGCCCACCGGACAAAAGTCCTGGTACGGGCTCTTCTATACCATCTGCCACCGATGGTCGGTGATGCGGACGTATGGGTGTCTTATCACCAAAGCCCGTCAGAAACGAGTAACCGGTCGCGTTTCGGCCTAGGAGATAATCCAGATTACCCAATGCGGCATGTAAGTACTTCTTTTCGCCGGTCAGCTGGTGGGCCTGGATGAGCGCAATACCCTGATTGGCCGCCACTGAGCTACTTCCCCAGCTGAAATCACGCTGGGTCTTGCCCATGACCGTATGGTAGGGTTGCTTGTCTAAGTCAGTTACCATATCATTGGCAAAGCGGATGATGATTTCCCTGGCTTCATCTATGTACTTGTCGCCCGATGAATGTAGTCGCTTTCCCGAGCGGGCCAGCGTGTAGTACGCCAGCGCCCGCACCTGATTCCAGGATGGCAGCGACAGCGGTGCCTCCGGAAACAGGTCAATACCTTCCAGGTACTTGTCCTGACCCGTAGTTATATACAGCTCCGTAGCCGCCCATATCCACTCATCGTCGCTGCTTCGGTCCTGGTAGCTGCCGGTAGATACGTCCGGGTCAAAGTTCTTATTCATCTCATTCTGGTCGTAGTTTACGGTTGGGTTCTGCTTTGCCCAGGTCCAGCCTTTCAGAGCTGCCGTACGGCACGAGTCGGCCAGACCGGGTAGTTCTTTCTGGTACTTATCAAAAATCCGGGCTGCCTGTGCCGTTACTGCCACAAAATCCAGCGTAGCGATGGTGTTCTTCTGAATGACATAACGAGGCTTTTTTGCCTTATCAGGCATAATCATGCCTTCAAAGCTGGGGGTTGTAAGCTTATGGTATACACCCCCATCACTGGAGTCTTGCATGGTCAGCATCCAGCGCAGGTTCCAGACGGCTTCGTCGAGTAGGTCAGGTACCTGATTGTCGCTTTCCGGTATGTTCACATCCAGCTTTTTTGTATACTGGGGAAAGTCTTCGTACAGCGACAGTAAGGTACCCATGGTAATTCCCGAATTGACAATGTACTTGTTGTAGTCACCGGCATCGTACCAGCCGCGGGCTGAGGAAATTACCGTACCCCCCGGACGCCCGGCCGAAGCTGCCGATGGATGAATAAGTACCTGATCATCGGGGTGGCCCGCCGGACGAGCCCACTTACCGGCGTACTTTTCGGGTAGTGCCGTAGACACCCGCTGGAAGTAAAAGCCTTTCAGTGAACCGGCTGCCACCTCTCTAAGTACTTCCGGCCTGATAGAAAAAGTATAGGAAGTACCTACATCCGGTACCTCGACTACGTACTCTCCCTTTTTGGTAAAGCTTGAAAAATCAGCGACGCGGTTCCTTTTACCTGAGTACTGATTGGTGCGGGGTTCGCTAAGAGTGCCTGTAAAGACAACTTTATTAGTTCCTGCTTCCTTTAACCGGAAGGTACTAGTCGTCCCCTCCCCTACTACCACGGCTAGTTTGGGAGCCTTGGGATAAAAGCCAATCTGGTTAAGACGAATGCGTTCGATGGGAGCCTGGGCTATCGACTGGCTTACCAGTCCGGTCAGTAGTACCAGCAGGGTATTTACCTTGTACATGTAGTTAAATAAAAAATGGATATTCAGAAAGTTGGCTTAGTGAGCTTACCACTACGCCCGCACCGGCCCTACTGAGTCGTAAACAATGACTTTTTCCCACAGATGCGAATAATCCTCAACAAACTTAAGGTGAATGGGATGCTTCTGGTAGACTTCCTGCTCGTCCAGGTTGTCAAAAAAACACAGCCAGGAAATGGCATACCCGCGCTCGATCACGTCCCGGGTAGTAGTGGCCGGAGTACCAATATGTACCATGCGAATGGTAGGTACTTTGGCCAACTTTTCCAGTCCTTCCAGCAGTTTAGCTTTGTCGGCCGCGCTGCCCGGTTTTTTCAGCCAGAAATAGACATGATGTACAAAAAGCCCTTTTTTTGGGCCCCCAGTGGAAACTGCCCCAGTGGATACTGCAGCATCCACCCTGGTGGCAGCGGCAGCTATGGTCGTACCAATACCCGCAAGAGTAGAATCTCTGAGAAATTTGCGTCGGGAAGAACTCTTCATTGAATTGATTAAATAAAAATGAATGTAAATAAAAGTAGTACAGCCGGTAAATGTACTGATAGTAATTCTATACAAAAAGCCACGGCGCAAGCCGTGACTTTCGGGAGTACTAAACCAGGGGCTGCTGCGTACTACTTCACCTTGGCGAACTCAGTTTCCAGTTCTTTCATCTCGGCATCCGGAATATGATCCGAATCAATCACCAGCCGGTAACGGAAGGTGGTTGACTCGCTATTTTTGAGCTTCAGGTTCAGGCTTTCTTTTCCGTTGGTAAACGCTTTCTGTCCCAACGGATTCACGGCAAAAAGCCCGTAGCCACGGGCATGCCAATAAGCCGGATAACCCACATTCTGAGGGTGATCGATGATGGCTACGCTGATTTTCTCCCCACCGATCTTTCCCCGCAGGTTAGTCCAGGCAGCACGCTTAGACCACACCTCTTCCCCTTCGACTCCATTACTGTTGCGGTAGTTGCCGGTTATACCTTCGTTGTTCATGACGGGTACTTTGGTCGCTACGCCGCTGGCGTCGGTATAAATTTCGGGCTTGGTAGAAGGATGCTCCAGCTCACGGGCTACCCGTATGGCAAAAAGACCATCTTTCACATCCGGAAACTCTACCTCGCCATTGGCAGCCGTCAGGGTGGTGATCCGGTCAATGATCCGGCGCTCACCCACGGCACCAAAAACATAGGTAGTATTCTCCTTTAGCATCACATTGCCGTTTTTATCCAGCCAGTCGGCCGTGACAGACAACTCACCCTTCCGCTTGCCGCTCTTCATAGACTTAACACCCGTATGGACAATAGTACCGTAGGTACCATTGGGCTTGGGCGGGGTATTAGAGTTATTCCAGAAATCGTGCTGATTTACATCTTCGTAGTTGAGCCAAACCCCCACGTGGTGCGGGTGGTCTACCCGCTCACCGGCGCGTGGATCCATGGGCCAGCCGCGGGTAACGAGGGTACCGTGCGAAGTACGGATGGGGTACAGGACCGCTTTCTTGAGCTTATCCGGTCCCGGATAAATGTAGGACGTAAAAGGCTTGCCGTCTACGGTCACTTCTACTTTTTGAC
Source organism: Telluribacter sp. (assembly GCF_035998675.1). Taxonomy (NCBI): domain Bacteria; kingdom Pseudomonadati; phylum Bacteroidota; class Cytophagia; order Cytophagales; family Spirosomataceae; genus Telluribacter; species Telluribacter sp. The sequence goes on from NZ_DASYHI010000022.1 coordinate 174,774, forward strand.
CAGCTTGGTTATGGACCATTTCGACCCGCTGAGCACTGGCAGTACCCGCAAGTATTGCCAATGATAGGATTGCCGCAGCATTTGTGGTAGTTGATAGCTTAAATTGCACAGGTATCAGTAGTTAATTATTTATAGTCGGAAGCATTCTGAACAAGTTGCTCCCATCTGGCTTCAAACTTATAAATAAGCTACGAATGCCGGATATTTAATTGCTAAATTTTTAATAGTTCTAAAATAGTTGCGTCTGTTTCCGGCAGTCTTTGCTGACAGTTGATTTAAAACATAAAAATGATAGCCCCTTGAAAGCAGACCTTCAAGGGGCTATCATTAAAACAGAATAAGGATGTACCTGCTGTTACTTTACTTTGGCAAAATCAGTCGCCAGCTTATCCAGTTCGGCATCGGTCAGATGCTGTGAATCTACTACTAAGCGGTACCGGAACGTTTTGGATTCGCCTTTTTTTAATTGAAAATTCTGGGCTTCTTTTCCACTGGTAAACTCCTTGGTACCCATAGGATTTATGGCAAACAGACCGTAGCCACGGGCGTGCCAGTACGAGGGATAACTCACGTTCTGGGGATGGTCAATGATGGCTACATCAACTTTTTCTTTTCCGATCTGTCCGGTGAGGTTAGTCCAGACGGAACGCTTGGCCCATACGTCTTCACCCTTGATTCCTTCTTTATTATTATACTTTCCCGTAACGCCCTCATTATTGAGTGCAGGTACCTTGGTAGCAATTCCACTCGCGTCCGTAAAGAGTTCGGGCTTAGTGGAAGGATGTTCGAGCTGACGAGCCAGACGAATGGCGAAAACGCCTTCCTTGGAATCCTTAAAAGTAACATCTCCTTCCGGTGCGGTAAGGGTCGTAATCCGGTCAATGATCCGGCGTTCACCCTCTGCTCTGAAAACGTAGGTAGTTGTTTCTTTCAGCGTTAAGCCGCCATCCTGATTGATCCAGTCGGCAGTTACGGTTAGCTCACCTTTGTTCTTACCGCTTTTCATGGACTTGATACCCGTATGGTGAATATCGCCGTACTTGTTCTTGGTACGGTCTACGGCGTTAGAGCTATTCCAGAAGTCATAGCCGTTCACATCGCCGTGGTTGAGCCACACGCCCACGTGGTGCGGGTGATCCACCCGCTCGTCGGGACGAGGGTCCATGGGCCAGCCCCGGGTAATGGCCGTACCGTTAGCCGTCAGTACCGGATATAACACCGCCTTACGCAATACATCCTGGCCGGGATAGATATAAGCAGTAAAAGGTTTACCGTCTACGGTTACCTCTACTTTTTTATCAGCTTCATTATGGACCAGATCGACCCGCTGAGCACTGGCAGCACCCGCAAGTAATGCCAGGGCCATGGTAGCCGCCACCTTGGTAGTAGTCAACTTTATGGATTTCACAATAACAAAAGTTATAGGTTAATAAAATAAAAATCCGGTGACACGCGTGCCACCGGATCTAAAGCTATTGCATTAGCTGAGAACGATATCCGTCTTCTTAGGGTCCCAGGTAACACGCTTCCCGGTATGCAACGACTGTGTAGCCATGATATTAGCCACCGAGTGGTTGAATCCGGCACGAGCCGGTGCATTGGGCTGCTTGCGGCTGCGTACGCACTCCATCCAGTTACGCATGTGCATGGACGTCATCGGATCAGAACCTGTATTGGCACCGGTTTCCATTTTGATTCCAGCAGTACCCAGTTCCATTTTGGGCAGCAGGTTAGCCTGCATACCCATGGCTTTAGCCGGTCCGGCGGTCAGGCCGCCTTCGGGGGTAATCTGGTTGGTATCCAGGTTAATCATCCCGCCGTTAGAGTAGTAGTACTCCTTTACGTCACCAGCAGCCTGGTGCATCCGTGAGGAGTAGGTTACCTGGAAGCCTTTTTCTTTATTATCAAACGGACCGTAATCAAACACGGCCGTGAAGGTATCGGCATTGGTACGACCATCTTTCCAAACGTACACACCACCGTTGGCTACTACGCTACGGGGTGCATCCAGTCCCGTGAACCAGTGTACGGTATCGATCTGGTGTGACATCCACTGACCCGGAATACCCGATGAGTAGGGGTAGAACAAGCGGAATTCCAGATAGTAGCGGGGATTCCAGGCTACCTTAGGACGGTTGAGTTGGAAGCGATCCCAATCGGTATCTTCCTTGCGGATTTGAGCTACCAGATCTGGGCGACGCCAACGGCCAGGCTGATTAACATTCCAGGTCATTTCAACCATGGAAATATCCCCAAATTTACCAGACTTAATGAATTCATTGGCTGCGTGGTAGTTGGGGGCCGAACGGCGCTGCGAACCTACCTGTACGATCTGCTTTGAACCTTCCACCGTTCTAAGTGCCAGTTTGGCATCTTCCAGTGATTCAGCAAATGGTTTTTCGACGTATACATCACGACCCGACTTCACCGCATCAACGCAGTGCAGCGCGTGCTGGAAGTCAGCCGTACTGATAATAACGGCATCTACATCCTTACGGGCCAGCAGTTCATCGTTATTACGGGCTTTGAAAAAGTCTTTGGAAGCCGATTCTTTATCTTTGAAGTACTTTTCGGCCTCATCGCGGCGGCGATTCCAGATATCCGATACGCCCACAAACTCAAAATTCATCTCCTTGGCATGCCCGGCAAAGCTGGGAGCCAACGAGCTACGGAAACGATCAGAGAAACCAATGATGCCTACCCGTACCCGGTCGTTGGCTCCCAGTATACGACGATAGCTGGCAGCGCTTACTGCGTTGGCGCTTACGGCCAAGCCGGCCGAAGCCAGAGCAGTTTTCTTTATAAACTCTCTTCTACTGTTCATGGAAAGGTTTGATTTGAAATTTTAAGGGTTGATTATCAGAACGTAGTACTATATCTTTGGGTTCATTCTTTTTACCTTTAAATTACGATACGACACCAGGTCGCCGTGATCCTGTAGGAGCAGATTGCCCTGCTCAGCCACCCCAAACCCTTCGTGGTCTTTGTACTTGGAGCGGGCAACGAGCGCTTTATAAATAGCCGATCCGCGCTTAAACTCCAGTACTTTCTGACCATTCAGAAAATGTTCTACGGTACCATTCGCGTGTACAACTACCCGGCCGTTGTTCCACTCACCAATCTTCTTGACCGAGTTGCCGGGTTTTTCGGCCGGAATCAAATCGTACAAAGAGGCCAACGTACGGTTACCTACCACACCCATCTTGGCGTCGGGGTGGCGCTGATCGTCCAGCACCTGGTATTCGAGTCCCAGGCCAGACTTACCTTTTGAATTAAGCTCCTCATTTACAAAGTACTTAACACCGCTATTAGCCCCTTCGGTAAGTTTGAAGTCAAATTGAAATTCGAAAGCCGGGCCAAATTTTTCGCGGGTTACCAGGTCATTACCGGTCTCGGAACCGTCCGACTTGGCCACCGTAATGGTTCCGTCGGTGTGGCTCCAGCGCTTGGGAGGAAACTCCGTGCTGTTGTAACCACGCCAGTGGGTAGCGCTCTTGCCATCGAAAAGTAACTCCCAGCCCTGGGCTTTTTCGGCCTCAGACAAGTTATTGACCAGGTTATTAACTACCCTGATATTAGCCGGAGGCGAAGGCTGCAGATCGGTGGTTTTGATCCGTACGTTTTTCCAGCGAACCTGGGTACCTTCTTTTTTGGTGTCGTTGCCAATGCTGTGTACCTGTAGGCTGATAAAGCCTTCGGGCGTCATGTCATCAATAACGTGCGCCACGGGTACGCCGTTCAGGAAAGTACGGATAGAATTACCAATGGCTTCTATACGGTACTTATTCCACTCACCTTTTTTGAAAGCGGTTTTGGCCTCCGGATTCAGATCTCCGGGATAGAGCCAGCCCCGACGGGCTTCGTCGTATACGCCTGCTGACCATCCCCGGTCGCTGGGATCAATCTCAATCTGGTAGCCGTGTACGCGGCCATTCATGTAGTCAGGAGTGGAAAGGCTCCTGATCTGTATGCCGGAGTTAAGCTGGTTATCCACCATGACATCTGTTTCCAGAATAAAGTCACCGTAGTTCTTTTCGGTAGTCAAAAAAGAGTTAGGCGTATTCACTGCTGATGTGCCAATGATTACCCCATCTTTGACTTCATATTTGGCTTTTCCGTTCAGCTGTTTCCAGCCGGTAAGGTCTTTACCATTAAAGAGCATTTGCCAGCCATCTTTTGATTTCTGGGCTACGGCGCTGTTTAGAGAAGTTGCCAGGAAAAAGAGGGCAATCCAATACTTAAAGTTCTTCATGTATCTTTTATTTGAATTTGTTCCGCCCGAAGAAGGCGATGTACTTTATTATATATGTATATAACGAATATTTAGCTATGTTACCCTTACAACAATTTCGGGCTTATCAGATAAGCGGGTGGCGCAAAGTCTGTGTAATGTAATTTTTATTAATAATCGCGCATTCTCTAGGGGTCTTGCTCGGGTCAGGTACTCCGTCCAGCTCTACCACGGCCCAGCCGTTAAAGTTAATCTTGTTCAGGGCTTTAAATACGGCGGGTACATCAACACGCCCCTGACCCAGCTCCACAAATTTGTAGCCGTTTTTGGTATCGGCCGGCTTGGTATCTTTCAGGTGCAGCGCATGGATCATATCCTTGTATTTTAACACCGCTTTTTCGGGTTCACCTCCGCCCTGCTTGTAGTGGGCAATATCCAGTAACAATTTTACGTAGCGGGGGTCCATGGCCTGTACTATGACATCTATCTCCTCGGGGGTTTCGCCCAGCTGGTGCATGTGGTTGTGGTATACCGCCTGCACGCCCATATCGGCGGTTTGCTTCCCAATTTCGTTCATGACGGTAGCCAATCTTTTCAACTCTTCTGTAGAAGGAGCACGGTCTTTGGGACGGGCACTGTTAGTAAGTTGTAGAGAGCTACCTCCCAGCGCTTTTACAAAACTGGCGTGTGCTACGTGGGTATCAATGGTACTGGATTCCTTAGCCGGATCTATGTCCACATTTCCGCTCGAGAACATACATAACTGAAGTCCGTTTTCGGTGAGCAGCTGACGCAGTTCGGAGACTTTATTTCGATAGGGACCAAAGGTATTAGCCCGCAGTTGCACTCCTTTGTATCCAAGAGCCGCCAAATCTTTGATGGCCTGTTCGTCTTTCCCTCCCCAGGTGATGGACGAGTAGCCAATTCGTATGTTATTTTTTTTGTAAAGCTCTTCAGCCCAGGCCGAAGAAGTGACAAGTGCCGTAGCGGCTAAAGTGGCGTGGCGTAAAAAGGATCGGCGATCCAGCTCGTGGTACACCTTCTCGGTTTTAGTATTCATGGTACTTATGGTAGAAATGGGTATTCACTTAAAAGTATGAATCCGGAAATTTTTACTACTCCGAAAAGAGAAAAGCCCCCCAGTGGGAGACTTTTCATCTGCGGAATCAATCGTTATTCAGGTCAGTACTCCGGCCAACCATCGTGCGGCGACTTAATGCCGGAGTACCTCTCACTTTTCTACCTCACACAGGTAGTATTTTTAGTAACCGGGGTTCTGCGGGAAAGCAGTGTTATTGCCTTCCACCCGGTCAATCTGGTTTTGAGGAATTGGCCTTAGTACATGGTAAGCTTTGATGTTAGGCTCGGCCTGAGGATTGTATTTCTTCACTCGCTCCACCAATACGCCCCAACGCTTCAGGTCAAACCAACGCATCTGCTCACCCAGCAACTCTCTCGCCCGCTCATCCATAATAAACTCCATAGTAAGCTGAGCAGGAGTAATTTCTATTTCGCCCGCTTTTCCCGGCCAGGCTGCCCGGCGACGTACTACGTTTATGTTCTCAACGGCATCGGCTACTTTACCCTGCTTGAACTGTGCCTCAGCCAGCATCAGGTAGGTATCAGCCAGGCGGAAGGCGATGTAGTCACGGACGCCCTCAAACTGGGTACGGTCCGCACGACCACCATCAATGTGCTTACGCAACGCCGGGAATACACGTTCCGTGTACATGCTGGGAGTTAGAACCTGGTAAGGTCGCTTGGCACGCTCTGCCGCTGACATTTCAAAACCCGGATCAAAAATGGTAGTATCACCAAGTGCAAACGTTACCTTGGCCTTAGACTTATCAAAAGTAGTATTGTAAGTACCTGGCTTATTGCTATAGTATACATCCTTAAAGGTTTTGTAATAACGGCTGTCAACGGTACGGTTTACGAATACCTCATTGAGCGTATACTTTGTTGGCATATACCGCTTAAAGGGGCGTCCGTTCTCGGTGTCGCGCTGCATACCCGGTAGTACATCATACTCCATCAGGAAGAATACGTGCGAATTGTTACCACCATCATTGGTCAGAGGATCAGCCGTATACTGGACCGCAAAAATCACCTCGTCATTCTTCTCATTTCCCTGGCGATGTACATCCGCAAAATTGGGAAGCAGTCTGAATCCATAGTCTTTGATAACACTTTTAAAGAGCGCTTCTGCTTTTGCAAAATCATCCGCAGCTTTTGCTTCAGATGTCGCCTTGGTCAAATATACCTTTCCAAGCAAGTGCTGAGCTGCCGGACGGGTTACGCGACCATAGTCACCTGACCTCGCTTTAGCTTCCAGATTCGGGATGGCCTCTTCCAGATCTTTAATGATGGCAGCATACATTTGAGGTACTGTAGCGCGAGTAGCCACCTTGGTAGGTTCATTCGTTTCAGTCAGGCGCAGATCTACTCCTCCATACAATTGGGTCAGTATAAAGTAGTTGTGTGCTCTTATGAATTTCACTTCGGCTACCCGCTGCTTTTTTAGGTTGTCACTGATTCCGGTCACATTCGCTGACCGGTCAATGACTGCATTGGCCGTGTTGATTCCCTGGTAGAAAAGGTCCCATACCTCACGAACGTGAGATGATTGAGCATCAAAGCCTCCCTCATAAGTATTTATAAACTTATGGCTACCGTCGGCACCATTCTGATAGGTATCTGTGCCGAAGATGGTAAAGTTGTTTCCTCTCTCGGTGCCATACCAATTCCTGAGGCTTGAATAAACAGCATTCACCCCATCATTGAAGCCCGAAGTAGTGTTAAGATAGTTGTTACCAATACCCGAAACCACCTCCTCGTCAAGCACGCTGACGCTACAGGCCTGACCCATAAACAAGGCGCCTATAAGAGCACCTGTTTTGAGTACTCTTGATGATTTAAAATTGAGTTTCTTTTTCATATTAACTATTTTTCAATGTTCTGAATTACTTAGAACCGGGCATTTAAACCAAATGTAATAATTTTTGTAGCGGGTGCCAGGTCAGATCCAATGGAACGATTCTGGTTGCTGGGTCCATTATCCAACTCCACCTCCGGATCAATACCTTTGTACCTGGTACGGTACTCCGAGAAGATGAAAGGTTGCTGGATACTGGAATAAATCCGCAGACTCTGCATTTTTAATTTACTTGCCCAGGTTGCAGGAACGTTATAACCAATATTGATATTGCGTACCTTCAGGAAAGAACCGTCAAAATACCGGAGCGTAGAGCTAAATCGGGGCGATTCCTGGTTTTCATTGGGACGAGGAAACTCGTTAGTCGGGTTATTAGGAGTCCAGTAATCAATGTCCAGGTTGTTATAACGTCCGGCCAAAGAATTATTGCCCTGGTGAAAACCACTGGTGATAAATTGTCCGGCTCTCGCATACAAGAAAAACGAAAGGTCAAATCCTTTATAGGCAAAGCGATTAGTAAGACCTGCTACAAAATTAGGAACTGCTGATCCAAGAATAACCCGGTCATCTGCGTTAATTTTACCATCCCCATTGATATCCTCAATCTTGATCTCACCGACTTTGCTTTGGTATCTGGCAGCTTCGTCCGCTTCGTCTGATTGCCAGATGCCTATTTTTCTAAAATCAAACACCACGGAAAGGGGCTGACCGATAAAACGCCCGGCAGCAATATCATCTACTTTGCCATTGGCCAGTTCAACGATTTCCTCGCGGTTACGGGTAAACATAAAGTCGGTACTCCAACGAAAATCTCCTCTGTCCACGTTAATCGTAGATAGTGATAATTCAATCCCACGATTACGGGTGTGACCAATATTGGTTGTAAAGCCACCAAAGCCAGTCGAGTTTGGAAGAGGTTGGGGAGCCAACAAATCGGTAGTATTAGTGACGTAGTATTCCATGGAACCGGAAACCCTTCCGTTCCATAGACTAAAATCAAGCCCGGCGTTCGCAGTGGCCGATGATTCCCAGCGTAAATTTGGGTTACCAATAGAACCAGGTCGGTATCCAAAGGCGGCGGTATTGTCCCATGCGTAAGAGGTACGACTTAACAGAGCCTGGGTCTGATAAGGGTTAATGGCTGTGTTACCGGTTGAACCGTAGCTTAAACGCAGCTTCAGCATATCCATGGCCCGGAAGCTTTGCATAAATGGCTCACTGGAAATATTCCAGCCTACCGCCACCGATGGGAAGTAACCAAACTTGTTGTTGGCACCAAAGCGGGAAGAACCGTCAGCCCGGATCGTAGCGGTCAACAGGTATTTTTCTTTGTAGTCATAGTTCACCCGAGCCATATAGGAAAGCAATGCCCATTCACTTAAACCTGTACCTACGCCATTAACCTGACTGGCGCTACCCAGGTTATAAAACTGCTGTGTCGCTGCCGGAATTCCATTAACGTTGATCCCGGAAGATTCACTGTGATCCTTTTGATATGATTGCAGAAGAGTTACGTTCAGATTATGAATTTGATTGAACTGCTTGGAATAAGTCAGGATATTCTCAATAGTATAATTAAATCTGAACTGATTACCTACACTTCCTGAAGCAGGAGCTCCCCGACGGGCATTGGTCTGGCTCCCGAAGAAACGGCCATAGCGGTCAATGTCAAAATCAGGTCCAAAGTTGAAACGATACTTCAAACCATCAATAATATTCCACTCTCCGTATAGTGCATTGAAAATACGGTAATTTTTGCGTTCGTCAATAATGGCTCCCGGTACAATCTCCGCCAGCGGGTTGGTACGAAGTCCATCCTGTGTAGGCAGGAAGATCAGGTTGCCTTCGTCATCATAAGGCTTACCGAGCGGGTTTTCGGCTAAGGCTCCCCCGAGCGGGTTAAAGTTTTCGCCATTACGCTCACCATATACCGCCAGGGTAGAAGTACCTACCTTTAGCTTATCATTGATCTTGTGATCCAGGTTCACCCGGAAAGTATAGCGGGTAAAGTCCTGATTTTTCACCACCCCCTTATCCTGGAAAAAGTTACCCGAAATATTAAACTGCGTTTTTTCGGTTCCCCCTGATACCCCTACCTGGTGGCTTTGAATAGTTCCGGTACGGAGCAGGAATGATGGATAGTCAGTACTACGGCCTAATTTGATTGATTCAAGCTCAACAGGCTCAAATATTTTAGCATCAGCAGCATCAGTAGCTGGTCCTGCCGGGTAGTTTCCACCCGTCCGGCGCGACTCCCGCTTGTATTCGGCAAACTCGGCACCATTCATCACGTCAATTCTTCCTAATGCCTGGTTAAAGCCCGTATAAGTATCAATACTTACAGTGGTTCTCCCCGGAGTACCACGTTTGGTAGTGATAATTACTACCCCGTTGGCACCTCTTGAACCATAAATAGCCGTGGACGAAGCATCTTTCAATACTTCCATCGAAGCTATATCGTTGGGATTGATATCATCAATACCGCCTGATAAAGGAATACCGTCCACTACGAATAGCGGATCGTTAGAGGCATTGAACGAACGACGGCCCCGGATTCGAATCTGGGGACCAGATCCCGGCTTACTACCGGCCTGGTTTACATCAACTCCCGCAGCACGACCCTGTAGGGCCTGACGGGCATTCGTTACCGGAAGTTCACTAATCTCTCTAGCACTTACGGATGATATAGCACCAGTCAGCTGGCTCTTCTTTTGGGTACCATAACCTACTACTACTACTTCGTTGAGTGTTTTTAAATCCACACCCAGGTTGATATTCACCGTACTGCGATTACCTACCGTAACTTCCTGTGTTGTAAATCCAACGGCCGAAAACACCAGCACTGCATTATCGTCTGGTACTACAATCCGGAAGTTACCATCGGCGTCAGTAGTGGTACCCACGGTGGTGTTTTTTACTACTACGGTTACACCCGGAACAGGAGAATTATCTTCAGTAGATAGCACCTTACCTGTAACCGTTTTGTCAATGGCAATGCCAATTTTTCCACCCTTATCCGAAAGAGTGAAAGGAGTGGCTTTGACGACAGGAGAAGTACCTACCAGAGTAGCTACCGCACAGCCGTACAAAATTTTTTCGATGCGTGTAAAGCGTCTTTTCATAGCGCTTTGGGGTTAAAGTTTAACATTGATTAGGTAATAAAATATTAAGTGAGAAAAGTAAATTGGTTTCTTAATAGGTACTCTGGGGCCCTATTGGGCACTTTTGCTGTAAATTTTTAAGAAATAATTATATGTATCCGATAGTTACTTTGTGACCGATTTACTTTTACCGGTTGCAATGAAAATTATGACGACTCGTAGTCATATCTACCCCTACACATTTCTTTCAACTTTTTCTTCAAATTGTGTAAAGAAGTATAGAATAGAAGGAGCCTACTCAAAAAAAGTACTTTTATTTGTGACTGCTCCAAACGAAATAGCTACCCGACTCAACCAAAAATGAATTCTTTAGTAACCAGGTGGATAAAGGGAAATTTGGTGGGAATTGGGATACAGCTTGCAGGCAACAGGGTAACAAGAAATTACTTGTTGGAAAGGTCTTTTTGAAGATTAATGGTACTTCTGAGCGAATCAGCTGATGAATCAACCTGCACGCTATCGGTTTTTATGGGTAGTGGTTCAAATAACCGGTTATTGATTGGGGTAGGTTCCAGAAAGTACCAAAGCATAATAAGCAAACCGGTGGCACAGACACCAGCACTCCACCGAAAAAAATACCAGTTGGCAGCTATACTCCGCAGGGAAGGGTCGAGGGGTTCCACGTCCGGCAAGCGTTCTATAGAGCTACGAATCTTTGTCCAAAGGGAGCCTGCCTCCTCACCCGAAAGGTCCTCGGAGTTCCAGGCCGAAGCCTGTTCCACCAGTTGCCTGGCAGTGTGTACGGTTTCATTCATGTGGGGGTGCTGAACAAGCCAGTTTTCCCAAAATGACTGAATGGGGAGGTCATTCGGAAACCGAACCCACCTGATAAACAGGCGCTCCATTGCAAGCTCTTCGGCAGAATATTCCGAATAGGGTTTCATCGGCAGTTGGTGTAAATATGCTTTTTGTAGGTACTTCACCTCGCGGTCCGGATCAGCATTTTTGACACGAAAGGCTTTTTTTCTCTCCTTAAGACCTATTCAGGTCCTCTTTTTTTGATTATTTTAACAAAGGGTAGGGTTACTAATGTTCTACTCACCCCATTTTTTATTTACGGGTTGAATAACTTTTAGAATGTAATTCAGGAACAGGTAAATCCGTGATTTAAGGAAAATAGCTGCATTCTTCCTCATCCGAAATTATTTTGAAAACTAATAAAAATAAAAAAGCGCCTGCCTGGCGCTTTTTAAACTGTATACAACTAAGCTGGTAGCAGAGCAAGGGGCTACTCTGGCAGGTAAATGCTATTTATACTCCGTCAACTGAATTTTCATGAGCGTGGGGAAGGTCCAGGCGAAGTGATGCAGGTTATATATTAGTGGACGGGCGGGCTGAGTATAGTCTGCGAACCGTGGTTCCTGATACACATCAGCCAGTACTTCCAGCAGGTTACCGGGCCACTTCTGCGGCGAACCCTGGTTAGGATTTTTATACCATGTCCACTCCTCCGGATGCAGGTTGTAATAGTACAGGTAGTCTACCGCTTTCTTGATAGAGCGGTTGCCCTGGGAATAACTAAAAATGCTTTCACCCGTAGCGTTATAGGCGACCCAACTGGCTGCCGTAATGGGAGCCAGTGAGAAGTAGGTGTACCAGATGCCATTGTTCCCCCGGACGGTTTCGTGCGGCATATGGCCATCTTCGGCTATTTTTTCAAACAAATCGCTCTTGATGAGCCGGATGTTTTCGTTGACTTCAGCGGGTTCATCCAGGTAGTACGCCGACAGGATAGAGCCGTAACGGCCCCAGTCGGCCCAGTTGTTTTTGCGGTTCCTGATTTCGTTCGCTGATTTTCGGTATACCTCGCTTACCCAGCTCTTAAACTGCTTCTGGTCCGCCTCTTTCCACCCTTTATAGTTTGAAAGCAATTCGCCGGCTATCACCATGGCCGTACCCGAATACGCCATTACTAGGGAACCGTCGTGGTCCGAGTAGGTTTTGTTTAAATCGGCCCAGGCTTTCAGGTACTTGAGGGCCTGGTCGGCGTATCTCTTTTGACCGCTTAGCTGGTACGCCAGCGCGCAGGCGTAGGCATCAAAGGCATCCGACTGCAGCGAGCGTGAGTTGGTACGGTGGCTGGCGGCGTCAATGTAGTAGCCAGGTACCTTAAAATCAGCCAGGGCATGGGTTGGGTGCTGAAAAGCGGAGTCGGCGTACTGCATCAGCTGCAGGTAGGCATTTTGGTAGGGCTGCTCCCTGGCTTTTATTTTTTTCTTTACAAAATCAAGCTGCGCCTGCGGATGCATACCACCCGGGTGGGCGTACTGGGCCTGGCTTGTGGAAAAAAGGAGCGCTAAAAACAGGGTTACAATAAATGCTTTCATGGGGAGCCAGGTCGTTAACTACTTTATTTTATAAATCACCAGTTCAGAAGGGGCCGGATAGGGTGCCTGCCGGGCTTTATCCTGATTGGTTGGCAAGGTTTGCCACTGCATCAGGTACTTTCCGGTGTTGTCTGTCCTGCGGTGCTCGGTCATACCCGGCTGAATTGTCATGGCCGAAAGTACCGGCGCGGCGGAAGTCTCCTGCGCTGCCTGTTGTCTTTTTACCTTCAGGGTACTTCGATCCAAGGTCCAGGTACCTTTTCCGTGCTTTTCGTGGTGGTAAGAAACGGCCAGTTCGTTGGTCCCCTGCGTTTTTACGGAGTTAATACCCACGCTATTGGCCAGCGAACCGTTGCGGTTGAGGTCCCAGGTAAAGTCCTTCCAGTCGCTGATTTGATGAATCTGCCATTCGTTAGTATTCTTTTCCCACCGGGCCAGGTATAGCTGACTAACCCCCTTCTTGTCAAACTTGTGGTAACTGATGAGGGGTACTTGCTGCTGGTCCCAGTTAATCTGGAAACTCATGTTAATTAATCCGTTCCAGGGGCCAACGGGGTCGACAACTGGTAAGTTATCCCGCCACTTAATGGGCAGGGTAATGGGGTCGCCGCGTAGGTTTTCCCAGTGCACCAAATCCTTACTCCGGACGCACGACAGGTTATGGTTAGTATTGGCCGTGGGGGTAAGCCGCCACATCCATACGGTATAAAAGTAGCCATCGGGTCCCGGCTTCGGGTCGGTCATATAGGAGTTGGATTCCTGTTCGCCGTCAAAAAGGGGCGTATCGAAAAGGCCGGCCCACTGCTTCCTGTCGGCATCGTACTTGTTCCAGTAAGAAATCCCCTGCCCACTTCCACCGTTGCGGTACTGAAAATAAAGTTCGCCCTGCTGATCTTTAAAAAACACCGGGTAGGTAACCCGCTCCTCGTTCCTGCCGGTCATGGGTAATTTTTCAAAGGCATCGACACTTTCCGGTTGTACCGATCTGAAATAAATCAGGGGTACGTTGTGCATATTGCCCGACACGTGCAGGTAGCCATTGCGATCCATGGCTAATTTTACATAGTTGTGGCTGTCCCAACCCAGCACAGAGGGCAGTTTGGTGGTCTTCCACGTCTGACCATTCAAAGGTCGCTGCGCAACTACCATGTTCCGGTCGGCATCGTAGTAGGCCACGTACTGGTGTTTTTCGGTAGTCAGGAGGTCAAACCCAACCGGGTGTCCCGACCAGACTTTAGCCACCGGAATAACCTGAACAGTGGCACTGGCCGACTGGCTCTGACCAACTACCCAACCGGAACAAACAATAAACAGAAACAGCAGCAGAGGTACTTTTTTCATAAAATTAAATAGCTTACTTGGTACTCCCTTTCTGAGCCGCAGCTTTAACCGGCCACTGGGCTAAGGGTTTGAAAGGTTTTGTTGTCCGGTTGGTTGAAAAACTGGCATTAAATGCCTGTTCGGTACCGGCCGGAATTTCAGCTTCAAAACCTACGAGGTAGGTACCTGGGTTGGGGGCGTCGTAATCGTGCGTAGGTACCGTCGACCAGGTTTTCAGGGTTAGGGGTACCTTAGCGTCAAAAGTCAGGTACATTTTCTTTCCGTTTTGCGACAGTTCCACGGTTTTTCCGTCCAGGATGTTGACCTTGGCCGCCGTTAACAGCGTCCATCGCAGCGTGGTTGCTTTATCCAAAGCCTTTACCTCATCCCTTATCACTACGTATTTTTCATCTACAATGGCAATACCTCTTTGGGCCGAAGCAACCTGTCCGGCGTAAATACTGGACAGGTCGGAGGTCAGAGCCAGGTGGGACGGGGCGTCGGTCCAGCGGTCTATTTTAGCGTAACCTTTTACCTGCTGGTGCTGGTTGTCGAAAGTAAGGGTATTGTGTACCAGGTTATTGTACCGGAATATATCCCAGCGCTCGGCATCCTGCGTACGTCCAAACAGTTTGATTCCACGGGCTTCCAGTGAGTTATATTCCTGCGGGCCGAAGTCCATGGCCCATCGCTCACCCAGAGCGTCCAGCACAAACGACCCCGCGTCCATGTGGGCGTGATTCACCGAAGAAGACCCGCCTTTGAAACCTACAAAAATAGCGTTGGGGTCGGTCCAGGAGGTGCGCATCAGGGCCACCGGGCTATCGCCCTGTCCTACCCATATTTTGGTTTTGGGCGGCTTCACCGCGTTCATGTCTACGCTGGCCCCCCATACGAGCAGGGCGGGCAGCAGCCGGTTCCGGAAAGCATCGCTGGCCGCTTTCTCTGCCATTAAGGGTTTCTGATTCCAAAGTAGCGAGGGGTCGCGCTGCCGGGCCGCAAACCAGAACATGGCCGGGCTAAGCCCTCCTTTTAAGCCGCTATCGCCCCAGTTATGGACTAAGCCAAGCGGCCCAACCATGTTTTGCTGGAAGTACCCCGCCTGCAGGAATCCGGGGGTTTCGGACAGGCCAAAATCAGTCCCCAGGGCTTTTTCCAGCGCACTCAGAAACATCACATTGAAGCTGGTACCGTACTCCCAGTAGCCGAAGCCTTCGGGGTAAGCTCCGTCGGGACCGTAGGGGTGCATGGACTTGGGTATGGTTTCAAGAGCCCGGCTAATAACCCGCTTGGCCAACTCGGGTTCGTCTTCGGCAATAGCCAGTACTCCGTAGGTCATACCCGCGTTACATACCTGGTTCCAGTTGTGCTCGGCGTTTAGAAAACTATTGTACTTTTTGTCGAATGAAGGGTTAATACCTTTTTCTATGATAGCTTCTTTCAAAGTACTACGGGTGGAGGCGGGTAAAGCCTCATACAACCAGTCGTAGCCAATAGCCACGGCCATGGTCATCTCGGCCACATCCAGAAAGTGGGAGGGGTTCCAGTCAGAAAAGGCGGCCACGGCCAGTAGTTCCTTTTCGGCCCGGCGAAGGTACTTTTCCTCACCGGTGGTACGGTAGGCGTACGAAAGCTGAAATACCCGGCGCAAACATTCGCGGGACTTATCCAGCAGCCGTCGACCGATCTGGATTCTTTCCACCGGTGGCAGGTCTATGATCCGGTCAGATTCGGCCAGTATAGTAGTATGTACCCGTTGGAAGCCCTCATCCTTTTTTACCTGCCGGAGCAGGGTGGCTTCCTCGCCTTTGAGCAACAACAGGCGCGGATGGCCCTGCTTGAGGGTACTTAACAGGTTTTCAGGAGCCGGTTTTTGAGTACCCGGCTGGGCAACTACCGGTGTCCACAGGAGCAGGCAGAGCAAAATGTGTACAACTTTCATAGATCAAAAGGTCCAGTTAGTGAGTAACAACAGGCTATTGGTTGAAGCCTGCTGTTGTTTTAATAGCGGTTTCAGGTCAATTTCGGGGTACTTTTCGGTGGCAACTCGGGCCAATTCCAGGTACCCGTTCGTATCCCGGGGTTTTATCTGCTTGTGTTCCCATTGCTTTTTCCCTTCGGCATAGGGCAGCATCCACTGAAATGCCTTCCGGATACTTTTACCGTCGGCTGTTTCGTAATTCCAGAGGTCCAGGTTTACCTTTTCGGCCAGCATAGCCAGTTCAAAAAATCCCCGCAGGTTCATCTGTGAGTAGTTCCAGGAGAGGGTACGGGCCAGTTCGTGCGGTTGGCTCCCATCGGGTTTCAGCTGACTTTCCAGCCGGGCTTTGGTATTTTCTTCCAGTATCTTCTTTGCCAACTGGGACTGATCGGTGAATAAGGCGATAGCAACCGCTTGCACGTCATACCAGGTACCGTGGTTGTTATGTTCATCGGCTTCATCTTTGCCTATGGGACTATTGAGCATCCAGTCGAGATACTTTTTATACCAGTCTCTTATGCCCTGGTACTCCGCCGGCGATAAGGCGGGCGAATCTTTTAACAGCTGTACCCCGTCAATCAGCTTGGCTAGGTTACGGGTATCAATCAGCCCAATGCCCCTTCCCTCCGTCCGGCCCGGAATAGCCTGCCCGTAGTTCAGGTGGGGATTCATGCGGGTAGCTTCGTCCAGAAACCAGACCCGTAACAGTTTAGCCGCGTGGTTGGCGTACCTGGGGTCTTCAGTAAAGTACCAGGCGGTTCCCAGCAGGTGTACATCGCGGCTGAGGGCGGTGTGGTACTCGGCATCTTTAACCGATTGCCGCTCCGGGTTGACCTGTCCGTCTTTTCGGATATAGGGCAGGCCGTCGGCTTTGGAAGAGTCAGGCCACCAGTAGGGTCCTACGCTCAGGTAATCGTGCTTGTCGCCACTGGGAGGTACTTTGCTCTTATAGGTAACCGAGTAGGGCCCGTTTTTCAACGCCTCATCTGCCATTTGTCTTAATCCCGCTAAGGCCTGATTAAGCTCTTTGTCCTTCTTTTTCAGCTTATCCTTATTCTTTATCAACAGCTCAGGACTTAGTAGAAAAGTCTGGGGCCGGGGGTCCTTTTGCATCGGCCCAGCATGGAAATGCCGGGTACTACCATAAAGTCGTATTCCCATCAGCAGGAGCAGGACTAGTATGGATAGTTTAAAGGTTTTAGGTTTAGTCATGGTATTCTCTAATGGGTTGAGCAGGAATCAATAAATCTTGTTTTTATTCCATCACCAGATATTTATCACTACTAATTTTCTCCTGATGGGTGTGGTTACCATTTCCAATATAAGTATTTAAATCAACCTTTGTCTGCCGGGCGGCGTAGGATTCCACGCCGTAGCCATTATTATACTGAATAAAATTATTTCTTACCGTAATCTCCTCGGAACCAAGCGACAAGTACTCGATCATAACACCACTGTGGTCATTCCCCTCGATCAGGTTTCCCTGCACTGCTACCTGTTTGCTTTCGCTAATCAGGATACCATAGTAGGCGTTCCGGGCTATCTCGTTTTCCTGAATGGTGACATCGCGACAGTGGCTAAGGGCAATACCGCTCCCAAAGGGCGAGGTATCGAGGCGGCTGTCCTGGACGGTAACTTTTTCGCAGTGGGTCAGTAATAGGTTATGCTGGAGCTTAGGGCCGGGTACCATACTGGAGCCATTCTCGTCGAAGTTGCAACTGACCACCTTCACTCCGGAGGCTCCGCTAATAAATACACCGTTAACGGTACAGTTCTGTACGGTCAGGTTAATGAAGCTGATATTCTTCATCTGCCCCTCTTTCAACGATAAAAACCTAAGCCCTCCCCGATTGCCCGGATTCCGAAACGAGCGGTTGCTGTTGGGGTCCGAAGGTGGAACGGGGCGGTTGGAACCCTCCACTACCAGGTCCCGGATGATGACGTCGTGCATGTCAGGCTCAGCATTGACCATGGCATCTCTCTCTCCCGACTTTGGATCAAGAAACAGCACGGTACTTATCCCCTCCCCAGCCAGGGTAACGCCACTGGGAATCTTTAACGTAGCCGGAAGGGTATGAAGCCCGGCTTTGGCAACTACCCAGCCTCCGGTCCCTGCCGCTTTGTTGAGTGCTTCCTGCAGCGACTGCTCAGGAGTGACAAAGATGGATGTAGCGGGTGCCTTAGCCGTAGGTGCTTCCATAGCTCCTACCCTGCTGGCAATAGTACCTGGCCTGGGAACACCCTGTTTTTGGACCACCTTCCCATCAGGTGCCCGAAAAGCGGTTAATACACTACGGGTAGCTTTGGGACGGGCCGAATCGGCGGCCATTCGGGTATAGGGCATTTCCAGTCCCCTTGCGGTATAGTGGCGATACACGTACTCGTAGTCGTCCCGGATGGTTTTGGCCCGTTCAGAAATAGTACCGTAGCTATGAGGTTTTTCTCCCATCAAAAACCCGGCGGTGTATTCGTATCCTAAGGCCAGCCGGTTATTTCCAATCGAAAAAAGGTCTACGCCCTGCGTATAGGCTATTTGGGCTGCACCGGCAAATTCGCCCAGCCCGAGCTGTACGTGGGCCTGGTCACGGGTAGTTTCCTGGCACTGCCCGCTTGGATAAATATATTTAAAAAGGCTACCGTTAACTGGCCCGCGCAGGAAATGGTCCAGAGCGTTGTTAAACAGGGGGCGGTTATCGGTGAAAATGGCAATAGCCATGAGAGAATGAATAATGGCCCCGTCCCAATTGCCGTTGGCCTGGGGGTAATAATTGCGCATCAGCGGATAGTACACCGTCATGAGCATGTGGCTGAAGCCATCAATGTCTTTTTGTTGCCAGCCCGCATCGGTATAACGCAGAATTTCGGCGGCATTGCAGAATATATGTCCGGTCCAGGCGGCTAGGAGTTTGGCATCGTTAAAATCAAAGTCCCGGATTACCGGTGCCCAGGCATTTAAGATCTCAATGGCTTTTTTGGCGTAGGCCTTATCGTCGGTGATGTACCACATCAAAGCGCAATTATAGGCCATGTTCGCACTTTTAGACAAGTCATCCCCGCCAATATTGGGTCGGCCGTAGGAACCCCGGATAACATGGGTGTGAGGTTTTACAATAAAGTGCAGGTCGGTAGCGGCTTTGAGTAGTTCGAAGGCTCCTTGCCAGGGTTGTTCGCCTTTAAGTACCTGTTGCTTCATGTAGGCAAGATCCGCCGAAGACTGGCTGATACCCGGATGAATGAATTTTTGGGCCGAAGCCGTTTTTGCCAGAAGTACCGAGACAAGTACCAGCCCGAAGAAAATTGTGTTGAAACCTCTCATACTATGATTTTTTAACTACCAGGGTCTTCCTGCATTTTCTGACGCATCTTCAGGTTTTTTTAACCCGCAGGAAACAAGGGAAAGAGGTGTGTGAAGAATTGGAAGTACTACCTTACAAACAGCGGCGAAATTCTGATAAGATTGTATAGTCGCAGCCGGTACTCCAGGGTACTATTAGCAGGTACCTGAAAAATAAATGGGGTAGTAAACCAGCTACGGTTTACTACCCCAATAATAACTACTTACAATGTATAACGCTTGATACTGATGCGCGCGCTTTTACCTCCGTTGTTAACGGAGTTCACGTAGATGTATGCCCGGTACTTACCATCAGCGGTCTCAACCCAAGCCCCGGATTCTGCTCTCATATTGATTGCATAGGCCGGTGAATCAGCAAGGTTGATTTTCTCGAAATCAAGATCATCAACATATACACCGAATTGCAGGCGAGCCAGGTGAAAGTCCCGCAGGTTCCATTCTTTTCTCACTTTTGACCTTCTGTTTACCCCTGATGGTAAGGTTATTCCAGGCAGATACTCGGCACTGGCTCCTGGTGAAACCAAAGCATGGTTAAAAGTAATATTCGGAATAGAACGGTATAAATATACGAGATCAATTTTATTGGCCCGAGTAGCGGCCTCTGCTGCTGTATAGACAGCCATGTCCTCAATGGAAATATAACTGGCCTTATCATCCGTAACAGTAAGGTCCAGTTTCATATCCATCTTCGCGATTTTGTAGGGTCCCATCTGGTAGGACACCGTTTCTCCTGTACTGCTGGTAGCCGAGAAGTTGAAAGTAACCTCCTGGCCACGAGCTGCCTCAGGAATAATGTAGTAGTAACGAAGCGTAGAGGCCGAGGTATCTTTCGTAAAATTTACCTTCGTGATTTTACCCTCAGTAGGTAGTGCCGTACCCACCACAATTCCTACGTCCTCCCCACTTCCGTTGGTAGAGTAAGTCTTGGTTTCCAGATAAGTACCTCCGGCACCCGGAATAGACGCTTCTACCTGTGCCGACACAAGCTTGCCTCGTTCCGGAGCCAGGGCCATTGCATACGCAAACTCAATGTTCAGACCTACCAGATTCGGCCCTAGGGTTCTTTTGATTACATCATTCTGAAGCTGCGTTTTGGCGGCAGGTATGATGCTTTTCTCTTCCTCGCAAGCTGTCATCAACAGGAGCAATGACAGCAGTAAAGATGTATACTGAAAATAGTTTCGTTGCATGATCTGTTAGTTAAGATTACGGTTTTTGAACTGTAATAGAGACAGTATAGGGTTTTCTAACCTTACGGTTTCCTGATACTACCGTGTACGTTTTGGGGGTAACCATATCAGAAAAGTCTACCTTACCCGTAATCTTGGGGTCCAGTTTTGCGTCAGTTACCAGTGAAAACTGGGGATACAAATTCCGAAGGTCTGTTCCGTAGAATACCTCTACGTTTATTGTCTGAGCTACTGTATCAATGACCGCGTTCTTGGTTCGCACGGTCTGAAAATCAGGTCCCAGCAACTCAAAGTTACTTACGTAGCATTCAGCTCTTTCTGTAATAAGCAAACCATCCTCATCTACGGGAAAATCCGGCGAACAACCTGCCCAGACTACCATTGCCATAAAGAGTGCGATAGCTATTTTACTATATTTTATCATCGCATTAATTAGTTTTAATTTCAGTACTATTTATTGTTTTTCCTTTTCCAGATTACAGCCACGGTGTGTTCTGTGTCAGATTCGGATTACGGTCGCGCTCACCCGGCGGAATACGGAAGATATAAGCCTGCTCGTAGATTCTTTCCGAACTATTCTGGAAGTAGCGTTGCTGGTTGGCTCCGTGGGTATCAATACGCCACTTTCCATCACTGTAAGGAGCCCCCCACACGCGCTCAAGAGCTCTCCATCTGCGGAGATCAAAGCCACGATGGCCTTCACCCAGTAGTTCAACAATACGCTCCTGCTCAATGGCATCAAAGAAGGCATCCTTACCAGCCACATCCTCGGGATCCAAAGGAGGCAGATTACCCCGGTGACGAATCTTGTTCACCAGCGCGATAGCGTCGGCCTGCGGGCCGTTGATAGCATTGGTAGCTTCAGCATACATCAGGAATACATCGGCCAGACGCATAACCGGGAAATTATAATTTCCATCACTACGGCCTTGTCCGGCGTAGTTACGAAGAAACTTACGCAACACATAGCCTGAGTTGGTACCATCCGTATTGTAAGTAGTGTACTTTACGCCGTCAATAGTGATTGGCTGATTATACGTTTTGTAGATAAAGGGTACCCAGCCGGTAGGTTGCAGGGAGATCATACCTACGCTCTTCTCGTAGTCCCACATGATAGAGGATTTCATGCGGTAATCGCGGTTGGCATAACTTTGCGGGTTCACCGCTGAGTTGGGCTTGGTCCGGGCACCCGCCGTTGCCGGGTTCATAGGTACAAGCGGCTCAACGAAATCTCCGGTGATGGTTGACTGATAGCGATCGGCAATTTCGTAACGGGGAGTAACCCAGGCCTGGGAACCTTCGTGCGAACGACCCGACACATCACGCATCAGTTCTTCGCCCTGGTTAGTACCGATACCTCCGTGGGTAAAAGTCATAATCATTTCGGGGTCACCGTTGGCTAGAGGCGTAAAGAGGTAGTAGTAGTTAGGCAGCTTTTCGGCCTGCCCTAATGCGTCAATTTCACCCGGCTCACCGTTGCGGTATAGCGTAAGACCAAAATCATTGATTACTTTCCGGAAATCCTCAGCCGCCCCCGCATAAGCAGCGTCTGCCTCGGTAGCGCTGGGTTTGAATGTAGTTAATTCTGGCCAGCCAAAGCGGTTCCATGAAGCCCAGTAAAGCTGCAGCTTACCCCGGAACGCCAGCGCGGCCGGCTTGGCCGCCCTACCCACTACCGGAGCTTTAACTGGAAGTTTTTCGTAAGCATAGGTAAAGTCGGCCATGATGGAATCCTTCACCTGAGCCATTGGCGTACGGGCAATATCCGCTACCTCGGCGTTATCATACACTACCTGACCTATGTAGGGTACATCGCCCCACATGGAGATTAACCGGAAGTAAACCATACCCCGCAGCAGACGAGCCTCGCCAATGATGGCTTCCAAATTCTCGCGGGACGAGGGACTGGCTGTCGCCAGCATCTTATTTACGTTCTCAATAACGTAGTTGGTCCGGTTGACACCGCCGTACAGGTAGCGATAATACTTGTCAAAGTTATCACCATATCCAACCGGGTTGTAGTCTCCTCCATGATACGCATCTCCCCGCTGGAGGTTATTGTTGGTAGCGCTGGTACCCCGGGTCCGGATAAACTCGCCGTGGCCACTAAAGTAGTAATCCCGGTCAAACAAGGGACGTACGGAAGAATAAGCTCCCTGCAGAGCAAAGGTAGCATCGGCTTCTGTTTTCCAGAAAGCGTTGGCTCCGAGTTCGGTGGTGGGTTCCTGCTCAAGCAGGTCCTCAACACACGAACTTGTACAAATCAGCAGTCCGGCCAGGGCCGAAATGGATAGTATTTTTTGAGTTAAATTTTTCATTAGTAATAAATTTATATTCCAATATTAAGACCAAGTGAATAGGACTTATTCAAGGGATAGGCGTCGCTCCGGTTGCCATCCTTTTCTGGGTCAAGACCACGGAACTTGGTGAAGGTAGCCAGGTTTTCAGATGAGGCAAAGATGCGCACGTTGCTTAGCCCGATCTTTCTTAGCAGTACTTTGGGGACAGCATAGCCTAATTGCACGTTCTTCAGACGAACATAGCTCAAGTCATCCAGCCAGAAGGTGGATTCTTCGCGGTTACCACTTCCATTTAAGCGAGGCCAGGCACCGTCCCGATTTTCTACTGACCAGGGGTTATTCCATTGGCCCCAGCCTGAGGCGTAACGCTGGTTACCTATGTTAATATTGTTATAGATATTCAGCCAGTAATCTTTACGACCCGTTGCTCCCTGGAATAAGATACCCACGTCAAAGCCTCTCCATGAGAAATTAGTATTCAGGGCAAAAAGTGTAGTAGGTCGATCACGCTGGATACCAGGATAGGCTTTTCTATCCTCACCCGTAATACGGCCATCGCCGTTCAGATCCTTACGAAGAATATCTCCCGGTGAGGCTCCCTGGGGGGTTGCGTTAAAGATATCTTCCCAGGTTTGAGCGATACCAGCGTCTTCGTAGGTGTACAGGAAGTGGTATGGCATATTCAGGAACACCCACCCTTTACCCAGAAACTCATTCCATTTTTCCAATTTTGTAGCATTGTAAGAGGCATTCAGGCTAACAATATATTTGAGTTCGCCATAAGTATCTCTCCAGGTAAAGTTACCTTCAATACCACGGTTACGCAGGTTACCAATGTTCCGGCGGGGTGCATCGTAGGCACCCGTCAGGTGAATAGACATATCCGACGGGCGGTTCATGCCGGTAGTCAAACGGTCGTAGAAATCGATTTCGGTGGTTAAGCGGTTGTTCAGGAAGCCGAGGTCTAGCCCCAGGTTAAATACGGTGGTTGTTTCCCACGACAGATCGCGGTTCACCATCTTCTCATTAACAAACCCTTTCACAATGCTTCCACCAAGCATGTAATTGCTGGCTGCCAGGGTTTCCTGTTGCTGATAACGACCAACCCCGCTGTTATTACCCAAGGCTCCGTAAGAAGCACGAATCTTTCCGTTAGTTAACCAGCGGGAGGTATACGGCTGCAGGAAGCTTTCTTCGGTGAAGCGCCATCCGGTAGCTACCGATGGGAAGAAACCATACTGGCTGCCGGGAAGGAACTTAGACGATCCGTCAACCCGGAAGTTGGCCTCGAACAGGTACTTATCAAAAGCGGTATAGTTCAAACGACCAATGAACGAGCGCAATCCCTCGGTACTTGAGTTACCACCGGTAGACTGAATGTCAGTCAGAGCGGCGTCAACTTCACGCAACGTAGGATGCAGACGGTCGTTACGGGAAGTGAACTGGTAGCGATCCGACCAGAACTCTTCGCTATAGACACCCAGTACATTAATCTCGTGATTTTGCGCAATAGTTGTATTGTAGCTCAAACGGCCGTTCAGCAGGGTTTTGTAGCCTGTATTAGTAGCGTTGCTTACGCCCGCGTTGTCTCCTACGTACACCCGGCTACCAAATGAGTTGGTCTGGAAGTTATAAGAACGGTTAGGCATGTTGGCATTCCAACTGAACTGGTTGTAGTAGTTAAGTCCATAGTCAACCCGGGCGGTCAGGCCTTTAATTGGCGACCAGTCCAGGTACATCATGGTATTGGCTTCCTGTCGGTTCCGGCGCGTTAGGTTATTGATGTAAAGCGTATACGGGTTATAAGCCTGCGGGTCTTCATTATAAGCCATTACACCACCGTAGTACCCGGTAACAGGGTCATAGGGAGTAATACCTGCAATGGCATACTGCATATCAAAGCCGGCCGTATTACTGCCGTTATCATCGGTAAATCCATCTTCGAGCGCATAGCTGAAGTTAGACCAGTTCCCCTGGAATTTCACTCCGGTATTGATGTTGGGACGAATCTTATAGTCGTAGTTGAAGCGGGCGTTGTAACGGCTGTAGTCATTATTGATCTGCAAGCCCTTCTCGTCCATCATTCCCACGGATATAAAGAAGTTGGACTTATCACCACCACCCGATGCCGATAGGTTGTGGTTCTGAATGGCTCCGTTCCGCATAATAATGTCCCACCAGTCGGTATTGGGGTAGCGCAGTGGGTCAATCATACCCAGGGCCATCCATTGGTCAATGGTACCATCCTTGAAGAAATAATTGGAGCGTAAGTTATTAACTGCAGCAGCCCGTTGATGTATTGTCAGAGCACGGGGGTAGTCAGCCATGAAATCGTAAGCCCGGGTTGGGGTAGTTACCGCATAAGAACCCGTATAGTTAATAGTGGCTTTTTCCTGACCTCTTCCGGACTTAGTAGTGATCAGGATTACTCCGTTGGCTGCCCGTGAACCATACACCGAAGCCGAAGTAGCATCTTTCAGTACTGATATGCTCTCGATGTCGTTCATGTTCAGGCGGTTGATATCCACATCGGGCATTCCGTCCACTACTACCAGCGGGCTGGCGTTGTTTACGGTACCCAATCCGCGGATGATCAAACTGGCGTTGTTACGGCCGGCCATACCGGTACCCTGCGTTACCGCCAGACCAGGTACCAGACCGGAAAGACCCGACGATACGTTGGTAAGGGCGCGGCTGGTGATTTTTTCGTCAATGTTCACCGCCGACACAGCTCCTGTCATGTTTACCTTCTTCTGGGTACCGTACCCTACTACAACTACCTCTTCCAGTGATTTAATGTCCGTTTTCATACTGACATCCAGAGTAGTACGGGCACCTACCTCAACTTCCTGCGTGAGGTACCCGATACCACTGAACACCAGTACTGAGCTTTGGTTGGTTACGTTGATTTGGAACTGGCCTTCTACGTCAGTATTGGTACCGTTGGTAGTACCTTTTTCTACGATACTAACGCCCGGAATACCTACTCCGTCTTCGCCCGTTACTTTGCCCGAAACGGCAATGGCCAGCAGTTGAAACTTGTTTTCGGTCTGCTCAGAAATGGTTCTGGCCCGGAAAGGTACCGGCAAGCCCTGGTTTTCGCGGGCAGCCAGCTGCACCGGCAGAAGCGTCTTGGTTGGGATAACGAGTTCGGAAACCATTTCCTTTTTGCCAGCGCTTTGGGCTACATAAATGGTTTCATTGATCCGACGAAAACTCAGACCCGTCTCCCGCGAAATAGCTCTAAGTACCTGACCCAGGCTTTCGTTCCGGAAATTCTGGTTGAGTTTTTTGCTGGCTACCAGTTTTTGGTCATACTGAAAATTCAGATCAGTCATTTCGACGATCTTCACAAAGGCATCTTCCAGCCCGACATTTCTAAGGTCAGCCGAAAGGTAGATATTCTCAATGCTTTTTTCCTGCGCCTTGAGGGTGGCCGCGGTCAGCAGCCCCACGAAAAGACACTGAAAAAACACCCCGATCATTGCATACCTGGTCATTGCTACGATTTGTGGTATTAATTTGAATTTCATAAATTTAGGTTTTAAAATACTTACCTTTTTTAAAAACGGTTATGGCCCTGCCCCGGGAGCGCCAACTCTGAGCAAAGCTTAACCAGGAATGCAGGTCGGCAATAGTACTATTGCCGACCTTTTTATTAGCTGCTATTCATTGATTGCATATAAACTCTACTTTACTAGTTGATTATCACCTCCTTGTCAGTTACCTCGTACGTAAAACGGTTGGGATAACTGCATACATCCAGGATATATTCAAGGGGTTTGTTTTCGAACTTTCCACTAAATCGCCACTCCGATTCAATTTTCTTAGTATTATTAACCTTGATTTTTACCCCGTACCATCTTTCCAGCTTTCTTACGATTTCTGAAAAGCTGGCCTTCTCAAAAAACAGGATTCCGTCCTTCCAACCCAGCAGGTCATTTGTGTTGAAGCTGGTCACAACCAGTTCATTTTTGTCTTTTTGGAAAGTGGCCATTTCATTTTTAGTCAGGTATACTTCTTCCTGCTGTTTTTCCTTCTCACCGGAGGTTTCAGAGGTATTTACTCCTACTTTTCCTTCGACCACTGCCACTTTCACGTTTTCACCTTCCGGGTAAGCCTTTACGGTAAACTTGGTACCCAACACTTCTATACGGACGTTATCGGTGTGGATAATAAAGGGAGCTTCGGGCCGGGAAGCAACTTCAAAATAGGCCTCACCCGTTAACTGTACTTCCCGCTTGTTGGAAAGGAATTTTTTCGGATAGGACAGCTTCGAACCTGCGTTTAGTTTTATGACCGTTCCATCAATCAGTTTGATAGTGAGTTGCTGACCATCGGCTACCTCCTGCTGCATTAGGGTCGCAGTAGTAACCTCATCAGACCATTTCATGCCCCTGCCCGCCCAAACCATAAACAGGAGCAGTACCGCCGCGGCAGCCACCCGAAACAGTACCGGTAGTACCAGGTTCTTTTTTTCTGTTTCGGCCGGAAACCAGTCAATCTGCCTTTCTTCGATCACCGGTTTTATTTTTTTCCACTCGGTATTCACCAGGAGCGGTTCCACCTTTTTCGCTTTCGCTGACATGGCCAAAACCATCAGCCTTGCCTTTTCAACTTCCTTTTTCCGGGACGGATTTTCAGAAAGCCACTGTTCCCAGATCTGGTCTGATTCAGGCGCTGCACCTTTTATCCAGGCCAGAAAATCGTCGTCGAGTAAAAATTCGGAGGCGCTAAAATTTGTATATCTCTGCTTTTCCAATAGCTTCCAAATTGTCTTTTACTACTATAAAGCTATACTATTACTGAAGTGACCCTTTGGGAAGAATAATTTTTCTAAAAAAAACAATGAACTTAGTAACACCATGTAAGTCAACCCATTACTGCGTCGGGGACCTCCTGAAACTTGTAGATGAACTAAGTACATCCAGCACGTGCCGCGCACCGCTACTGGACAGTTGAAGGGAAGAAGTACGGTGGATTTATAACAGAATAAAGTTAAACAGAAAAGGTACTTTGTCGGTAGTGAGGCGAAGCTCTGCGCTTAGGGTATCCAGTCCTTTGTAGATTAACTTATAAACGGCCCGGGTCGAAATGTCCATTATTTCCGCGATTTCGGCAAAGGATTGTTCGCCGTAAAACTTAAGGTACAGGGCTTCTTTCTGGCGAGTCGGCAAACTTTCCAGGGCCTGCTGTAACAGACGCAAATTGTCCTGAGTAGTTTGTTCCCGGATCATCAGGGCTTCCGACGACAACTCCGGCTGGAAGTCAAAGGTGTCCGGATCAATGGTCAGGTACTTACTGTTTTCTTTGATCCGCTTCAGCACGAGGCGCCGCAACGAAGCCAGCAGGTACCCACGGATGGAAGTAGTTGGACCCAGGTATTCCCTTCTTTCCCAAATAGTCAGGAAAAGTATCTGGAGGCAATCCTTTATTTCATCTTCGTCGTTTTGAAAACGCAGGCAGTAGTTAAACAAAAGACTATAATACGATTTAAAGACCTCCTCAAACACTGCAGTATTACCTGCCCTTAACAACTCCCACTGCTGAGCTTCTGTACGGATAAATTCGTCCCCCAAATTCATAAAAAATATATATTGCAGGATAATGGGTTCCTGCGGATTAAAGTATGGGTACCTCTGGTTCTAACTACCTGCTGTCAAAAAAGTAGAAGTAACTATTACTACTCCAATTGACACTTATAAAACCGGTAGTTACATAATGTAAGGGGACGAGATTTTGCAGAGGTACCCTTACCTGATCCTGTACTTTTTCTACGGTTTTTTGGAATTATTTGGGTACCATTCAAATGATGGTGGACAATAGAGTACTTAAAAAGAGTAGTTAGAAGAAAGGCCCCGGCTCCTCAATAAATCGTCGGGCCGCTTTGACAGATTGCTCCGGCGTTTCTTCCATTGGCATGTGCCCGGCGTTGGGAATAACCACCAGGGTACTATTGGGCAGGTCCTTATCAAACCGCTGACCGTACTCCAGCGGGATGAGACGGTCCTGCTTTCCCCAGATCAGTAAGGTGGGCGTTTTGATAGAAGGTAGCTGATTCCAGGGACCATCCTCCCCGATACTTTCCATCCGCTCGGTCAGGGCTTCACGGTTTCCTTCCCGACGGGTCATATCATAGTACAGGGTAACCAGGCTGTCGGTCACTTTGGTGGTGTCGGCATACAAGTAGTGAAGACTGTTACGGATTACCTCCCTGGTAGTTGCCTTTTCAAATACTTCCCTCAATAAGGGCAACCTCATTATTATATAAGAAACGGGTACATCCTGGGACTGCGTAGGATAACCCGCCGCACCAATCAGGATCATCTTTTTGACCTGATCCGGGTACTTCATGGCATACTGCCAGGTTATTTCTCCCCCCAGTGAATTGCCCGCCAGAATACACCTTTCAACGCCCCTCTCCTGCAAAAAGGAATGGAGAAAATTGAGATAGATTTCCTGCGTGTAGTCATCTGTGGGGTGGGGGCCCGTCAGGCCGAAACCCGGCAGATCAAAACGAATGATCCGGTGCTTGTCTTTCAGCGACTGCGTCCACTCGTTCCAGGTAAACAGGTTGGAACCCGTGCCGTGGATCAGCACCAGCGGCACCGAGTCATTGGCTGGACCTTCGTCCCGATAATGAACGTTCATACCGCCTATGGCAACAAAATCAGTAGGTTTAATATTATATTTGGTCTTTAGTTGCTCCACCGGTATATCCGGAATTCTTCGGCAGGAGCCAACGGCAAAAAGCAAAATCAGTAGCACCAGCGGACTGGCAATAACTCTATTTAGTACATTCCTCATAGTAGGAGTAGGTATATAAAATGAAAACAGAAAAGCTTACATTCCGCTACACGTGAATAGCGCTACCCGCATCCCTCTCTTTCTCTCCCTGGCTATTCATCATAGTACTTTTAAAACCAAACAATCGTAATGACTGCCACCAGGCAGGTTCGGCTATAACTGCACATGTAGAACTAATCAAATAAAAAATTGTGCCGCGGTAATGAAGAAAGAGATTGAGCAAAGCAGTTTCACCAAAGAAGTGTCGGCTTGCCGGTATTAGCGGGGAAAGCGGGCTCCGCCGAAGCGCCCGAACAGGGTGAGACGAAAGACATCCCGGGCTAACATGTTCTGCCGCCCCTGCTGGTAGATATACATATAACCAGCTTCGGCCGACCAATGGGAGGTCACCGGGTACTCGAAACCCGTATAAAAACGGTATTGATCAAAAATACCCGGGCTGTTCTTGCCCGCATTGAGCATAACATCATTCGCTAATTTGACCAACGTACCCGGCTTTATTGACCTGAGGGAATAATTTAGCTGTGCCTGGTAAGCAAAGCGCCAGTTGTAGCGGTAGCCTTCGGTAAGCCGGAGGCCATCGTGGTTACGAAAAAATCGTTCGTCGATGCGGTACCGGTGCTGTAGTCGCAGCCGGTTAGTCAGCGGGTGGCTAACCACCAGAAACTGAATTGGACGAATTTCGGGCACGATAAGGGTACCTTTTTTGGTGGTTGTATAAACCCACGACAACGATACACCCGACCCGAGCAGCAATCCTTCCCTCAAAGTAAAAATAGATTGTCCCTGAAACAAGGCTTGCTGCTGTTTGTCCGGTTGCCAGAACCTCCGGTTTTCCAGGTCGGCATTGACTTGCCAGCGGGGTGCTACCTGGTACTGCAGATTTAAGCGGGTCCAGTAAAGTTGCTGATGAACCGGAGCCTGAGCCCGGGCGGCAGGGATACCAGCTATCCACCCCAACAGTACTACTACCGGAATGAAAAAGTTGGCGCCTTTACTACCCAAAAAAGTTGTCATGAATTCAGACCAGAGAAGAAAGGCGCTTTTCACTTTCCAACATAGGACTACAAGTTAGCCCTGAGGAAACTACCCTTCGAGCGTAATACGGGCGCGGGTACATACTCCACCTACCGGCGGATTGAACTTAGAAACCGCTACTACCACCTTATCAACCTGGGGGTAGCGCTCCCGGATACGTTCAATAACCCGCAAAGCTACGTGCTCCAGCAGGCGCGAGCGCTCCTGCATAGCCTCGGCCGCTATATGGTACAGTTCTTCGTAATTAACAGTTTCACTCAGGCGGTCACTCTGGGCCGCGTCTTCAAAATCAGTGGTAATGGTAATATCCAGCGAGTACTTGTTCCCGATTTTCTGCTCTTCGGCATAGTAGCCGTGGTAGGCAAAAAACTCCAGTCCTTCTAATGCTATTGTTCCCAAGGTAGTATTTCAAAAGTAAGAGCGTACCAGACCTGGCCTCTGCCGCTGTCTGCTCTCCAAAGGTAGTTAGTTTTCAATACTATAAAAAAGTGCAGCAAGGTACTCCGCCTGAGCGGTTGCCTTGCTGCACTTCTCTCTGATGTTTCTTCTTATGTTTTATCCAATCTGGTCAAAAAACGATCCGCCCGATTTTTTATCTTCGACCGGCTCGGGCTCTTTGCTACCGTTTTTGAGATTACCCGCCGCCTGCCTTGATGACTCCGAAACTTGTTCCGCTTCGGCCATGGCCACCACTGCTTCCTCGGTACTCGGCGCTTCTTCTGCTTCGGTACTTGCTTCCGCTTCAACCACTTCCGTCTTCACCTCTTCCGTTTGGGCAGGAGCTTCTTCGGTTGCTTCGACTGTATCAACTACTTCGGCTTGGGTTTCAATGGTATCGGCTGGCTGGATGGTTTCTTCCGGAGCAGGTGCTGTTTCGGCGGCCTCGGTAGCCGCCACTTCTGCTTCTTCCATTCCGGCTTCGGTCTGAATCTTATGGCCGTTAACGGCTTTGTTGGTACCGGCTTCGGCTATCTGCTGCTTCAGTTCATCCATCCGAACCTGGTAGGACTCCTTGGTGAATTTCTTCTCGAACCGGTCCACGGTGTCGTTGGTATTGTTAACCAGGGTCTTGAGCTGCACAATAAGATTATCGCGGTACTTCTCAATAGCTTTGAAATCACGCTCCTGGTTTTTGAGCTCGTTAAGTAGCTCTTCTTTGGCGTAGCGAGACTGGTTTTCGGCATCCTGTAGCAGGATACTCGCCTTGCGCTTGGCTTCGTTGACTATTTCATCTGACTTCTGCCGTGACTCCTGCAGGTATTTTTCAGCGGCCTTGTTGGCCTGTTCGGTAATCTGGGTACTGGTATCTTCGGCTGTTTTTAACGTACGGAAAAGCGTCAACTCTACATCCCTAAGTTTATTAAGCTCTTTTTCCGCTATTTCAAGCTGCATCTTGAGCATCTTGCTTTCATTGGTCACCCGCTCCCACTCCTGCGAAAGTGAATTAAGGAATGCGCTTACTTCGTCTACATCATACCCTCTGAACCCCTTTTCAAAAGTATGCTGCCGTATATCAATGGGCGAAATCTTCATTAGGACTGTACGTTTTGGTGTATTGCTTACTTGATTACCTTTCTCACTTAGTTACCTAAACCTTCAATTACTGACTAAATTTACAATTTTCAAAAACATATCTTATAGTATTGTATTTCCGGTCATTATCAACAGCAAAATAAAGCAAATCATAGGTTTAATCCCTACAAATTCTGACATTTTATTCCTGTACTTCCCATACCGATACCATTCGGTCGTCACTGCACGAAACCAGCAAATCGTTGTAGGCCGACCAGAGTAGTTTATTAACCGAAGTACCATGTCCGGCGTGCCGGGCGCGGTCAATCACTTTTTTTAGCTGAAAAGTCACTGCATCCCACACTTTTACTGACTTATCCATGCTACAGGTAGCAAAATATTTCCCATCAGGGCTATACGTCAGGTGATTGATGGCGAATAAATGCGCCGGTATGTCCTGGACCAGTTCGTAGTTATTGTTTACGTCCCAAACTTTCAGATGCGCATCGCGCCCCGCCGAAAGCAGAAAACGCCCGTCCGGTGAGTACTGTACCGTGAATACCGAATTGTTGTGCGCCAACAGCCTCTTCTGGAGAGAAAAACCCTCGCTGTCGAACAGGGTAAGGTGGTAGTCGCTGCTGCCGGCGGCAATATCGCCGGTAAGGGGATTGTAAGCCAGCGACCGCATACTTTTATGGGAGGCCTTAATATGTTTCTGCACGGCAAAGGTGGGCACATCCATGACAATAATTACGCCGTCACCCAGCGCCAGTAGGGCTTTGTCGCCCACCAGTTGAATATCAAATATTGCCGCGGAGGCTAACTTTGAGGAAGCTACCGGGGCTTTCCTGACCGGATCAACGAGCTGAATTCCCTCGAAGTTGTGGCCGATCCAGAGGTAGCCGGCGGTGGGGTCGTACGCCAAAGCGTATACGGAAGCTCCTACCTGCGCAACCAACTCGCCCAAATCGGGCTTGTGCAGGTCCCACCTGACTACCAGGCCATCGCCCCCGGACGAAAAAAATTGCTGTGGGTTGTTACTCCCGGTCAGGGTATATACACAGTCGCGGTGACCGGAGAAAGTATCAAGTTTACGAACGTTCATGTAGAGAAAGGATTGCCAATAAAATGCTGCAGTACCTGGTTTGTTAGAAACAACGTAATAAACGGGTAGCGGGTTTGACAGAACGAAAAATAGCCCCCTGCCTCCTACCTGCGCACTGCTTTGCTGCACTAATGTACTACCTTTACGGCTATGGTTAACTACCTCACTCATCAAGCTATGCCCCTTCACTACTCCGAAACGCTGGCCGGAGACTGCCGGATACTCCTCTGGAAGCTGGAAGAAAATGAGGATAGCCTGCGGGCGTTGCTACCCGTTACCGACGACCACACCGAGTTGGCTACTATTACCCATCCGCAAAAACGCCGCGAATGGCTGGCCGGGCGGGTACTTATTAAAACCCTGGCCGAACAGCAGCTTACTACCTCCTACAAAGGTATGTGGAAGGATGAGCACGGCAAGCCGTTTCTGGTGGATAGTACCTGCCCGATTTCAATTACCCACACCGTCGACTACGTTGCCGGGGTACTTCATGAGCACAGGCCGGTAGGGATTGACATGGAGAAAATACACCCGAAGCTAATCCGGACCGCACCCAAGTACCTGTCAGAAGCGGAACTGGCACACGCGGGAGAGGATGTCGCGAAGTTATGCATTTACTGGTGCGCCAAAGAAGCACTTTATAAACTGCACGGCCGTAAGAAAGTGAGCTTTAAGGATGCTATTGCTATTGAATCTTTTGAGGTAACATCTACTACCCTATACGGCACCCTTACCGAAGCTGACCTTCGGGTGAGTGCTCGGGTACATATCCGCTGGGTAAAGGACTACTGCCTGGCGGTGGCCCTTTAGTCTTCCAGCATATCGTCCATAATGGACATCAGTATGGATTCTACTTCCTTTATTTTTTCCGGCTCGCCCGCTTTTTCATACGAAAGAATCAGGTTGCGCAGCACGCGCTGCACAATTTCAAGGTTGGAGCAGGGCTGGTAAAACGAATCCTTGGGTTTGAGATTTAACTGAGCGATGTAGTGATCAATGTCGGTTTTGGAAAAGATGATTCCCCGATTAAACACATTGATGTAAAACTGCACCTTGTCCTGCTTATAGGTAAGTACAAACAGGTTAGGCAGATTTACGCCATGGACCGGCATTCCCAGCTTACGGGCTACCAGCATATAAATAACGCACAGCGTGATGGGATTACCCCGACGGTTCTCCAGTACCACGTTGATCATGGAGTTAGAAGCCGAATGAAAGCTTTTGGTATTGGCACCAAAATTCATGTTGCCGTAAAAAACCCCGTTCATCATCTTTACCTGGTCCACGGGGTTCATATCTTCCCGGACCTGTAGCCAGATATCGTAGTAGAGTTGTTCAATGTCGCTCCGGAGTTTGTCCAGCGACAACTCGGGGTACTGGTAGGTAGCAATGATCCACATACCTTCCAGCAAATCAAGGGCACCCCCGTTCTTCCAGGACTGCAAGCGCTCTATCATCACGCTCAGCTGCAGGTCATGAATCAGCTCCTCAATCCGGCGTTGAATAACCGGACTAAAACTTTCTTCCCATTCGGTTTCCAGGAAGGGAATCACACTGCTTCCCAGCGAACGAATTTTTTCCTCTACATGGGTAGTAACCTCCGCATCCTCATCATCCAGTAATGAAACCAATGCCTTTATTTCTCTTTCCGTCATAGCCTCCATGGTGTATTTGGTAACGAATGCTTAAATAAAAACAATTTTTGTATGGCTGTCAAATTTTCTACTTTTGCCCTGCCTACTATTGTACTATTGACGTACCAGGCAGCCGGTATTATTTTAGTAAATCTGGTTTTTAAACTTTCATTTTATTTTATTTCCACATTAGTATACTTATATGAAAATTCTGGTAACCGGTGGAGCAGGTTTTATTGGATCGCATACCGTTGTTGAGCTTCACAACGCTGGATTCACCCCCGTCATTATTGATAACTTATATAATTCCAATCGGGAGGCCCTGACCGGGATTTCCAATATTATTGGTCAGGAAGTACCTTTCTATGAGGTTGACTGCAACGACGAGCCGGCCATCCGGGCTTTGTTTGAAAAAGAGAAGTTTGACGGAGTTATTCACTTCGCCGCCTACAAGGCCGTGGGCGAATCGGTAGAG
This sequence comes from Telluribacter sp., assembly GCF_035998675.1. NCBI lineage: Bacteria > Pseudomonadati > Bacteroidota > Cytophagia > Cytophagales > Spirosomataceae > Telluribacter > Telluribacter sp. The sequence continues at coordinate 210,145 of NZ_DASYHI010000022.1, forward strand.
AAGCCGCTGGCCTACTACGAAAACAACCTTCTATCGCTCATTGTTCTGTTAAAAGTCATGCGCGATTTCCAGGTAACCAATTTTGTATTTTCTTCTTCGTGCACCGTTTACGGTCAGCCCGATACCCTACCCGTTACGGAAGACACGCCCCGTCAGGAAGCCGCTTCTCCCTACGGGAACACAAAAGCCATCAGCGAAGACATTATCCGGGACCACGTACATTCCAAACCGGGTATAAAAGCCCTGGCCCTGCGGTATTTTAATCCCATTGGCGCGCACCCTTCGGCCGAAATAGGTGAGTTGCCCAACGGGGTACCGGGCAACCTGGTCCCGTACCTTACGCAGGTTGCCGCGGGCTTGCGAAAGTCTCTGACCGTTTTTGGCAGCGACTACAACACCCCCGATGGTACCTGTGTCCGCGATTTTATTCACGTGGTAGACCTGGCCAAAGCCCACGTAAAGGCGATTGAACTCCTGCAGGAGCAAACAATTGATAACTATTATGATGTTTTTAATGTAGGAACCGGACAGGGCCATACCGTACTGGAGCTGATAAAGACCTTTGAGGAGGTAAACGGGGTTCCCCTGAACTATTCCATTGGCCCCAGACGGGCCGGTGATATTGAAAAAATATACGCGCAGTCGGATAAAGTGAATACCATTATGAAATGGAAAGCGGAAAAATCCCTGGCGGATTCCCTACGCGATGCCTGGCGCTGGCAGGAAAAGATCACCAAAAGTGTCTGATAAACTTATTTTCACTAAAAGTACCTTCACCTGATTTAGTAGAATAACAGTATGACCAAGAAAATCTTAATCACCGGGGGAGCCGGTTTCATTGGTTCGCACGTGGTGCGCCGCTTTGTGATCCAGTACCCTCAGTACCATATCTACAACCTCGATGCGCTCACCTACGCGGGCAACCTCGAAAACCTGCGCGACATAGAAGAGGCTCCCAACTACAGCTTTGTGAAGGGAGATATCGTAGACGCTGATTTTCTGGATCAGCTTTTTGCCGAACATGATTTTCAGGGGGTTGTTCACCTGGCGGCCGAGTCGCACGTAGACCGCTCCATCACCGACCCGCTGGCTTTTGTAATGACCAACGTAATAGGTACGGTGAATCTGCTGAATGCTGCCCGCAAAGCCTGGAAGGGCAACATGAAAGATAGACGCTTCTACCACGTCTCTACGGATGAGGTCTACGGCGAGCTGCACGACCCCGGCGAATTTTTCCTGGAATCGACCAAGTACGATCCCCGCTCGCCTTACTCGGCGTCCAAGGCTTCTTCGGACCACTTTGTGCGGGCCTACTATAATACCTACGGACTACCGGTGGTCATCTCCAACTGCTCCAACAACTACGGCCCCAACCACTTCCCCGAGAAGCTCGTGCCGTTGATGATTCACAACATTATCCAGAACAAGCCCCTGCCCGTTTACGGCAAAGGAGAGAATATCCGCGACTGGCTCTACGTAGAAGACCACGCCCGGGCCATTGATGTTATTTACCACCGCGGTGCCAACGGCGAAACCTACAACATAGGTGGTCATAACGAGTGGAAAAATATTGATCTGGTGCTGCTTCTTTGCCAAATCATGGACCAGAAACTTGGCCGCGCAGAGGGTACTTCCCAACAGCTGATAACCTACGTCACCGACCGCGCCGGCCACGACCTGCGCTACGCTATTGACGCTACCAGGCTGAAAGAAGAGTTAGGCTGGGAGCCGTCGTTACAGTTTGCCGAAGGACTGGAAAAAACCGTAGACTGGTACCTTACCAACCAAACCTGGCTCGACAACGTCACCTCGGGCAACTACCAGAAGTACTACGACGCCATGTACGAAGGAAGATAATATTCATTGAGTGAATTGTGAAGGAGTGGATTTAGAATGTATTATTCACTCATTCACAATTCACTCATTCACTCAATCAACATAAATGAAAGGAATAATTCTGGCCGGAGGCTCCGGCACCCGGTTGCACCCCCTGACGCTGGCGGTGAGCAAGCAACTAATGCCGGTTTACGACAAACCCATGATTTACTACCCGCTTTCCATTCTGATGCTGGCGGGCATTCGCGAAATCCTGATTATCTCGACACCCCACGACCTGCCGCACTTTGAGAAGTTGCTGGGTGACGGCAGCCGCATTGGCTGTGAATTCAGCTATGCCGTGCAACCCAGCCCCGACGGACTGGCGCAGGCTTTCATCATTGGCGAAGAGTTCATTGGCAACGACAAAGTGGCGCTGGTGCTGGGCGATAATATTTTCTACGGCTCGGGGCTGTCAAAGCTGCTGCAGTCCAACAATAGTCCTGAAGGTGGCGTAATTTATGCCTACCAGGTGCATGATCCCGAGCGCTACGGCGTGGTGGAGTTTGATGACGATTCCAGGGTACTTTCCATCGAGGAAAAACCCGAGAAGCCCAAGTCACACTATGCCGTACCGGGCCTTTATTTCTACGACAACCAGGTAGTAGAAATAGCGAAAAACATCAAGCCATCGCCCCGGGGCGAACTGGAAATAACGGACATAAACCGGGAGTACCTGCAAATGGGCAAGCTGAAAGTAGGTGTACTTGACCGTGGTACGGCCTGGCTGGACACGGGTACCTTTCAGTCGCTGATGCAGGCGGGACAGTTTGTGCAGGTGATTGAAGACCGGCAGGGGCTCAAAATTGGTTGTATTGAGGAGGTAGCCTACCGCATGGGCTTTATTAACGAGCAGCAGCTGAAGGAAGTAGCGTCGCCGCTGCTGAAAAGTGGCTACGGCAAGTACCTCATGCAATTGCTCGAGTCATAGGGGAATCCAGCCGTTCCAGACAGGTAATTTGACCCGGCAATTGCATATTTTTGTACAACAACTATAGGGAGATGTCGTTTTCTTTGATAAATTTGAAGAAACGACCCTTTTAATTTTTGCGTCTCCCCTACGGAATGGAGTTTTTACCCGAAGAGATAGAAGCCTACGCCGAAGCTCATACCGATGCTGAAAGCGAGCTCCTTCGTGCCCTCAGTCGCGAAACCCACGCCAAGGTACTTATGCCCCGCATGCTGTCGGGGCACCTGCAGGGGCGGGTACTTGCTATGATTTCCCGCCTGGTTAAACCCAGCCGAATCCTGGAGATTGGTACGTATACCGGGTACTCGGCCCTGTGCCTTTGCGAGGGCTTAACTCCCGCCGGAAAGCTTATTACCCTGGATAAAAATGAAGAACTGGAAGGCCTGGTGCGCAAGTACCTGGCCCGGTCGGGCTATTCGCCACAAGTAGACTACCGGATTGGCCGGGCGGCGGATATTATTCCTGCTCTGGAGGAAACCTTCGACCTGGTTTTTATTGATGCCGATAAGGTTAATTACGCTACCTACTACCACCTGGTCCTGGATAAAGTAAGGCCGGGAGGACTCATCATCGCCGACAATGTACTCTGGAGTGGCAAGGTGGTCCAACCAACAACCAAAAAAATTGATAAGGAAACCCAGGCACTCCTGGACTTTAACCGGATGGTCCAGCAGGACCAGCGGGTCAGAAATATGCTGCTGCCAATACGTGACGGTCTTATGATCGTAGAGAAATTGTGAGGGGTCCGCCCCGCGGTGATTGAATTTTGTTTGTGTGTCCAACCATTAGCTGCAATGTACTATGCTTAAATTTCCTCTACAATACCTCTTCCTTTTCTGGATGTGCGTAGGATTAGCCTGCGGAGAAGTAGTAGCCCAGGAATACCCGGATATCCCCAGTAACGTTTCCTTTACGGGTATTAACGTAAAATTTGACGCGGGAGCCCGGCGGATAATTGAATCTGATGTTCGCAGCCTGATGGCCAACCGGCGTTTCTGGGACGATAAACTGGACCGCGCTATTCTGTATTTCCCAATTATTGAAGGGGTATTGATAGAAGAAGAGGTACCCATTGATTTCAAGTACCTGGCGGTTCAGGAAAGCTCCCTGGCCCCCGATGCCGTTTCGACCTCCAACGCCGTGGGTTTCTGGCAGTTCAAGGCGGAAACCGCAACCGAGTTTGGTATCCGGGTAGACAATGAAATTGATGAGCGGAAAAATATCTCCTCCTCTACCCATGCGGCCGCTAAGTACCTGAAGCGCAGCAATAAGCAGTTTAACAACTGGGTTTCGTCACTCTATTCCTACTACCTGGGTATGGGAGGTATCAATCAGCTTGTCCCCCCCGACTGGGCCTACGCCCGTGAAATAACCCTGAACGCCAGAACCGACCGCTACGTACTCCGTTTTTTTGCGCATAAAATCGCCTTTGAATCGGCCCTGGATCGGCATCGCACGGCCAACACCATTGTCCTGCTCGAAGCCAAATACGGCAAGGGACGCAGCTTCGAAGAAATAGGTACCAATTTGGGCGTAAATGCCCTGGATCTGCGGCGTTACAACCTGTGGGTCAGCGGCGATATAATCCCGGCCGACAAAGACTATATGATGGTTATTCCGGTGTCCTCGGACCAGATTAACCTGGTTCGTGACCGGTTAGCAATGGGTGGTACTATGCCCACCGTAGAGCTTGCCCGCGAAGACATTGGTTTTCCCATGCTGCGGAAGGCCAGTGTCCAGTTGAAAGGCCGGAACGACCCGGTTTTTTACGAAATAAATGGTTTACCGGGCATTCAGGCGCGACCAGGCGACCAGGCGGCGACCCTGGCCAAGGCGGCCAAAATAAGCTTGTCAAGCTTTCTTCGCTACAACGACATGGGCCCCAAAGACCCGATTATAACCCATGAAGTGTACTATCTGGCCAGCAAAAACAAAAAAGCCATGGTACCTTTCCATACGGTCCGGGAGGGCGAAACCTTGCGTGGCATTTCCCAAACATATGGAATGCGGCTCCGAGAGCTGATGAAGTACAACCGCATTCCTAACCAGAACCTTCGCCTTGCTACCGGACGGGTAATGTGGCTGATGAAGAAAAGGCCGACCAATCAGCCGGTGGAGGTAATAGACAAAACCAGTCCGGACAATCTGCCGGGGCAGGAAAGTCGGCCTGCTCCGGCCACCACGCCCATTGCCTCTACTTCGGATATTCCCCAGACGGCCGCAGAGCGCAGAAAGTATACTCCCAAACTGGCTGACAATTCGCAACCTTCAGAGGCAGCCCCCGCGACAACAACCAGTAGCCCCGCACGGGTAAGTACTACTACCAGCCAGCCAGGTACAGGTACTACACCCGTCGTAACTACCGAGACGAAACCGGAAACCAAACCGGCCTCCCAGACCCCGGTTGCGCAATCCGGGATTTACCAGCCCAGCCGCACCGAAACAGCCCCGGCAAAACCTGCTGCCACTACTACTACCACTCCTACCCCCACGGGCCCTACCAACGACCGTGTAGTCATTATTTCGGAAGAAGCCCCCCGTAGCTCTTCTACCAGTTCGGTAGCGTCAGCTACCGGTACTGATCTGGACCCCTGGGCCTCGGACGTCAGCAAGCCCCGTACACGTCCTGCCAGCCCCAAACCCAGCGAGAGCCGCTCTGCCGGGTCTGGCACGGAGTACCATACCGTCCAGAGCGGACAGACGTACTTCAGCATTTCCAAGCTGTATGATATTTCTATTGATAACCTGCTGGCTCTGAATAAACTGACTACCAGCGATAAGTTGTCGGTAGGGCAGCGCCTGTTGGTAAAGGAAACCAGTAGCCCGGCTGCCGTAACTACCAGAACCGGAGGAAACGAATATCAAACCCACACTGTTATAGCCGGTGAAACGCTTTTCCGGATTTCTCAAAACTACCAGGCCAGCATTGAGGAGATAAAAGAACTCAATAGCATGAAGGACAATACCGTGAAAGTGGGCCAGAAATTAAAGGTTCCGAAGCGTTAAATCCTAAAATTTGAACCGCTAAAACAACACCTCCTCCTTATGATTTTGATTGATAACACCTGCATTAGTGACGACATCGGGGACCAGTTTTTTGTGTGTAACCTCGAGAAATGCAAAGGTGCGTGCTGCGTAGAGGGGGATTCGGGCGCTCCACTGGAACCGGAAGAACTACCTATACTGGAAGAGATTTACCAGCACGTGGAGCCCTACCTGACCGAAGCCGGCAAGAAGGTAATTGCCGAAGAAGGCGTTTATACCAAAGACTGGGAAGGCGACGTAGTAACACCGGTCATTGACGGCAAGGAGTGTGCCTACGCGTTTTATGACGACAAAAAGGTACTTAAGTGCGGTATTGAAGCAGCCTACAACGACGGTAAAATTAGCTATAAAAAGCCAATTTCCTGTCATTTGTACCCTATTCGCATTACAAAGTACGACCAGTACCACGCCATCAATTACGACCGCTGGGATATCTGTTCGCCCGCCTGCTCGTTTGGTCAGGAGTTGGGGGTACCTGTCTATAAATTTCTCAGGGAACCCCTGATCCGGGCGTATGGTACTGCCTGGTACGAGCAACTGGTACAGGAGGTAGAAGAGCGAAACGCCGCTAACAATGCCCGGGAGTGACTATTTTGAGGATGTGTACGAGGTAGTGAGGCTTATCCCGGCCGGACGCGTTACTTCCTACGGGGCTATTGCGGCCTACTTAGGTTCAAAAAGAGGCGCACGAATGGTGGGTTGGGCTATGAACAATTGTCACAGCCGACCCGATGTACCTGCCCACCGGGTGGTAAACCGCCAGGGACTACTCACGGGCAAACATTTCTTTGGCAGCCCTACGGCCATGCAGGAAATGCTGGAAGCCGAAGGGGTAGCTGTAAAGAATGACCAGGTTCAGGAGTTGGACACCCATTTCTGGGACCCTCTGGTGGAGCTTCATCTGTGATATTAAAAAGCCCGGACCATTAACTGGCCCGGGCTTTTTCTTTGCAAACCTTCCGGTACTTACTCTACTTCAATAACCTGTTTTGTGGCTTTCGACAAATGAACGGTCTTGGTAACTTTTTGTCCATCTACTTCTATTTCAAAGTAAAAGGTACCGCTACCGATGTGCTCAAAGTTGAATTCCCGCTTGTATAACTCCTTGCCTGTGCCCTGATTTTCCTGATGGAGTACCGTTCCGTCTTGGTCTTTCAGCTTAATGTTCAGTCGGGAAGTACTATTCTTGGCCACCGCCAGGCTAATCTTTGCGGAGTTAATAATCCGGTACATTCCTACATTAAAGGCTTTGGGAGCTTTGGTGTCGGCCACCCGGAGCATGTGGTTGTCGGCACGGGCAGAGGTAACAGGCAGGACAATAGCAAGGGCTACTACAAGGGTAATGATGGTTGAAACAATAAACGTTTTCATGGCTTTTGATGGATTTAAGAATTTTTGAGTGTTATTTTCATGGCTATAAACTTTAAAGAGAAAAGTCCATGCCACTCGTGCCACACTCTATCCACCAAAGCACAATTTAAACTATATAACGCTTATTTTCAATAACTTAATTTGTTTTTAACTTACTATTCCAAACGTTAAGTACGAGTCCTTTCTGTTCAAAATCGAACAGTTTTGTACGCTACCGAACAAGCGATCAAAGTCTGGACCGGCGCAAAGGTCGGGTAAGCAAACTAGTATACTTACAGCTCGCGCTGGGTTTCTTTCTTTTCCAGATATTCTACAAAATAGGCGCACCAGATTCCACTGGTAACCGAGGCAACAAAAAATAATAATGCATCCATTTTACTATATCACATTGATTCTAATGCTTTACAGTAAAAACCTGAGCCGAGGCCTTTCGGGCTATTATTAACCTGACTTTAAGGAATTCTTGTAGAATAGGTTTCCCGTACACGGGTCCTTTTGTAGCAATCCTAGTCTTTCCGGCCCACCGAAAGCAGGAACAAACCCAGAAAGGTAAACAGACCATTCAGGATTAAGCGCTCGAAGCCGATCTGATACCCACCAAACCAGGCCGCCGAATTTTGATTGACAATGTACGTCAGTACCGGAGCCAGTATACAGACAATAGGTACCCAGCGATCACGAACGGGACGCCGCAGTAACATACCGAATGCGAAAAGTCCCAATAATGGACCGTAGGTATAGCCCGCCAGATCAAATACGGCCGTAATAACTTCCTTACTGTTCAGCCGCCTGAACACAATAATAACCAGGTAAAACAAGACCGAAAAGCCGATATGGACCCAAAACTTGATTTGGGAGCGCTGCGCCTCGGGTTTGCCCTCCACATTCATAAAATCAATACAAAAGGCCGTAGTGAGGGCGGTAAGGGCCGAGTCGGAGCTGGCGTAGGTAGCGGCCGTTATTCCCAGCAGAAACGTAATACCCACCAGTAGCCCCAGGTGATTGAGCGCCAGCATGGGATAAAAGTCGTCGGTACGGGCCGTAGCGGGGATACCTTTTTCCTGAGCATACATATAAAGCAAAGCCCCCAGAGACAAAAACAAAAAGTTGACTACCACCAGTACTACCGTAAACCAGAACATGTTCTTCTGGGCTTCACCAATATTCTTACAGGTCAGGTTTTTCTGCATCAGGTCCTGGTCCAGCCCGGTCATGACTATGGCTATGAAAGCCCCGGCAATAAACTGCTTAAAAAAGTTTTTGGGGTCGTTGCCATCCCAGTAAAATATCTTCGAATAACCGCTTTCCTGCACCGTGTTGAACACGTCGGCCAGGCCGCCCAGCTGCAGTTCGCGCGCGACCAGCACAATGGTCAGGATTACGGCGGTTACCAGAAAGACCGTCTGGAGAGTATCGGTAATGATGATGGTCTTAATGCCGCCTTTGAAGGTATAAATCCAGATGAGTAATATGGTAATGGCCACCGACACTTCAAAAGGCACCCCCAGCGGCTGAAATATGGCTAACTGAAGTACCCCGGCGGCTACGTAAAGCCGCACCGCCGAACCCACCGTACGCGAAAGCAGAAATACCGCCGAGCCGGTCTTGTACGACCAGAAGCCAAAGCGCTGGTCCAGGTAGGTATAAATGGAGATCAGGTTGAGCCGGTAGTACAGGGGCATCAGGATAGTACCTATCACCAGGTACCCTACAATGTACCCAAGTACTACCTGAAAATACGAAAACTGAATAGTTGCCACCGCCCCCGGCACCGACACAAACGTAACGCCCGAAAGCGAAGTACCTATCATTCCAAATGCCACCAAGTACCAGGGCGACTGACGATTAGCCGTAAAAAAAGTATTAGTATCAGCTCCTTTCGAAGTGTACACTGATACGACAATCAGCATGCCAAAATAGGCAACTAATATGGAAAGAGCTATGTAGGGGTTCATGCAGTACAGTAACTTTTTAGAGGGTTTCTACGTTGTAAAGAAGGAGCCGGAAGGCTTCCATTAGTGCCTATTTATGATTAGATTTGCTAATCAAACGGAAATTTGATTGTTATGCAACCCTTAATAGAAACCGACGTTGAAATAGTAGTAGAAACCATTGAGAAAGAGGTAAAAGCACTGGTAGTTTTCAACGACGAAGTTAATACGTTTGACTGGGTTATCGAAACACTTATTCAGGTTTGCGACCATACTCCCCAACAGGCCGAGCAGTGTACACTTATTATCCATTATAAGGGAAAATGCCGGGTAAAGGAAGGGGAGTTTGAAGATTTGGTACCTATGCGCAACGAAATCTGTCGCCGGGGTATATCAGCCGAAATCCTTTAATAGATTACTCCAACCATTGCCCTACGACCGTTTGTATCGTTAGCCCATGAATTATCCTTCCAAATTAATAGAAGACGCCGTCAACGAAATTTCCAAATTACCCGGAATTGGCAAAAAAACGGCGTTGCGACTTGCTTTACACTTACTTAAACGGGAAGAAGAACATACCCGCTCGCTTTCGGATGCCCTGGTGGCTATGCGAACCCAAACCCAGTTTTGCCGGCAATGCCACAACATTGCCGACGAAGAGCTTTGTAATATCTGCAAAAGCGCCAAGCGTGACTCCTCCCTGGTTTGTGTAGTAGTAGATACCCGTGATGTACTCGCCATTGAAAACACCAGCCAGTACAATGGTCTTTACCATGTATTGGGAGGGATAATCTCCCCGCTGGAGGGCATTGGCCCGGCCGACCTGCACATTGAATCGCTGGTACGGCGAATTGCCGACGCCCCTTCTGATGAGCCCGTGCGGGAAGTAATTCTGGCGCTCAGTCCGACCATGGAAGGTGACACCACGGCCTTTTATTTACAAAAGAAACTCAGGCCCTCCGGGGTTAAAGTAAGTACTATCGCCAGAGGAGTACCCGTTGGCGGTGACCTTGAATACGCCGACGAGGTAACTCTGGGGCGTAGCATTGTGAGCCGGGTGGCTTACGATTGATTCATTTTTCCTAATCCGTATACCTATGAACCGTAAAGAATTTCTTCGCTCCCTGGCTGGCACTTCCTTTGCATTTGGTGCCTTTACTACGCCGTCGATTTCACGGGCTACCGCAGTTGCGGGTGCCGTGGCGGCTCCTTTCAAGCAGGAGCCACTCCCCTATGCGTTTGATGCGCTTCAACCCAGTATTGACAAAGCTACCATGGAAATCCACTACGGAAAGCATCATGCGGGGTATGTGAGTAACCTGAACAACGCGGTGAAAGGTACCAAGTACGAAAATATGTCCCTGGAAGAAATTCTCAAAAATATAAAGGGTGCTCCCGCTGCTATCCGGAATAATGCGGGTGGACACTGGAATCACTCTTTTTTCTGGGATGTAATGGCACCCGGCAAGGGAGGGGCACCCAAAGGTGCCGTAGGTGACGCCATTAATGGTCAGTTTGGTTCTTTTGACAAATTCAAGGAAGCCTTTGGGAAGGAAGCCACCGGTCGCTTTGGCTCGGGCTGGGCCTGGCTGGCCGTACAGAACGGCAAACTGGCCGTTGGTTCCACGCCCAATCAGGACAACCCCATGATGGATGTCGCTGATTTTAAAGGTACGCCTGTCCTGGGCCTCGACGTGTGGGAACACGCCTATTACCTCAAGTACCAGAATAAACGTGCTGACTACGTGAGTGCCTTCTGGGATGTAGTTAACTGGGACAAGGTAAATCAGGCTCTTGCTAAGGCCAAATAACAGGAAGTACTCCAACAAAAGAGGGGCCTCCGCTGATGCAGCAGGGGCCCCTCTTTTTACTTCTTAAGGTACCTTAATTACAGAAATCGCTGATTACCTTGTAAACCGGCGTGTAGCCTAACTCACCGGCCTTACTCAAATCCAGGCAGCCGCCGTTTACATCGCCCAGGCTGTGCTTGGTAATACCTCTTAGGTAGAACGCTTCGGGGTAATTGGCACGTAGCTTGATGGCGCTGCTGCAATCTAAAATGGCTCCCATCTGGTCGCCCACGGCTGACTTTACAATACTCCGCGAGAAGTATGCATCGGAGAAGGTAGGGTTCAGTTCAATAGCGTTGTTCATATCCAGGATAGCTCCTTTGCTGTCACCGCTCTTGCTTTTGCTCAATCCGCGAATAAAGTACGCCTCAGCCCTTACGTCCGACAGTTCGTTGATAGTAATCCGCTCCTGTACCTGATTGCGCAGGTTATCCAGCACCGAACGCGATATGGGCCCTAAATAGACGATCTTTTTAGGGTCGGTTGTGTAGGAGTTGTTAATTTCAACGGCGTGGTTCAGGTCCAGAATTGCGCTTTTCTGGTCGCCGAGTCGGCTTTTGGCAAAACCACGGCCGTAGTAGGCATCAATATTGGACTGGTCCATCTGAAGGGCTTTATCGTAGTCAGAAATGGCACCGGCAAAGTCATCAATCTTGGACTTGGCGTAGGCCCGTTGACCGTACGAAAATGCTTCGTTGGGACTCAACTCAATGGCCTTGGTATAATCAGAAACGGCTCCTTTAAAATCACCCAGTTTTATTTTGGCGTAACCCCGTCCCGAGAAAGCGCCCGCTTTTTTGGGATTCAGGTCAATCACCTTTGAAAAATCGGCCAGCGAACCGGCGTGGTCTTCCAGTTGCTGTTTGCTGCTTCCCCGGGCGTACAGCGCTAAGGCATCGTTGGGGTCCAGTGAAACGGCCTTGTTAAAGTCCTGCAAGGCGCCGCTGTTGTTGTTGAGCTTGGACCGGCTTACACCCCGGTTATAGTATGACTTGGCATCGTCGGGGTTTAGTTCAATAGCGCGGGTATAATCCTGAACGGCCGCCCGGTGGTCATCCTGCATGCTTTTGCTCACCCCCCGGCTCTGGTAGTACAGGGCTTCCTTGGAGTTGATATCAATGGCTCGGTCGTAGTCAATAATGGCCCCGCGGTGGTCTTTCAGATTGGCTTTGGCCAGTCCACGGTTAAAATAGCTGGGGGCGTGCTCGGGGCTCGAGGAAATAACGGCACTGTACGATTGTAAGGCTCCCGCAAAATCACCGGCGCGGGCTTTCGTATTCCCTTCTTCAAAAAACTCGGCGGCAGAGCGCTGGGCCATAGCCAGATTCCCCGCTCCAACCCATAGGGTTACAACAGCCAAAGACAGCATTAATTTTTTCATGAAACTTTGAGGAGTTTAATTAACAATAGCATTCCATACACAATCAGGCCTTAAAAGTATCTAAATTCAAGACATGGGGCAAACGCTATTTTGTTAATTTTTTGAAGGTCAAGCCAAAACTAGTTCAGACAGGTACTTTAGCGTACTTTCTCAACAGCTATTTTGTATAACCCTACGGGCCGCAATTTGGGATTGCCAGCCGGTTTCAGTAGTTTGGGTCTAAAATTTCGTTTTGCGTTTAACCCTTTTTGCTCATGCAGTCAAAATTTGTCAAATACACATTCATCATAGTGCTGGGGCTTTTTGCACTTCTGGCGGTTTACTACACTTTCAGCTCGTCATCTGCCCCCGAAGAAACCACGGCCGTGGAAGAAGTACTTCCCACTGGGCCTGAATCGCTGTACCTGCCGCTTACCGATATGGAGGGCAATCCCGTGCAGATCGATAGCACCAAACTGGCTTTTGTCAATGTGTGGGCTACCTGGTGCGGCCCCTGCAACATGGAAATGCCAAGTATTCAGACGCTTTACAATAAGTACAAAGACAACAGCAAAATGGCCTTTTACATAATTTCGGATGAGGACGCCGCTACGGTTACGCCCTTTATCCAGCGAAAAGGCTACCAGCTTCCGTTCTTTCAGTACGCAGGTACGTACCCCCGCCAACTGGATGGCGACGCCATACCCCGTACTTACATTCTTCGCAACGGTCAGGTACTTGCGCAGGAAATAGGTGCCAATAACTGGGATGATCCCAAGGTAATTGCCTTTATTGAGCAGCAGCTTCAGTCGCTGTAACGCAGCCCACCCTCTTACCTAATCAGGTACCTGCAGCCTCCGGGTTTATCGGGAAGAGTACCTTTCTTTTTCAGGCACAAATTGTCTAAGTACTTCAAATGCAAAGAGGCCGGGCTATATTAGCCCGGCCTCCTGTTTTTAGAAAATGAGGTGGTTTTAAAAATCAAACCGGTACATTTCCAAAGTCTGGGGTTGGTTAAACCCACATGTATTCGCTGACAACGATTGACCTGCGTCGACGTGCCCAAACGGCGGCTGAACTTACTGCCAAAGCTACCGGAAATAACCATAATGCTTTTTTCATGGATGGCTCTCTTTAAAATAGTATAAAATATATAGACAGGATAATAATGAAATCCAGATTATGCGAATTTTCGCTTTATAATACTAACGTAATTTTTGCTTATTTGTTGACAACTTTTTCTTCTTATTTTATAATTTTTTATTTGAATAGGCTCACTTTCCCCTAATTCCTCCAATAATAATACCATTTCTGACTTTTGGTCAATAAAAATTGAAGCTGACAGTTGAAAGCTGATAAGAATCATAGTCAATAGACTGATGCACAAGGCAAAGAAATAACAAAAGCAGCCGACTTGGCCGGAGAAGACCCACCGCTACCCAGGTGACTATACGCAGCCCTGGCCGCGCATCCGGAAGGTACTGTTAATTATGGAAGCAAAGCCCTCAACTGGCGGAGGTAGTCGGGGGTACGCAGGAGTCGGCTTCCGTACCAGCTGAATAGCTCCCCGTCAACGAGCCGAATGGTAGCCTTAGGAAATATCTCTCGCAGCTCAGCTAGGTGCTTTTGTTTGAACGGGTAAGGCTCGGTGGAAAGCAGCACCTGGTTGGGTGCGTAGCGGCGCAATTCTTCTTGGGAGAAAGTGGGATAGCGGGGTGTATCCGCAAAGACATTCAGGTAACCGGCAGCCTCGAGCATCGAGTGGATAAAAGTACCACCGCCCGCCACCATCCAGGGCTTTCGCCAGATAAAATACGCTACCTGAGGTGGTCCTGCCGGTCGGGCCGCCCCGCGCTCGGCCAATTCTCCCGAAAAGATTAAAAACCGCTCGTTGATTTTATCGGCTATCCAGTTGGCCGTTGGCTCTTTCCCCACTATTTCGCCCAGGCTGCGGATCATGGAGGTAGCCTCGGCCAGGTTATTCACATCCGACAGCCACACGGGGTATTCGTCGCGCAGCAGCTCAACTACTTCCCTGGTGTTTTCTTCCTTATTACCAATAATCAGTGTGGGCTTTAGGCTGTGAATGAGGTCAATATCCGGGTTCTTGGTACCTCCTACCTTGGTTTTGGTCCGTATTTTGGGTTCCGGATGCAGGCAATAGGTAGTTACGCCTACTACCTCTTCGTTGAGCCCCAGGTCAAAGAGCAGCTCGGTCTGGGAAGGTACCAGCGATACAATCCGGAGGGGAAGGCCGTCCAGCCCGATTTCGTAACCTGTCTGATCCGTGTAGGTGCGCATAAGTTTAAATATACAGTTTTATTGGGCTTACTGCCAATTTTATCCGGGTAGATATAAAAAAATTCCGAAGGCTAGGGCCTTCGGAATGTAGTATCAACTCTTTACAAGTACCTGAGGTACTTAGAGGTACTTATTTGATATAGCGGTAATCTTCGTCACCTTTCAACTGCAGCAAAACTTCGTACATGAGCTTGATGACATTCTGAACGTCGTCTTTATGCACCGTTTCGACGGTAGTATGCATGTATTTGAGTGGTAAGGAAATCAGAGCGGAAGCCACGCCTTCGGTAGCATAGGCAAACGAGTCGGTGTCGGTGCCGGTAGAGCGGCTGACGGCCTGCCGCTGGAAAGGAATTTCCTTTTCTTCCGCCACCTTTATCAGCATATCCCGTACGTTGTTCTGCACGGCCGGACCGTAGCAGATCACCGGGCCATTGCCACATTTCATATCTCCCTGTTCCTTTTTGTTGTACATCGGCGACTGCGTATCGTGCGTTACGTCGGTACAGATAGCCAGGTCGGGCCGGAGACGGCGCACAATCATTTCAGCCCCGCGGAGGCCGATTTCTTCCTGTACGGCATTGACAATGTATAGGGTATAGGGCAGCTGTACTTCGTTCTCTTTGAGCATCCGGGCTACTTCGGCGATCATGTACCCCCCGATACGGTTGTCCAGCGCGCGGCCTACGTAGTACCGGTTGTTCATTTCGGTCAGGCCGTCGGCAAAGGTTACTACCGTACCCACGTGGATACCCATTTCGAGTACTTCTTCCTTTTTCAGGGCACCTACGTCAATAAACAGCTCGTGTACCTTAGGTACCTGGTCCTTGCTGATATCCCGAACGTGAATAGCCGGCCAACCAAACACCCCCGGAACCGTGCCTTTGGCCGTATGCAGATTCACCCGCATGGAAGGCGCAATGGCCGCGTCGGAGCCTCCATTACGACGAACATAAATATAGCCATCATCACTGATGTAGTTCACGAACCACGCTATTTCGTCCGAATGTGCTTCGATAACCACTTTATAGGACTGGTCGGGATTGATAACGCCCACGGCGGTACCGTATACATCTATGATCTGCTCGTCAATGTAGGGCTTCAGGTAGTCAAGCCATATTTGTTGCCCCGTTACTTCAAAACCGGTCGGGGAGGCGTTATTAAGGTACTTATAAAGGAATTCTCTGCTTTGGTCACTCATAGGTTATTAATTAGTTAAAAGCTTTTTGCTGTCATTTGAACTAGGTCCATCGATTAATGCCAGAGCTATCCCTGGCTATCATTGCAAGTTATCAAAATGAGTATTATTAGGAAATAAATGTAAGGCTATTTCAGTAGCATACGCCATTAATTCAACGCAGGTAAAAGGATATTCCCATTCGAAGTTTTACAGCACTAATTTTACTATCATCCAAATCATCATAAAAGTACTTTTGGTAATTGGCTTCTGCTTCTAATGCTACTTTAGGCGACATAAAGTAAGCCAGACCAGCGCCTAACGAAGCATTCATCCCCTTACTATATTCAGTATCTACTAAAAAACCACTAACACCTTCCTGTAAAACCATATACCTACTGTATCCAGCCATAAGATTTAGGTAGGGTTTGACTTTCCAGTCCCCAATATAATATCGAACCATTCCGTGTATACTCCTATTTCTTTCCTTATGATAGGGAGTAGGACGATATGGGTTGGGATTTAAATACTTTGTGCTATTATCCAGGTTAAATTGAATACCTACAGCCAGATTTTTGCTAACAAAATAGCCCAACAGAGGCGAAACCTGAAACCTTGAGTCTTTTCTTAGATCACTACTTTTAAATGATCCGTTTCCTGATACTCCCACCAGCCAGGTACCCTTTTCAGTCTGAGCAAAAGAAGATATTGATAAAAGTAAAAGCAATCCTACCAGACAGAGTGATTTTTTCATGGAGAAAATAAATAGACAGTAATTAGATATAATTTATTATTGTTAGGTCCAACAAAATGACCCACAAGTTATTGTTTATAAAGAAATAGTGAATTTTTGTAAAACAGGCGTCTTGCTCTCCCCTCGTGCCTTTTAATTACCACAAATCACCAAAAATGTTTCCCTGTTCCGGATTCAAAAGCTGTTCCCGCGCCAGGGCCAGTAGCTCAGCCTTCTCGTCCAGGGTCAGGTCCAGCGGGAGCTGAGCCAGCCCCAGGATCCGACGAAGTACCTCCGCTCCGCAAAAGTTGGCAAGAAGTACAGGATCAAAATAGGTCGGGCGTTGGTAAACATCCAGGGCTATCCGAATGGTCGTTTCGGGGGTACGGGCCATCAGGAGGTGCGCCACCAAGACCCCCAGATCAAACTCTGCCCGCCCCAGGTGAGCAAACTCGGGATCAATGACCCTGGGGCCAGACGGCGTATTTAGCCAGCTACCGGGGTAGTAGTCACCGTGGACCAGCGTTGCTCCGGTACTTAAGTAAAGCTCTCCCAGTTCTTCCACCCTGACTTTCAGGACTTCGTCCTGCCTGTACGGTGTAGCCAGCGTGCTAAGGCCTTCCTGTACCTGATCCAGGTCAAAACCATTGTCTGACTGGTAAGGGTACCTGAATATATGCTCGTAGTTAAGCCTTCTCAAATCCAGATTATCCGGGAAAGAATCGGGGCTCACCTTTATGCTGTGCAGGTGGGAAAGAAACCGGACCAGTTCTACGAGTTCAGAAGGAGTAACGGGCTCCGCCGATTTGTAGAGGTGCGTATAATCGGAAGCCACGCCCAAATCTTGCATTACCAGTATAAAATTGTCCGGCTGGTAGGCCATGAGGGCCGGTACGTAGGGCCGTAGTTCGGGAACTCCCGCAACCAGTTGATAAAACCGGGCCTCTACCGCCGCCCGCTCCACCGGTGCGGGAATCTGCGGATACTTCTCCACCCACGGCCGGGCCTGTTTTATAATAAATGTCTGGGCCTCGGTCTTTACCCTAAGTACATAATTCATGTTGCCTTCACCCGGCTTACTTACCGACAGCACCGACTCATAGGGTTCAACCCAGCCCTGGTCCTGCAGGAAGTAGGTAAGTTCATCGGGTTGATTACCATCCAGAAAAAACCGGCCTGGATACTGCTGCCGGAAACGCGATTTGGGGTCGGACATGGAATTGGGTAAGGTGGTAAAAATAATCTCTTTTACAGGGGAATATTGCCGTGTTTCTTACGCGGTAGGGAGGCGGCTTTATTCTCCAGCATGGCAAAAGCCCGGATCAATTTTTCGCGGGTTTGCTCGGGATAAATTACTTCGTCAATATACCCCCGGTGCGCTGCCCGGAAGGGGTTAGCAAACTTGCGGGTGTACTCCTCTACCTTCTCCTGCAACTTGGCCTGAGGGTCTTCGGCCTGTGCTATTTCACGTTTAAAGATAATCTCGGCGGCTCCGCTGGCCCCCATCACGGCAATTTCGGCCGATGGCCAGGCGTAGTTCATGTCCGCGCCAATGTGTTTGGAGTTCATTACGTCGTAAGCGCCACCGTAGGCTTTTCGGGTAATAACCGTCACGCGTGGTACCGTAGCCTCGCAAAAGGCGTAAAGAAGCTTGGCTCCGTTGGTAATAATGGCGTTCCACTCCTGGTCGGTACCCGGCAGAAAACCCGGTACATCTTCCAGCACCAGCAGCGGCACATTAAAGCTATCACAAAAACGAACAAAGCGGGCGGCCTTCTGGCTGGCGTTAATATCAAGTACCCCCGCCAGTACCGCCGGCTGATTGGCCACGATACCGATACTCCGACCGGCCAGCCGGGCAAAACCCACTACTATGTTTTCGGCAAAGTACTTGTGTACTTCAAAGAATGAACCCGCATCGGTCAGTTCCTCAATAATTTCCCGCATATCGTAGGGCTGGTTGGGACTATCCGGAATGAGGGTGTTCAGAGCGGGCCTTTTTTCATTGCCCGGCTCGTAGGGTACCCGCGGCGGCTCTTCCTCGCAGTTTTGCGGAATATAGCTCAGTAGTTGCTTCAGGTACTCGATACACTGTACTTCATTGGCCGCCACAAAGTGGGTTACCCCCGACTTGGTGGCGTGGGTCATAGCGCCCCCCAGTTCTTCGGAGGTTACGTCCTCATGGGTTACCGTTTTGACCACGTTTGGTCCGGTTACGAACATATAGCTGGTATTTTCTACCATCATGATAAAGTCCGTAATGGCCGGAGAATAAACGGCTCCGCCCGCACAGGGCCCCATAATAGCCGAAATCTGGGGAATAACGCCCGAAGCCAGGGTATTGCGGTAAAAAATGTCCGCGTAGCCCGCCAGCGATAAAACCCCTTCCTGAATGCGCGCGCCACCCGAGTCGTTCAGACCAATGACCGGCGCTCCGTTTTTCATGGCCAGGTCCATCAGCTTACAGATTTTTTCGGCGTGGGTTTCGGACAGGGACCCGCCAAATACGGTAAAATCCTGGGCAAAAACATACACCAGCCTTCCACCCATAGTACCGTAGCCGGTTACCACGCCATCGCCCAGGTAATGCTCCTTATCCAGCCCAAAGTCCTTGGAACGGTGCATGACAAATTTGCCAATTTCTTCAAACGTACCTTCGTCCAGAAGAAGCTCCAGGCGCTCCCGGGCCGTCAATTTGCCTTTTTTATGCTGTGACTCTATCCGTTCCTTGCCTCCGCCCAATAGCGCTTCGGCGTTTTTTCTATCCAGAATTTCTGTTTTACTTGCTGTACCAGTCGTTGATTCCATGTAATCCAATCGTTATATATACTTTTGCTACTATGTGGCGTATAAATATACAGTCTATTTTACGGAATCAAGAAATTTTTGCATGATGCCCCTTTGCCGGAACATAAAAGCAACCGTATTCGTGGCCAGCCTGCTGCTGCTGTCGGGTACTTGGTTGCTGGCTCAGCCCACGGGCGGGCGCACCGGCCTCACGTTCCTGCAATTACCTACTCAGGGCCGAAGCGCCGCTTTGGGAAGCTACCACCTGACCCTGCCAGGCGCTGACCCCCTGCTATTTGTGCAGAACCCGGCGCTGCTCGACAGCAGTTCCCACCAGCGCCTGTCCCTGAGTCTGATGCCCTACCTGGCCGACACCCGCTTCTTGAACCTGGGCTACGCGCACTCCCTACCCAAAACGGCAGGTACCTGGGCCGTGGGTTTACAGTACTTCAATTACGGTACGCTCGTACAAACCGATCCGCTGGGAAACACTACGGGCGAGTTTCGGGCGGCCGACTACGCCCTGACGGTAGGGTACGGCCATACCCGGGGGAACATTACCCTGGGAGGGGCCGCCAAATGGATAGGTTCCGGCCTTGAAAGTTATCAGTTGTGGGGCCTGGCGCTGGACTGGGGGGCGGTGTTCCGGCATCCCCGGCATGACCTGACGGCTGGCTTTGTGGTTAAAAATCTGGGCTTTGTCCGGCAGAACTACGGGGGCGGCGACCCGCCTCCGCTCCCGTTTGATGTCCGGGCCGGCCTTACCTTCAAACCAACCTACATGCCGCTGCGTTTTTCGGTAACGGCCCACCACCTGTACCGTTTCGACATGGTATATAACGACCCGGCCCTTTTTTATTCGTTCGATGACAACGGCAATCGGGTAGCCCGGAAAGTAGCAGTACCTGAAAAATTAGTACGGCACCTGGCGGCCGGGGCCGAAATCCTGTTTCACCCCCGGTTCAGGCTCATGGTGGGGTACGATCACCTGCGCCGCCAGGAACTGCGCCGGCTTGAGGCGGGCGGACTGGCCGGTTTCTCGTTTGGTGCCTGGCTGCACATCAATCGGTTCGATATCAGCTACGGGCGGGCCCAGTATATACCCGGACTGGGTAGCCATACCCTTTCTTTAACCATGAATCTCAAAAATGACTGATTCGCCAGAACGAAGGACCTATTTTTGCCGTTTTTAAACAATAGAGTGATTTCTTAGATATATCATACAGGAATCGTCTTGTTACCATAAGTTATTTTAACCCACTAACTTTTTTAATACAAAAGCCTTTATCAACCCGATATGACTGAACACTTAGATCAGCTGACACCACGACAGATAGTTTCTGAACTTGATCAATATATAATTGGCCAGCACGATGCTAAACGCAATGTGGCCATTGCGCTGCGGAACCGCTGGCGCCGCATGAACAGCCCCAAAGAGATTCAGCGGGAAATTATGCCTAATAATATCCTGATGATTGGGGCAACGGGCGTAGGTAAAACCGAAATAGCCCGTCGCCTGGCCAAAATTGCCGATGCTCCCTTTGTAAAGGTAGAAGCTTCAAAATTTACCGAAGTAGGCTACGTAGGGCGCGATGTAGAAAGCATGGTGCGTGACCTGGTGGAGCAGGCCGTAGGCATGGTAAAAGCCCAGAAGAAGGAAGAGGTAAAGATTAAGGCCGAGCAGATTGTGGAAGACATTATTCTGGATACGCTTATACCGCCCATGCATTCAACCGCGGCCATGGGGGTTGGCTTTGAGAGCACTTCCGATAAAAATAAAGACCGGATTCCGGACGACGACCATGAACTCAACCAGCGTACCCGGGAGCGGTTCCGGGAAAAGATCCGGAATGGTGAGCTCGACAACCGCAAGATTGAGATTGAAGTACAGCAGAACCAGAGTCCGAACATTGGGATGGTTGGCGGCGCGGTGGACGATGTTTCGATGATGAATATTCAGGAGATGATCGGCAACATGATGCCCCGCCGGGGCAAGAAGCGCCGGGTTACGGTAGAAGAAGCCAAAAAGTTACTCCTGGAGGAAGAAGCTTCCAAACTCATTGATATGGACGAGGTTAAGGAAGAAGCCATTCAGAAAGCGGAAAACCTGGGAATCATCTTTATTGATGAAATTGACAAAGTAGCCACTAACCGTTCCGGCGGCAGCGGCCCCGACGTGAGCCGTGAGGGTGTCCAGCGCGACCTGCTTCCCATTGTGGAAGGCAGTGCCGTTACTACCAAGTACGGAATTATTAATACGGACCATATCCTGTTTATCGCGGCGGGTGCTTTTCACGTAGCCAAGCCATCGGACCTGATTCCGGAGCTACAGGGCCGGTTCCCGATTCGGGTCGAACTGCAAAGCCTGACCCAGGATGACTTTTACCAGATCCTGAAAGCGCCTAAAAATGCCCTGACCAAGCAGTACGAAGCCATGATGCGGGCCGAACAGGTAGAGCTACAGTTTCAGGATGACGCCTTGCTGGAGATTGCCCGCATTGCCTTTGAAGTAAACAGCGATGTTGAAAATATTGGGGCCCGCCGTCTGCAAACCGTAATGAGTTCGCTGCTCAACGACTTTATGTTTGATGTTCCCGATGTAATTGGTCCCAATGCCCACCTGGTAGTGACCCAGGAACTGGTTCGGGAACGGTTATCTACCCTGGCCCAGAACCGCGACCTCAGTCAGTATATTCTGTAAAGGAGAAAGGGAGGGAAGGATTAAAGGAGATAAGTAAAAAAGGAGAGCCGCAAGATTGATTCTGCGGCTCTCCTTTTTTATAAACCTATTTTTCGAAATAGAGCCACTCCAGGGCTTTGGGAAACTGCTCGGCCCAGCGCTCGCGGTCATCGCCTTCCTTGTCCATTGTTAGCGTAACCTGTACGTGCTTGTAGCCGTAGCCCTGCTGCTCCAGGGTATCGCTCAACCGCTTTACCGACGGCACCTCCTCGGTTTCTCCCTGCTCTCCGGCGTACAGGTACACCCGCGTCGGATAAGGCTCAAAAAAGTGGAACGCGTCGTAGAATATCTTTTCGGATACCCACAGGGAAGGTGAAAATATCATAAGCCGACCAAAAATATCCGGGTACATAACACCCGCGTAGGCGCTTAACAACCCACCCATAGCACTGCCTCCTATTCCGGTATTCAGCCGGTCGGGCAGGGTGCGGTACAGGCTGTCGATTTTAGGTTTTAGGGTATTCATCAGGAACCGCAGCAGCATAGTACCTTGCCCCTTTCCCAGCCCGGGGTTGTCGTAGGGCGAAAACTCATGCACCTGCTGGGGGTCCAGGTTATCAATCGTTACTACAATTATATCACCCTTTCCCTGAGCAGCCAGTTTCTCAAGCTTTCCAATGATCGTCGAACTATCGGATAGCTGCTCATTACCAAACAACGAATGAGCATCGCTCAGGTACAGTACCGGGTACCGGCGGGTAGTGTCAGCGAAGTACTTATAAGGCAACAAGACCTGAATCCGGCGTTGGGGCTGGTTGGGCAGAATGGTGTCATCCAGTACTTCTACCAGGGGCTTTCGATCAGCACCAATGTCTGACCGGGAAGCACCCCAATGAGGTACGAAATCGCGGGTCCAGCCTTTCTTCTGCTCGGTAACCCGGTTACCAGAAGCATTGCCGGTGGCGTCTAATTCCACCTGATTCCAGTCTCCACGGGTATACTTGTACTCAATGGTTGAGGGTAGGTCTTCGTCTTTAGGAAAATGGAATATGTACCGCCCCGGTGCTACCTTCTGCATTCTGTACTTTTCCTGATCAGGCAGCCAGTTACAAAAGTTTCCCGTTATAAAAACAGGACGTTCATCAACAATGGGGGTACTCAGTTCCAGACTCAATGTATCAAGCAAAACATTTGTATTTGAACTCATATTTTTTCACACTCACAGATAGGATCTCTAATATTATAAATAAAACGAAATCTATCAAGCTTTACGTTCTAAATCTAAAAAAATAAAAGAACATTCATGTTTATCGTCGGCTGGGTGGTACTCACGATATGTTTCCTGCCACTGGTCTGGACGAGGAATTTCAAAAAAAGTATCGCCTTCGAGGCTGGTGTGGACCTGCGTCAGGTAAATCCGGTCGGCCAGCGGCAGGGCTTGCTGGAAAATTTCACCACCCCCGATAACAAAGGCTTCGTCCTTACCCAACGATTTTGCCAGGGCCAGCGCTTCATCAAGGGAATGAACCACTTCGGCCCCCTCGGCCTGGTAGGTACGGCTGCGGGTCAGGATTATGGAAGTACGGCCGGGCAGGGCCTTGCCGATTGAATCAAACGTTTTTCTGCCCATGATCATCGGACTACCCATGGTAAGGCGTTTAAACCGTTTCAGGTCGTCGGGGAGTTGCCACGGGAGTTGGTTATCTCCGCCTATTACCCCGTTTTCTGCTACGGCTACTATAAATGATACGAGCATGACATCGTACAGTAATTGGTAAAAATAAAAATTATGACTCGCCTGTTAAGGCTCTATTTTCATACCCCGCAACAGCTCTCCGGTACTCATCCGGCGTTTGCCTTCCAGCTGCAGTTCCTCCACCGAAAGCCACGCGTCGGCCGCCCGGAAGTAGAGGTACTTCCGGTTATCGGTCCGGTAGTCGCCCGGTTGCCCATCGGTAGGGTCTTCCTCCACCCTTTGCACGTTGAAAAGTTTACAGGTACTGCCGTTTAGTTGGGTCCAGGCGGCGGGGTAAGGGGCCAATCCCCGAATGAAGTTGCGGATGTCGTCGGCCGGGCGGTTCCAGTCAATTTCACAGGTTTCTTTAAAAAGTTTGGGGGCCAGCTTTGGCTCCGTCAGCTCAGGCTGTGGTTCCTGCGGGTAGCTTCCCCCGGCAATGGCCTCCACGGTACGTACCACCAGGTCTACACCTTGGTGCATCAGGCGCTCATAAAGCGTACCGGCCGTGTCGTCGTGGTAGATTGGCTCTTTCTCCTGAAAGATTATTTTTCCGGTATCAATCTCTTTTTCGATAAAAAAGGTAGTTACCCCCGTTTCGGTTTCGCCGTTGATAATCGCCCAGTTGATGGGCGCCGCGCCCCGGTACTGCGGCAGCAGCGAAGCGTGCAGGTTAAAAGTACCCCGGGGGGGCATAGCCCAGACTGCCTCGGGCAACATCCGGAATGCAACTACTACCTGCAGGTCTGCCCGCAGGTCCCGCAGTTGTTCCAGGAAAGCAGTTTCCTTCAATTTTTCGGGCTGAAGCACGGGTATCCCCTGTTCAACGGCATACTGCTTAACGGGCGAAGGCGTCAGCTTCAGGCCCCGACCCGAGGGGCGGTCGGGAGCAGTAATAACCGCCACCACCTGGTACTTATGCTCAACCAGCCCCCGCAGACTGGGTACTGCAAAGTCGGGTGTGCCCATAAAAATGATTCGAAGCGGTGCGGCCATGGCAATTAATTATATTAAAAAATAGTACTTGTTACGATTTACAAATATTGCTATTTTTGTCATCCTTACTGGGACTATGAAACAAAATTTCCGATACGGCAACCGAACCGCAGCGCCTTAACAGCGCTACTACGAGGTACTATTACTCTTGTAGAACGGTCGGCAGCCGTTCTTTTTTGTTTTTTTAGTCCCTTCAAACCTAACACCAATAAGACATTTATAAAGAATATCTGATCCATGGGAAAAATTTCTTATTACACGGAGGAAGGTCTTAATAAGCTGAAAGCTGACCTCAATGACATGAAAACTAAGGGCCGCACCGAAATAGCCCGGCAGATTGCCGAAGCCCGCGACAAAGGTGACCTCAGTGAAAACGCCGAGTACGATGCCGCCAAAGATGCGCAGGGTATGCTCGAGTTAAAAATCGCGAAGCTGGAAGAAATTCTTTCAAACGCCCGGGTCATTGACGAATCTTCGATTGACACCTCTCAGGTGGCGGTGCTCTCGACCGTAAAGATTAAAAACCGCCGCAATGGCGCTACCCTCAGCTACACGCTGGTATCCGAAGAAGAAGCGGATCTTAAGCAGGGTAAGATTTCGGTTGGCTCCCCCATCGGCAAAGGCTTGCTGGGTAAAAAAATTGGCGAACTGGCCCAGATCCAGGTGCCGGCCGGTATGATGGAGTTTGAAGTACTTGATATCAGCCGGTAGTTTTTCATCCCTTTTATACAAAGAGGCCGGAAGTTTTATTTCCGGCCTCTTCGCATTTTGTAGTACCTGACGTTTCTATTTCAAACGGAACTGCTTGTCGTCAATGCCTTTGTTAATTTTGACCGACTGGGTTTCCATGCTCATCTCAAACTGCCCGTTCTTCTGTACCCTTTTAAAGGGGAATTTTATCCCGTTTACATCTTTATAATCACTGTAAAGTACCTTAGCATCCATTTTGCCGCGCGGGGTGTCGACCGTTGCGGTACGCATTACTTTAAGGCCAGTGGCTACATCAAAGTACTCCTGCCAGGTACGTCCGTCGGCCGAGTACTCAATTTTATAGGTGTCTTTCCCTTCAACCGATTCCTTACCCACCATTTTTTTCTCTACTCCCAGCGAGTCATAGTACAGCTCGGGAAAGGGATAGCTCTGCAGGTACTCCTGAAAAGCCTCTTTGCCTTCCTTGACCTGCTCCTGACCCCGCATGGACCGTGACAGGCGACTACCGTCGTATACCGTACCCCCAACCTCGTTGCCCATCATGTAGCTGGACTGCCGGAACTTGTGCGGCATTTTGTACTTGGCCTCCATCTCCATGGTCCGGCCCTGCATGTCGGCCGTAGCGGAGGTAGTAATATCCCGGATTCCTTTTAGCTTTTCCCGACCGCCAATGGCGGTAAGGTACTTCTCTACGACGTCGTTGGCCGACGCATCCTGGGCTTTGGTCGCTCCGCCTGCCATGATCAGCAGGAGGCCGGCAACATAAAAGACGTGTTTCATGCGCGATTTTGGATAAAGGTTAAATTGAGGAAACCTACTGACAGCGCTGCTTAGGGTACTTCAAAGGAAAGCCCAACCTGCCGCGGCTATACTACTGACCGGCCGTAACTTTCCTGGCTAAAACATCAGCAGGTACACCCCCGCACCAGCCAGGTACCCAATTAAAGCTAACAGGGAAATACGCTTGATGTACCAGATAAAATCCAGCTTTTCAATACCCATTACGGCCACCCCGGCGGCCGAACCAATCACCAGCATACTTCCACCCGTACCGGCACAGTAAGCCATGAACTCCCAGAGGCGGTGGTCGGTAGGGTAAGTGGCCAAATCGTACATACCCATGGCCGCGGCTACAATGGGTACGTTGTCCACGATGGCCGATACCACCCCGATTATAAGTACTATAACATCCAGATTCCCTACCAGGGCATTGAGTTGCGCGGCCAGGTCACTCAGTACCTCGGTGGACTCCAGCACGCCTACCGCGGCCAGAATGCCCAGGAAGAACAGGATACTGGAAGCGTCAATTTTACTAAGTGCGTAGGCGGGAGTAAAAGGGGCGCGGTCTTCCTCGTCCTTGTCTTTGTGCAGAATTTCGGACAGGACCCACAGCGTCCCCAGCGACAAGAGCATACCCATGTAAGGCGGCAGGTGGGTGACGGTTTTGAATACAGGGACGAACAGCAGGCCCAGGGTACCCGCTATCAGCATCAGACGACCTTCAATGGGCGATGCTCCGTTTTGTTCTCCTTCTGCTACCGCCGCACTGCCAGTCATTACCGGAATAGCCTGCAGGCTACTTTTCATGGCGAAGGTCATGTACAGCAGCGGAACCGCCAGCGAAACAATACTGGGTAGTATAAGGCGTGAAATAATGTTCAGGGTAGTTATCTGTCCGCCGATCCAGAGCATGGTAGTAGACACATCCCCGATGGGCGACCAGGCGCCCCCCGAATTGGCCGAGATAATAATCATACCCGCCATAAGCTTACGCTGCTCCGACTCCGGTACGATTTTCCGCAGCAACGATACCATCACAATGGAGGTGGTAAGGTTGTCCAGCAAGGCCGACAGAAAGAATGTAAGGACACAAATAATCCAGAGCAGGTACACCGGATTCTTGGTCTTTATTCGTTGGGTAATAATCGCGAATCCATCGTGGGCGTCAATCAGCTCCACTATGGTCATGGCCCCTAACAGGAAGAACAGGATTTCGGAGATGGAGGCCAGGTGTTCGGAAAGCTGGTCAACTACGATTTCTGAATCGGTACTTAGCAGTACGTAGGCGGTCCAGCATAAAACCCCGGTAATAAGCGCGGAGGCTGTTTTGTTTACATTTATTACTTCTTCTAAGGCAATGGCAAGGTACCCTACTACAAAAATGGCGATAATAGTGGTAAGCATAAGTACTAAAATATAAGAGGGATAGTAAATAAGCAAAAAGACGTCGGGCGTAAAAATAGCAGGACTTACCCAGAGAATTGTAATTTTAAGGTCTGAAAGTTATCCAGAGGCTGAATTTAAGCATAATTAATTAGGATGCGATTCCGTGGTTTTGTGTTGTACGTACCCTTTCTGTGGGTGGAAGGCATGGCGCTCTTTCCGCTGATTCTGATCAGGCGGCGGAAGCTGAATCCTACCCTACTCAACCACGAGCGTATCCACCTCCGGCAGCAATTGGAAATGTTGATTATTCCGTTTTACGTCTGGTACCTGCTTGAGTACCTGGTGCTGCTGCTCTATTTTAAGAACCATGACCGCGCCTACCGGTATATTTCGTTTGAAAGGGAAGCCTTCAGAAATCAAAGGCGGACGAACTACCTCAGGAACAGGCCGTTCTGGGCATTTCTACGGTACATCTTCTAATCTTTCTTCTTCTTCAGGTTTATGGCTCATGACAGCTACCATCATCATGAGGGCCGTAAGAATGACCGTAATCATCAGGATTCCATCCCGGAAGCCTACCACCAAATACTGGGGCGGAATACTCAGAAACAGGAGTACAGTTATAAGTCCGCGTGGTGCCACGTACAGGATGGGCTTCATATTACCTTTAAAGGTAGCTTTTAAGGAGATGTAACGGGTACCTATCATAGCCAGAACCAGTAGCATACTTACAATCCAGGCGTCAATATCGACGAGTTCACCTATGTTGGTTGAGTACCCAAAAATCAGGAAGAAGAAGGTACGAATTACAAAGGCACTCTCTGCATTCAGCTTCTTGAATTGTTCCAGCTCGGTTTCAAACAGGTCATTTTTAAGATAGTTCTTCAGCTTACCCCGTACGAACAATTCGGTATTATTAAGAAAAAGCCCGAATACCAGAATAGCCAGCAGAGAGGACAAGTGGTACATTTTTCCCACCGCATACACTATAAAAAGAGTGGAAATAATGGGCAGGTACTTTACATGGTGATTAATGCGGCTAATCAGATATAACAGGAGGAAACAGCAGATTACCGATATGATGACGACCAGTACGGTACTCTTAACAAACTGAAATGCTGACTCCCAGCCTGACCCGGCGGGTATAACCAGGATATTAAAAATCATCAGTCCGATGATATCGGACAGTGATGATTCATAAACCATAAACTCACGCGGCTTTTCACTAAGACCCCGCACACTGGGTATGGCTACGGCACTGCTGATAATCGCAAAAGGTGTAGCTGTAACCAGTGCATTGTAAAACTTTTCGCCCAGCAGGACGTAAAATATCCCGGCTATGGCGAACATACTGAGCAAGATACCTAACAAAGCGGCCACAAAGGTACGCCCGATTAGCCGGTGTTTTCCTCCGCTTAGCTCCAGGTCCAGACCTCCTTCCAGCACAATTAGAATAAGCCCCAGGGTACCCAGCGTGGGCAGAATTACATTTACAAAAGGAATAGCGATACCAAAGTAATCCGTAGCCTGTCGGATCAGCATTCCGGTGGCCAGAAGGAGTACCACGGAAGGTAGTTTTGTTCTACTACTCACTAAATCAAATCCGTACGAAATCAGTACCGAACTGCTTAGCATTATTATCAATAAGGAAGAATCCATTCAAAAGTCGCGGGTTGTACTATCTCCGCAATAATACAAAATAATAACAGCTTCTGAGCACGAGCAACTGCGTAAGGTACCTCACCAACCCATGGGAGGGTTATAGACAAAGCCGCGATTATTGAACCGAAAAGCCAGCATAAGCTCGTGGCTGCCGGTAGTAGTCAGCCGCATAAGGGAGACCGGGTACTCGTACGCATAACCCACACTGAGAAAATCGGACAGGGCCATTCCAAGTTGGGCCCCCAGGCTCTCTCCCTGCCGGTACTGTACGCCGGCCCACAGCCGGTCGGTATACTGCAACCTTAGCTGGGTATCGAAGGAAAGGGGAGCGTTTCGGACGGCCTTCATCCAAACCTGCGGCAGTACGGCTACATCCTCGTTGAGTTCTATCCGGTACGAAGTGGTAAGGTAATAGTGAGGAACAATTCGGTTGCTGAAGGTGCCGTTGGTGGTTTCAAAGGCAAGTCGGGGGGAATTGGGTGCCAATACCGAAGCCCCCGCCAGAAAGTTTTGCCGACGGAGCAGCAGACCGGCCGACACCAGCGGCCTCACCAGCGAAACATTGCCCGAAGAAAGCAACGGATCGGAGGGGTTTGCGGTCTGGATGCGGTCGTAGCGAAGCGAATACTGAAGTACCCCTACCCCGGCCCCCGCTGACACCAGCCACTGGTTGGGCAGACTCAGGTGCGCGGCTCCGGTTACGAGCGCCATATTGCGGGCGGTAGGGCCGGTTTGGTCACTCAGGAACTGCAGGCCACCACCCCAGCGCCAGGTACCGGCTGGTGCCACCGACTTATACCCCTGGTTGCGGGCGTAGCGGGGTGACCGAACCCCATGAATGGCTTTTTGACTATCCCCGACGGGCATGTGGGCAGTTAGGGCGGCGGTAGAGGGAGCGTCGTCCAGGCCCAGCCATTGCCGCCGGTAACTCAGGCGGACGTCCGTGTAGTCGTTGGCCCCGGATAGGGCCGGATTGACCAGGAAGGGATTCAGGGAAAACAGGCTGCTTTGTGGTAATTGCTGGGCGCGCACGCCCAGGCCTACTCCAAGTAGTATCAGTACTCCCCACAAACGCTTACATGACATTACTGTGCCTGATTTAGCTCCCAATTTTTATATACCCTAACGGTTCACAAGCAAAAACCAGGCCGATTAATATATTCAGCGAAATAAAAGGTGGAACCCCGGGGGTTCCACCTTTTATTTCGCTGTTCTTTTGCCCTTGGGCTTGTTGTTTTTCCGTTTTCTTTTATTTCCGTAAGTACCCCTCCAGAGCTTTCCCCGCCGACTTTTCTTATCTCCTTTTCCCATAGCTTTAGAATTGTATTTGCGTTTGAAAATAAATTTACAGAAACAAAAATAAAGGCTAAAACTTCGGTTGTCAATAGAAAATCTACGGAATTTTCGGGCGGAGTCTATTTTTTTACGGCCACCAGAATACCCGTAGCCCAGTGCTGTTGTGTAACCCACAAATCCGGACGTTGGGCCAGGGCTTCCAGTAGTTTTTCGGCCTTTAAGTGGTGGCCTTCCGGCCAGTTGGGCTGCGGTAGCATGTCGTCGATTATATACAAGCCGCCTTTTTTCAGCATGGAGAGGGCTTCATCCAGCAGGAGGTACTTACCGTGCCAGGTATCGGCAAAGATGTAGTCGTACTGCTGCTCTTTATTTTCTTCCATCCAGGCGGCACCGTCGGCGCAAACCAGCCGCAGCCGTGGGTCTTCCCCCAGGTAGGTGGCCGCAATCCGGAGTACTTCCGGGTCGTTGTCTACCGAAACCAGGTGGGAGTCGGCGTCCATACCGTCCAGGATCCAGGCAGTGGAAAGGCCGGTGCCGGTACCTAATTCGAGGAAGCGGCCACCGGGCTTTGTACCGGCCAGGGTACGCAGCAGCGAACAAGTCAGCCGATCGGAGGCCATCGAAAAGCCCGAAGCCTGCGTGGCCTCGTCAATGGATAAATAGTGGCGGGGTAACGGTTGTGGTTGAAAATCAATCATCAGGAAGGAGAGTATGCCAGTCAGTTTTTGCCCGGAAAGATACAGACAGTTTTCGGATTGTTTTAGCGGGTCCGGTTCCAACGGGGCTGAAAGTCCTGTACTTGAAGGTTCCTTAAAAAAATACCGGTTACGAAATAGGCGCTTCAAACTTAGCGAAGCTCCCCGGATTTTTCTTTATTGTAATCCGAACGTACTCTGAAACCATTTTAAAGCTTTGTTTGTAGCAGCCTCTCTGACTATAAGGGTAGCCTGCTCCGGGACTCAATGGAAAGAAAATCCGGGAAGTAATACGTTTTATTTGTCAGCACCGTTTGATTCAGGACGCACTACCACTTCCATGTCAGATAGTCCCAACTACGGCTGCCTCGGGCGGAGCGCGCAGCAATTTTGTAACAGTAACACCATAATAACTATATTACCATACCGCCCCTCCCGCGGGAGGGGCTTTTTTTCTTTATATGTACCCGTATTTTCATCTACTTCTGAGCCTTATTGTCCTGGCAGGTTTCCCCCCTACCTCCTGCGCACCGCAGTCGGATATTAAAAGCCTGCTCCTAACCGAAAGCACGCGCGGGCTGCAGCGGAGCATTAGTGTTTCTCCCGCCCGGACCCTGGTGGTGATAAATGAAGACTCAAGCCAGACCAGCACGAGCCCCGCTACCTGGGAGGCCCTCGTAAAACGGGTACTGGCGGTTCCGCCGGATAAAGTACCCCAGCTGCGCTCGGGAGGTACCCGCCACCAGGTAGATGCCGCCCTGCAAAGCCAACTTACCGTGGAAACGTCCGCAGGTACTTTCTCTTCTCCTTCTTTTGACCACAACCGCCCCCCCGCTGAGCTTACTGACCTGCATCAGGCGCTTTACAAGTTGATTCCGGAAGGTATGAAGGACAGGTTCTGATTTATTTCCCTGCGGGCAGTAGATCACGGAAATAAAAACCGGTGTCGTAGGGAACAGGGGTAGCATCCGCCGCTTCCTGAGCGGCTGGCTGGTAGCTGCGGTAGGTTAACTCTCCCAACTCAAACGGTATTGGATAGCTAAAAATAGGTCCGTCAAAAACAAAAGAGTGATACTCACCATTTTCACCGCAAGGGTCCACGTCGGCAGGTAAGTCTTCCAGGAACGTGTGATCTATGAACCGGCCGGCAATGGACTGGTCCAGGTACTTTTCGTTGACGCACACGACCACGGCCTTAAACCCCTTGTCAATAAACTCACGAAGGAGCTCGTGCGTATTTCGCTGCCAGAGCGGAAACACCGCTTCCATGGTAACCTGTGCCAGCTGCTGTTCACGATAGTATCGGAGGTCTTCCAGAAATATATCCCCGTAGATAGCATAATCAACCCCCTGGCTCTTCCATTCACGCAGGGTATCGCCTACAATCCGGTTATATAGTTCCATGGATGGCATTTCCGGCAACAGTAACTTTTTTAACGGAATACCTATACTAGCAGCCTGCGCCTCAAGAAGAGTAGTACGTACTCCGTGCATACTAACCCGATCAAAGTGCTCATTGACCGAAGTGAGCAGACATTTTACCTCCCACACTTTCTCTCCCAAGACCTGCTGAAGCGCAAGGGCCGAATCTTTCCCCCCACTCCAGTTAAACAGAGCATCTTTCATAGGTAACCGGCATTTTTCCTATAACTGACCACCCAAAGTAAGAAATTATCCCCCGAAGGCAACCCTTGTTTAAGATGGAAAATGCTCCGCTTGCTGCTTTCTATTGGATGCGGCCTCCTTAAGCGTGTTTTTCAGTTCTTCCAGTAGGATGGGCTTGGACACGTAGTAGTCCATTCCGGCTTTGAGGCAAATTTCGCGGTCGCCCTGCATGGCATTGGCGGTCATAGCCACAATAACCGGCTGTTGGCTGAAGTTTTGGCGGATCAGCTGAGTAGCTTCCAGACCATCCATTTCCGGCATTTGCACATCCATCAGAATTACATCATAAAACTTCGACTTGAGTAGCTCAAGTACCTCCAGACCATTTTGCGCGACATCGGCCGGGTAACCCAGTTTTTTCAGGATTTGAAAAGCGAGCTTCTGGTTAAACAGATTGTCCTCCGCAATGAGAATTACGAGGGGATACTGTTCCGAGAATGTTTCCGAGAGTACCTGGACCGGGGCCGGACTAACAGCTACGTGCACTTCTGCTTGTTGCTGCCGTAACTCCATCTGAATTAATTTGCTAAGCTGCTGCTGCTTGACCGGTTTGGTCATGACGGCCGAAAACAGGTCCGGATAGGCTTTGCGGGTTTCGTCCCCAATGGAACTCAGCAGCACAATCGGCAGTTCCGGTTGCCGTGCTTTAATGGCCCGGGCGAGCTCCACCCCATCCATACCCGGCATTTGCATATCGCTGATGACCAGTTGAAAGGGCGCCTCCCGCTCCAGAATATCCAGGGCTTCTTTGCCCGAAGACGCCAGAACCGGAACGAGTTTCCACTGCTCCATCTGGGCCTTTAATATGGTCAGGTTGGTTTTGTTATCGTCAACGACCAGGATCCGCTTTCCTTCGTTACCTGCCGTGTTGAACACAATGTACTGGCGGCGGGTTTGGCTGGTGGCGGTACAGCGTACGTTGAAATAAAAACAGGTACCTTTTCCCTCTTCGCTCTCCACCGAAATCTCCCCGCCCATCAGATTCACCAAACGCTCGCTGATGGCCAGTCCCAGACCGGTACCCCCGTACTTGCGGGTTGTGGAGGAGTCAACCTGGGAGAACGCTTTGAACAGACGGTGCAGCTTGTCTTTGGGTATACCTATGCCCGTATCCCTCACCTGAAAAGCCAGGTCTATTTCTTTGTCGGCCATCGTTCTTTTGAGTTCAACTCCCACAAAGATCTCCCCGCTGGGGGTAAATTTAATGGCGTTCCCCACCAGGTTTATCAATATCTGACGTATCCGGAGGCTGTCCCCAATAATATGGACAGGTACCTGGGGGTCTATCTGATACACGAGGTCCAGACCCACCTGGCCGGCTTTGGTGGCAAAAAGATCCAGTACTTCTTCAATGCAGGTTCGCAGGTCCATTTCCTGCTCATCCAGTTCCATATTCCCCGATTCAATCTTGGAAAAATCGAGGATATCGTTGATCACGCCCATCAGGTTCATGCCGCATTGCTTAATTGTATCGGCAAATTCCCGTTGTTCTTCGGTGAGGTTGGATTCCTGCAGGAGTGAGGTCATACCCAGTACCCCGTTCATGGGGGTTCGTATCTCGTGGCTCATCGTGGCCAGGAACACACTTTTGGCCCGGTTGGCCCGTTCGGCTTCTTCCCGCGCCTGCTGTTCCTGTATTTTCTGTTCGTTTAGTTCTTCATTGAGTACCCGTAAGTGGCTGGCCTGCAGCAGGAGTTCTTCTTTTTGCTGCATTACCTCGGAAGTACGCTCCACGACCTGCCGTTCCAGATGCTGCTTCTGGATACGTACCGCATTCATTCTTAGCTGATAGTACCCCACCGCACTCCCTACAATGACCAGGAGTACCAGGAGCCGGAACCATAAGGTTTCCCAGAATGGGGGGGTAATAATTATTTTGATAGAAGTACCCGTTTCATTCCAGATACCGTCGTTATTGGAAGCTTTAACCCTTAAGATATACTCTCCCGGGTCCAGGTTGGTATAGGTAGCGGTTCGCTTGTCGCCCACGTAGTTCCATTCTTTATCAAAATTTTCCAGCAGGTAAGCGTACTGATTTTTTTCGGCCTGGCTGTAATTCAGGGCAGCAAATTCAAACGAGAACACCGACTGCCGGTAAGAAAGCGTAATTTCTTTGGCTTCGCTGATATGCTGCTTCAGCTCACCTTCCGCTTCTCCAATGGAAACAGATTTATTGAATACCTGAAAATCGGTAAAATATACGGGTGGAACAAACTGATTGTCTTTTAAACTGTCCGGATGAAAATGATTCAGGCCGTTTAACCCGCCAAAGTACATATCACCACTTCGGGTTTTAAAGGAAGCATTGCGGTTGTACGAATTCCCCTGCAGCCCATCGTTAATCCCGTAATTGCGGAAGGTTTTGGTGGTAGGGTCAAACCGGGAAAGACCTCTGTTGGTACTTAGCCAGAGCACGCCGCGGGCATCTTCCCGTATAGCCTGAATTACATGGTTAGCCAGCCCGTCCTTTTCGCCGTAAGTGGTAAACGAACGGGTTTGGGGGTCGAAAAGGTTCAGGCCGTCGTTGGTACCTATCCATAGTTGCCCTTTCGCATCTTCATAAATAGAATTTACCAGGTTGTTGCTCAGGCTATTGGGTTTATTGTCATCATGAAGGAAGCTGGTAAATGTACCGGTTTCGGGAAAATACAGGTTTAACCCACCGCCGGCAGTACCTACCCACAGGCGGCCGTTACGGTCAACGAACAACGCGTGGATTACGTCGTGGCTGAGACTTCCGCGCCGAACTTTATTTTGTTTGAAAGAAGTGTAGACCTGTTTTTGTTTGTCGTAGCGCAACAGCCCATCCCCAAAGGTTCCCAGCCACAGGTACCCCTCCTTATCTTCTACAATTCTACTGATGCTGATAGGAGCTTTTCCGCCCAGGCTCTCATTCCGGTCCATATTCAGAAACTGGCCGTTCTGAAACAGGTTAAGCCCGCCCTTGTAGTTACCGATCCAAATATTCTGGACCTTGTCCTCAAAAATACAGAGTACATAGTTACTGCCTATGCTGTTGGGGCGGCGGCTGTTGAGGTAGTGGGTAAAGGTTCCGGCAGCTTTGTCATACAGGTTTAGCCCTCCTCCGTCGGTACCTATCCATAACCTGCCGCGGCTGTCTTCCATAACATCTAGGATATTATTGTTGCTCAGGCTATTGGCATTGTTCTTATCCTGCACCCACTTAGTAAACTTCTGGGGCTCATGATCCATAAAGTTGACACCTCCGCTGTAGGTACCTACCCACATATTCCCCCGTTTATCCCGGAATAATGAATAAATAGAACCGTTGTTCAGCCCGTCCGGATTTTTCTCGTTGCAGGGGTGGTGCGTGAACGTTTTCAGGTCCGGATGCATGACGCTGATGCCCCCGTTGCGGGTGCCAATCCAGAGGTTATGGTCACAGTCCTCTTCAATGGCTATGACGTCATTATGACTTATGCTGTTAGGGTTGGAAGTACTATGCTGAAAACGGGTAAAGGTACCCCGCTCCTGGTCGAACAGGTTCAGCCCACCGCCTTCGGTAGCTACCCACAGGCGGCCCCAGGCATCTTCGTGCAGGTCGGTAATGTCATTCAGGCTAAGCGAAGCCGGATCAGATGGGATATGCTGGTAATGCACAAAGCCCTTGCGCGCCTGGTCAAGCAGGTCCAGCCCCCCACCGAAGGTAGCTACCCATACCCTCCCCTTTTTATCCACCTTAATGTCACTGACTAAATTATGGCTCAGACTACGGGGATTCGCGGGATTATGAACAAAGTGAGAGAAAGTACCGGTAGCCGGATCAAACAAATTAAGCCCTCCTCCGTAGGTACCCACCCATATTTTCCCGTCTTTATCCTGGGCAATAGCCATTACTTTATTGTGGCTCAGACTTTTAGGATCGCCTGGCTTATGTTTGTAATGCCTAAAGCTGTCGGTGGTCCGGTCAAAAAGATTCAGACCCCCGTCTTCAGTACCTAACCAGATGCGTCCTTCGCGGTCTTCAAACACCCTCAAAATGTAGCTGTCGCTCAGGCTGTTGCGGCGATTGGGGTTATTGCGGTACACCCTGAACTCATAGCCGTCAAACTTATTGAGGCCATCCTGCGTACCAAACCACATAAACCCCCGGCTGTCCTGTAGGACAGCGGTAACGTTGTTCTGGGAAAGCCCCTGGTTGGTCGTAAAGTGTTTAAAGCGAATCGGAACGTTTTGAGCCCTACTAGGACTGATATTTAATAGAAATACCAGAAGAAAGAGACAAGGTGCTTTCATTTAAGATAGAGGTTGGCGTCGGGTAAAGTCAAACTATTCGCAAATAATTCCTATTTCCGTTCAATATTCACCTGATAAAGCAAATACCGTGCTGTTTTTTAATTTTTATAAATCCTTAGAAAAATAATAGAAATGGCGTTTGTCCGGCTGGGCTATACCGCGTACTGAATGGACGTCGGAAGGGGCCGCAAAAAGGCGGCTACGTAACCTGAAACCGTTACGTAGCCGCCTGGCGATTCTCATCGCTGGTAAAAAGTTATTCCCTCAAACTTTTCAGATAAGCGATGGTCTGAGGTACCTGCTGGGTCTGAATGGGGCTTTCGTCCTCGATGAAGTAGTGCTTCACCCCTGCCTTCTTGGCAGCTTTCAGGATACCCGGAATATCAATTTGTCCGGTACCCAGGGCTACGTCGTTGGTGATGGGAGTACCTCCGGAGAAATCACCTTTCACTCCTTTTTTCAGGTCCTTGAGGTGCATGAGTTTATAGCGGCTGCCGTACTTGTTGAGCAACGCCACCGGATCTGCGCCGGGGTGTGCGGCCCAGAGTACATCCAGCTCGAGCGACACGTATTCAGGATTGGTATTCTGGACAATATAGTCGTACAGGGTACCGTCACCATAGGGTTGAAATTCATAGCCATGATTATGGAAGGCAAAGGTCAGGTCGTTTTCTTTCAGGATTTTACCAACCCGGTTAAAATCTTCTACGGCCTTTTTAGCATTCTCAATAGTAAAGTTGTTTTTTTCGTGAGGGATCCAGGCTACCATCACGAACTTAGCTCCCAGTGCCTTGGCCTTCTTTACAACACTCATGGGATCCTTCACAATCTGCTCGTACCCGGCTCCCGTACCCGGAATGGATATCCCCCGGTCGTTGGCCAGTTTCCGGAACTGCTCCTCGGTATAGCCTTTTGGAGCACCGGCTTCCAGTTCGGTAATCCCTAAGGCTTTGATGCTGTCGAGGGTAGCCTCTACGCCGTGCGGCCAGCTAAACCGGTAGGTATAAGCCTGGGCAGCGAACGGAGCAGTATAGAGAGGTTTATTTGACTTCTGTGCCTGTGACTGATAGCCTCCTGCCAGCATAAGGGCCATCCCAAGGGCGATGGTTACTTTCTTCATATTTTTCTTTTTAAATTGTAAGGTTTGAACTGGTGCTGTACTAAAATTCTATAAATTTTTCTTTTTCAACTCTTTAACTGCATAATCAGCCGCGCGGGCGGTCAGGGCCATGTAGGTCAGGGAGGGATTTTGGGTTGAGGTAGAAGTCATACAGGCCCCGTCGGTGACGAATACATTAGGTACCGTGTGTAGCTGATTCCACTTGTTCAGGAGCGAGGTCTTGGGGTCTTTGCCCATCCGGACACCTCCCATTTCGTGTATGTCCGAACCGGGTGCAGAATGGGAATCAGTAGCCCGGATATTGGTAAAGCCCGCCAGGGTAAACATCTCGGTAAATTGCTCGTGGTAATCCCTGATGATTTTCTCGTCGTTGTCGTCCCAGTCGGCCGATATCCGCAACTGCGGAATACCGTACTTGTCTTTCAGGTCAGGGTCAAGCCGGACAAAGTTAGTTTCCTTGGGTAGTACCTCGGCCATCATCCAGGAACTTACCCGCCAGTTGCCCAGGGTGGGGTTCAGCAGGCTATGTTTGAGGTCTTCGCCTACTCCATCGCGGTCCTGAATGGTACTTCGGCCTCCGGCAAAGCCCGCCGCATAGCCCCGTAAAAAGTCCGTTTCCTGCTTATACACATTGCGAAAACGGGGGAAGTAGCTATGGTTGGGAGTGCGGCCGTCGGTAGTTTTGTCCAGGTGGCCCTCGTATTCGGCCGATATACGGGCGCGGTAGTTGTGCCAGGCTATGTACTTACCCATGAGTCCGTTGTCATTTCCCAGACCATTCGGAAAGCGGCCGGAAACAGAGTTAAGCAGAATAAGGGTACTGTTCAGGGCCGAGCCATTTACAAAGATGACCTTGGCGTAAAACTCAATCATTTCTTTAGTAGTGGCATCAACTACCCGTACGCCCGTTGCTTTCTCTTTTTTCTCATCGTAGATAAGCGAATGTACTACCGAGTGCGGACGCAGCGTCATGTTTCCGGTTTTAGCGGCCCAGGGTAAGGTAGAGGCATTGCTGCTGAAGTACCCTCCCAACGGACAGCCCCGCACACACAGCGCCCGGTTCTGGCATTTGGCCCGCCCCTGCTCGTTATGGATGGGTTTGGGGTCGGTAATATGCGCGCAGCGCCCCTGAATCAGGTGGCGGTCCTTATAATTTTTAGCTATTACGCTCTGTAAGTGCGTTTCGACGCAGTTCATTTCAAAGGCGGGCAGAAACTCGCCGTCGGGCAGGTTGGGCAGGCCATCCTTATTGCCCGATATGCCCGCAAATTTCTCCACGTAGCTGTACCAGGGGGCAATATCCTTGTACCGGATAGGCCAGTCAACGGCAAAGCCATCGCGGGCCGGTCCATCAAAATCATACTCGCTCCAGCGCTGGGTCTGGCGCGCCCACAACAACGACTTTCCACCCACGTGGTAACCACGCGTCCAGCGAAAAGGCTTCTCCTCTACGAAAGGCTGCTCGTCGTCCTTTAAGGCAAAGTGCAGCGTAGCCTCACTATAGAGTCCGCTGCGACTGTTTACCGGATTCTGTTTACGTACATCGAGCGGTACCTGACCGCGGTGCCCCAGCTCCCAGGGGTGCAGGTTGGCCGTTGGGTAGTCGATACCATGCTTCACGTCGCGGCCGCGCTCCAGCACCAGGGTTTTGAGCCCTTTTTCACTCAGCTCTTTGGCGGCCCATCCGCCACTAATCCCCGACCCTATGACAATAGCATCGTAAGTGTTGGCTTTGGTAGAATCTATATTGAAATAAGACATAGATAGTTTTGAATTTCGATTGCTGACCGGGGCGCCGGAGCGCTGTCATTTTTTTAAACGCAGAGTAAAAGGGAGTTTAGCGCAAAGTTTTTTACTCATTCACTCATTCGCTCTTTCACTATTGAGTCACTGGTACGCAGCCGTAGTAGTGGCCGGGCATGGGGTTGTACTTCATGTGGTTGACCATTACGTACTCGGAGGTGGTATAGCCCTGAATGGTAAGGCGCTTCAGCAAGTCATAGTACTCTTTTTCTTCTTTGTTTTCCAGGGCTTGTACTTTCATCAGCAACTCCCGGCGTTGGGCAGGTTCAGCGGCGGCAAAATCTTTACCGTACGCCTGTTTAGCCGTACTATTGAGCGCATCCAGCCCCTGAGCAACCTGTTTCTGTACCTCCGGCTCATAACAATCCGCCAGCATTTTCTGGATAAAGTCAGGTACTTTCAGGTCTTTGGCACCGGGTGTATCGGTAGCCGGAATCAGCGTATCTGCCAGCTCAACCAGCATGGCCTGTTGTGATACGGTCAGAAAAGCCGGAGTACCTGCCACCGTCGCCTGGTTCCAGCCCCTGGCCCAGGCAGGCATTGCCAAAAGGCCTCCGGCCGTTACAGCCATGCTTTTTAACGCC
The DNA here is from genome assembly GCF_035998675.1 of Telluribacter sp. Taxonomy (NCBI): domain Bacteria; kingdom Pseudomonadati; phylum Bacteroidota; class Cytophagia; order Cytophagales; family Spirosomataceae; genus Telluribacter; species Telluribacter sp. Next base: position 250,915 of record NZ_DASYHI010000022.1, read on the forward strand.
GCGCGTCTTTCCATTATGGTTTCCGAATAAAAAAGAGTAGTAAAGTACAACTCCTACTAAAAGGCTGATTTCGGCTAGTTTACCTATGGTGGCTGATTATTTCGCAGAGAAGAGCTAAGTAACTACCTCTAGCAGCGAAGTTCCGGACTTATTTAAGATGTGTTTTTTAACCTGAGAAGGCTTTTAATTCTGCTGGGTTAGAGTACTTATTGCTCTAAACAAATAAATTATGTCCTGTTTATTCATGAATTCCAGATTTTGCGATATTTTCACCCCAAATACATTCAAAAATAACTCTAACTTAGCCATGTTCAAGAAGAAAAAAGTGACCGGGGAATCTTCTGCCAGTCCTAAAAAATCACCCTTGCGCGAATGGTCCGATTCGGTGCTGTTTGCGGTTATCGCCGCTACCCTGATTCGCTTTCTGACTTTTGAAGCTTTTGCCATTCCTACGCCTTCCATGGAAAATAGCCTGATGGTAGGCGACTATTTGTTTGTGAGCAAGCTCCATTACGGCATCCGCACGCCCAAAACGCCCCTACAGGTACCTCTGACGCATCAGAAAATCTGGGGTACCGATATCCCTTCCTATCATACCGCCATTCAACTGCCTACCTTTCGGCTTCCGGGATTTTCCAAGGTTAAAAACGGCGACGTCGTAGTCTTTAATTTCCCTCCGCCCAAACCCGGTGAACCCGACTACCCTATTGATTTAAGGACCAATGTGATTAAGCGTTGCGTTGGAATACCGGGCGACAAAGTAGAAATCAGGCAGGAACAGGTATTTGTAAATGACAATGCCCTTCCTGTTCCAACCCGCTCCGAAACTACCTACTTCGTCAGAACGACCGAAGTACTTAACGAGCGTTTTTTCAGGAAATACAATATTATTAACGACTACCAGTCACCCGAGGGCCCTTTCATCAACTGGCAGCCGATAGAGGTATACGATGAGGCTACCAATGCCACTACTTTGAAGGGCTACTGGTTTAATACTACTCCTGATGTTATTTCACAGTTTAAAGAATTTGAATGGGTGAAGGGGGTTGAATTGACCACCGAACAGCCAGGTACTGTTGCTCAGGGCATTTACGGAGGCTCGGCTTTTGCCTGGAACCGGGATAACTTTGGACCACTGACTGTTCCTCAAAAAGGGATGACCATTCCCGTAAACCGCCAAACCATCGCGCTGTACGGTTTGGTTATTGAACGGTACGAAGGAAACGATGCCGTAGAAATTACAACGGAATCCATCCGACTGAAAGGCCAACCCATAACCAGCTACACCTTTCGGCAGGACTACTACTTTATGATGGGCGACAACCGCCATAATTCGGATGACTCCCGCTACTGGGGTTTTGTGCCGGAAGACCATATCGTAGGCAAAGCCGTATTTGTATGGATGTCCCTGGACCCCGTTCCGGCTAATGCCTGGAATAAAATACGGTGGAGCCGTCTTTTTCGGGTAATTGAGTAAATCCAATACTCACCTGGAGTGCGTAGCGAATTCGAAGGAGGCTACGCACTCCCCATTTCTTACCTTTCCTCCTTTCCAACCCTTCCTCCTTTCTTACCTTTCCTCCTTTCTACCATTCACCAAATCTCCCACTATCTTGGCCGATAGCAGGCACAGAGGAATACCGCCTCCGGGATGAACGCTACCGCCCACAAAATAGAGGTTGCTGTAGTCGGAAGAAAAGTTGGCGTGGCGCAAAAAGGCCGCGAAGCGGTTGTTGGAGCTATTGCCGTACAAGGCACCCTGGGAGCTGGATGTGCGGGATTCGATAAGTCGTGGGTCGAGCAGTGATTCACATTCAATCAGACTCCCTATGTCCTGGCCCAACAGGCGGCTTAGTTTGTTGATGATGTTCTGGCGGGTCTGGTCAATGAGGGCGTCCCAGTCCTGACCACTGTTGGCCGGTGCGTTGACCATGACGAACCAGTTTTCGGAGTCAGCGGGAGCGTCGGCTGGTTCGTACTTAGAGGTGATATTGATATATACCGTGGGATCTTGGTGAATGGTCTTCTGCTGGAATAGGTGGTTGAACTCGGTCGAGTAGTCGTTACTGAAGAAAATGTTGTGCAGTCCCAGCTCCGGAAAGCTCCTTTTTATTCCCCAATAGAAAATAAGGGCCGAACTGGACTTGGGCTGACGCAGAATACGCTCCGGCTGCCGGGCCTGCGGCAGTAGTTTCCGAAAGGTATTCACCACATCCATATTACTAACTACCCGCTCAAAGGGTAGAAATAAATCCTTCACCCGGATACCCGTTACCCGTTTTCCTTCAATGACTATTTCCTGGACCGGCGTAGAAAAATGGAACTTCACGCCCAGGTCTTCGGCCAGTCGCACCAGACTATTGGTAATAGCTACCATACCGCCTTTCGGAAAAAAAGCCCCGATGTTGTACTCCAGGTGCGGGATAATATTCATGGTAGCGGGCGTCTGGTACGGATCGGAGCCATTGTAGGTAGCATAGCGGTTAAACAGCTGCACTACCCTCGGGTCCCGGAAGCGGGTACTATTGGCGCTATGCATAGAGCGGAAGGCATCCAGCCGGTGCAGGTTGAGGTACCCTTTCAGGGCGTCCCGATTAAAGTAGGTACTTAGCTTGTGCAGGGAGCGGTGCAGGAAAAGCTTTTCTGTCACCTCAAACTTTGTCGCGCTATCGCGCAGGTGCGACAGTACGTGGTCAGCGGGCTCACCCAGGTGGGTTTCGATTTCGCGGGCCAGCCGCTCAGGTTCAGCGTGAGCGGTGAAGCGGGTGCCGTCTTCGTAAAAGTACCGGCAGGTTTCGGGTAGCCTAATGTACTGAAAGTAGTCCTCCGGAGTTTTTCCGGCTACCCGAAAAAGGTCATCGACCAGTTGGGGCATGGTGAAAAGCGAAGGACCCGCGTCAAAACGGTATCCCGCCATTTCAAAACTGGACAGCTTTCCACCTGGATAAGCGTTGCCCTCAAATACCTCCACCGGATACCCTTTGGCCGCCAGGCGTACGGCCGTGGCAATACCGGCTATGCCCGCCCCGACTACGGCCGTCCGGCCCCGGAGGCCCTCCTGCTTATTGGACATCTGCTTTTCTGGTCGAGCGAAGTGAGAAAATCAAATCGGTTTTGAGGTCAAAGAGCTGCTGCTCCAGCCCCACCGGGTAGGTATGCGGATTAACAAAACGCTTTATACCCCCGTGGAAGGAACTTAACTGTTGTTGCACCCGCCGGCGGGCCGCCTCAATGGTGGGTAGTTCATACACCAGCTTTCCTTCCCTGAACACCGGTACCAGCAGGTCTTCGTAGGTCAGTGAAGCCGCCAGGGAAGTACGTCGGGTAAAATCATAGGGATCAACCATAGTGGGTAAGGCAGGTGGCGGGGCTTCTTCATTAAAAATCATGTCCGCTTTGTAAGTACTATTTTCACAGTAACGCCGTACCTGCTGGATACCCGGCGTAGACACCTTCACGGCCTGTTCGGACAGCTTGAGCTTGTATTCCCATACATTCTCTTTGGTACAGATAGCCGCCAGCTTATATACTCCTCCCAGGGCCGGCTGGTCGTAAGCCGTTACCAGCTTGGTACCTACACCCCATACATTTATTTTGGCACCCTGGTTTTTAAGGCTGGCCATGATGTGCTCGTCGAGGTCGTTACTGGCGACGATGGAAGTAGAGGTGAATCCGGCCCCATCCAGCAACTTGCGGGCTTCAATACTCAGGTACGCCAGGTCGCCCGAATCAAGCCGGATGCCACCCAGGTCATAGCCCCGCTGCCGAAGCTGCTCCCCTACCCTGATGGCATACTTTACCCCCTGAATGGTATCGTAGGTATCTACGAGCAGGGTAACGTTGTTGGGCATGATACGGGCGTAGGTCTCAAACGATTCCAGTTCGCTCTCAAATGACATCACCCAACTGTGGGCATGGGTACCCCGCACCGGTATACCGTAGAGCTTACCGGCCAGTACGTTGGCCGTAGCGTCAAAACCACCAATGTAAGCAGCTCGGCTGGCGGTCATGCCACCGTCGGGACCCTGGGCGCGCCGGAGGCCAAACTCAAGCAGGGTGTCCTGCCCGGCTACCAGGCGCATGCGGGCGGCTTTAGTGGCAATCAAAGTCTGGAAGTTAATCAGGTTCAGCAAGGGTGTCTCGAGGAGCTGGCACTGAAGGATTGGTCCCTTGATGCGCAGCAGCGGCTCGTTAGGAAATACGATGGTACCTTCCGGTACGGCTTCTACCTCACAACTAAACTCCATGGTGCGCAGGTACTCCAGAAAATCCGGCGTAAACAGGGGCTTGCCGTCGCTACCGGTAAGGGTACCTAAGTACCGGAGGTCATCTTCCGATATCCTGAACGCAGTAAGGTAGTCAATGACGCTGCTTAGTCCGCAGGCTACGGTAAAGCCGCCCTGAAAGGGGTGCTTCCGGAAGTACAGATTAAACACCGCCTGCTGCTCGGCCTTACCCGACTTAAAGTACCCGTAGGCCATGGTAAGCTGATACAGGTCCGTCAGCAGGCTGAGCGATCTATCGTAAAGTTGGTTAATCATGCCCGGGAAGTAAGGTACTCTTTTTTAAGGATATTTGGGAACAGCTGCTCCAGAAGCACTTCCTGCCACCTTTTTATTTCATATAGTACCTCAAAATTAACAATCTTGTTTGATTTGGCTATACCCTCATGATCAGGCTTCCATTCAACCTCTCTTATTAACCATTCAAATTTTTTTTCTATTCCCGTGCAACATTCTTGCTTCACTTTGTATCTATCTACCGACACACACCCGCCGTTCCGGTAGCCAGCTTGTTCCGTTCATACAACTTATTTGCCTTTCGTGTAATGAAAGGTTCTATGTTATACAAAGTACTTACCTTTGCCATGTAGTATCTACAAAAGATAAGCAACCTTGTACTGACATCTATTAGCCATGAAACTTTTTTTTACTCGATTATTTGCCGTTATGACTCTCGCTGCTGCCCTGCTTTCCGCCCATCCTGCCTCCGCCCAATCGGGTATGAGAGGTCAGGTTTCGGGCGTTGTACAGGATGAAAAGCAACAGCCATTCCCATTTGTAAACGTATTATTATTAAAAGCGAAAGACTCCACCCTGGCAAAAGGTACCACTACTGATGTGGATGGTAAGTACCTGATTGAACAAATAGAAGCGGGTAAGTACCTGACTTTGATTTCCATGGTTGGGTACCAGAAAGTATACAGCCAACCGTTCATCGTCGCCAGCGACAACGTACAACTTTCTTCGATTTCCTTATCAACGGATACGCAAAACCTGAAGGAGTTGACCGTAGTAGCCAAGAAGCCCTTTATTGAGCAGCAGATAGACCGCACCGTTCTGAACGTGGAGAATAGTATAGTAGCGGCGGGTGCCACCGCCCTGGAAGTACTGGAACGTGCTCCCGGTGTTACCGTGGACCAGCAGAATGAGCGCCTTATGCTACGCGGTAAAGACGGCGTAATTGTTCAGATTGACGGAAAGCAAACCTTTCTTTCCCAGCAGGAGCTTATGAATCTGCTGCGTAACACGCCCAGCGATAACATTGAGAAAATCGAGCTGATTACCAATCCTTCGTCCAAGTACGATGCCGCCGGTAACTCGGGTATTATCAATATCAAATTCAAGCGGAACAAAAACTTCGGTACCAACGGGACTTTTACCGTAGGTGGTGGGGTAGTAGGTGACAAGTACGGACGCGGCAACTCTTCGCTTTCTTTGAATCACCGCGAAGGCAAAATAAGTACGTTCGCCAACCTGAACGGGTACAAAGGCCGGGGCTTTAACACAAACGAAATTTACCGGACTATTCCTTTCAACGACAACATTACCATATTTGACCAGGAGAGCTCGCGTATCAACAATTCAGCGAATTATAGTCTGCGGGCAGGCATTGACTACTTTGTAACCAAGAAAACAACTGTTGGTGCTCTGGTGTCGGGATTTTATAACGACTGGAGTACCCCAATCGGCGAAACCAACACCCGCATCCTGAACGGTGACCTGAGTGTGCGTCAAACCTACCGCACGGTTTCGGAAAGTGGCTCCAAAATGAATAACCTCAGCGCCAATGTAAACCTGAAACACCAGTTCGATGACAAGGGGAAAGAACTGACTTTTGATGCGGACTACGTACAGTACAACGGCAAAAGCAACAACCTGCTGGATACCCGCTATTTCAATCCGGGCGGTGAGTCGGCCGGTACTCCCGAACTGGTGCGTAACAGCATGCCATCTAATATTAACATTGGCGTAGCCAAAATGGATTACACCCAACTGGTGGGCAAAGCGAAGCTGGAAGCGGGCCTTAAAACCAGCTACGTAGCGTCGGACAACAACATGCGGTTTGAGATTAAGCTGGATGACTGGAGCCTGGACCCCACCCGTACCAACCACTTTAAGTACACTGAAAATATCAACGCGGCATATACCAACCTCAGCGGAAAAATTAACGCCAAAACCCAGTACCAGTTAGGTTTGCGCGCCGAACATACGCACTCTGTCGGAAACTCGGTTACCCTGAATGACATCCGCGACCGCAACTACGTTAACCTGTTCCCGAGCGTGTTTGTATCGCGCCAGCTGGACAGCAGCAACGTTCTGAACCTGTCGTATAGCCGTCGCATTGACCGTCCCGACTACCAGTCACTTAACCCGTTTGAGTTTTACCTGGACCCTTTTACCTTTCAGCGCGGTAACCCTAACCTGAAACCCCAGTTTACCCACGCGTTTCAGTTGGCGCATACGTACAAGAGCTTTCTGAATACCACCCTGGCTTATAGTAAAATTAAAGATGTCATTGTCAGGGAAGTACCTCGCCAAATCGCGTCTGAGAACAAGACCTATATAACCACCGAAAACCTGGACAATCAGGATAACCTGAGCCTGACGATTTCGATGCCCCTGCCAGTAACCAAGTGGTGGACCGTACAAACCAACTTTACCGGAGTATATAATCGTTACCAGACATTCTACCAGAATGAACTGTTTGACGTAGAGCAAATTAACTGGAACGCCTATGTGAATAACCAGTTCCGTTTGCCCAAAGGCTGGTCGGCTGAGGTGTCCGGCTGGTACAACAGCGCCAGCATCTACGGTTTCTTCCAGGTAAATCCACAGGGTATGCTGAACCTGGGCTTGCAGAAAACCATGCTGGATAAGAAAGGTACCTTACGCCTGAACGTCAACGACCTTTTCTGGACCAACCAGTTCAAGGGTGTAGCTGAGTTCAATGAAATTAACCTGAGGGTGCAGTCAAGATGGCCCAGCCGTCAGGTACGGGCAACATTTACCTACCGCTTTGGCAATCAGAATGTGAAGGGTGCCCGTCAGCGCAAAACTGGTTCGGATGAATTACAGCAGCGCGTACAGACAAATAATTAATTCCAAAAGGAGTATCAGTTGACGAGAGTTGACTTTATTCATACGATTAGTTTAGGTTAAGAAAATGGAAATCCACTCCCGAATTGAGGAGTGGATTTTTTATTTTGGGCAGGTACCAAAAAAAGTAGAGAGGCTCGTACGAGCCTCTCTATCAATCTATACCAAATCGTAAATGGGGTACTGAGGTCCGCCTGGGATCAGGCTTCCAGGGCGGCTACGCCCGGCAGAGTTTTGCCTTCCATGTATTCCAGAAGGGCACCTCCCCCCGTTGATACGTAGCTTACGCGGTCACCGTAGCCGGCGTTGTTGACGGCCGAAGCGGAGTCGCCCCCACCAATCAGGGAGAAAGCATCGTTTTCTTCGGTCGCTTTTACAACGGCTTCGGCGATGGCGTTGGTACCTACGGCGAAATTAGGGAACTCAAACACGCCCATGGGACCGTTCCAGAGAATGGTTTTGGAATTGGCTACTATATCCAAAAACAACTTTACGGATTCGGGTCCAATGTCGAGGCCTTCCCATCCATCAGGAATTTCACCGGCTTTTACCGTCTGGCGGTTGGCGTCATTGCTAAAGTCATCCGCAATAACGTTATCAAGCGGAAGTATGATATTTACGCCTTTGCTCTTTGCTTTTTCCAGTATTTCGAGGGTGAGGTCCTGCTTATCGGCTTCCAGAAGTGACTTCCCTATGTTGCCGCCTTTCGCTTTGGAAAAAGTATAGGACATGCCCCCCCCAATAATGAGGTTATCTACATTATCGAGCAGGCGCTCAATAATCAGGATTTTATCCGATATTTTGGCTCCGCCCATAATGGCCGTGAAAGGACGCTCGGCATGTTCCAGAATCCGCTGGGCATTGTCCAGTTCGGCCTGCATTACGTACCCACAGACTTTATCTGGAAAGTACTGTCCAATAACGGCCGTAGAAGCGTGAGCGCGGTGGGCGGTACCGAAGGCATCCATCACCCACACATCTCCCAGTTTGGCCAGCTTCTGCGCAAACTCCTCGTCTCCTTTTTCTTCTTCCTTATAAAAACGCAGGTTTTCCAGCAGTAAAATCTCCCCCGGCTGCAGGTTAGCAGCCAGTCCAGTCGCCTGCTCACCAATGCAATCATCCGCAAACTTTACCGTACGACCAAAAATCAGCGAAAGTGGTGTCACCAGGTGCTTTAGTGAGTACTTTTCGGTGGGTCCGTTTTTGGGACGCCCCAGGTGTGACATCAGAATACAGGCCCCTCCGTCGTTCAGTATTTTGGTTATGGTAGGAACTGTGGCCTTAATGCGGGTATCATCAGTAATCTCAAATTTATCATTGAGCGGTACGTTGAAGTCTACCCGAACCAGGGCTTTCTTTCCGGAAAAATCGTAAGAGTCAAGTGTTCTCATAGAGTAATTGTGATTGGATTTGGACGGAAACAAATGTAAACCAATTCTTTCCTAAATACTATATAAGTTGCAGACAATTAGCTATTTACATAAACATAGTGCAATTTTTACTATTTATTTTTCTATTTGTCTGGTATATAATAATCATGAACTCATCGGGTACTAATACCGTTTTATCCCTAGCAAAAGCCACTACCCATCCACCCTTAATAGTACTTACAATCCGTGAGCAGCAGCGACCCCTCGCGTACCGAACTACCTCCCAAATACTACCTCGACTACTTTGGGTATGTACTGGATTTTGTTCAGAAAATGTACGGCCATATCCTGAACAAAAACGAGGAGGAGTTTCTGCGCTCCTACCACGCCTTATCCGAAGACGCCCGCTGCCTTTTTATCCGGTTCAGCAACCGAAGGGGAGCATTTTTCCGGATAAATACCCTGGCCTACGCGGAAATCTGCGATATACCCGACGCCCTCACCGAACTTATTCAGAATGGCTTTGCGGAAGTAATTTCGGAGCAGCACGCCCACCGGGCCCCGGAGGTACTTAACCTGTTCAGCAAGCCCGAACTGCTGTTGCTTACGCAGTCGCTGGCGCCGGTTATCATGCCTCCCAAAACTATTCACAAGCCGGACCTGATGCGTTGGCTCTTGCACGAATATTCTTTTCCGGTCCTTTTTGAGGCCATTGAAGCGCTTGACCCAATCGTGAAAGTAGGCTACGAACTGGAAGTCATGATGATGAAGTTTCTCTTCTTCGGAAACCGCCACGCCGACATGACCGAGTTTGTGGTACGTGATCTGGGGCATGTGCGCTACCAGTCGTTCGACGAGGAACAGCTGTCTGTCCGCTTTGCTACCCGACAGGACGCCGACGACAAGCTGATGATTTCGCTGACCAAAGAAACCTTTCACGAGCTGAAAGAGGAGCTGCCCCCCGAAGAAATTTACGACTGGTTTATGAACTGGCAGGGCGGGCTCCCCGAGGAGCTGAGCGCGGTGGCGCTGCCTTCGTTCCGGCAGCTGGTACTTCGGGTGGGGGCCTGGCTGGAACGCAGGAAACTGCCCGAGCAGGCCCTGACGGTCTATCAGCTTACCGACCACGCCCCCTCGCGTGAGCGACGCGCCCGGCTGCTCCACCGCCTGGGCGATACCGAAGAAGCCCTGGCCCTGTGCGATGACATGGAGGCGCACCCGCAAAATGCCGATGAACGTTTTTTTGCGCTGGATTTTCGGGAAAAAATCTTGAATAAGAAAAAGCGAGCCACCCGTCGTACTACGCAGGCTCTGCAGGCAGCCGAATCCGTGGGGATACCAATCAATTTTCGCTACCGGGTAGAGCGCGGCGTGATTGAGTACTACCAGGAGCGGGGATACAATGCTCTTTTCAGTGAAAATGAACCCTGGCGGGCCTTGTTTGGGTTGCTGTTCTGGGACATTATTTATGATACCAATGTCCAGGCCATTCACCATCCCCTACAGCGGGTACCTTCAGACTTCTTTCTGCCGGATTTTTATTTCAAACGACACAGTATGCTCAAGGCTCGGATACTGGAGCTGGGTCGGAAGGAAGACATAGTGGCTGCTGTAGAGACTACCTACGCCGAAAAGTTTGGTATTTCTAATGTACTGGTGGGCTGGTACCCGGAGCTACTGGCCGCGGTACGGGCGGTGGTAGAGTTGGTCCGGCCTACGCAGTTGCACGCGGTCCTGCTGGAGATGGCTGCCAACCTGCGGGAAAATACCCGGGGGTTTCCGGACCTGCTGGTATGGAACGAGGAAGAGTACGCCTTTGTGGAGGTTAAATCACCCACGGACCATCTTTCGGCCCGACAACTTCACTGGCAGCACTTTTTTGCCGATCTGGGTGTTAGCAGTAAGGTACTTCGGGTGGTATGGGTAAAGGATAACCCGGAGCAGGAAATGCAGGAAGAGGATAATAAAAACCCGATTGAATAAAAGATACCGTTTTGTTCTTCGTTTTTTTTCCGGTACCCGATTAGTCAGGAACTAATAAGCCTCTGGCTGGTCTTTTTCAGGAATTATACAAAAGTAGGTCAATAGCATTCGGTAAATCAGTGTAGTGTATGTACTTTTGTTCCGTTTTTTGGTCTGAATAGTTGTTTTAATTTTCTTTAATTACTCTCATGAAAAAAAGCTTTGGATTTTTGCTGGCAACCGTAGTTGCCACACTTTTGGGCGCTGTCTCGGCAAATGCACAAGTTAAAGTACCTGATGACATCAATGCGTTGCTCACTAAGTATACCTGTTTTGCCTGTCACCGCGCCGACACCCGTCTGGTAGGTCCGGCTTATGTAGATGTAGCGAAGAAAGGGTACAAGAATGAGCGGATTGTTGAGCTTATCTACAAACCAGAACCAGCTAACTGGCCTGGTTACCCTCCCATGGCTCCTATGACCCAGGTACCTAAGGAAGATGCTCTGAAACTGGCGGTGTGGATTAACTCCCTGGCTCCCAAAACTGCTCCTGCCAAAGCAGCAGCTACTAAGAAAAAGAGCTAATTAGCCGATAGCGATTAGTTATTAGCTTTCGAAGTCTAAGTAAAAAGCCATATTGAAAATAGCACAAAAGAGCGGGAGTGCAGCCAATGGCTACGCTCCCGCTCTTTTGTGGTTTATAAGGTACTCACTCTGAGACTCTTGTCCTGAAATTTTATTTTAAAATAATTTAGAACTCAGAATTCATCGCAGCGACGACCGCTAATTCATAATCTCACTCCCTACTCCTCCGGCAGGAAGGTCAGGTAGCTGAACTTCGTTTCGTCGAACATATCCTGCGCCAGCTCCTGCAACTGCCGGGCCGTTACCTGTTTAATCTCTTCAAATATTTCGGGTAGGGTATCTACCCGGCCGGTATCCAGCAGGCTCTTGGCCATCATCAGCATAAAACTCATGTTGCTCTCCTCCGACATCGCCAATTGCCCCATCAGTTGCACCTTGGTATGGTGCAGTTGGGTAGTAGTAAGCGGCTGCTCGCGCAGGCGGCGCAGTTCTTTATGAATCAGCGAAATACTGCGAATAAGCTGCTTCTGTTCCGTACCAAAATAAATGCCCAGGAAGCCCGTATCCAGATAAGGAGTATAGTTGGCCTCAATAGAGTACACGAAGCCATAGCGTTCACGAAGGGCCATGTTAAAGCGTGAGTTCATACCCGGCCCCCCCAGCAGATTTACCAACATGAAGAAAGGCAACCGACGGTCGTCCGTCAGAGCGTAGGATGGACGTCCCATTGCACACTGGGCCTGCGTAATGGACCGCGCTACTTCTTTTCGTTCGGGGGTATAGAGGTGGGGAGCTACCCGCACCCGGGATGTTTTTTGGGCCGGTAAACTCGACAGGTACTTCTCGGCGGTACGTACTACCTTCGCAAAAGGCAACCGGCTTACCGAAGCCACTACAATCCGTTCGGTATCGAGGTTATCCACAATAAATTTTCGCAGGTCGGCGGCTCCGAACGAACGAACCGTGTCGGCAGTACCCAGTATATTGTTACCCAGGGCGTGCTTCGGGAAGAGTAATTCATCAAAATCGTCCTGAATGGCATCTTCGGGAGAATCGTAGTACATGGACATTTCTTCCAGAATCACGTTCCGCTCCCGCTCAATCTGCTTCTCGGGAAACACCGAATGAAAGGCAATGTCAGCTAACAGGTCCAGGGCTTTGTCAAAATGCTCGTCCAGTACCGAGGCGTGAAAGCAAATTTTTTCTTTGGTAGTATAGGCGTTTAGTTCACCGCCTACGGTTTCCAGCCGGTTTATAATATGGTGGGAGCGGCGTTTCTCCGTACCTTTAAATGCCATGTGTTCCCAGAAATGCGCCAGTCCCTGCTGCTCGGGAAGTTCGTCGCGGCTCCCGATGTCGAGCATAATACCGCAGTGGGCAATTTGGGTGTAGGGTACCTGTTTATGAGCAATACGTATGCCATTGGGAAGGGTATGGAGCTGGTACTCTTCCGAAAGGGTTGTTTCCGGGTGTGTATTACCTACCTTTTTACGGGGTATGTTTCTCTTCATTCTTATTTAACACAAAATCACTTCCGATAATTTTCGGTGGTAAGGGCAAAATTACGGAATTTTGTCCGATACCTGTTTATTCAATGAACCCACAGCGCATTCTGGTCATTCAGACCGCTTTTATCGGCGACGTTATTCTGGCCACCTCCCTGCTTGAAACGCTACATAGCCACTTCCCCGCCGCTCAGATTGACCTGCTGGTTCGTAAAGGAAACGAAGGGCTGTTTCAGCAGCACCCCTACCTGAACAAGGTACTTATCTGGCAAAAAAAAGGGGGAAAGTACAAGAGCCTGCTGCAACTGCTGCGGCAGATACGCGCCCAGCGATACGACTGGCTGATTAATGTGCAACGCTTTGGCTCCACCGGATTCCTGACGGCCTTTTCGGGCGCTGCAGTTCGTACGGGTTTTGATAAAAATCCTTTTTCCTTTTTATTTACCGATAGCATTCCGCACCGACTCGAAAAAGGAGTCCATGAAGTAGACAGAAATCATGAATTACTAAAGAAGTACCTGCCCGGCCCGGTAGCCCGGCCCCGCCTCTACCCTTCCGCCTCCGACTACCAGAAAGTAGCGCCGTACCAAACGCAGCCTTACCTGTGTATTGCACCGGCTTCGGTTTGGTATACCAAACAGTACCCCGCCGAACGCTGGGCTGAACTCCTGAGAAAGCTCCCCGATCAGTACCGAGTATTTCTGCTGGGTAGCCCCGACGACCGACACCTGGCCGAGCGTATTATCAAAAGTTCCGGACGAAGTACTTCGGTAGTGAATTTGAGTGGTCAGCTCCAGTTTCTGGAATCAGCGGCTCTGATGGAAAAGGCCACGATGAACTATGTCAACGATTCGGCACCTATGCACCTGGCCTCGGCGGTGAACGCGCCGGTTTGTGCGGTATATTGCTCCACAGTACCCGAATTTGGTTTTGGTCCCTTATCGGCCGGGGCGTACATTGTCGAGAAGAAGGAGCCGCTCTACTGCCGTCCCTGCGGCCTCCACGGTCACAAAGCCTGTCCCGAAGGGCATTTTCGCTGTGCTTTTGATATTGAGCTTACGCAGCTACTGCAGGTACTTCCCCAACCATAAAAAAAGCCCGCCGATTGGCGGGCTTTTCTCTTTATTGATTCTTGGTTCGGTACTGTTCTATAATCCGGTACAGCGCTTTTTGTTTTTCCAGTTCGGGGAAGAAATCAAAAAGTTGCACGTGCCGGTCGTAATCAAGTGTAAGACCAATTTCCAGGTTAAGCAGTGCTTCGCGGTACTCACCGGCGTGGATCAGGTACACCGCCGAACGGTAATACAGGTCCGATTCCTCGGGCATCTCGTCGACGGCAGCGGCCAGCAAATCGCAGGCGCGGCCGTAGTTACCCTGGTCAAAAAGTACCAGCGACCACTTCAACCATACCTCCGGATTTCCCGGCTCAATCTCGGCTGATTTTTCAAACGCCTCAAAGGCCGACACCACGTTGCCCAGTTTGTATTCCGTTTCGGCCAGTGCCATCCAGTAGTCGGGGTTCAACTCAGAAAGCTGAATGGCTTTGCGGAAGAAGCCAATGGCTTCGTGCCAGCGACTCAGCTCGGCCATACAAATACCCAGACCAAACCAGCCGTCATCCCACAGGCTATCCAGTTTTACGGCTTCCCGGTAGTATCGGATGGCCATTTCAAAGTCACCCAGTTTCTCGTAACTATTGGCCAGGCAGCAACAGGTTTCGGGTTGCTTGCCTTCCAGCTCAATGGCTTTTTCGTAGCATCCCCGAGCCTTTTCGTACTGTTCCAGATTCATGTAGGAATTACCCAGATTGAAATAGGCCGATGCGAAGTCTTCCTTAATCAGGGTAGCGTACTCGTAGGCCTCCAGCGCTTCTTCAAAGCGCTCCAGCTTGCTGTAGGCAATCCCCAGGTTATACCAGGCATGGTGCGAAAAAGGATCAATGTCAACAAGCCTGGTATAAAAACCCAGATGACTTTCCAGCTCCCCGATCAGGTCCAGGCAGTGTGCCAGTTCATATAACGCATGCTCATTCTGCAGATTGAGCTGTATGGAATGCTTGTAATTTTCAATAGCCTCGGTATACTTGCCCCAGTTCTGGTAGGACTGCCCGATCTGGTAGTAGATATCATCTTTTTCATCGGCCGTATCGAGCATTCCTTCCAGAATAGTAACGGAAGTTTCGTATTCACCCATCAGGTTATAGATAGCTCCCTGCATGAAGGGTATTTCGTTATCGCCGGGGTGGAAAAGACGCGCACGCTCAAGGAGTTCCAGGGCCACTTCAAACTCTCCGCGGTTGGACAGCAGTTGGGCTTTGTTAAGCATGAGATCTAAAGAATACGGATAGTTTTCTAACCCTAACTCACAGGCTTTGAACGCTTTTTCCCAATCGCCATTATCCAAATAATGTTCAGCAACTTGTTCGTATGTATCCAGGTCGAAGAATTCACTCGCCTCTGTTTTCAGCATGTGCTCAAAGCGAAGCAATGTCTCTTTCATAAAATCTTTTCTTTCCTCAAAATCTTGCTCCATGTACACTAATTGTGGTTAGAGTAGTAAGTACAAGAGTACTTATTTCAAAATGTAATGTAGTAGAAAGATAATGATAATAATCCTATTATCAAACCCCTTTACCAAAACTTTCACAGACCCGCCGGATGGTTTCTTCATAGCTTCTGAATGTCAGCCCGATAGCCTTTTGAACCTTCCGCCCATCGTACCGAAACCGGTGCGTAGCCGACTTGGCGGTCTCTCTGGTGATGAGCGGAGGGCTGCCCGTCAGCCAGGAGCGGAGGGCTTCAAACCGCCAGATAACCGCGGTCAGGGAAGAACTCACCCGCAGACCGGGCCTTTTCTTGCCAAAGACATCGGCTATCTGGTTAAATAACTCCTGGTAGGTCATACTGCCGGCACTCAGTATAAACCGCTCGGCCGTTATATCAGAGAACAGGAGCCGGTACACTGCCTCGGCCACGTCTACAACATCAACGTAATTCATCAGGCCATCGGTATAAAACGGCTTTTCGTCATACACGTACCGGAAAATCTGCGTGCTGCTGCGGTCCCAGTCACCTTCCCCCAATACCAGCGACGGGTTCACGATGACGGCGTTCAGGCCTTCGGCCACGCCCCGCCAAATTTCCAGTTCAGCCAGGTACTTGGTCTTTGCATAATGAGAATTGGAAGGCGACTCCTCCCAGCGTTGATCTTCGGTAATAACAATATCGTGCCCCGCCTCCACCTTACGCAGGTCGGGTCGTCCCAGGGCGGCTACACTACTAATATGACAAAGTTTAGTGGTCCCGATCTTCTGGCAGGCGTTGACTACATTGGCCGTTCCTTCCACGTTGACTTTGTACATAGCATCGCGGTCGCGGGGTACAAAAGATACAACCGCGGCGGCATGTACTACATAGTCGGCTTCCCGGATTGCGTTTTCAAGCGAGTAAATGTCCAGAATATCCCCTTCCACCCATTGTACCTGCTTCTCCACTTCCCGCAGAAGGCTGCGGTCGGAGTTGCTACGGTGTAAGGCCAGCACGGTATGCCCTTCCTTAATAAGACGCCTGGCAACGGCGCTGCCAACGAGCCCGGTAGCTCCGGTAATGAGGATATTCATGCAGTAAGAACGGATAGTACGTGGTCAAAGTTCGGGGATAGAAATCAGCATTCCAAAAGGGCGGCAGCCCCAAAATTCTTCCTTTCCGGTCAAAACCAAAACCGGCCAGAGAAGTACTTCTCTGGCCGGTCATGTTTACAAATCTCCCTCTTCCAGCTCAAAAATCTCATCTACCGATTTATTAAAGATCCGGGCTATTTTCAGGCCCAAAGCCAGGGAAGGCGAGTACTTTTCGGCCTCAATGGCATTAATAGTCTGGCGCGATACCTGAACCCGATCGGCCAGTTCGGCCTGGGTAATATTCAGGATGGCGCGTTCAATCCGGATGCGGTTCTTCATGCCACCCTCCTTTCCCGCTTGGCTTCCAGGGCCGGTGCTACCAGGAGCAACCAGTGGAAGCGTAGTACAAAAATCAGCAGGGGCGTGAACATGTTGTAGATCATCACATTGATGAAAGACAGCCCGTGCACCAAAAGGATACACAACACCAGCACAAGGGTGTTGCCATAGATAGCCCACTGAAGTGACTCCAGCCGAAGTTGCGCGATGCGCTCGTCTTCCACTTTCAGGCGGGCAAAGCCTACAATCATCAGACCCGCAATGACCGCCAGCGCCATTAGCTCATCAATCAGGTCCAGGGTAATGGTACCATCCTTGTGGTCCAGCATGTCAATGTTCTGGAAAGCACCGGACTTTTCCGAACCAAAAGGCCAGGGGAATTGAATAACCAGATTGAAGGGGAAAGCGGAATCATCCACCAGCAACCACAATCCAAACGGTACACTGATAATAAGCAGAGCCCAGCCGACCGGCTTCCAGGCGTTGGGTAAAAGGTTTTTTGTTTTCATGGCTAATAGAGTTAAAAATGGCTAATAGATTAATTTCGAATCAAAGGTAAAGCAAACCATACTATATGTCAAGTATTTTTTACATAAAGATTAAAATAGTTGACACAAATAAAGGTAAATCTTACAAAAAGGCCTTTCCAGAGCCCTTTTTGCTAATTTTGCAATTAGGAATATAAAATCTTCAAGTACCAACAAAGCCTGAACCTAAACCGGAACCCGGTCTTGTTGGTAGTATAAGTACCTGGTTTTCATCATTTACAATTATCTAATGCCCATTACTAATCCAAAACGATATACCGTTACGGCGGCTCTGATTTATGCCAATGGACCCATTCACATCGGTCACCTGGCTGGTTGTTACATTCCGGCCGATACCTATGTAAGGTATCTGCGCTCCAAAGGAGAAGAGGTAGCTTTTATCAGTGGTACCGACGAGCATGGGGTACCCATTACCATCCGGGCTCGTAAAGAAGGCATGACGCCCCAGGAGGTGGTGGACAAGTACTACACCCAGATTGATAAAGCCTTTACTGAACTGGGAATTTCGTTTGATGTGTACTCACGCACGAGCAAGCCCATTCACCACCAGACTTCCCAGGAAATTTTCAAGGACCTGTACGACAAAGGCGTATTTATAGAAGAAGTTACCGAGCAGTACTACGACGAAACAGCCCAGCAGTTCCTGGCCGACCGTTATATAGTAGGTACCTGTCCGGTATGTGCCAATCCAAACGCCTACGGCGATCAGTGCGAGCGCTGCGGCTCGTCGCTCAGTCCGCTGGAACTGAAAGAGCCACGTTCTATGCTGTCTGGCGCCAAGCCGGTAATGCGGTCAACGAAGAACTGGTTCCTGCCCCTTGACAAAATGCAGGCGGACGTGCAGTCCTATGTCAATAGCCATCCCGAGTGGAAGAGTAACGTGGCGGGGCAGGTGCAGTCGTGGCTGAAGGAAGGACTAAAACCCCGCGCCATGACCCGCGACCTCGACTGGGGTATACAGGTACCCCTGCCCGACACCGAAGGCAAGGTATTATATGTTTGGTTTGAGGCCCCGATTGGGTATATATCGGCTACCAAGGACTGGCTTATCCAGAAAAATGGTACCGACGAAGGATGGGAAAAGTGGTGGAAGCAGGAGGATAGCAAACTGGTCCATTTTATTGGCAAGGATAATATCGTATTTCACTGTATTATTTTCCCGGCTACGCTCCTGGCCGAAGGTACCTTTATCCTGCCCGACAACGTACCGGCCAATGAGTTTATGAACCTGGAAGGCGACAAAATATCAACTTCCCGGAACTGGGCCGTATGGCTGCACGAGTACCTGGAAGAATTCCCCGGCAAGCAGGATGTACTGCGCTACGTACTGACCGCCAATGCTCCCGAAACCAAAGACAGTGAGTTTACGTGGAAAGATTTCCAGACCCGCAACAACAGTGAGCTGGTGGGTATTTATGGCAATTTTGTTAACCGGGCGGTGGTACTTACGCATAAGTACTGCGAAGGTAAGGTACCTGCTAAAGGCCAGCTGACCGAACAGGACCAGGCGGTACTGGCCGAACTGGCGGCCTTTCCAGTGCGCATTGGCGAAGCCATGGAAAACTACCGTTTCCGCGAGGCGCTGGCCCTGATTATGGATCTGGCGCGCCTGGGCAACAAGTACCTGGCCGACACCCAGCCGTGGCACGTCATCAAGACAGATCCAGCACGGGTAAATACCATTCTAAACATTGCCTTACAGATTACGGCTTCACTCGCCATTGTGTCGGAGCCCATTATGCCATTTACGTCCGAGAAGCTCCGTCAACAGCTGGGAATTAAGGACGATCAGCTAAAAAAATGGAAAGATGCCGGCCAAAGCAACCTCTTACCCGAGGGACATTCTATTGCCGAAGCTACGCTGCTGTTTGAGAAACTGGAAGACGCCACCATTGAAAAACAAATTCAAAAACTTCACGACACCAAACGCATGAACGAACAAGCCATCACCGAAGAAAAAGCCGTACCCGAAGTAAAAGCTGAGATACAATACGATGACTTTGCCAAGCTGGATATACGGGTAGCTACTATTCTGGAAGCTGAGAATGTCCCCAAAAGCAAGAAACTGCTCAAACTGAAAGTAGATATCGGCAGCGAACAGCGGACAGTCCTGAGCGGTATCTCGGAGCATTTTAAAGCCGAGGAAATCATTGGTAAAAAGGTACTTTACCTGGCCAACCTCGCCCCGCGTAAAATGATGGGGATGGAGTCACAGGGTATGATTCTGATGGCAGAAGATAAAGATGGTAGCCTTGCTTTTGTACAGCCCGGCAAGGACGTCTGGAACGGGGGAACCGTTAGTTAGAAGCATTCAAAGTCAGTCCTTTCCTGAAATTCAGGAGAGGACTGACTTATATACGGAGAAAACAGATCCTTACTTGCCGTTTGGTCAATAACTTTACTACTCTAAAGATATAAGTACCTTATGACTTCCATCTCTACAAGGACCTGGCTACTGCTGTTCCTGCTGGCAATTGTCGCCGGAAGCTGTTTCCCTGAACCCGAGCCGGTTGAAGACTTCACCTTCACCGACTCCACCATGGTCAGGCAGCGGCTCGATGTCTCGGCCGTAGCTGCCACCATCATTACCGACGCAGGCAGCGGTACGGTACTTCGCTACGGGCACGTATGGTCAGACCTGAATGAGGAGCCTACCACCCGGGAGGACAAAACTGAATTCAGCAAAGCCATTACTGCTCTGCCTTTTACCTACAACAGTACCCTGACCGGCCTGTTGCCTAATACTACCTATTACGTCAGAGCCTACCTGGAACTGAAAGAAGGCATTGCCTACGGACCCGTCACTACTTTCCAGACGCAGGCCGGCTTCATTGACCGCCTGGCAGCTACCCTTGAAGACTCCCTCCAGAACCGTGATTTTGGTTATAGTTTCGCCATTTTTGAAAAAAGTGAACTGGTAGCATCCGGCAGCGGCGGACTTCAGTCCCGGGTGGTGGAGGCCGCGGGGGAACTTCCCTTTACCCTGGATTCGAGGATGCAAATAGCCAGTATGTCCAAGACACTTACCGCTATGGCTTTTCTGAAGTTGGCAACGGAGAAGCGCATAGATCCCAAAGACCCGATTACCAATTACCTTCCCCCTAGCTGGAAGAAAGGCACAAACCTGGAAAAAATCACCTTTCATGACCTGCTCACGCACCGGAGCGGCATTATTGGGCTGCAAAGCAATTGTAGGAACGGTGCCTACACCGAAAACTACTGGTATGGCCTGAAGAATATTGTGGCAAAAGGCATCCAGCCGGAACACTACGGCAACTACTGCTATCAGAATGCCAACTTCGGACTCTTCAGGGTACTTATACCGGCCCTGCTGGGTTACAACTTCACCGGCAATGACCAAACCGACGACACCCGTACCCAGGAGTTATACGAAGAGTACCTTCAAAAGAATATTTTCGAAAAAGCAGGATTGACTACCAACTTATGGCTCAATAATTCCCCGCAAAGTCCCACCTTTGGCTACGACTATCCGTACACAGGTTCACGGGGCTTTAATCCCGGAAACTTCGCCGCTTCGGCCGGTGCTTATGGTGTTTATTTATCGGCCCGGGAAGCGGCCACAGTTTATGCCAGGGTACTTTCCACTACCGACCAGGCCGTCCTTTCCAGCCCGTTGAAAGAAACACTTCTTACCAATGGATACGGAGCTTTTAGTACCGTAACACCCGACGGGCGGTTTAGCTACCACGACGGCTGGTGGTACATAACCACCGGCGGAGGCCGGGCGCAGGGGTTCAGAAGTGCCTGGATTAAAGGCCCCAACGACGTTACGGTGGTACTCCTGACCAATGCCCTCCGCACGGGCGACAATCTGTTTCCCCTGAAGTCGGCCCGTTATCTGGATATTGTTTCGTTTTTGTTGTGGGCGCACAGTGAAGCCAAAGTTGTAAAGCCGCAGAATAGACCCAATGCCGAAAGTAATTTCCACGACTACCTCGACTATCCCGAGCCACATTAACAATTCGAGAGCCTCCCATTACTAGTACATACAAAAAGCCCGTAGCTTGTTATTGCTACGGGCTTTTGCCTGAATACTAAAGTATGCGAACTAATTATTTCCAACGCTCAATATCCACCTTGCGGTGAAAACCCTGGTGCAGCTGATTATAGGGTAAATGAATTACCACATGAAGCAGTGTTTCATCATAATGGGCTGCTATACTTTCCAGATCCACATCATTAGGGATCGTTAAATTACTGATGAACCGGATGGAGCGATACTCACTGTTGGCTTCGGGATCGTGAGCAAAAATAGGCAGCAGATGAAATACCATTAATTTGTTCTTAATGATCTCTACCTGCAAATCTTCGGCCTCAATACCCGGTGCCTTTACCATCACCTGATAACCATCCTGCCCGCTTTCAATCTCTACGGTAGGCTGGCTCATTCCTCCATTGACGGTATTTATGAAATCTATATTCATCAGTACTTCCTGAGGTATTTTCATCTTGTTTTTCATGGTCGTACGTCGTTTCTGGATATTCTATTTCTTCAATACTTTTAAGATTAAAAACACTATACCAAATCAAAAAAGGGTAGGACCTGGCTAGTAAATGTGCCAAAATTTCATAAATTGTGGCTTCGTTCCGACATATTGTCATAACAATTAAAAAGCCCTTCAACATAGGTATCTTTTGATTTTAGGCTTTATAATTTTTGGGATTTTTGCTCCTACCATTTTAGGCGACTTGTAACCAGTTTCCTACAACCTCAAAAACTGGTAGTAGGTGCCCGGCCAACAGTCTTTAAAATACAGTCAAAGTCTTGGAAAGCTGGTTTTCAATCAATCTGTACTTATTGCTTCTTCCCCATTTCATCTTACTTTTTCAAAGAATAGTTTTCTTTTTTGCACCCTACTTAAAACAAAAATGGGATGAACTGGCAATCGAAATTGCATCCCGGAAAATGAGTAATTTAAGCTGCAAAATGGAGGAAAAAGGAGGAATTTTAGGCTACTCTCTAAATAGAACTTATATCTACAACATCCACCTTTTTGTGGGGATTCTTCGCCCCACCTATCCTAAATATGGTCAATGCTAACTGTGAGACCTCTTTCGGGTTTAATTTCCGAACGACTTGGAACAGTACCTCTCCCCGAACAGGTACCCGGATTAACTTTGGCAAAAAGTACTACCTTACGTTAACAACAAAAAAGCCCCGCTATAAAAGCAAGGCTAATGGACATTGAATGTTTACGCAAAGCAGCGGATTTATTTGCGGTAGCGGTTCAGGATTTGATGGCATAGCATTTCACTTACCATAGACAGAGCCGTAGCCCACGACGAGGAAGAGGCCTCGGCTATGAGGTCTTGCCCGGGGATACCCACCCGCATTCTCGCCAATTTATTGTTTTTTCTGGATTGGCTGATTTCTTTCAGGAATACATCCGCCCCTACTATACTCCCATATAGGCGCATCAGTTTCTTGAGTTCATTCCGCACCTTGTTGATAGTTTCTGCGTCGGGTTCCACATCAACTGTGCGAATATCCAGCTTGATATGTTCCAATTGTTCTATTCTATTCATGGCTAATCTTGTTTTATTCTTAATTTCAACTGATTCAATATATTACCTCTATTAGTATCATTAATTTTTATTGAAAAAATTCCTCAAACGTGGTTTTTTAACCTCACGCTACCCAGGCTGACTGCCTTATCTTTTGTTTCTAAATCACCCATAGTCAGGCATATATGTGCTTTTTTGACCTATGCCGGGCGTTTGGAACAATCTTATCAATTTAATATATAAAAATTGCTTGCCCAACAGCAGCAACCCACATGACTTCAAATTATTTTTTAAACTACACCTATATAAATTATCATGGAATTATTCAGCATAGACCAACTCAGCGAACTGGTGACCAATAAGTTACCACATAGCGTAACTATCTATTCGCCAACAAGAAGACAGTCCACTGATAATTTTCAGCAGGATAAGATACATTTTAAAAACCAGCTTCAGGACGCCCGCCAACAACTGGGACAGCTTTACGGAATGGATGAAAGCGAGGTGAATGAGTACCTGAAGCCAGGCTTTGACCTGCTGGACAACAACAATTTCTGGCAGTACGCGTCGGATATGCTGGCTTTTTTTCTTACGCCTAAAGGCAGTACCATTTTTCAATTTCCGCTTGAGGTCGAACAGCCGATGCTTCACGTTGGTAAGGGGCTGAACCTGCGCCCGTTGTTACCTCTCTTTAACAGCAACGGACGTTTTTATATCCTTAATATAAATATGGAGAATGTTCGTCTATTCGAAGCTACTCCCTATTCACTCAAAGCCGTGGAGCTATGGGATGATGTACCTACTTCGGTAGATAATTATCTTAAATATTTCAATGGCATTGAAAGAGAAGCCACCGTACAGCGCCGGTTAGGTACCAGCCAACCGGCTGCGGGGGGTGTTTTTCACGGACAGGGAGCCGATGAATCCGAAAAGGAGCACACCCGTCAGTGGTTTTATACGCTTAGCCATGAACTGGAAAAGAAATTTAAAGAAGACCAGCTACCGGTAGTTTTGGCGGGTGTCGATTACCTGATTCCGCTGTACCGGACTACGATTGAGTACAACAAGTACCTGGAAGAATACATTACGGGGAATTTTGATAATAAAAATGACCCCCACGCGCAGGGACTTTACGCGCAGGCCCTGGGCATTATGGAACCTAAGTTAAATCAGCAGCAGACAAAGGCCATTGAGCAGTATCACAATCTGAAGGCGGGTGATTTCGCCGCTTCTGATACCGAAAAAACCATCCTGGCCGCTCTGACCGGTCAGGTTGATTCGCTGTTTCTTCGTAAGGACGCTTCCCTATGGGGCCACTACAACGCCCAGCGGTACGAATTACAGATTGACCGGGCATCCACCCCGGAAAATACCGACCTGCTTACCGAAGCAGCCGTTCAAACCGCCCTGATGAAAGGAAAGGTGTACCTGTTTGACCAGGACGACATGCCCGAAAAAGATAGCGTAGTAGCCGCCGTATTCCGGAATCCGGTGGTGGCCTGAAAACAGTATTAATCATACAAAAAGGAACGGGATGAAATTTTTCATCCCGTTCCTTTTTGTAAACAGGTCAGCAATATTTTTTCCCAGACTACGAAATACCTTCTGACGCCTTTTTCAGTTTTGCCAGACTGGTCTTGGCCACCACCATGGCGTCCTGAGCGTAGTATGCAGGGTTAAATACTTCCAGCGAAAGAATAACGGGCCGGTCGGGATTCCTCAATGACTTCAGCAGTTTTCCTAGGGGCGCTACGCCGTCGCCCGGATATACCCGGTCCGCGTCGGTTAGCTTTTCGGCCGGAATGGTAGAGGGGTAGTCGTTCATGTGGAAAATTTCAATCAGAGGCTTACCTACCAGGTTCACACTATCCAGGCCGGAGCCTCCCCGGTGCAGGTGGTACACGTCCATAAGTACCCGGGCGGATGGATGGCCGCTTTGGGCCGCTACAAAAAGAATTTCCCCGACAGTACTCAGGTTTTTAGAAAAGCCCCACAGTTCCAGATGAGGTACCACGCCAGTCTGATCGCCCAGTTCCAGGATAGTCCGGTACCGCTCCGCTACCTGGCGCAGGTCCAGGTATTCGCCTTTGGTGGCTCCCATGGCCGGGGCCGCAATACGCTTGCATCCAATGCCCGCCAGCATTTCTGACTCACGTTTCAGCTGGTCGAGGGCTTTTGCTCTTACCGCATTGTCATCTACGATCCATTGCGCAAACCCGATGGCGTCCTCCGCCGTGACCCCATGGTCATTAAGATGACGCCGGGCTTCGGCCAGGGTACCGCCATTTTTAAGGTAGTCTTCCAGGCTGTTGATCCATATCTCTACCGACCGGAAACCCGCCTTGGAGGCTACTTCAATTTCTTTCATAAAGCCCAGCTTGTGGCCCCGCAGGGTACTCATGTTGAGGCAGTAGGTAAAAGGAGCAGCCGGTTTAATATTTTCGGCAGAGGCTCCCCCGGGTAAAGCAGCTGCTCCGGCCGCGGCCGAAAGTCCCGTTAGTACTTGGCGACGATTCATAGAGGATATTCGAGTTGAACTATTAGTTTATTTTTAGAGCAAAAGCATTGGCCTGCCACTATTTACCCGAAAGTACTTCAAAAGGCAGGAAATAGTATCTTTCATTTAGGGATGTACCACTACCTTCGCCTTATCTATACCTACAACTCCTGGTGAAAGTACTACCGGGGCAAAAGGTTATTTTCGGTCAGTACTTTCTGATAATGATCCACCCAGGTTTTCCGGATGCGCAGATTAAGCCCCAGCGCGTCGTTGAGCAGTTGGCCCCGGTCCCAGCCTACTGCCCCACTCACCTGCACCCCCGGCCAGAACCTCAGCGTTGTACCTATGCTCAGGTAAGCCGAAAGTTGAGAAAGGCGGGGGTCGAAGGGGACATCGTAAGTACCGCCGTTGCGGGAATAGGAAACTTTACCCATAAAAGAAACTCCATCTATAAACTGACCCGCTGCTCCCAAATGCCAGACCTGCACCCGGTTGTTGCTGGTAAAGTACCCTCCGGCCGGAAACACTCCCTGTCCAAGTTCGGTATTGGCCGTAATAAAAGGAGTACCCAGCGTGCGTCCAAAATAGGACCAGCCGTCGCGGTACTGACCGTGGTTGAAGTAGTTGTCGCGGCCGCGGTACCGGGGGTCATCGCTAAAAATATCCCCGCCCTGGCTCATGGTGTGAAGGTACTCCAGGTTCAGATTAGTCAGAAAAAAGCCAGCAGAAGACGGCTGCCGGTTTTGCCAGCTAATACCGTTGAGGCCGTCGGCCAGGCTGGTCATATGAAACAGGGAACCGTCATCATAAACGCTCTGCCGATAAACCAGAAAGGTCGATTTTGCCAGATCCAGTTCCAGGGCCACATCTACACTTCCCAGGTGATTCCCCACCCGGTTGCCCCCGTCGAAGCTGTTCCCAAACTTCAGCGAATCGCCCGCTACACTTTTAGCCAGAACGACGTACTTATAGGCCTCCCGGTTATCGGGAAGCCGGCCTTCGGTAGAGAAATAGGGAGAGTACCCGGCCCATTGTACCTGGTGATTAAAGCCTCCGTAAATTTTAAATAAGGATTTTGGCCTGCCCAACCGTACGTACAGCGCCTTCTGGTGTAGCCGTCCGCCCGTAACAACGGGGCGCGAGTTTTCAAAGTACCCGTGGGCATACATAGCCTTAATCCCCACCAGAGATCGGGCGGGCCAGTAGTCGGGAATACTGAGCTGGAATTTGGGTATGGGTAAGGTATTACCCGACCAGATGTAGGAGCCTGAAGTCAGCAGGGTATCTACCAGCCCGGTTATTTCGCGCCGTCGCCCCCCGTACAACTCAAATGGCCCGAGGCGCATTTTGAGGTAGGCTTCGGGTACCAGTACCTGCCAGCTCCGGTCTGATACATTCAGTACTACGTCCAGCCCACCCCCAAAGTCTACTGAGCGGCCCGGGGTGGCTGTAGCAGCTACCTGTTTATAATCGGTGGACAATCCTCCCCTGAGTACCCCAGCTGCCGGGCCGGTGGGTACAATCCCGTACTGGTTGGAACGCAGCCAGAAGGGGACCGAACTGGCTGGCCAGGGTCCGCCCTCACCATAGCCGGCGTGGGATTGTTTGCTTTGGGAAAGGTAGGTACCCGCTTCGAAAAAGTACCGCGTCACGCGGAGTTCGGCCTGTTGTATATAGGCGGTGATGCCGCTTAGCCCGGTAGGTTTTGGGGCGGTAGGTACTTCTTCCCTGATTTCGGTTTCCCGTCTCAGGAGTGGCTCAATAACCGGAAAGTAAGGATTGTAAGAATCCCGGACATTACGTTCTTTTTCCTTTTTGAATCTGTTTTTCTTTTGTGCATTCGCCTCTTCAGCCCCCCAGCACATTGCAATCAAAAGACAACATAGTAGTCTTTCCTTCATGCTTATTTGGTGGTATTAGTGGTAGTGTGATCTAAATTCCTGGTAGGCCGGTACCCCGCAAGAGCGGTAACCAACCTTTTGTATAAATAAATAATGATCAAATCAGTAGCGGTCAAAGAAACGGCTGTTGACAAATTGCCGTAACACAAAGCCTCGCGGTTGCACTTTTTGATAGGACCGGCTAAACTATTGGCCGCGCGAACTGCAAAAGCACAGCGGACTCCCTAAGTGCAAGCTACCAGAGAGTGCTGCCACTAAGTCTGTAAAAATCAGGAGATTGAAGATGTAGTTTTTTCAAATATAGGTGTGTTTGGTGGATTAATCGAACGCCAGGAAATAATTCCAAAAAATCTGTACCTCCAAAACGGTACTACACATACGTAGCTATGGCTGCACCCTCTCCCGGCCCCATAACGGCCTAAGGAATAAATAAGCCCCAAGGTGAGGTCTACAATCGCCCATATAATAATAACAAAAAAATTAGTATTTGGATTAAACTTCTCCTTCCCGTTGCCATCTAACCCATAGTAAGAGCAGGAAATAAAATTTGGATTGAGCAAATAATCGTAAAGACCATAAACTATAAATCAATCAATACGAAAGTCTTAAATAAATGAGTAGTTTATTAGTCAAACCTCAATATTTAAACAAATTCATTACAATCTTAGAATTAAAATAAAACTTATATTGTTATAGTAACAAGTGAGGCATAGTACTTTTTAATAGTTAACTTTTTTCACTTTTCGCCGAAACCAGCTCAGTTGTTAAATGTGCCGGTTGTAGGACTAAACATTAGAAATCATGAAAAATCTCATAGCAATAATAGCAGTCGCAAGTGTGTTGTTTTCCTGTAACGGTGTAAACAATACCAAATCTGATACACAGTCTACTGCCGATTTGCAGGCAGAACTCATGCAAGCAAAGCATGAAGCCGAGATTCTGAAACTGAAGTCTCAACTGAATGCGCACCAGGCCAAGCAATCAGCCATTGACTCCATGCAATCGATAGCAATTGCAAACGGTACCGCCCGTCCTGGTACTACCGGCGACGCCCGCAGTACCCAGCAGGTCAACGACGACTGGACTCCCCGCGAAAGAAGCGTATCCAGCACTGATGCCTACAAGCCTAGTGTAAATACTACACCAGTAGCGGTAAAGCAGAAGAAAAAAGGTCTGAGTACACCGGTTAAGGGTGCCATTATCGGTGGTGCGGTAGGTGCTGCCACTGGTGCGGTTGTATCCAAGAAAAAAGTTAAAGGTGCCGTAATAGGTGGTGTAGTGGGTGCCGGTGCCGGTGCTGCTACCGGGGTCATCATTGACAAGCGGAAAGAGAGAAAAGCCGCTAGTACCCCCGACTACTCGTATGCCTCATACCTGAAGTAATGAATAGATTGCACAAAAAATCGCTCGCCGGAACCCTTTCCGGCGAGCGATTTTTTGTGCTCTGCCCTGAAAAAAACAGATCGCTACCGCAGCCTTTCCTCGAACAGTTCAAGAATCCGATTGTATTCGTCGGTCCAGGAGGAGGGTTCTACAAAGGCGTGGTCTTCCATGGGGTACACGGCCAGTTCCCAGTTGTCTTTGCCCAGCTCGATCAGCCGCTGGGTAAGTCGCACCACATCCTGAAAATGCACGTTGACGTCGACCATGCCGTGGCAGATCAGCAGGTGGTTTTTCAGTCCGGCAGCGTGGTACAGGGGCGAACTCCGGCGGTAGGCCAGGCTGTCGGCCTGGGGTTCATTCAGGATGTTGGCTGTGTAGGGGTGGTTGTAGGCGGCCCAGTCGGTAACCGGCCGCAGGGCGGCTCCGGCCTTTACCAGGTCCGGCTCTGTAAACAAGGTCATCAGCGTAATAAATCCGCCGTAGGAGCCGCCGTACATCCCTACTTTTTTGGGGTCAAGACCGTACTTTTTTATCAGCCACTTTACACCATCCACGTGGTCACTGAGGTCTTTGCCGCCCATGTGCCGGTAGATACCCGTCCGCCAGTCGCGTCCGTAGCCGGCGCTGGCGCGGTAGTCCATGTCGAGCACGGTATAGCCCAGGTCGGTCAGCAGGTTGTGGAACATATACTCGCGAAAATACTGGCTCCACCACTTGTGGGCATTCTGCAGGTACCCGGCTCCGTGCACAAATACCACCGCCCGGCCGTTGGATTTCTTGGGCTCGTACACCCGGGCGTATACGTCGGAGTCGTCGGAGGCTTTGATGGTAACTACCTTGGCTTCCCGCCACGGATAGGAGCGGAATTCTTCCGTGGTGGATCGGGTAACTTGGTCTTTACCAGTATCGGGTTTATTTTCCATTACGAACAATTCCCAGGGGGTGTTGCTGTTGGAGGAGCGCACCGCCAGTCTGGTTTCGTCGGGTGAAAGTACGGCTTCGTGGGCTCCGGTACCTTGCGTGATACGCGTTCGTTCACCTCCGGTTACGGCCATTTTATACAGGTGCTGCTCGCCCGGATGTACCTCGTTGGTAGTTAAATAAAACCATTTTTTGTCGTTTGAAAGTACCACATTCTGAACTTCAAACTTACCTTTTGTGAGCTGCTGTTTCTGCCCCGTTACTACATTGACAGTATACAGGTGCGAATAGCCATCGGCTTCACTTTGAAAATAAACGGTCTGGTTGTCGAGCCAGCCCAATTCACCCGCCGACATTGGGTAGTTGCCCATGCCCGGGCCACCAATCCAGGCCTCGTCGCGCTGACGGTCCAGGAGGCGCAGTGACAGCGAGTCCGGGTTAAAAGCCATAATCCAGCGGTCCTTGTTGTCCTGCGAACGTACTACCACCACCGCCCGGCGGCCATCTTCCGACCAGAAGGGACCGTGTATCAGTACATCGCGTTCCTTGTCTTTTTTCCAGGCCGAATCCTGCTTCGGATAATCTTTAAGGTAGTTGGGTTTGTCGGATATACCCACGATCTGCTTAACTGGTACCTTGCGGGTGGTATCTTTCTGTACATCATACACCCAAAACTCGTAGCTGGTGGGTGGCGCACCTACCTTCGTCCGGGCCGGGAGATCCTCGGTAAAACCCGACTCGGTAACATAATTGGGCACAATAGTACGTTTGGCTTTTTTGTCCGGCTCGGACAGGCGGTAGGTTACAAAGCGGCCGTCGGGGCTGAGGCGGGCGTTATCGACCCGTTTTTCTCCCAAGAAAATCTCTTTGGGCCGCCGGGACTTTTCGGCTTCGCTGATTTTCTTGCCCGCATCTTTTTTTTCTTTGCGTTCCTTCAGTACCTGAAACTGGGCCAGTTGGTCATTTTTCAGCCATTGCTCCTCTTCGCTTAGCTTAGGGTCTTCCTTTTTCTTGCCGGATTTAAAATCAGTATGTTGGGTTAGCAGCCCCGTCGCCAGCGTCAGACTGTACAGGTTGTCGCCTCTTTCAAAAATAACGCTCTGCTCATCGCCGCTAAACAGGGGGTTGCTTTCACTTTCGACGGTGTTGGTCAGTTGACGAATGGCAAATCCATTGCGGTCCAGCAGGTAGATATCTCCGTCTTTGGCGTATACTTTAAGCGTACGCATCCGATTGTAAGTACCCTGGGCAACAGGGAGCTGCTTACGCTCCTGCTGGGGTACCTTGGTTATTTTTTTATCCGCAATAGAATACCGGTACAGCGAATCGGAAGGAGCCTTGTCGGGATTCCAGCTAAAATAAATTGTTTGCGAATCTTCCGACCAATACACGTTACTGGGCGAAGTACCGATCCAGAGCCTGGGATCGCGCATGATTTTCTCTACGGTGAGAGTCGAAAGCTTTTGGGCAAAGGAGAGGTTCGTTCCCAGGAGCAGTAGCAGCCCCAGGAGTCGAAGCGTTTGTTTCATGAAGTTAAGGTAAATCAGGTACTAGTTTCAACCCGCAATTTACCATAAATCCCTGACTTTTGAAGTACCGGAAAAGGACAGCAGCATCTGCTTCAGCCGAAACAGGCACTGCCCGCGACGTTTTTTATCTACCAGGAAGCAGCCCCTCTACCTGTCAGGCATACACGCGCTGTACCTCTTCCAGCAGAAAAGCCGCGGTGCTGTCAATGGTTTGTTTTATTATTTCGTCCGGTTCGCCGTCAAATACAAAACGCTTGCGAAAAAGTTCGTCACCAATGTACCCGTGTACAAACATGGTACCCACGGGCTTTTCGGAAGTTTCGCTCCCACCCGGCGACGCCAGACCCGTCACAGCTACGATTAGGTCGGCCGGAATCAGCCCCCTGAGGCTGTCGGCCAGGTACTGCGTGACCTCCGCCGACTCCGCCGTGTACTGTTCAATAACTTCCTTGGGGACTTTTAGCAACGTTTCCTTTACGCTTACATTGTAGCAAACAATACTGCCCTTTACGGTAGTACCGCACTCGGGTACGCTGGTAAAATCGTACACAAAGCGGCCGGTGGATGCGCTCTCGACAAAAGAAATGGTCAACTGGTGGTCCCGCATGAAGTGGGACATCTTAACTACGGATTCAGCTGGCATAGAATATAGATAAAACTAGTGTCCAAATGGGATCTAAAAAAGTTTGCCAGTGGAGTTTATTGAGTGAATGAGTGAGGGGGTGAATGAGAGAATTTTAAGTTTAGAAGTGAATGAGTTAAAAAACCTGACTCTTAACAGAGCACCTCGGTGGTTTTACAATTTCTCCCCTACCTTTATAAGTACTTTACGAAATCTGATTCCAGACTACTACCCACTGTTATGCTTAATAAAGTACTTGAAAACTTGAAAATTGAGGCGCTGAACGCCATGCAGCAGGCTTCCATCCAGGCTGCACAGGATAAGGACGTAGTACTGCTTTCTCCCACCGGCTCGGGCAAAACGCTGGCTTTCCTGCTGCCGGTTCTGCAGAGGCTTTCCGAAAAGGCAACGGGAGTTCAGGCGCTGGTACTGGTCCCTTCGCGGGAGCTGGCCATGCAGATTGAGCAGGTTTTTCGGCAGATGGGTACGGGCTTCAAGGTTCTTAGCAGCTACGGCGGCCACCCAACCTACATTGAAAAAAACAGTCTGGTGGAGCCCCCCGCCCTGCTGGTAGGTACCCCAGGCCGAATCGCCTACCACCTGCGCCACCACACCATTGATCCTTCTCCTATTCATACGCTGGTTTTGGATGAATTTGACAAAGCGCTGGAACTGGGGTTCCAGAACGATATGGCCTACATCATCGGACAGCTGACGGGAGTACGGAAACGCATCCTCACCTCCGCTACCCGCATGGATACTATTCCTGACTTTACAGGAATACAAAATCCGGCGGAACTGGACTTTCTGGGAGAAAGTACCAGTAAACCCGACCTGACCCTAAAAGCAATACGTGCGGAATCGACGGAAAAGCCCGAAACATTGTATTCTCTGCTGTGTGCCCTTGTGAGCGGGGCCACGCTGGTGTTCTGTAACCATAGAGAGGCGGTGGAGCGCATCAGTGAGCTACTCTGGAATCGGGGGCTGGAGCACGGCGTATTTCACGGCGGCATGGAGCAACCCGACCGGGAACGGGCTTTGCTCAAATTCAGAAATGGCAGCCATCGGGTACTCCTTACCACCGACCTGGCCTCCCGCGGTTTGGATATTCCGGAGATTGAACATATAATCCATTACCAGCTACCGCCCACCGAAGAAGCCTTTACCCACCGCAACGGCCGTACGGCCCGTATGCACGCCAAAGGTACCGCCTACCTCCTCCTGACCGACGACGAAGTACCTGCCTACCTGAGCCAGCCTCTTGACTATTTACAACTACCCGAGCGGGACGAGCTTCCTGAACCAACCGACTGGAGTACCCTGTACGTTGGAGCGGGTAAGAAAGATAAAATCAATAAAGTGGATATTGTGGGGCTGTTGTTACAGAAAGGCAATTTACAGAAAGAGGAACTGGGGCGGATTGAAGTGCAGGACCATGCGGCCTACGCGGCCGTAAAGCGGAACAAGATCAAAGAGGTAGTGCAACTGATCAGGAGCGAGAAGATTAAGGGAAAAAGAATAAAAATGGAAATTTCGAGATAATATGTTAAGTACCTTACAATTCTCTCAATAAACGAGCCGAATGATGAATCCGAACAATCCCTATTTTATCCTCACTTTCCAGAAAATAGATTATCCGGTAGTTTCCTTCAATTAGCTCCCGTAGGTTATCATTTTCAAATTCAGGCACCTTCCTTCCAACATGGGGATGGCTTTTAAGTACCTCTACCCTTTCAACAATTTTATCGATTAACCTCTCGGCATATAATGGAGAATCACTAGATATATAATCATAGATAGTCCGTAAATCATCCAAAGCAAGATTCGACCAAATTAATTGCGCCATGTCTTTATTGTCTGCTTCACCTCTTCGTGCGTATAGGTCTGGCCTTTATTAAGTTGCTCCATTCCCTTCTCTACTTTTTCAATAAAAAGTAGCCGCTCAATGAGTTCTTCTAATTCGAATTCAGCCGGCAGTTCATTAACAGCTTCCAGCACTTTCTCTTTTCGCATATTCCATTTTTTTACCAATTTACCAAAATTACACTAAACAAGTACCTCCACTATGAATAAATCAACTATTAATCCCATGCCTGTTTTCTTCGACCGGTACATCAATCGGGTGGAAGAAATGGCCCTGCTGGAAGCTTTACAGCGGTATGCCCCCGACATTGTGTTTGCCGAAACGGACCTTCTTACGACACTTGGTGATAAAATTTACGCGCCGGGCAAATGGACGGTAAAGGAAATTTTGCAGCACTGCCTGGACACCGAGCGCATAATGACCTACCGGGCCCTGCGCTTTGCCCGTAACGATAAGACCCAACTGCCCGGATTTGAAGAGGACTACTTTGCCGCCCACGCCAAAGCAGACCGGCGCACACTACCCGACCTGCTGGAAGAGTGGGCGCTGCTGCGTACCTCTACCCTCGCGCTGTTCAGGAGCTTTGATGAGGAAATGCTAATGCGGAAGGGTTTAACTTTCAAAGGCGACATTTCGGTACTGGCCCTGGGTTTTGTCATCTGCGGACATCCCGTTCACCACTATAGCGTAATTGAGGAGCGGTACTACCCGCTGCTTGATTCTAAACCGGCTACTACGTAGGTACCTAAAGCCAAAGTACCCGGCACCATTCATTGATGCCGGGTACTTTGTTTTCTTATCTGAGCAGAAATAAATTCTCTACTTTTTGCTTGACAGCTGATCCAGAAACTGGAACCTCGGCCGGGTAGTATCTTTTTCCAGCCGGGTGTTTTTATCAATAATCATAATCATGGAAGGCTCCTGGCCGGGTTTAACAGCGGGCCAGTTGGGTACTCCCAGTCCGTTCGGATTTCCGGTTTTGACAAAGTTGAGATACACCTGCTGAAAAATCTCCGATACCTTGTAATCTTCGGGCTGCCAGTCATATACTTTATTAGTCGCCAGATTCCCCATGGCATACTCAATATCAGCCGAATGCACCGCGCCCTTCGGAGCGGGCGGACGGTTGGCCGTGGCGGCCGCGCCCCGGATCACGCCACCGGCCAGTCCGGCTACGGCGTCACCCATTTCGGGCCGCATGGCCGGGCGTGGGTGGGTGTAGAAGTACCGGTACACGGGCTTGCCACTGGTTTTGGCGTGTACATCGCCCCATTTCCAGCTGCTGAATCCGGTGAAGCGGTCACCAGCCAGCGCCGTAGCCGCCTCCATTACCTCATCGTTGGTAGTAGCCGGATACAGTTTTAACACTTCTTCGGCGTTGCTTCCGTACAAATTCTGAACCGCCTTGCGATAATTCGCCGGGCTAGGCTCCTCTTTTCCCAGTATAGACCGGTAGTTATTTTCTTCGGAGTTCCAGCCGATTAGAAGAGGTACTTTGGCCTGCTCACCCGCCATAAATATATCTACCGGCGCTTTGGGGAAGTAATAGCCATCTACCACGGCACCAAAGCGGGGTACGCCCTGTTTGGCGGTAGCTTCGAGTATTTCGGTAGCCGACATCTTACGCAGGTCCGCCAGTGACTTAGCCCCTACCATAGTCGCGAACTTCACCCCGTTTTCTTCGCCCTGCGCCAGGGTTGTAGCCGACAAGGTACCCAGTAGGGAACCACTGGAACCAATGGCCCCTGCAATCAGATTTTTAGCCAGCGGAGAAGCCATCTGGGCACTCACCGACACCGAACCGGCCGATTCACCGGCCACGGTAATCTTATTGGGATCACCACCAAAGGCAGCAATGTTATCTTTCAGCCAGCGCAGCGCGGCCGTCTGGTCCATGAAACCGTAGTTACCTGACGCATTGTTGGGTGACTCCTTCGTGAGTTCGGTGTGCGCCATGAAGCCAAAAACGGTGAGACGGTGGCTGAGGGTAACGGTAATCATGCCCTGCCGCGCCAGGGTTTCGCCGTCGTAGCGGGGCTCGGAGCCGTCTCCGGCAATCAGGCCACCTCCGTAAATGTACACCAGTACGGGTAGCTTTTCATTACCGGTTTTGGCGGGTGTCCAGACGTTCAGGTACAGACAATCTTCGCTCATTCCGTCGGAGCGGAAATTCATATCCCCAAAGACGGATCGCTGCATGGGGCGGGGACCAAATTTCTCGGCTTTCCGGACGCCCTGCCAGGTTTTGGGGGGCTGGGGCGCTTTCCAGCGTAACTCTCCTACCGGAGGCTGAGCAAACGGTATACCTTTAAACGTATAAACCCCCGACTCATCCACGCCTTCCAGCGTACCCTGAGCGACCTTCACACGGGGCGCTGCACCTTCTTTTTTTAATTGGGCCAATACCATCAGTGGTGTACTTAGCAGTAATAAAACCAGGATTTTTTTCATAGGTTTTCTCATGAACAAAGCTTTTACTTTATCTTGTAAACTATACACAAAGAGTCATTAGGTGGTTTAATCTACTACAACAGGCCGGGCCCCTATTGGTAAAAGTTAAATTGTTAACCTTTAAAAAAGCCAGACCGTTGAAAAACTAACTTAGGTGGAGGTACCTTTACGGCTAAAAAAAGACTGACCGCCGGAATTCGGAGGGAATGGCACGGAGTTATGGAGTAGTCAGGCAACAGAAGAAATAAAGCAAACGACAAACCTCTAACCTATACACAGCTATTATGGCCTGGAAAGAATCACGACTGTACAGCATCTTCAAATTTAAGTGTCCGCGCTGCCACGAAGGCGATATGTTCACGCCGGGTACGCTGTTTAATCCCGCCAAGTTTTCCAAAATGTACCCCAAGTGCAGCTGCTGCGGCCAGTCCTTTGAGCCGGAGCCGGGCTACTACTTTGGGGCTATGTTTGTGAGTTACGCCATCAATACCGCTCTGTTCGTGGCGGTTTGGGTAGCCCTGAACGTGATCCTGGGGGACTATTCGATTACAACCATGGTCGTCACCATTGTCATCATGGCCATCCTGTTCCTTTCTCTGATATTCCGGCTCTCCCGCTCCATCTGGATCAATATATTTATTGGCTACGAAGGCCCCTGCGATCAGATACCCAAGAAGCAAGGTTTTAAGTAAGTACCTGGCTCAGCGGTCGCTGTGGCCCAGGCTGCGCTCGGGATCAATCCGGTCGCGGACCAGTTGTTTGACTTCCTTGGGTTCGGGAAAGCGGCCTTCCTGCTTCCGGTCCCAAAGTACCTCTTCCCCCATGGTGATGGAGTACCTGCCGGCCACTTCGGCCGGATGCAGCGTTACACCGTGCAGGTCTTCCGAAAAAGTAGTGAGTAGTTCCTGCGCCATCCAGGCGGCCCGCAGCAACCAGCCACATTTTGGGCAGTATTCGATAATAATGGTTGGTTTCATACGAATCAGTTTGGAATGAGTGAGTGGTGAATGAGGGAATGAGCCGCCCTAATTTCTCTGGCCTACATAGTTCAAAAACGACAAACACTTTGTAAAAAACACCCCTTGTCCTGGTAGGACCAGGCCGCCAGAGCCGGAAGGGGGCAGAAGAGACGCGGGATGAGGTACATTAAATACTTTGCTGAAAGCTTTTCATAATCCAGCCGCCACCCACTACGTCGTCGCCTTCGTAAAATACGGCTGCCTGGCCGGGTGCAATTCCGTTGACACCGTCGTGGAAGAGTACCTTTATCCTGTCGGGTTCTTCCTGAATAACAGTGGCCGGGGCACCATCGTGCTTGTAACGGACTTTTGTAACGGTTTCAAGGGGTTGGTCAAGAGAAGCGTACTTCTGTAGGTTCAGTTTGCTGACATACATGCCGTCCCGGTAGAGTGACGGCATATCACCCAGTACTACTTCGTTGGTTTCTTTCCGGATTTCGGTCACGAATACCGGCCTCCCTAACGCAATACCCAGGCCTTTGCGTTGGCCCACGGTATAAAATGGGTAACCCTCGTGCGTACCTACCACGGTACCGTCTTCCAGTACGTACTTGCCTCCCGCTACTTCGGCTTCCAGGCCCGGTACCCGGCGCCGCAAAAATCCCCGGTAGTCATTGTCGGGTACAAAGCATATTTCGTAGCTTTCGGACTTATTGACCAAGTCAATAAAGCCCCGTTCGCGGGCCATATCGCGTATTTCACTTTTATGCAGGTACCCCAGCGGTAGCTGCGTACGGCTCAGACTTTCCTGCGAAACGCCCCACAGAACGTAGCTCTGATCTTTCCAGGTGTCTACGCCTTTGGAAACTATGTGACGCCCGCCTTCTTCGCGCAGGTTGGCGTAGTGGCCGGTCGCAATAAACTCGCAGTCGAGGCGGTCGGCGCGGCGCAGCAGCGCGTCCCATTTAATGTGCGTGTTACACAGTACGCAGGGATTGGGGGTGCGTCCGGCCAGGTACTCGCTGGTGAAGTGGTCAATGACATAGTCACCAAACTCGTTGCGGATATCCAGGATGTAGTGGGGAAAGCCCAGCTCCACGGCCACGTTGCGGGCGTCGTTGATGGAGTCGAGGGAGCAGCAGCCGGTTTCCTTTTTGGTACCACCGCTGCTGGCGTAGTCCCAGGTTTTCATGGTCATGCCTATGACCTCGTAGCCTTGCTCGTGCAGCATAACCGCCGCCAGTGAAGAGTCAATGCCGCCACTCATGGCGACCAATATTCGTCCGTGTTTGCTCATGTTGTTAATCCGCGAAGGTTCAAAGCCTTCCGATTTTTGTAATAGTAGTAGTTATTTTCTTGCAAAAGTAGATAATTGCTTCAACAAACAGACTGCCGGACAAAGTTCGTTTCCGGAAAGTGTTACACCTTTACTACTTTCGGGTAACTTTGGTTTTCTACTCAAAA
This sequence comes from Telluribacter sp., assembly GCF_035998675.1. Classification (NCBI taxonomy): domain Bacteria; kingdom Pseudomonadati; phylum Bacteroidota; class Cytophagia; order Cytophagales; family Spirosomataceae; genus Telluribacter; species Telluribacter sp. The sequence goes on from NZ_DASYHI010000022.1 coordinate 289,341, forward strand.
TGAACCGTATATTGCCAACTTACCCATTATGCCAACTCCTTATTTGGGAATGAATACTACTTTATTGCGTAAATTAAGCCTTGCATACCTGCTGCTACCCCACCTCCTTTTTGTACTTGGCTGGTTCCGGATTCAATACAGTATACCCATCGCTCTGGGCTTTTTATATTTATTTGGGATTGAAACTTTTAAAAAGCAGGATACTGCTGCCCCACCCCTACTCCCCAAAGAAATCCTTTTCCTGGTACTTTTCTCCTTGGTTTGGGCCGCCGTAACCGGAGTGGGCAACCTTTCGTACCAAACCATAGACCACGTAGCTCACAATGCCAAGTACTATGACCTTTACAAAAATCCCTGGCCCATGTACTTCGCCGAAAAAGGGCAGTACGCCTGCTACTATTTCAGCTACTACTTAGTACCGGCCCTGTTTTCAAAAGTTACCAATCAACTGTCCATTCCGGCTCTCGTTATCTGGACTGCACTAGGGTTCGCGCTGGGCCTGGCCTGGATATTCCTGCTTATCAACAAGAGTAAAAGGCTTCTGGTAGTTTTTTTATGTATTGGCGGAATCGGGCATTTTCTTAAAACCCTTATTTACCGAAGCCTTGAACATGACTTCCACATTGTTCCTTTTACCATCGAAATATGGTCGGTCTTTGAGCAGTCTTTGTGGGTACCCAATCAGGTCATTACTTCTATTTTACTGGTAGGGATAGTACTTCATGATACCTTCATCCGAAAAAAAATGGACGAAAGTTTCTTTCCGATAACGCTGGGTTTTACCTGGGCCATTTTTCCCTCTATGGTACTGGTTTTTCTTTTCGGCATAGTCTTTTTTCAACGGTACTGGAGGCACTTCAACCAGCTATTTGGCAGACAATTCGTCAACTGGTACCTGTTACCCGGACTCCTGTTTCTTCCCACCTTTGTTTACCTGCTATCCTCCGACGGGCTGCCGGTCAATGGTTTCATCTGGTCTTTCGACCCCCTTTCGGAAATCTTTCTGGAATACACCATCGAAATTGTCATTGACTGTCTGGTCCTCATCACGCTAACGCTCTACCTGCGCCCCTACCAGGATACCTTCCCTAGCTGGTTCATGTATGCTACTTTTGGGCTTTTTGTGGTTATGTCGCAGTATAGAATCGGCCTGGTTAACGACTGGTTAATTCGTGGCACTATACCTGTTTTTTGCGTAATCGGGGTTTTTCTCCTCAGAGGTGTTCATACGTATTTCCGCAAGGAAAAGCCCCTGCTTACCCCAAAGCCTATCCTGCTGTTACTATTTCTGGTGTCCCTTGGTATGGTAGTTCCAACGGTTCACCTGGGTCGCGCTCTTTATAAAAATGCAGGTACCAAAGCTTTATTTCCGGACTACATTCCTTTTGAACCGTATCCATTCAACCAGTTTCCCAATACCTACGAAGCAATTAAGTACCACTGGGGGAAGCAGGGCGCGGATGAATACCTCGCTAACAAAAACTCTTTTTACGTCCGCTACCTGGCCCGTTAGCCGGAGTACCTTAGTCAAATATAGCATACACCGCAAAGGAAGCCAGCCAGTGGTCGCCGCCGTAGTTGCCGGAGGTAACGTTCGGTAAGGTTTTGAGTAAAAACTGCCCGGCCGTATCGTTGAAAAGCTTTTTCCAGGGATGGCTGGCGGGTAGTGTCTTCGCTATTCCTTTCATACACCAGGCGCGGCTAAGACTGAGCCCATCCAGGTGCACGATCTGAAAATCGGTGCGGTCGCTGACAATTGGCATCCGGATAATGGTATCAATGCTTCGCTTTTCGTAAAAGGTATTCAGCCATTTTTCAAAGTCTTTGGCCGGAAGTACCCGGCGCATCAGGTCGGCAATTTCCAGACTGGGCGAAAGAAAGTCGGAGCCGTCGGGTTCGAGGTAGGCGGGGGTACTTTCATTCTTTTCATAGAATACTTTACTCTTTTCAATCACCGCTTTTTCAAAGGCCGGATTGCCCACCGTCCGCGCCCAGTCCAGCGCGAACACCAGCCCAAAAGCCGTGTTGGGATGTACTCCGGTGCGGTTGGGATAGGTTTGTTTGGGCAAAAAATTGGTCCATAGCTCCACTAAAGCCAGCGTAAGGGGCTGCAGGTTCTGGTGCCACTGCCTGGCCAGGGGTGTATCCCAGGTAGCCAGTTCCTGGTCCAGCTTGAGCAGCCAGGCCCAGCCGTAGGTACGTTCAAAGGTGCGGGTAGTCTTGTATTTGGTGAAGTACTCGGCTTCCACTTTTATGCGGGCCGGGTCAAAGTTCCTGTTAAAAATAGCGATGATCTGCTCACGCTCCGGCAGGTCGGGGTAGGTCTTGAGGAGTTTGGCGAGCATCCAGTGCCCGTGTACACTCGAGTGCCAGTCGAGGCAGCCGTAAAAAGAAGGATGAAGCTCACTCGGCAACAGGCGGTGGTCGTCGGGGCTGTCGGACGAGTGGCCGGTTTTATTGGGAAACTCCTGATCAATGCAGTGAATCGGCAGGGAGGCCAGGCGACTGGCCATTTCTTTTGAAAACAAAGAAGAGTTTTGGGAGAATCCGGCAAATGAAATCATCAGCAACAACAGGACAAACGGGTACTTTTTTAGATTCATATTGAATAATAAATTGAGAGTATTGGCAGGAAAGGCTACTAATTTAGGGACAAGAAGCTATATGTAGGGTACTTAGCGGCCAAACTATTACTTTTGTGACCACTGTCCCGGCCACTTTACAGGCAGACAGGTTCCGGATACGGGTTTGCCTGCCTCATTTGCCATACAAGAAAATAAAAAAATGCTCACGACCACCGTCAAAATAAGTAACGTTACTAACCTTTCCGATGCCCGCTACTGCGCCGGCATGGGCGTAGATATGCTTGGGTTTTCCGTTGATCCCGATTCTCCCCGGTACGTCGCTCCCAAGAAATTTGAAGAAATACGTAACTGGCTGGTGGGTGTAAAACTGGTGGCCGAGTCGGCACTGACGGAAGCACAGGTACTTTTGGAAGCCCTGAAAGAATACCGGATAGATGCCCTGCAGGTAGAAGACCCCAACCTGCTTCCTTACCTGCGCAGCGACCTTTCTTTGCCCCTGTTGCTGCGGGTCAATGTGGATACCTACGATGCGGATGAGCTGGACGCGCTTATGAGCCGGTATGCTTCGGCGGTTGATTTTTTTCTGCTGGAAAGTGAGCAGGATGCCCCCCTAACCGAAGACTGGAAAGATTTCCTGGAACAGCTCGCCGGCCAGTACCCAATTCTGGTTGGCTTCGGGCTGAACGACGAGCAGGAAGTACGGGACCTGCTAACGGCTACTACCGTAGCCGGTATAGCCCTGCGCGGCAGTGAGGAAATTCGTCCCGGATTCAAGGACTTCGGAGCCATGATGGATATTCTGGAAGCCCTCGAAGAAGAATAAAACACTCCGTAAAGCGCCCTCAGGCGCAGCAAAAGCAGGAACCGTTAGTACCGGAACGGCTGAATAACAGGCCCGACCGGACTTTTGTATAGCATCCCGGTATTTGACCATTTAACCTTAACTGGAACCGATAGTATAGTTCCGGCTTGAAGTATCTTGCATAACCTACTACCTTTGAATACAATTTAATCCTAACACTATCTTACTCTCATGGAAAAGAAATTGCGTCGTATACCCGGTGAGGCGGTCTTGGGCGGTGTAGCCGCCGGAGTAGCCGATTATTTCGTTGTTGATAAAGCTATTATTCGGGTGCTGTTCATTCTGGCTTTGCTGCTTCCTCCGCACGCCGGCTGGATCATCATTGCCTATATTATCCTGTGGGTGGCACTACCCGAAGGTGAAACCACTACCTTTACCGGAAGTACTACCGGCTCCACCACCGGTGAAACCTACGGAGGTACCCCCGGCACTGCTTCCGCGTCGAGAACCTTTTTTGGAAGCGGTCCGTCGCAGCCCGGACAGTCAGCCAAAATCCTGGGCTTCGGACTGGTGGCCGTTGGAATTGTGCTGCTGGTTGACGAGCTACCTATCTGGTACAACATCCGGCACTATTTCTGGCCCGCGGCCCTGATTGGCATTGGTGCTTATCTGCTGCTTCGTCAGCGCGATGAAGAAACTTTACACTCCGACCGTGACCCCATAGTTACGCCGCCACCGGCCGAGCCCGTACGCCCCATTGACCCGGACCCGACCCCGGCTCCGACACCCCCTTACAATGCCCCAACGGAACCCGTACGCCCCATTGATCCGGACCCAACCCCGGCTCCGCCTCCATCCAATGCCCCCGCTGACCCTACCTGGCCGACTGATCCTACCGGTCCGGATGAGCCCAACGGAGACGATGGCCCCATTCGGGTCAATTAAGGACTGCAACCCGTACCTTCCTTTATTTCCAATTGTCAACCTTTAAACGCTAAGCAAGCCATGAACTTTCGTAACACTTTCTGGGGTGTAATACTCATAGTAGTAGGCTCCCTGTTTCTTATTGAAGAATTGTCAGATTTTGACTTTGGCCGTTATTTCTGGCCTATCATCCTGATCGTATCGGGCGCCCTGCTACTGCTCCGACAAACCATTAGCTCTGACAAAAGCACAAATTCAAATTACTAACCTTACTCTGCTATGAGACGATCGAATGGTATTTTCTGGGGCGGCCTCCTGGTAATTCTGGGGGTGTTCTGGCTCCTGCGCAACATGGGGCTGCTCAACATTGACTGGGACGAAGTACTTCGTTTCTGGCCGGTACTACTTATCCTGGCTGGTATCAGTCTCCTGACCACCGGACGGGAACGGGGGAGCATCGGCAGCGGCCTCGCCGGACTGTTCATAGCACTAGCGGTACTGGGCGGAATTCTGCACCGCACCGACCGTGCCTTTGAACGTAACAACTGGAACTTTAAGTGGGACCATGAGGAGGAGCATAATGATAATGAACACGACTCCCGCGACCACGACTACCGGGAAGAACGCCGAAACCGCAACACAAACGAGCAAACCAACCACTACGAGTACGACATGGATGGGGCTATTCAGGAAGCTACTTTTAACCTGGAAGGTGGGGCTGGTGAATTTACACTACGGGGTACTTCCTCCAAACTTTTTGAAGCTGACACCCGCAGTTCCATTGGGGGCTTTATCTCCAACATTCGCTCTAATAAATCGGAGGGTACCGCCCGGGTTGATTTTAAAATGGAAGAGGAAAACGTTAATCTTAAAGACGGCAAAGTAAAAAATGTTGTCACTATGAGTTTGAACGAAGCACCCGTCTGGAACGTAGTTATGGGCTTTGGAGCCGGTAAGGCCGATATGGATTTCAGTAATTACAAAGTAAAAACACTCAAACTAAGTACCGGAGTCGCCGATGTTGACCTTCGCCTGGGCGAAAAAAACGAAACTACCAATGTGGATGTAGAGTCAGGTGTGGCCTCCGTGGCGATTGAGGTACCCCGCTCGGCCGGCTGCGAAGTCTGGATTGATGGCGCTATGAACATCAAAAAACTGGACGACCTGGAAAAAATTGATGACAACCATTATCGCTCCTCCAACTTTGATAGCGCCCGGCAGAAAATCACCATCAGGTACGAAGCCGGACTTTCCAAAGTAAGTATCAATCGGTATTAGTGTGTTCGTATACTGGCTACGTTAGCCCTGTCGGGTACTTACCCGCTCCCGGCAGGGCTTTCCTGGAAGTCCCCTTCTTTTAATTTTATTTATTCCTTATTGCCAGCTAGTTACGCCCTTAACTAACTTAGGCTCCTTATTATTGACAAAGTCAAAAAGTAACCATAATTTCGATAAATCAACTCAATAATTCACCATCTATTTTAAATAACAAGCTATGAAAAAAGTTTTCTTTCTGGTAGTGGGGCTATGCATGGGCACCGCCGTATGGGCCCAAACTCCCGACAATACCTTTCAGGCCACCATCAATGGAAAAGAGTGGAAGGCCAAAGCACAACGTCTGAAAATCCCGGTTAGTGATTTTAACTACCTGGCTATTGCCGGCATGGAAGTGAATCCGGACGTGCAGCTCTGGATTCGGCTGTACTACTTTGGCGAACTAAAACCCGGTACCTACCCGGTACTTACCATGCGGGAACTGGAGTCGAAATACGAGAAAGCGGTTGACCTGCCCAACGGCTACGCCCTGGTTGACTACACCGAAGAAACCAAAAAAATGGGACACGGCTTCCACGACGGAGAATCCCTGAGCGGAACTGTAACCGTTACGGCCGTAAGCGACCATTCCATTGAGGGGACTTTTGACGCCAAACTTAAAGGCGTATACTACCAGAAAAGAGCGGCCGCTACGCTGGGTGGTTACGGGCTTATTGCCAATCTGGAAAAAAAGGTGATTACAGCCGCGGGCGGGGGAATGCTCGTAACCGGCGACCCGCACGACCACGACAACACCAAAAAGACCAAAGAAACGGCTGAGTTAACCGTGAATAACGGGAAGTTCAAGGTAAGCTGGGGCGAAACCGCCAGGAAAACCAACTAACGCACAAGGCCCGGAAGCAAGCTTCCGGGCCTAATTTTTATTGTACCTAGGTACTTAATTACTGCTTTTTTGCCGTAAAAGTACCCTGAATAGTACCGGGCGCTGGCACTGCCACTTCTCCTTTGTAAGTACCTTCCAGGGTGGTGGTACTGGTAAAGGTACCTGCCACCGCAACCGGGTCAATTTTAAATTCAATTTTATCCCCTATTACTTCGGAGTACCCGTTCGAGTTGGTCCCTTTCTGATTGGTGGTAAGCTGGGTTCCAGCGTAGTTAACCCGGACGTTTACGTCGTAGCTGGTCAGCATTGGCTTACCCTGTACATCCGAAATCGTAAACCGCAGCGAATCACCCGAATTCGTAGTCCCTTTCCATATGCCCACGTAAGGCGACTCCTCTACCGGGTCCACATCGTCTTTTTTACAACCAATAAATACGGTCGAACAGAACAGCAGTAGCACTGCCAGGAGTTTTACTTGTTTCATGATTTTTAGAGAATGAGTTGAGTCTTATGAGAAATTAACTGGCTAGTATACATAATACTACTAAAAGCTTCACACACTTTGGACTTAAATCCAATTCTTTCCTCCATAGTTTCAATTATCCCCTATTAGTTCGCTCTTCTCATTTATCAATAAGACCATGCGTGAGGGCATAGCGGGTGAGGCCCACTACACTGTGGATATTCAGCTTTTTGAAAATATTGCGACGATGGGTTTCTACGGTACTCGGAGCGATAAACATCTCACTGGCGATTTGGGCGGTAGGTACTTCATTGATAATATAGCGAATTACCTCAATTTCGCGGCTGGAAAGGATGCTTACCGGGTCCTGGGCCTCGGACTCGGTAGTACCGTCGGTTGTCTGTAGCTGGTTCAGGCGACTCAGAATGTGTTCTTTGAAGTACTGGTCGCCGGCCATAACCGTCAGGATGGCCTGTTCCAATTCATGCCGCGACGTGTTTTTCAATAAATATCCTTTAACGCCCACTCGCATGGCCTCCCGAATCACCTCGGGTTCTTCATCCATCGTCAGAAGCAGTACCTTTACCTCTGGAAACTTCTGACTTATCTGGTTGGCAAGGTCAATTCCTCCCATAACCGGCATGTGCAGGTCCGACAGCACGACATCTACCTCCAGTTGTTCCAGCATTTCCAGCGCCTCGGTTCCGTTGTTGGCGATTCCTGCTACCTCTATTCCTTCCATTGCGGACACCAGCATGGCTAAACTTTCAACTAATACCCGGTGATCGTCTGCCAGTAAGATGCGTATTTTCTTCATAGGTGTGTATGGGTGCCGATGTAGTACTATTTATCCTTAAATGTATAGTTACATAGGGCAGCCGGGCTTTACATTCTACTTATCAGCTCAGTAATATTAGCTAATATCTGACGGATCTTTGCAATAAAATATAGAATATTTGTAACAATAAGCCCAAACCCACCGTCAAACCTTACTTTTGCACTTTCAATAAACTAATGTCTACCCCCATGTTCAGGCGCTTTTTTCTGCTACTAACAGCGGTTTTTCCGGTCCTCTTTTATGGTTGTAAAAGCCAGTCCGGGAATACCCAGGTATTTAGTACTTCTCCCCCCTCCGATACCGTAGTTGCCGCTGCCGTTACTCCCCCCGCCCCGGAAGCTCAGGAAGCCCCTCCCATTCAGGAATCCGTGCCCGACCTGGAGCAGGCTATGATAAACCAGGGACTGGTGGATATTAAAAAAGTAGATTCAACCCTGCTGGTGGAGCTCAAATACTCGACAACGGATAACTTCGTCGGGAAAGACGTGTACGGCGACCTGACCCGGGCTTACCTGCAACCCGCTATGGCCCGTAAGCTGGCCCGCGCCAATAAACTGCTGGCAGAAATAAAACCCGGCCACCGCCTCCTGGTCTACGACGCCGCCCGTCCCAACTCAGTACAGTACATCCTGTGGGACGCGCTGGATATGCCCGCCCGGCAAAAGCCCCAGTACGTGGCCGACCCCAAGGTAGGTTCTATCCATAACTTTGGCTGCGCCGTGGACCTGACCGTAGCCGACGAAAACGGTACCGCGCTGGACATGGGTACCCACTACGACTACTTTGGGCCGCTGGCCTACCCCCGCACCGAACAACAGATGCTCCGCGAAGGCAAACTCACCACCCGGCAGATAGCCAACCGCGCCCTGCTCCGCCGGGCCATGACCGGGGCGGGTTTTTCGGTAAACCCCACCGAATGGTGGCATTTCGACGGTATGTCGCGCCGCCAGGCCAAAGCTACCTATGGTATTATTAGGTAGGCGAAAAAGGGTAAGGAAAAAGTTGATGAGTTTAGGGTTTATGAGTCTATGAGAAGAACTCTGCGCGTAACTTCCTGCATTCGCTCTTTCACTCTTTAACAAGCTCCACCAGACAGTAGGTGTCCAGCGTTTGAGGGCGGGTGTCCGGATTAAGGAAGGTACCGGTAAGGCGGGTAATGTGAAAATCGTGGAAGCAGCGCTGGTTCACCACCCGTACCCCCGGCCGCAGGTACCCAGGTACCTGAGTCGGGTCAATGATCAACCAGAGCGCCTGCCGGTTCTGCAATCTTTCGTTTACCTGTTCGGGAGTAGCGTAGGGGATAATTTGTTCAATGCCCAGTTCGAGGTCATAAAAGAGCGGAGTACTTTCCGCAAAAAATAGCTTTTCAGTCGGTATACCCTGCTGCCGAATTACCTTAGCCAGCTGATTACCGGCCTGGTAGGTATCCAGCTCGGGGTATATTAATCCGTTGAGTATACTATTGACGTACAACGCTCCCAAAGCCGAAAACAGCAGTACCCGGCGTAGTGCATCCCTGATAAAATAAAGGTAAAGCGCCAGTCCGGCCCCGAACACTACCAGCAGGGTACCCGCCAGTGTACCGGTACCCCGGCTGAAAATCCAGAAGCTCAACAATAAAGCTACCCCAATCATGAGTACAGGTACTACCGACTGTACCCAGATTAAAAAACGGAGCCTGGCCTGGGTTTGCATGAGCTTTGCCTCCACAATCCAGCCGGCCACCCACACCGCCATCAGGGGAAAGAGGATGTTGAGGTAGTGCGGGAGCTTGAAAGAAGAAAAGGAAAACACTACCATACAGGCCAGGGCCCCTCCACCCGTTAACCATTCTTTTACGGGTCTTCTTCGAATATAAATAAAACGGGTAATCCAGGCCGCGTACACGAGCAGGGACCACGGCAGTACCGCCCACAAAAGCGTATGAAAAAAGAAGAGGGGATCATTGGCACCATTCTGACCGAACCGCCCCCCCGACATCCGTTCGAAATTCTGATCCCACAAAATAAAACGCACGCCTGACAATCCTTTCCGGCCCGCTATGACCAGCTCCGGATGTAAATCAAACTGCATGTAGTACGCCCACAGGACCGGACTGATAACGACTACAAATGCCACGAAAGCCAGGGCTATTTTTACCGAGAAAAGCCGTCGCCAAGACCTCTGGTGCAGTACTTCCACCAAAAAAGCTATACCCAATACTCCTACCCCCACCATGCCCTTCACATCAAACGCCAGTCCAGCCATAGCGCCTCCCCAAAGCACACTGCGGGTAGAGCCGTACCTGAGGTACTCGTAGAGTTGCCAGGCACCCACGGCCACAAATCCCGTCAGCAGGGCGTCCATTCGTACGTCGTGGTTGGCCAGTACCTGTGCCTGCATGGTGGCCAGTACCACCGCCGCCAGTGCACCTGTTTCCTTGTTGTAGGCTTCTTTGCCCAGGCGGTAGGTGGCGTAAATACCAAGTACCGAAACCAGCAGGGAGGGTAGCCGGTAGGTCCAGGCCGATACTCCAAACAACTCAAAGGAGGCGGCTGCCAGCCAGAAAGACAGGTGGGGTTTGTCGAGGTAAGGCTCAAACTGATTGATCAGGCTTATATAATCGCCCGACTGGTACATCCGCAGGGCTACCGTAGCGTTAAAGGCCGGGTCCGAATTCAGGATGGGCAGGAACAGCCCCAGGCCGTAAACCAGTAGTACACCAAGGCTTATCAGGAGGTAGTCAGTGCGGCGAAGTATATTCATTAAGGTTAGCGAATACTGTATTAAATGGCCAAACTTACGCCTTTCCTTTGAAGGTACTTACAGGGTATACAAAGATTTCATGCTGTTTATACAGTTAAAGCGCAGGATTTTTATCTGTTTCGAAAAAATAGTAGAACAGTAGTTTCTTTTCAGAGGATTGAAGTCCGGAGTGGATAGAGACAGCGCCGTAATAACCTCCACCGACCGTTGGATAACTTTCTCAAATTTTAAAATCTTTTCTAAAGGTCCCTCCCTATATTGGCTTCCCGAAACCATACACCGCTATATAACTTCACAAGATGCCGCAACTGACAGGGCATATACCTGGGCTGGAAATCAAATGTTAAAAAAGCTTAAATAGGGGTTCGCTCTACAACCATTCCAGCGTATAATTCATCTTCATTCCAGTGTTTATTTTAAGTACCAAACCACAACTACACCCTCTATGAATAAACTCTTTTCCTATCCTTTTTATCTGCTTTAAAGTCATAGCTCAACTTCGCCTGGAGATGGCAGTACTCTCTCCGGAGTATGTAGCCTATGCCAAAACCCAGTATAAGCCAGAGGGACCGGATAATGCGTTTGCAGAACCCAGGTCGACCTATACCAATGTAGAAGGTGGATACGGGGTAGTAGCCGCTATGAACTTGGTCAATAGGAATTTGCAGGTACGGCTTCCCCAATAATTAGTACTAAACTATTTCGTAACGAATCACCATCACTTTTCAATTCATTCACCTCAACTCCATCCACATGATCAAGCGTTGTTTATTCGTATCTCTCCTATCGTTATTGTCTTTCTGTGCCACAGCCCAAACCGACCAGGGTACCTGGCTGGTGGGACTATCGGGAAATGGCTCATTTAGACGTGTGGAGCAAAGTAAAATAACCAGCCTACAGCTAGCGCCTCAACTTGGCTATTTCGTAAATAAAAATCTGGTTTTAGGTACTCAACTCACTTTGGATCATGACCAAAGAACCTTCATGGAGACGCTTACCTATAAAAGTAATACCACAAGTATACACGGATTGGCCCGCTACTATTTCGGGAACTGGAAGGCCAGGCCCTATGTGAATTTCATGACAGGGTATACCTGGAACCGGGCACTTACCATGAGTCAAAATGGTGAGCTGGTCAGGTTTAGAGGCGATGAGGGGTGGAATGCATCGTTAGGGGCTGGTGTAGCCTACTTTGTCGCGCCTAAAGTCGCCCTAGAAGCAGATGCCAACTACCGTCATCACTTTAATGATGATTTGGGGAGAAGAAATAATAGGGCTGTAACGCTCCGGCTGGGACTCTCGCTGTACCTTCGCTGACCTGCAATTACCTTTATTCTTCTGGTAAAGCAGGATTTTTTCTGTACCAATAAAAAATCAGGACGGCCCGTGGGCCGCCCTGATTCACAATCCAGTATGTTAAGTACTTATTCCTTGCTGAGGTTGCTCCCTCCCGACAGGCGCTGCTCGGTAGTAGGGTTGCCGCGGTAGCGTACAGTGCTGGCACCGCTGGCGTCTACTTTGAGGTACTTGGAGGCCCATACACGGGCGCGGCTGGCACCGGACAAATCCAGGTCGGCTTCTTCTACCGGAAAATCAGTACCTACCAGTTGCGAAGCGCCCGAAAGCTGGCTGGTCAGGAAGCGGCCATCGCCCCGCAGATTCAGCTCCGAAGCGCCCGACAGGTCTACGTCCATGCGTTCAGTAGAGCCGGTAAAGGTAGAGCGGGAAGCGCCCGACAGGTTTACTTCTACCCGACGCTGGTCTTCAAAGCCTTCGATGGTTGATTCGCTCGCTCCCGAAAAACGTACCGAACGCAGCTCGGGCATGGTAATGTCGATGTCCATCCGGTAGCGGCGTGTGCGCCAGGCGTTGCGGTACCGGATGGTCAGTAAGCCGTTGCGGTCTACGTATGCATCCAGGTCGTCGAGGTCGTTCAGTTCACCGGTAGCCGTTACCTGGAAAGTATTGCCCTGCCGTACTCTGACGTGAAACGCGCTGCCCATTTCAAGACGGTCAAAATTGGTCAGGCTGACGTCGCGGGTACTGGTACCCCGGGGAGAAATGCCACCGTCCATGGAGTTGATGTAAAGGCACGACTGCATAGTCAGTAAGAATCCCAGGATGGCTACGCTGAAAAGAATGGAAGTGAAGGTTTTTTTCATGGCTAATAAATGATAATTGGTACTACAAAATAAAATGGATGATTTAGTTTAAATAACAAGGACTGGCTTTTTCGTCGGCCTTTGTATCAGGACAGCCCTCCCCGGCTTTCCCCCTATCCAAAACAAAAAATTATTTTTTCGGCCTGATCGTAGGGGTCGGCAGGTACTTGGTTGTCATGGGAGAAAATAGTTTTAAACTTGGTAGCAACCGCTCTTCAAAATATCGGAACCGGTACTGATGGCAATTACCTATTTTTGTACGGAAAAAAACAAGACGCCTTCGTGCACTTATCCGACACAGAAATCGTATCCGCCATTCGGCAGGGCCACGAGTCCGCTTTTGAGCAGATGTTCCGTACGTACTACGAACGTCTGTGTCATTATGCGAATTCGTTGCTGAAGGACGAGGACGAAGCCGAGGAAATGGTACAGACGGTGTTTCTGAGTATCTGGGAAAAGCGGAGTGAACTGGAAATAACCCTTTCGCTGAAAGCGTACCTGTACCGGGCCGTCCATAATCACTGCCTGAATAAGATCAAGCACTACCAGGTTCGCGAAACCCACCGGGAGTACTCACTGTACTACCAGCCCCAGGGATACGAAGCGGTTACTGAAACTATTTACGGAACCGAACTCGAAGAGCGCATTGAAGAGGCAGTCAGCCGCCTGCCCGAACAGTGCCAGCTGGTGTTTCGGTTGAGCCGCTTTGAAGAACTGAAGTACCAGGAAATAGCCGACCGGCTGGGGCTTTCGATCAAGACCATCGAAAATCAGATCGGGAAGGCATTACGCATTTTACGCAGCGAACTGGCCGACTACCTGCCCGCGCTGTTTTGGTTGGCTTGTTTTGTTTTTTGACCGTATTAATTTATTCTCTTGAATAACCCAAACGAACCCATTTCTGACGAGCTACTGGCGCGCTACCTGGCGGGGTCGGCCACCGCCGCGGAAATCGACCAGGTGAAGCAATGGCTCGAGGCCTCGCCCAGGCGTGCCACCGAGCTGGCTGCCTACCGCAAACTGTGGGAGCGGAGCCAGGCGGTGGGGCAAAAACGCATGCCGGTCAATACGGATGCCGCCTGGGAGAAAATGCAAAAGCGCATGCACAGGGCTGCGCCGGAACCGGCAACTCCCGTCCGAAAGCCCGAAGCCATCATAAAGCCTATGCCCGTCAAGCGGCCGATGACCCCTACCCTCTGGGCGGCGGCGGCCGTAGCCCTGGTCGCCCTGGCGTTTGGCTGGTTATTCTTTACCCACAAAGCTAGCCCGCAACTTGTAAGTGTCAGTACCCAAAACAATACATTTGAAAAGACTTTACCCGACGGCACCAAAGTATTCCTTAACCGAAACTCTACCCTCACTTACCCCGAAGGACTGACGGGCGATTTTCGCACCGTATCCCTAAAAGGAGAAGCGTTTTTTGACGTAGCCCCCGACGCCAGTCATCCTTTTGTTATTGACGCCAACGGTACCCAGGTACGCGTGGTAGGTACTTCATTTAACGTAAAAGCCTACGATGAAGCGGTTCGGGTGGACGTAAAAAGCGGTAAGGTGGAAGTAAGCAAAGCGTCCCGCAAAGCCATTTTGACTAAGGGCGAAGGAGTAAAAGTAGAGGCCGACACTATTATGCGAAATATCCTGGCCGACCCCAACATGGCCGCCTACCGTACGCAGGTGTTTGAGTTTACGGCCACCAGCCTGGATGAGGTAGTGCAGTCGCTGCGGAATGGGTACAACGCCGACGTACGGCTTTCCACTGAACAACTGGCCAACTGCCGTCTGACGGCCCGTTTTGAGAGGGAAACTTTGGACGCTACCCTGGCGGTGATTGCCGAAACCCTGAACCTGCGCCTGAGCCACCAAGGCGATACCTACTGGCTGGAAGGTACCGGTTGTCAGTAAGTAATTACGAATTCTTAATCAGTAGTGTACGAAGAAATTATTTTTAGCCCCAAGGGGGCGGTAACTTAGTAGAATAGGCGTTAGAATTGTTCATAAAGCTCCGTAGGCGGCCGCCGCTGCGGAGCGACACATCAGAGGCTTAGTGTCGCCCCTACCGGGGCTTAAATCTCTGCAACTCGCTAATCTGCTACTAAGGTTTGGCCCCTCTGGGGCCGTCCGCCTCTGGGGCCGCTTTTGAACCTGAAATATTTTCTTCGTACACTACTAATTCCGAATTTTGAATAATCAGAACCAATATAGTTAACTACTTGCCACTACGCATAAACTCCGGCTACGCAAAGACTCATACACTTTTATAATTCATTACCCACTACTTTGATTACCATTAAATTACATAGCGGCTTTCTCCTCCTACTTCTGATTTTCCAGACGACTCACCACTTACTGGCGCAGCCTTTGCTCGAAAACCGAATTAGCCTGCGGGTCAGCAATGAACGCATTGAAGAGGTACTTCGGCAAATTGGAGACAAAGGAGGCTGTAGCTTTTCGTACAGTCCGGATGCCATTGATGTAAGAGCGCGGGTGTCGGTCAATGCTACCAATCAGAGCGTGCGGGAAATCCTGAATGAAATATTCAAGGGCACGGTTTCTTTTAAGGAACGTCGCAAGTACATTATTTTACAAAAAGTAGCCGCCGAACCCGAGCGAAAGCCCGATAATTTTATCCTGAACGGCTATATAATAGATAAGAAAACGGGAGAACGGCTCTCCGACGCCAGTATCTACGAAGCCAACTCGCTGGTGTCAACGGTTAGTAATGAGTATGGCTACTACCGCATCCGACTCCCCTCGGCCCAGCCCACGCTGCGGCTGGAAGTCCGGAAGGAAGAGTACGCCGCCCGCTCGATTGAGGTTACCCGGCGCCAGGACTACTACCTGTCCATTTCGTTGGCTCCGGATACCATTCGCCATATTCAGCGGCAGAATCCCCGCCTGGTAACCCGGCATGACTCGGTACCTTCGCGCATCGACTCCCGCGTGGAGATTCCCAGAGTGGACGCTCCCAGGGTGGCTACTCCGGTTGCTGAATCAGGACCGGCCGATACGCTTTCGCCTTCCACCAGCCCTTCCTACACCCTACAGGAGCGTCTGCAGCAAATCCGGGATGACATGGTTGAAGCTTTTGCCTCGACCCGCCAGGCCATCCATACCGAAAACATAACCGATACCCTCTACCGGCCTTTCCAGGCTTCCATCCTACCTTTTCTGGGTACTAACCATCAGCTGAGCGGAAACGTAATCAATGATTTGTCCCTTAACCTGATTGCCGGTTATTCGCTGGGTGTGGGTGCGCTGGAAGTGGGAGGCATGTTTAATATTGTACGCTGGGATGTAAAGGGTATTCAGGTGGCGGGGGTAGCCAACCTGGTGGGTCGCGATGTAAACGGACTACAGATTGCCGGATTCGGCAACCTGAACATCGGAGAATTTCGGGGCATTCAGATTGCGGGTACCGTCAACACCACCGCCGAAGACTTCCGGGGCCTTCAGATTTCGGGTGGAGTTAACGTAGTAGGGCGTACCCTGAACGGCTGGCAGATTTCTCCCGGTTTAAATTACGCTGGTATAGTCCGGAGGGGTCACCAGATTGGCTTCCTCAACTACGCCGACTCCTCGGCAACTACGCCTTTCGGGTACCTTAGCTATGTCCGCAAAAACGGGTACCGCCGCTATGAATTCTCCACCGACGAATTAAACTACTTCAACGCTACCTTTAAAACGGGGGTACCTGCTTTTTATAACATCTTTACGCTGGGCCTGAATGCCTTCATACCCGGAAAGCCCTTTGGTAGCATTGGCTACGGCATAGGTACAGCCCGGCGGCTGGGCCGGGGCTGGATACTCAACGCCGACCTTATAGGGAACCGGCTGGCGGTTCAACGCCAGTTCTGGCGGGAACCGCAGGCTGGTCACTACCGTCTGACGGTAGCCCTTGAGAAAAAACTGAGTGAGCGGCTTGCCCTGTCTGTAGGCCCCACCCTGAACCTCCTGCACACGCCCTACGCCGGTTTGATAAATACCAGCGTTCAACGCGGTATGGAACCAATCTGGTTAGGAAACAAGCCGGATAGTGGTAGTACCACCTACGCCTGGGTTGGCTTTCAGGCAGCCCTGCGGCTTTGCAATCGGATTTAATTGAAAAGCAGGAAAGGAGGAAAGGAGGAAAGCAGGAAAGTGCCGAAAGTGAGTTGAAGTGTTTATGAGAATTACTCTGCGCGTAACTTCCGCTCATATAAAATTCTTCAACATTCACTCAATCACTATTCCTCTCATTCACTAATTAACCTAAAACCCTATCCGCTTGGCGCGTTTGATTTTTTTCTCGGCGGCATACTCTCTCAGTTCCTCCAGCTCCCGCTCAAACCCACCCGAAAGGATCGGGAAGCGGCACCAGGTACGGGGGTCGAGGTTAAGGTCGTCGAGGTGGAAGGAAGGGGCGTAACGCTCGCGTTTCCACTGATTCCGGCTCCACAATTTAAAGAACCGCTCGGTCCACTGGAGCATCAGTTCGGGTGAGTATTGCCCCTCGTAGCGCACCAGAATATTGCGGTAGCAATCGACCGGTGGCTTTTTATCCCGAATCGCCAGCTCTTCCAGCGAATCCAGCAACTCGTAGGGCATTAGGTCATCCTCGTCGGTCTGGTTGTACTCCTGCGGCCGGAGTTCGGCGGTAGGTTGCAGGCTGTTCACTTTTTTGAGGCCTTCAATCCGGATATGCTTGCCCTTTACTTCGCAGCCAATGGTTTCGAGCCAGCGGAGCCACTGACGCAGGTAGTGCTTGTCAATACCCGCAATGGGGCTGAGGCCACCGGCCGTATCGCCGTCCATCGTAGCGTACCCAACCGCTACTTCGGAGCGATTGGAGGTCGACAACAACAAGTGATTGTCAACGTTGGTCAGGTACCATACACCAGGGGCCCGTACCCGCGCCTGAATATTCTGTAGGGCTACATCGTCGGTTTTCCAGCTTAGCTGCCGGCCAATCTGCTCTTCAATCAGCCGGGTGTAGGTTTCCACCAAGCCATTTATATTAATGGTATAAAAGGTAGATCCAATGGACTCCGCCAGCGAACGGGCCGATTCAAGCGTATCCTCGGAGCTGTTTTCAGTACCCTGGTAAATATTGTGAATAAGCTCTTTGGAAATAGCTTCCACCGTTTCGGCTCCCTGAATTTTGCCGATATAGCCTAACTTTTGTTTAAACTGCTCCATTCCGATACTTTCATCGGCCAGCCGGATCATCAGACCGCACAGGGCCGTACAGGCCGACGAATCGGCTCCTCCAGACAGCGAAATGGTAAAGCCCTGCGACCGGCTTTTGCGCAAATAGTCAAACAGGGCCAGACAAACCGCCCGAGCAAATTCTTCTTCTTTGATGGCCCCTCCGCTTTCAAAAGGCTCCATGGTAGCCACCTGATGCGCCACGGGTTCAATATCCGGAAAATCGAAGGTGGCTACTATTTTCCAGGTTTCTTCCCTGACGAGTCTCCCCAGGTTCTGTACCTGCGTCAGGCGGGTAAATTCGGTATCAATCACCGCCGTCGTTATCAGATAATCCGCGTAGCTGAACCGTGGACTGGATACCAGCAGTTCTCCGTTGGAGGCAATCATGGCATCACCATCGTAGATGGCGCGGCCGGCTTCATTTCCCAGAAGGTTGGTGTATATATAATTACAGCCAAAGGTACGGGAGGCGTCTACCACCAGCCGCTCCCTGATCATGAACTTGTTAAAGGCGAAGTGGCTGGCGCTGGGGTTGAGCATAATATCCACGCCCCGGTCGTAATGGGTTCGTCCGGGACGGTTGGAGATCCAGGCATCTTCGCAAATTTCAAAAGCCAGCCGAACGCCCGACACATCAAAAATAATATCGCCAATGGGGTAAGACATCTGGTCTATTTCGGTCCGGGTTACTACGCCGGGAGCCCAGGCGTGAAACCAGCGCGGCTCGTAGTGGATTCCGTTGTTGGGCAAATTTTGCTTGACGTAAAAACCCAGAATACGCTTGTTGGCAATCAGGCAGGCCGTGTTATAAACCCGGTGGTTGTGACGGAGGGGCAGCCCCACCGCGACAATAATGTCGCCCGTATGCTGTACGATTTCCAGCAGGCATTTCTTGGCCTGTTCCACAATGTCATACGACATGAAATAGTCTTCGCAACCGTAGCCCGTTATACACAATTCGGGCAGGCAAAGTATCGATACTTCCTGCTGGCGAGCAACCTCAATGGCTCCAATGATATTGGCGGTATTATTTTTCCAGTCCATCGGGGTTTGGTTTACTACCCCGGCGGCTACTTTGATAAGTGTCATAAGCGAATAAAAATGGATGATTTGTACATACTGCCAAGGTACCTCCCAACTTAGGTATAAGATCCGTGGCACCGTTTGTAACGGTGCCACGGATGGCAGATTAACTAACTATTGGCTGTTATGGTAACTAAATAAAGGAGGGAAAGGGTTTGAAAGCTTTTCACGATAGACCGGGTTGCAAGAGGTCGGAAGCCGCTTCGGAATCGAGCAAAACCAGGGCGTCGGGATGCTCCTGAACCAGACTTGCCGGGAACGATTCGGTAACTTCTCCCCTCAGAGCGCGGGCAATAGCCGGGGCTTTGGCCTCCCCGCTGGCCAGCAGGACCAGTTGCCGGGCCTCCCGCATGTGCCGCAGGCCAATGGTTACGCCCCCGGTAAGTATAGTGGGCGTTTTGAAGTACTTCTGTCCAACCTCTTTGGTGATGGGTTCAAGCTCGGATATATGGGCGTAGGTGTCAAAAGGAGTACCCGGTTCGTTGAGCGCCAGGTGGCCGTTCATACCAATGCCAAGTACTATCAGGTCCAGGCCCCCCAGTTGCTGTAAAGCTTGGTTAATTCGCTCACAGTCGGCGGGTAAATCGTCGGCCTTGGCGTTGAAGAACAGGATTTGTTCAGCCCGAAAGCCAATCGGATGAAGCAAATCCTGATCCATGACCTGTCGGCAACTGCCTTCCTCTTCCGGCCCCATCCCAATCCATTCGTCCAGTCCCACGAAGGTACATCGGGTAAAATTGACCAGCCCCTGCTCGTGGCGAAGTACCAGCTCCCGAAACATGCCCAGGGGGGTACTTCCCGAAGGCAGACAAATGACCGCCTCCGGCTTTGCCTCTAAGGTACTTACCACCACATCGGCCGCCGCCCGGGACAAGAGTCCGTAGGTAGGATAAACCTGAAAATCCAGCATAGTAAAATAGAATATGTATAGTTAATCGGCGTAAAGCAGGTACTTCTTTCTCATTTCTTTATACCGGGCCAGTTCCGGTTCAAAAGCCTGCCGGATTTCTTTTTCGGTTTTTCCCGCTTCTATCATCTTACGGACTATATCAGTACCTGCCAGTTTATCGAAATAGGCCGCGCTGGTAAAGAATTTTGATTTGTCGGGGGCCTTCTGGTAGAAGTCCAGGACGTATTTAAGCGAAAAGCCCAACGCTTTGGCGTCGACCCCGCGCAGGTCCAGTCCGTAGCAAAGTTTACCCTCGTTGTTCGGATTAACGGCCCCGGGTTTTTCGACGGGCGTAAAGGTATAGGAGCCATAAACCGGATTGGGAGCACCGATTACCTGAAACTGCGTGTCGGTACCCCGGCCTACACTAACCACCGTAGGTTCAAAAAGACAGATGGACGGGTACAGCAGTACCGACTGCATATTGGGCAGGTTGGGCGATGGCTTTACGGGTAGGTTGTACGGGGTACTATGGGTATACTGCACACAGGGAACGATGGTCAGATCCGCCGGTTTTTTGCCTTCCAGCCAGCCTTCTCCGTTGATCATCAGGGCCAGCTCGCCCGAAGTAAGGCCATGTACTACCGGCACGGGATTCATGCCCACAAAAGAAGCGAATTTCCGGTCCAGCACGGGGCCATCCACAAAATGTCCGTTGGGGTTGGGGCGGTCCAGAACAATACATTTCTTACCCTGCTCAGCGCAGGCTTCCATGACCAGGTGCATGGTACTTGGGTAGGTATAATAGCGTACCCCTACATCCTGAATATCAAAAATGACTACGTCGATTTCCCGTAGCTGCTCAGGCGTCGGCTTTTTGTTTTTCCCGTATAAGGAAATAATGGGTACCCCGGTGCGGGTGTCCACGCCATCTTTTATTTCGGCCCCGTCGGCCGCTATCCCCCGGAAGCCATGCTCGGGGGCGAATATAGTTTGGATGGTAATGCCCCGCTTTTGCAGGGAGTCGGCCAGGTGGGTTCCGTTGGGAAAAATGGTTGTATGGTTTACGACCAGCCCCACCCGTTTCCCTTGGAGCAGCGGCAGGTACTCGTCGGTGCGTTCGATACCAAGTACCGGTTGGACATTCCGGGTTTGGCGGTCCGGTTTTTGTTTGGGCTCGCTGGTAGTCTGGGGAGTTTTGGAACCACACGACCAAAGCAGAAAAAGTGATAGTATGGAGATGAAGTTCATCACAGTTTGTTTTTTCGTTATTTTCGCCAAATTAATCAATAATTTACTAACCTAACATTACCTGTTGCGATTTCCTTCGTTCATATCCAGCCGCATCCGGCACAATAAGGCAGGTTCATTTTCGGCCACCGTTTCGCGGATCGGCGTAGCCAGTATCGCCATTGGTGTGGCGGTCGGAATTGTAGCGTTTGCGGTTTTATTTGGCTTTAAGGATACCATTCAGCAAAAGGTATTTCTGTTTGGCTCGCACCTGCGCGTCAGCGCCCTCACCCTCAGCAACACCTACGAAGAAGGCCCGCTGTCCCGGAATACGCCCCTGGCCGAAGACCTGGACCAGATGCCACAGATCCGGCACTGGCATACCGTGGCCCATAAGTCAGGTATACTGAAAACGCCCGACGAACTCAAAGGGGTGATCCTGAAAGGGGTAGATGAAAATTACGACTGGACGCTCTTTGAGCGGAGCCTTGTGGAGGGGCGGCTGATCCAGAAGCCCGACAGCGGCTACTCCACCGAAATCATCATCAGCCGCAAAATTGCCACCCAGCTCCGGCTCAAGTCTGGCGACGAGGTACTTATGTACTTTGTTCAGAACCCGCCCCGGGCGCGTAAGCTGCAGGTAGTAGGTATTTACGAAACCGAACTGGAAGAATTTGACAACAGCCTGGTATTGGGTGATATATCGCTGGTACAACGCCTCAACGACTGGGACCCCAACCTGGTAGGTACCTACGAAATATACCTCAAAGACTTTGAACAGCTGGACCCAGTAGCGCTGGAAGTATTTGACCGGATGTCGCCGGACATGGTACTTCAGAAAGTAACCGAGAGCTTCCGGCCCCTGTTTGACTGGCTCTTGCTACTCGACCGCAACACGGCCGTTTTTCTTACGCTCATCCTGTTTGTGGCCTGCTTCAACATGATTTCAATCCTGCTGGTAATGATCATGGAGCGGACCCCGCTGGTAGGTCTGCTTAAAACCCTGGGGAGCCCCGACGGACAAATCCGGACTATTTTTCTGCGCGTAGGAATCTACATGGTGACGCGCGGCCTGCTCATTGGTAACGTGGTTGGTTTGCTTTTCTGCTGGATACAGTACCAGTTTCAACTCATCCCGCTCGACCCCGTCAACTACTACATGGATACCGTACCCATTGTGTTTGACTGGTTCACCATTCTGATGATCAACGTCATTACGCTGCTGGTAGTCAGTATGGTTCTCCTGATTCCCACCTACGTCATTACGCGTATCCAGCCCATCCGGGCGCTCTTGTTCAAGAAGTAGAAGTGTGCTTGTTTAGTACGCTTGCCCTGATTTGCAATCAGGGCAACATCTAACAGCGACTGCGCGTCCCGGTTTAAAACGCAGGCTGACTCAACCCCAGTGGGGGACCGTCCTGATTACAAATCAGGGTTAGCTGGTTAGCTGGAGCACCGTTAAATAACTTTTCTGGAGGGCTATTGTAGACCTACTTATTTATACTGATATTTGTACAGCTAGCACTTGTTCATAGCTATTTAAACTATTTCCGTTCTTATCATTACAGCCAAATGAGATATTTAGCCTTAATAATTGTGATAATCTTCGCTTCTTCATGCAAACCAGACTATGTAAAAATCGAAGACAAAATAGAGGGGTCCTGGATATTATCGGATTTCAAATATACAGATAATACTGGTAAGGTAGTATCAGAGTCCCCTTCCAACGTTCAAATTACTTTTCTAGGGACAACTACTAGAAAAGGAATTATCAAGGCTCCCTCTAATGAATTTACTTTTGAATACAATTTTGGCCCTGACAAATGCAATCTAGATTTTTCTAACAAAAAGGCATTACCTCTTGAAATTATCGGTAAGGTTCAAGTTTATTCCTACGAACTTCTGGACAGAAATAAGCTAATATTCTCTATTGATAAGGAATACGACTATACTACTAATCAGGTACTAAGAAACGTCACCTATACATTTAGGAGAATGTAGTAGAGGAGCCTCTCAGCTTCATTATTGCGCCAGATCATCGGAAGCCTTTCCGGTTCCCTTCCCGCATTCGCTCGTCAATGTCCAGCGACTGCGGGACTCATGTTGCGAGCAAAATTATTTTACGAAATATTTTTTTTCAAAGTCTCTAAGAAGAGATATAGCCTGATCTGAAAACACTGGATACTTGTTACCAGCACTTCTTGCAGCTTTATTGTATAGGAAGAAGAATTGAAATGGATTATCAACAGTCTGTTTCAGCTCTTCATGAAACCCGGCATCTTCAATAGCACAAGCCATAAAATAACCAGGAAAATGACCGTTACCTAATATGACCCCTTGCCAATATCCCGCGCCGTATAGTTTACTATCAGCAAAGGAACTTAGTTTTTCTAAACTTGAATTGATTTCTTCAACAGATTTAGGTGCTACTTTTAATTTTTCTAAATACCATTCCTTGTCCTGATAGTTGGAAGCTTCAGATAAGACGTACTTCTTATCAACCATATTCGCAATTCCTTCATTAGCCACATTTTTAATGGCCCATATCGCACCTCGGTCTGTTGAATCAATATGAGATTGATGTTGATTTTTTGAATACTGATCCATAATAAAGTGATGAAGTTCATGGGCAGCAAATGCACCTATTTTTGGCTGATCTAAATCAAAGGATAACAGAGGATTCATAAAAATACCATCTATGTTTGCGCTACCATCATAGTCAAACACTAAAAAATAAATGGTAGGATCTTGATACTCAAATTGTATCAGCCTTACAGGAAGGTATTTATAAGCCAACACTTTCATGCTATCCAAATAAGACATGGTTTGTAGCTTATCAACATGCTCTGTTGTTTCTGATTGTAGGCTTATCGTTCTAGCCAATTGCTGTACCCACCTGTCTTTTTTGTATAATGCAGAGAGAGAATCGTTTTCCTCTAAAAGACAAGCTGCGGTTAGTTTTTCTTTAAATATGTTAACTGTGCTAACATCTATCCCATTGTTCTTTATGTATAACCTATAGCCATCAGAGGCTAATAGTGTTTCCCAATCTTGTTCAGTAACCAACTCACCAGATTTAATCTTCTTCGTAATTTCCCAATATGCATCTAGTGATTTCGTATTGATTTGTGAAGGTCCAAACCAACAAGCCATTGTAATGAAATGGATCAATAAATATGTCATAATCACGTGTGTTCTATTTTGCCCAACGTTTATAGTTTGCGCTGTGCGTGTCGCCCATGCGGGCAGGGAAAATAGCGCAAACTATTTGTTAGCAGAAGATTTTATTTAATCACTATCAGTCATCGCCAAAATCCAAAATTCACCCCGACCTTCATCAAAAATAAAGAACGACAAGTCCTCATACATACCGCCAAACCATCCTGACCAACCCTCTTCCAATTGATATATTTTAAAGTCGTCAAACCTGCCTTGAATTATCTCATTAACAAATACAGTTGCCCAAGTTTTAGCTTCAGCAGCAGAGTAAATCCATTTTTCAAATAAACCACCATTGCATACAAGTTCAGCTAATTCACTGTCAAAATATAATGGGTTCAAATATTCAAATATAAGTTTATCGAAATTGTCCCAATTGATATTCCATCCATCTGTTAATTCAGCTAACGGGGCTTGATGAAAACAAAGTGATTCATTAGTTATTAGGGCTTTTACCGCCTTATTGGCCAGAA
This sequence comes from Telluribacter sp., assembly GCF_035998675.1. Classification (NCBI taxonomy): domain Bacteria; kingdom Pseudomonadati; phylum Bacteroidota; class Cytophagia; order Cytophagales; family Spirosomataceae; genus Telluribacter; species Telluribacter sp. The sequence goes on from NZ_DASYHI010000022.1 coordinate 314,099, forward strand.
TCCTTGTCACGTTGTCTATATCTTCAGACCAGTGGATACACCGAGCGAACGTTTCTGGTTCTTCACTAATAAACCTTAAAATAATAGGTTCATAATTATAAAGTTTTGCCATTTCTAAGAAATATCTACTCTGTTTTAAATCAGAGCAGTTTATATTTTTGAATACAGCAGAATTAAGAAAGCTTACTATTTCCGCGTCCGGCATTGCTGGCAACTTTAAATGATTTCGATAATTTCTGAATTTGCGGGTCATATTAAAGTTTCTGCTAACGTCCTGTGCAAACGCACTTAGCTTCGTTTATATCCGCTATGACTGTAGTTCCATAGGTTTGTATGAGTTGCTAAACTATAGCCTCTACACCCAATTGTAGGTCGTTTTTCAAAGTTTTACAGTTCCTTAAGTCACGTATAAAGAAGAAAATGGAAAGTAGCATTAATGTAGGTAGATATTATTAAATCTCAAAATCGCCTAACTGACTTTTTATTGTATAGAAGCCCACTGGGTGATAAGTATACGCACTCCGTCTTAGTCAACCTGACTATTACTTCTCCTTCCGCACCCAGATCGCACAGGAAGTACCGGGGCGGGTGCGGCGGATGAATGAATAGTACATAGACTCAAGCGACCCGTTTTCGCAGGTAGTTTCAACTTTTACTGCAAACAACGGAGAATTACGGAGGAGCGAATCGGGTATGGTGATCTGATCGGTACCAAACAAGACCTTCTCAAACCTGGCTGCGATGTTGGTGTTTACCGTATCGCGTTGCGGATAGATGTACCAGCGAAACTGGCGCGGCTCCCCCGGCACCCGGTGGCCTACGGCATTTAGGGTAAGGCCCTCGGAAGGGACGTAGCATCGGTCTGTTACAGTAATTCCTTCAAAACCCTGGCAGGTGGAAGTAAGCTCCTTCGGCTTACACCCCGCCAGAAATAGGCCAGCAACCAAACATAGGAGAAGTTGTTGATATTTAAAGCGCATCTGAGTGTGGTTTAAGGTGCCCCTTGCATAACTACCCACAATTTAGGAAATTGGGAGGAGAACCCAAACCTTCTCGTTCAGTATGTCTCAGGATAACTCCCACCTCCACCGTACCCTCACCCCTACGCTGCTATAGGGCCTGGGCGTGGGCTATGTCATATCCGGTATGTACTTCGGCTGGAACCTCGGCCTGGAAAAAGGAGGTACCCTGGGTATGGCCATTGCGAAGGGGATAGTAGTAGTCATGTACGTCTGCTTCACGCTCAGCTACGCCGAACTGGCCTGCGCCATTCCCAAAGCCGGTGATGCCTTCGACCCCGTTGGCCGGGCTATAGCCTGCGGGGTGGGTTTTTAACGAGCATGGCGCAGAATATTGAATTTTTGTTTGCTCCGCCGGCCATCTCGGAAGGCATCAGGCTACCCGCTGGTACCTTACCGGGCCTTACTTATTTCGGTGGGTTCTTTGGTGGCGTTGGCTATTTTTAACCCCCAATCGGCGCTTATATTTGTATTGCTTATGGCGGGTACCTTTGGCATACAGCGGCTGTTGGGCACCCGTTGCCTCAATACCGAACGCAGCTGCTTAACGGGCACTTTTGTGTAAGTACCTTTGCTGAATACATTCCCATGCAAGTACCTGTTCTACAATACAAATTCTTATTAAAATTGCAGTCAGGAAAGCCCGGGCCAAACCTATGATTAGCTGTAACCTACTGTAGCAATGGAAACGATTATTATTGGAGCCGGTCCCTCCGGACTGGCGGTGGCCGGACGACTGGCCGAGAAAGGAATGCCTTACCTCCTGCTGGAAAAAGGCCAACACGTGGGAGAGGCCTGGCATCACCATTACGACCGCCTCCACCTGCACACCGACCGGCGGTTTTCGGGCCTGCCGCACCGGCCTATACCAAACGACTATCCGGTTTTTGTGCCCAAGGATAAATTGCTCAACTACTGGCAGGACTACGCCAGCCACTACGGCATAAAGCCGCTGTTCAACCAGGAAGTAAAGCGAATCTTGCGCCGGGGGGACCGCTGGCAAATCAAAACTACTACCGATATGTTTGAGGCCGATCAGGTGGTACTTTGTACGGGCTACAACCGCATTCCGGTAATTCCGCACTGGCCGGGCGACAGGAACCTGTACGAAGGGGAGCTTATCCACAGCAGCCGGTACCGCAACGCCGAAACCTATCGAGGCAAAAAAGTACTGGTGGTAGGTATGGGCAACAGCGGGGCCGAAATAGCCCTCGACCTGAGCCAGAACGGCGTTGAAACCTACCTGTCGCTCCGCAGCCCGGTTAATATTGTAACACGCGACGTGGGCGGCAAACCCACGCAACTTTCGGCCATTGTCCTAAGTACCCTGCTTCCCAACTGGGCCTACGACCGGGTTTCCCGCTTTGTTCAGAAAAAGACCATCGGCGATCTTTCGGCCTACGGTATCACTACGCCCACCTACTCCCCGACGCAGGGTATCCGCACGGGCCGGATTCCGGTGCTGGATATAGGTACCGTGGCGCAGATCAAAGCCGGTAAAATCAAGGTCAAACGGGATATTGAACATTTTACGGCGCAGGGGGTACAGTTTGTGGACGGTACCCGTCAGGCATTGGACGCCGTGATACTGGCTACGGGTTATCGCGCCCTGCTCAGCGAACTGGTGGAAGGCATCGGGCCGCGCCTGAACGACCGCGGCTGCCCCGGTCAACTCTGGTACGACGACCTGCCGGGCCTGTACTTCCTGGGTTTTTCCACGCCACTTACCGGGGTTCTTCGCAGTATTTCGATTGATTCCGGAAAAATTGTAAAAAAGCTCCTGGAAAATCAGCAGTGAAGTACCTTCGGAGGCAGTACCCAGTCAGGTACCGGCTTTAAGGTTTCTTCTGGCCTGCCTGATGTGTCTTTCGTTGTGCGCGACAAGTACCTGAAAAATATCCCCCAGTTTCAGTTTTATCCATTTGGTTAGTGAAATCGGAATCCGGATGTGATTGAGGTCGGCTGTCCTGGCCTGCCGCAGGTACTGCAGCAACTCTTCCTGCTGCCGGATAAATTCACCCACTACGGCGGGCGCGTCCAGGTCAGTAGCGGGCGTGTGCTGTTTAACAGCCTTGAATTTGGCCGTTCCGGTGACCGGGTCCATCGTCCGGATGAAATAAGCGCCCAGCCAGCTGCTTTCAAACGGTTCATCCGGTTGTTTTTGCCCGGAGGCAGCCAACGCTTTTTGCAGGTGAGGATGGTAGTACTGTCCGTAGGTATTCAGGTGTTCGAGACACTGGGCAATACTCCACCCACCGTTTTCAGCCGCCCGCAGCAGTACTTCCCCGCTCAGATTCTGGAAGGTACTTACTGCTTCCTGCAGGTGCCGTTCTACTTTTTCTTCCAGGGCCTCCAGCAGCTGGCTTTGCGGAATAGTTTTCACGTTAAAAGGCTTCTTTGGTGGAAACAGGTTTCCTGTAAAGCAGAACCAATACCAGGGCCAGCAAAAACAGGACTGATTCGGTTACCAGCCATTGTTTGCCAAATGCGCCCAGCGCCCCTTCGACAAATATGGTTATGGTACGGGACAAGGCATAAAAGCCCCACAGCAGGCAAAGAAACAAGAGTCCTTTCTGGGTGTAGTACCTCATCAGGTACAGCAAACTAATGACCAGGGTGGCTCCCACGCCACCGTACACCCCCCGGATGGAACTGCTGGCGTCGGGCGAAGTAAGTTGTACCTGCACCAGATCCATTACCGACTGCGGATCGGCAAAAGCCATAACACTTACCATTAATAAACTTAGGGCTGACAAAAGAATAAACCCCGTGGCACAAACGGAAATGATTTTTTGGGTTTTCATGGTAGCTGATTTTTACGTTTTACTCTGCAAAGGTGCTACCCTGCCCCAGGATAAATGTTGGTAAAAACCAAGATTTCAGATTTTTATCCGATTGAGCAGCTTGCTGAAATTGCTCGCGTCAATACCCAGGTAGTTGGCCAGGTACTTATGCGGTACCAGCTGTAATATATGCGGACTACGTTGCAGAAGCATTCTGAACCGTTCTTCGGACGAATAGCACTGCAGCTCCACCAGCCGCTGAAGTACCCCCGATAAACTGTGCGTGACACCCTGCCGTACCATAGAATTGATAGCGGGCCGGTGGTCCATCAGGAGCAGCAGGTCCCGGACCGGAGCCCGTAAAAAGTAGGAGGGGGTGAGGGTTTCGTAGTAAAAGCGGGAAGGCTGTCGCAGCAGCATAGAGTCGAGTACGCCCCCGAAAGAAGGCACATAGGTAAATACCAGGGTAGCTTCGCGGTTTTGGTCGTCAAGGTAGTACACCCGCTGCACACCCTCCGTCACAAAGTACAGGAAGTTTTCGTTCTCACCGGCGGCGGTAAGTACCTCTTTTCTTTTAGCGGAAAAAGGCGTCCAAAGGCCGGCAAACTCCTGCCAGTCTTCACCAGACAAGGGCTGAATAGCCGATACCAGATTTTTTAAATTTTCGACCGCTTCCGCCATGGGTTTTTGAGAAAGTCCAGAAATGGAATAGAAGCCCGTCACCCCTGCTTCCATCCGGGGCTAAAAGTACTGACTTGACTCAATGACAAGCTACACCGGAAGCAAAAAAAGTCTTTTTTCAAAAAACTTGATAAGCCAGAAACTGATAAACCCGTTATTCCTTACTATTTTAATGCGCATCTTGTGGTATAGCTCGATGAAACTTAAAATGGGCTTATGCCTTTACTACGGTAACAATTACTACAAAGCTCATATTCAGCAACAATAACTACACCTACTATGAAACCCTTATCCCTTTTGACCATGGTGGCGCTGGTAGCCCTGCTGAGTTGCCGACGCTCCGACCCAGGTCCGGAACTGCCCGACTACGAAACCAAGCTCACATTTGCCTGCAGCGATAACCTTTCGGACTACTACGGCCGCGCGACCCTACGCAACCAGCAGCTCTGCTACTCCACCAACGACGCTTACTACGAAAATTTTGCCTACGGAGTCTCTGGCGTCGTGACCGGTAGTAACTCCGCACCTTTTAACCCGACTGGACCCGTAAATGGTATGAAGGTAGCTTTCGGGGTAGGAGGTTGGGGGGCTCCCAAGGTGCCTCCCGCCCCGATTCACTTTACTATCCATACCCCTTTCTTCACCAAAAGTACACGTGCATTTTTCCTGGAAAATATCTATAAGGGAGCGGAACTCAATATTCTTTCTACGGAAAAAACCAGCCAGTCTTTGACAGAAATGGACCGCCTGTTTCAAATAATACTGTTTGCTCAGTATGAACCTAAGTGGGGGTTTACTAATGTAGCAGGATTCCAGTCCTGGTCGGGTCCTCAGGACCCGGCTACGGCCTACCTGCGGGTGCTGGAAATGGAAGAGCGCGAGGATGGGAGCTTTGACATTGCCTTCGGCTTCCGCTGCAAGCTCTACGACAGCGGCCGCTTTTACGCCGAAGTGACCGATGGCATCATACGTACCAATATCAGGTTCTAAGGAGCTACGGTTATTCCCTTTTACCAAACCCTCTCTATTTCATAAAGAGAGAACTTGTCATCACTCGATAGTATGGGAAGACTTTCAACTAATGATTGAGCAATGATTAATCTATCAAATGGATCCCGATGATGATAGGGTAAAGAAGCAACCTTCAGAATATGGCTGATTTCGAGCCCAATAATCTCAATATCGTTTGCTAAGGTGTCTTCAACAAACTGCTCAAGACTAACGGGAAGAGTAAGTTTATCCAGACTTATCTTTATAGCAATTTCCCAAAAGCTGACAGCGCTAACAAAAAGCTGTATATCAGCTTGTTTGATAACTCCTAAGGCTTTTTGGGATAGCCTGGAATGATCTCCAAAAATCCAAAGGAGAATTTGAGTATCAATCAAGTACTTCATTACATATACTCTTTAAAATCGTCCAAAGGCTCTTTAAAGTCCCTGGCTATTTTTATCTTACCCTGGTACTTTCCTAGTTGTCGTTCAGGCTTTTGATCTCTGGATTTATTTACACTTTTGGATAGTGCAGCTATGAGTTTCTCTTTCTCCCTCTGTGAGAGTTGATTAGCTAAACTAAACACTTGTTCAAATCCTATATTAAGTCTTAATTCCATGTCCTTCCCGTTTGATTCTCAATTTATAATTTTTAACTAAAATCCGAAAGACCCTTATAATTTCATAATCATTATAGCCAAAAACAGAAAGCCCCTATTTTCCCAGCATCTCCGGGAAGGCCCGCTTGGATAATCCAACAATCTCAGCGGCCTGACCAGCCGAGAGCTTACCTTTTTCGTATAATTCCCCGGCTACCAACATCCTCACCTCAACGGGGTCAGTCTGCGTAGTAGTGGGAATTATAATTGTAATATTTTCGGTAGACATCATAACTGTCCATAGTTATCAGAACTAATATAACGATTAATTTTGATAATTAGCACGAAAATTCCCTTAGCTTTAACCCTCCAATGTGCAAGTACTCAAAAAAAATAATCGTTAACCGGTAGCTGTTGTAACCACCCTCCATGGCCCTGAATTATATTTTCGTTTTTTTCTTTGTCATTGCGTTTGTCATTGCGCTTTTCAAATTTATTTTTCTGGGGGATGTCCTGACTTTCAAAGCCATAGTGGAGGGAATGCTGGACATGGCAGAGTTAGCCGTGATGGATATTGCCCTGCCCCTGGCCGGGGTCATGACGTTTTTTTTGGGTATCCTCAACGTGGGCGAACGCGCCGGAGCCATTAATGTACTGGCGCGGGTGATTGGCCCTTTCTTCAATAAGCTTTTCCCCGAAGTACCCAAAAACCACCCCGCCAACGGGCAAATGATCATGAACTTCGCGGCCAACATGATTGGCCTCGACAACGCGGCCACGCCCTTTGGCCTTAAAGCCATGCAAAGCCTGCAGGAGCTGAACCCGGATAAGGATACCGCCTCCAACGCCCAGATCATGTTTCTGGTGCTGCACACGTCGGGTTTACAGATTATCCCGCTCAGTATTATTGCGCAAAGGGCTATTCTGGGAGCCGAAAGCCCGTCCGACATTTTCATTCCCTGCGTAGTAGGTACCTATGTTACAACCGTAGTCAGTATGATTATCACCGCTACCTGGCAACGAATCAACCTGTTTAACCGCACCGTAATACTGGGGCTGGGAGGAGTAACTGCCGTTCTGGGACTTCTGCTTGCGTATCTCTCCACCCTTCCCAAAGAACAAATCGAAACCGTTTCGGTAGTCGTGGGCAATTCACTGCTGCTGCTGATTGTAGCCGGATTTCTGGGGGGAGCCTTGTATAAAAAGGTGAATGTATTTGAGGCATTTATTGATGGAGCAAAAAACGGATTTTCTACCTCCGTCATGATTATCCCCTACCTGGTAGGAATGCTCGTTGCCATCAGTGCCTTCCGTAACTGCGGCGCCATGGACTACCTCGTTAACAGTCTTAAGTACCTCTTCTCCTTTGCCAGCTTCAACACCGACTTTACCGATGCCCTACCCGTAGCGCTGATGAAACCCCTGAGTGGGAGCGGTGCGCGGGCCCTGATGATCGACGCCATGAAGCAGTTTGGTCCCGATTCGTTCATCGGTCGTCTGGTGTGTATTTTCCAGGGATCGGCCGATACTACCCTGTACATAGTGGCGCTTTACTTCGGGTCAGTGGGTATCAAAAACACCCGTTACGCCATTGTGGCCGGTCTCATTGCTGACTTTGTGGGCGTACTGGCCGGTATCTGGCTCGGGTACCTGTTCTTCCATTAATCTACTTCTATGGCCGAGCCTCAGCCCCCCATTCGTCCGCAGATCGGCGCTTTTGATCTGGGTATGATAGTCATCAGCCTGGTGATTGGAATCGGAATATTCCGGACGCCCGCCATAGTGGCCCGGCAGGCGGGCTCACCGGAAATTTTCTTTTCGGCCTGGGTAGCCGGGGGACTTGTTAGCCTGATTGGAGCCTTTGTCTTTGCCGAAATCGGTTCGCGCCACCACTTTCCGGGTGGCTTCTACAAGCTTATTTCGACGGCCTTCCACCCCCTGTACGCCTTCATGATCAACTGGGTCATAGTACTTACCTACGGGGCGGGTATGGCCGGAGTAGCCCTGATCGGGTCTGAGTACCTCAATCCCCTGCTACCCACCGGCTGGCAAGGAGCGACGGGCATCCGGATCACGGCCATAGGTACCCTGCTGTTTTTTTATCTGATTAATATGCTGGGAATCCGGGCGGGAGCAAAGACCCAAAACTTGCTGAGCGGCCTGAAGATCCTGATGATGGGGGTACTTTGTCTGGGCGTGTTCTATACCGTTCCGCCGGGCGCTGCTCCCCAAACACCGGTGCCGGAAGTACCTGCCTCGTGGTTTACAGCTTTCGGGGCCAGCCTTATTGCGGTGTTTTATACCTACGGCGGGTACCAGCAAACGCTCAACTTCGGGGCCGACATTAAAGATCCCGTTCGAAATACACCCCGGGGCATATTTATTGGCATGTTTCTGATCCTGGCGCTGTACCTGACCCTCAACTACACCTACTACCACACCCTGGGCTTCGACGGCCTGCGGACTTCCAACCTCATTGCCGCCGATACCGCCCGCGCCTTGTTCGGGCCGGGGGGACAGGTCTTCTTTTCATTGGCTATATTTCTGTCGGTTCTGGGTTTTATCAATGCCACTATGCTGTCGCTGCCGAGGGTGTACTACGCCCTGGCCGATGACGGCATACTGCCCGCTGCATTCAAAAAAGTAAATACCCGCACGCAGGTTCAGGAGTTTGCCCTGACGTTCCTGATCGTAACTACGCTGGCCTCGCTCTGGCTGCTGGATACCTTCGAGCAAATTGTCAACTACGTTATGTCCGTGGATAGTATCGCTTTGGCAAGTGCGGCGGCCACTATTTTCGTTTTTCGGAAGCGGGCCCGTCTCCGGGGGGCCGGCAGTGCTGATCCTCATCAGGGCTTTCATATGGCTGGCTACCCCTGGCTTCCCGGTTTTTTTGTGTTGTTCCTGCTCATTATTGCCGCCAATGTCATCATCACTGATCCTTCCTCAGCCCTGATCGGCTGGGCGCTTTTTCTGGGCGGAGCACCCCTGTACTGGGTACTACAGCGAGCAGGAGAGTAGCTTTTCCTCCCAATTTCTAAACATCTTTTTACTTTAATTGTATAGGTAATCAGGTTACCGGTTCCCTTTCCTTCCTCTTCTGATACGCTTCCCCTATCCGCTATTCACCTACGAGCTGCCGTGCCCTAACTAAAGTACCTGGCTGCGTTGCAATATAAAAAGTTGGCCTGCTGCTCCACCCTCGCCTCCTGAAATAAAGCTATTTCATAAAACATTTTTGCACTTTTTTAAGTAGTATAGATTTACAACTCTGGCTCAAAACACACGAAAAGGCTGCCCCTACAGCCTCAACAGTTCACCATTCGTGAGTCTATTGGCTACATGAAATACCATTGTAGCTGGTTTAGTAATAAACAGAACACTAGTTGAATTAGATAAAACTAATAAACAATGAGTAAAATAGAAGGTACTGAATTAGAATGGACCGGTCGTTTATTCGGTGGTATTAGTGATGACATCCGTAGAAAAGTGCCCCATTACCTCAGTGATTTTAAAGATGGCTTTCACTCGAAGGTAGCCGGAACTACCCTGTTTTTATACTTTGCGGCCTTAGCCAACGCTATCGCTTTTGGTGCCCTGACGGGTTTGTTAACGGGCAACCAGATTGGTATTATCGAAATGCTGGCGGTTACGGCGGTAGGTGGTATCCTGTTTGCCCTGTTGGCTGGTCAGCCGCTGACTATTCTGGGGGGTACGGGTCCCATCGTTATTTTTACGGGGATGCTCTATACCGTTTGTGGGCAGCTGGAGATATCATTTCTGGCTACGTACGCCTGGGTAGGTATATGGTCCGGCATCATACTGCTGATTTGTGCCTTTACGGACGCCAGTGCGCTTATGAGCTATTTTTCCCGCTTTACGGACGAAATCTTCGCCGCTCTTATCTCGGTAATATTCATCGTGGAAGCCGTTTCGGATACCGTAAACGCCTTCGGGCCGGAGGGCTTTGGCCTGTCCAGCGCGTTTCTGACCATGGTGCTGGCGTTGGGTACCTTTACCTTATCACGAAGCCTGAGAGATTTTACCAAATCCCGTTTTTTGAGTACTTCCGTCCGTAGCTTCCTGAGCGATTTCGGTCCGGCCATTGCCATTGTAGGTATGACCGCCTTTGCGCTGCTCTTTCCGGAAGTGCAGCTGAGTACCCCCACGGTACCCGAAAGCCTTACCACTACCTCGGGCCGCCCCTGGCTGGTCGATATTTTTGAGGTACCTACCTGGGTGATTTTCGCATCGATTGCCCCCGCTATTCTGGCCACTATTCTGTTGTTCCTGGACCAGAATATCACAACCCGTCTGGTCAACTCTCCTGATAACAAATTAACCAAAGGAGGAGGGTACCACCTTGATTTGGCCATTGTAGGGATAATTGTGCTGCTGGGAAGTCTGTTTGCCCTGCCCTGGATTGTAGCGGCCACGGTTCACTCCCTTAACCACGTAAAGAGTCTGGCGGAAACCAAGTCAGTGGAAACCGACGGTGTAAGTAAAGAAGTAATTTATAAAGTACGGGAGAATCGGTTGTCGGGATTGCTTATTCACATCCTGATTGCTATCTCCATATTCCTGCTGGATTACTTTGGCTACATACCCATGGCGGTATTATTTGGACTATTTCTCTACATGGGATTTGCCTCGCTGGGTGGTAACCAGTTCTTTGACCGGCTGATGCTCTGGATTACCGATCCGAAACTTTATCCTTCCACCCCCTATACCGAGCGGGTTCCCCGCAAGTGGATTCACCGGTTCACGATTATTCAGCTGGTATGCTTTATAGCCTTGTGGGCGCTTAAATCGTCCCCAATCGGTATCCTTTTCCCGTTAATGATTGCGGGACTCGTGTTAATCCAGATGGCATTGCCCCGGTTTATTCCCGAAGAATACGTGGAGGTGCTGTCAGCCGAAGATTTCGAGGAGGAAGATGAAATTCACGTTTTTGATTAAGTACCTGTTCCGTGAATAACTTTAAAGTACCTGTTTCGCAACTAGTTTGCTCACTGCTTCTGGGAGCGCTGTTCGTTTCAACCTCGGGCTGCGTTTTCAGAAGAGTGGTACGTACCAAGGATCTAGCGTATGTAAAAGCGGATGCAGCCACCCGCAAAGCGGAGCAGCGATTAAATATATTCGCTCCCCGAAAACCCAAAGAGCTAAAAAACGTGCTGGTCTTTATCCACGGAGGCCGCTGGAACTCGGGCGACAAGGACCAGTACGACTTCTTTGGCAACCGCTGGGCGCGCAAAGGAGTAGTGACTGTGATTATTGACTACCCGCTTAGTCCGCAGGCCAGCTACAACCAAATGGCCACCAGCGCGGCGCAGGCGGTACAGTGGGTACAGCAAAACATCCGGCAGTACGGTGGCGACCCCAATCGGATCTTTGTATCGGGCCATTCGGCTGGCGGTCATCTGGCTTCCCTTATTTCCCTGCGCAACGAGTACTTCGACAGCCTCCAGATTAAGAATCCAATTAAAGGTACTATCTTAATTGACGCCGCCGGACTGGATATGTACGGGTACCTCCAGGAACAGGGTTTTGAAGACGGCCATACCTACCTGAAAACTTTTACCGCCAATCCCCAGGAGTGGAAAAAGGCTTCTCCCATTTTTCACCTGCACGAAAACATGCCCCCCATGCTTATTTATCGGGGTGGTAGTACGTATTCTTCTATTGAAAAGAGTACGGAAAAATTTGTTTCGGCTCTGAAAAACTATGTACCCCGGCCCAGGTATCAGGTACAGCCGGGCAAAGGACATATTGGTATGATTACCCAGTTCTTCTTTACCTGGAACCCTCGTTATGACGAGATTCTCCGATTTATGGAGGAATAGCCCTACCTTCGTGGCTCTTAATCTGAGTGTGCTATGACTTTTGACGAACTGAATTTAAATAAGTCTTTGCTGAACGCGCTGGGCGATTTGGGCTACCAGACTCCTACTACCATTCAGCAGAAAGTATTTTCGGTCATGATGTCCGGCCGGGATGTGTGTGGCATAGCCCAGACGGGTACCGGCAAGACCCTGGCTTACCTGCTGCCCTGCCTGCGTCAGCTGCAGTTCACCAAAGAAAAACTTCCCCAGATCCTGATCCTGGTACCTACGCGGGAACTGGTAGTGCAGGTAGAGGAGACAGTCCAGAAACTAAGTACCTACCTGAGTCTGCGGGTGGTGGGTGTGTACGGCGGGAGCAACATCAAGTCACAGATGGCCGACCTGCAGCAGGGTGCCGACCTGGTGGTAGCCACGCCGGGCCGGCTGATTGACCTGGCCCTGAACGGCTCCCTGAAACTGAAAGGGATTAAGCGCCTGGTCATTGATGAGGTGGACGAAATGCTGAATCTGGGTTTCCGGGCGCAGCTCAATACGGTACTGGACCTGCTGCCTCCCCGCCGTCAGAACCTGCTGTTTTCGGCTACCATGACGGATGAGGTAGAGAAGCTCATCGTCGCGCATTTTAATAGCCCCGTGCTGGTAGAGGCGGCGCCGGCCGGTACACCACTGGAAAATATAACGCAACTGGGATATGAAGTACCTAATTTTTATACCAAGGTCAATTTCCTGAAATGGGTACTAAGCCAGGATACCGACATGACCCGGGTCCTGATTTTTGTGGCGACCAAGCAACTGGCCGATCAACTGTACGAAGAAATAGAGGCGCGGTTCCGGGATAATGTAGGCGTTATCCACTCCAACAAAGCCCAGAACCACCGCTTCAACGTAGTACGGCGGTTTAAGGAGGGAGAGTACCGCATCCTGATTGCTACCGATATCATAGCCCGGGGGCTGGACATAGCGGAAGTATCGCACGTGATTAATTTTGATTTACCCGACGACCCCGAAAGCTATATTCACCGGATAGGCCGAACCGGCCGCGCCGATCAGAAAGGGATAGCCATTAGCTTTGTAACCGAAAAGGAGCGGGAACTGCTGGCGGCAATTGAAGGGTTGATGAACTACAACATTCCCCTGGCGCCCCTGCCCGATGAAGTGGAAGTGTCGGAGGTACTTACGGAGGAGGAAATGCCCCGGATTCAGATGAAAAATAGTGAAGTAAAACCGCCCCGGCCGGAAGCCGGTGGTGGAGCCTTTCACGAAAAAGCGGAGAAGAACAAGAAGGTAAACGTCCGCCGAAACCACAGGGAGGAAATGATGAAGAAGTACGGCAAGCCCATTAAAAAATCCCGGAAGAACAAGGGTGATTAGCGGGTAGCCTGTTTCTGTAACATTTCGTAAAAGGTATAGGCTTCCTCACTCAGCAAGTACCTCTCAAACAATCAGCGGTAAAAATTGCTCTGACCCGGCGGACCGGGTAGGGTCAATGACTTATTCTTAACCCGCCACCCTTACTTATTTTTCTTTCTTTTCCTTATCGTGGAGCGTTCCGCCTATTGGTAATGCACCGGGTTAAAAACCCGAACCTCCCCGATTCTTTCCCCCTGACCTCGCTAGACTAGTACTTCTTTCCGCTGGTTTCCCCAAAAAGCATGGTTTCCGTTGCCTTCGAAGCTGGTTTTGCAGTATGACATTTGCTGCTTCCACAACACCGGGGCAATATCATTAAATAATTTATCGAAAAAATACAAGTACCTCAACTGAATTCACGGAATTTTACAACGAAATAGGCTAGAACACAAAGAACTATCTGTTGTACTTTTCACATATTTATATAACTTTTCAACTATATACATAGGACCCTATCATGAACTTTTGCAAACCTAAACGCAACCCTTGACTTGTATACAAGCTTTTCTCTACGTTTGTATCAACCAAAAGGACAACAAAGGGTCTGATTAGGGTAAACAAATCAAGTAGTAGGCAAGGACTTTTATTTATTTAAATAATCCAATTTAACTACAAATTTAACTTTGACATTATTATGAAAAAAACATACATAGTACTTGCAGTATTGATGGGAGTATCAATTGCAAACCTGGCCTTAGCCAATGACACAACTAATAAAGTAGAAGTACGCGAAGACGTAACCGTAGAACTGACCGTAGAAGCCGCCAAAGACCTGAAGTTCCGGTTGTCGGCCCAAAACCTGCCCAGCCGCGCCTACATTGCAATCCGTAACAAAGAAGGACAGGTCCTTTACAGCGAATACACCGGAAAAACTGACAAGTTTTCCAAAATCTTTGACTTGTCCAATCTGGCTGATGGTACCTATACCTTTGTGGTTGAAACCAGCAACGGCTACGTGGCCAAACCATTTGAGATAAAAACCGAAGTAACCCGCGTTGTTACGGCAAACACTTCCAAATAAGCGCATGGGTCAGCCAATGCATCAGTAGTACTTGCCTCAGTACTTGAATCGAACCGCCCGGTAGCTACCGGGCGGTTCGGTGTTTTCAGAGGTTGGGGCAAAATTCTCCGGCTGGCCGCGTAGTTTTGGCCACTTCCCTACTTTAAATCTGGTAGGCCCGGCGCTACTTTTCCCAATTCAGAAAATCAGACTGACCAGATATGAAATCCAGAAACCCTTTTTCCCGAGTAGCTTTCTTTATAGCACTGGCGGTCACTGCGACCCTTTTTACCGCCGGTACTTCCTGGCAGCAGGACGAAAAAGGGCTGAAAGACTACTACAAAGACTACTTCCCCATCGGAACGGCCGTGTCGCCCCGGGTCCTTAGCGGCCCCGAAGCAAAGCTGATCATACAGCACTTCAATAGTATCACCGCCGAAAACGCCATGAAAATGGGACCCATCCATCCCGAACCCGACCGCTACTACTGGCAGGATGCTGACGCCATTGCGGCCTTTGCCCAGGCGAACGGGATGAAGATGCGGGGGCATACCCTCTGCTGGCACAACCAGACCCCCGCCTGGTTCTTTAAGGACGCGGAAGGTAAAACGGTTTCCCGGGAGGTACTGCTCAGTCGGCTCAAAGAGCATATTACGACGGTAGTATCGCGGTTCAAAGGCAAAATCTACGCCTGGGACGTAGTCAATGAGGCCGTGGACGACAACGAAAGCAAGGGAATGCGCGAGTCGGAGTTTCTCAAAATTATTGGCGAAGACTACATCGCCAAAGCTTTTGAATACGCCCACGCCGCCGACCCCAGCGCGAAGCTCTTCTACAACGACTACAACACCGAGAACCCCGGCAAGCGGGAGCGGATTTATCAACTGGTCAAAAAATTGAAAGACGCAGGGGTACCCATCCACGGCGTGGGGCTACAGGCGCACTGGAATATCAGTGGCCCGTCGGAGCAGGAAATAGCGCGGAGCATCGAGCGGTTCCAGTCGCTGGGGCTGGACGTACAAATTACCGAACTGGACGTGTCGGTGTATCCCTCCGAAAGCGGACGCCGCGACAAGCGCCCCGACGAAGCGGATCAATTTACCAGCGAGATGGAGCAGAAACAGGTGGAACTGTATAAAAACGCTTTCAAGGTACTTCGCGACCACCGGCAGGCCATTACGGGCGTAACGTTCTGGAACGTATCGGATAAAAGCTCGTGGCTGGACAATTTTCCCGTGCGCGGACGCAAAAACTACCCCTTGCTCTTCGACCAGAACCTCCTGCCCAAAAAGGCGTACTGGGAAGTAGTGAAGTTTTAGGGAGTTCAGGAGTTTATGAGTTCATAGTTGATGAGTTCCTAGTTTTTCGAATGTACTCTTATTCCTCTGTGCTAAAACTCCATAAACTCTGTGGAAAAAAAACATTCATAATTCCTAATTCAGCATTCAGAATTAATATGTCCACCCTCTCCACCGCCATCCGAAAGTACCGGAACGGACAAGTACTTGATACGGACGATGTACTGGCCGTGGAGGAGCCGCTGGGTATAGCAGTGCTGTACGGTCCGGAACGGAAGCGAAAAAACCTGGCGGTGACCATGCGCACGCCCGGGCAGGACGAGGAGCTGGCGCTGGGTTTTCTTTTCACGGAAGGGATCATCCGGCGGGCCGATGAGGTACTTGACATCCGGCGCGACGACGCCAACCGGGTTACCATCCTGCTGCACGAAGAGGTACTACTGGATCTCCAGAGCCTGGAACGAAATTTCTACACCACTTCCAGCTGTGGAGTATGCGGAAAGGCGTCCATTGAAGCCGTACAATTGGCCGCTGGTACCCGTATAGGTACCTCGTCGGAATGGCAGGTACCTGCTGCCCTGCTGCATCAGCTGCCAGGTACCCTTCGGCAGCAGCAGCGGTTATTTGAACAGACCGGCGGCCTGCACGCGGCGGCACTGTTTGACCGGGAAGGTACTTTGCTGGCAGTACGGGAAGATGTGGGCCGGCACAATGCCCTTGACAAACTCATAGGTTCAGTTTTACGTTCCGCCCAGGTACCTCTCAGTCAGCACCTGCTGCTCCTGAGCGGACGGGCCAGTTTTGAGCTGATTCAGAAAGCCGGTATGGCCGGTTTGGGATTCGTAGCGGCCGTGGGTGCGCCTTCCAGTCTGGCCGTACAGCTCGCCGAAGAGTTGGAAATGACGCTGGTAGGGTTTCTGCGGGACGAACAGTTCAATATCTATACCGGTGAGCAGCGGGTGGTCTTGTGAGTGTATGAGTAGATGAGTGTATGAGTGGCCATAAACACAAAATCTCCCCCCGCCGGGGGGATTAAGGGGGGCAACAGAGCCTCAGCGTTAAGAACTAATAAATCGACATTCGATAATACTATGGTACCCCAGGCGGAAAACCCGACCCGACTTACCGGACTGAAACTCGACAAACCCTACGCCACGGCGGCGGGCCTGGAAGCCGTGGCCGTCAGTATGCGGACGGTATACGAAGAGGCGGGCGTGAACCGGGGCTTAAAAGCACTGTTCAAACTGAACCAAAAGGGCGGCTTTGACTGCCCCAGCTGCGCCTGGCCCGACCCCGACGGCCACCGTTCGGCCATAGCCGAGTACTGTGAAAACGGCGCTAAAGCCGTCGCCGAAGAAGCCACCGAAAAAGCCCTGTTCGCTGATTTCTTTGCGGCCCATTCGGTTGCCGACCTGGCCGAACTGTCGGACCGGGACATTGGTAAGCAGGGCCGGGTGGCCGAGCCCATGTACCTGCCCGCCGATGGTACCCACTACCAGCCCATTAGCTGGGGAGCGGCCTTTGGCAAAATAGCCGCTCACCTCAACTACCTGGCTTCGCCCGATGAAGCCGTCTTTTATACCTCCGGCCGTACCAGCAACGAGGCAGCTTTCCTGTACCAGCTTTTTGTCCGGGAGTTCGGCACCAACAACCTGCCCGACTGTTCCAATATGTGCCACGAATCCAGCGGGGTAGCCCTAATGGAGTCGGTGGGGATTGGCAAGGGCAGCGTGACGCTGGACGATTTTAACCAGGCCGAGGTCATCATGGTCATGGGGCAGAATCCGGGTACCAACCACCCGCGTATGCTGACGGCCCTGCAGCAGGCCAAACGAAACGGCGCCACGATTATCGCCGTGAATCCCCTGCCGGAAGCAGGACTGATGGGTTTTAATAATCCGCAAACCGTCAGGGGTGCTCTGGGAATGGACAGCCAGCTCAGCAGCCTTTTTCTGCAGGTAAAGCTCAACGGCGACATGGCGTTGCTGCAAGCCATAGAAAGACTCCTGTTGAATGAAGAGGAAAAAAGGCCGGGTGCCATATTTGACCAAACCTTTATTAAAGAACAAACAGAAGGCTACGAAGCACTGCTTGACCACCTGCGTCAGCTGGATATGCAGGAACTGGTGGCTCTCTGCGGGGTACCTCTCGACCAAATCCGGGAGGCCGCCCAGGTACTTACCCATAAAAACAGGATTATTATCTGCTGGGCCATGGGGCTGACTCAGCACGCCAACGCCGTAGCTACCATCCGGGAGGTAGTGAATCTGCTCCTGCTCAAAGGCAGCATCGGAAAGCCCGGCGCGGGTACCTGTCCGGTACGCGGCCACAGCAACGTCCAGGGCGACCGCACCATGGGCATCTGGGAAAAGCCGCCCACCGCACTGCTGGAAAAACTACAAAGTACCTTCGGCTTTGAACCTCCGCGTCGGCATGGCTTCGATACCGTGGAGGCCATTCGGGCCATGCACGCCGGAAAAGTGGGCGTATTCTTTGCCATGGGGGGCAACTTCCTGTCGGCCACGCCCGACACCCGGTACACCGCCGAAGCGCTCCGCCGCTGCCAGTTGACTGTACACGTATCCACCAAGCTCAACCGCAGCCACCTGGTACACGGCCGGGAGGCCCTCATACTACCTACCCTGGGCCGCAGCGACCGCGACCTCACCGGTGGCACCGAACAGTTTATCAGTTGTGAAAACTCCATGGGGGTAGTACAGGCGTCGCGCGGGGTACTTACACCCGTTTCGGATAACTTGCTGAGCGAGGTCGCGATTGTGTGCCGACTGGCGCAGGCCACGCTGGCAGGCCGGACCAGAATAAACTGGACCAGGTACGAGCAGCACTACGATTTTATCCGTCAGGATATCGCTCAGGTTATACCCGGATTTAAAGACTATAATGAAAAAGTGCGGCAACCAGCGGGCTTCTACCTGCCCAACGGCGCCCGCGAAGGCCGGTTCAACACCCCCGACGGCAAAGCACACTTCCACGTAGCGCAAGCCGTGGTACCCAGTCCGGGGCCGGATGAGTACCTGATGATGACTATCCGCAGCCACGACCAGTTCAATACCACCATCTACGGCCTCGACGACCGCTACCGGGGCGTACGTAACGAGCGGCGGGTCGTATTCATGAATAAAACCGATATGGCAGCGGCTGGCTACCAGCCCGGCGAAGTCGTCGATCTATTTAATTTAACGGACGGACAGGAACGCGTAGCCCGCACGTTTATTCTGGTCGCTTACGACATACCCAGGCGCTGCATCGCTACCTACTTCCCCGAAGCCAACGTACTGGTACCTATAAGTACCACCGCCCAGAAAAGCAACACACCCGTGTACAAGACGGTACCGGTTAGTTTAAGGAAGGCAGGAAAGGAGTAGTCTTTATGGGTGAAAATACTAGTAATTGCAAATCTTAGATGAAATCCTGCGTTCCCCTTACCCAATCCTTCCACCTCTATATATTCTCCAGCAACTTCTGCAATGTTTCGGCATCTTTGGTTGCGGCGCCGCCGATGGTGTTGTTGAAGAAAACCCACACCTCTTTTTCGTCCAGCAGCCAGTCGTTAATCATGTAGCCGAAGCGCTCCAGCGCCTCGTCTGAATAGGGGCCTGAGTAGAGCTTTTCTTCCCCGTGCAGGCGCAGGTACACCAAGTCGGCCGTGACGGTTTCGAGCTTGGGCCAGCGGGGCGAATCGGCAATAACAAAAGCAATGTGGTAATACCGTAATATTTCTATTGGCTCCTCCTCCAGCCAGGATTTATGCCGCACTTCCAGCGCAAAGGGCTGGGTAGGGTACTTGTCGCGCAGCAGCGAGAAAAAGTTTTCGGCCACCTCCAGGTTAAAACGAAAACTGGCCGGAAGCTGAATCAGCACCGGCCCCAGACGGTCACCCATAATCAGGAAGCGGCTCATCCATTTTTCCAGCTGACCGGCCACATCCACCAGGCGCTTTTCGTGGGTAATTTCTTTGTGCAGCTTGGCGGCAAACTTAAAATGGGCGGGGGTCTGGGCCAGCCACTTTTCAATGGTTTTGGCCATGGTGTAGTGGTAGTAGCTGCTATTTACCTCGGTAGTATTAAAGTAACCGGCAAAGTACGACAGGTAATCAGCCGATTTTAGGTCTTCGGGATAGAAAATGCCTTTCCAGGCATAGCTCCAGCCTGAGGTGCCTATGTATAGGTTTTCGCGCATGCCGCTCAGGGTTGCTGATGAAGTGGTGAATATTAAGGTACATCTCACCTGTTCTGGTCTAATTTATCAATCTCTTTTCTTACCTCTGCAATTAGTTGCTGTTCGGTAGGCAGGTATAGTTGGTATTTACTGGCGATGATTGTCTTATTGTTTTCAGGTAGGGTGATCTTTACAACGGCATCATTTTTATCGGCACATAGCAATATGCCAATGGTGGGGTTTTCGAAATTCTGTTTTTCAAAGCGGTCGTAGTAGTTTACATACATCTGCAACTGCCCTATGTCCTGATGGGTGAGCTTGGTGGTTTTGATTTCAACCAGCACAAAGCATTGCAGTAATCGATTATAGAATACGAGGTCAATAAAAAACTCATCGCCTTCAAGATGAATGCGTTTTTGCCTGGCCACAAAGGAAAAGCCGTTTCCTAATTCCAGTAAAAATTCCTGTAAATGCGTAATGATGGCAGTTTCCAGATCTTTTTCGTAGTAGGCAGTCTCCCGTCTTAGGCCCAAAAATTCCAGTATCATGGGGTCTTTGATGATCTCTTTGGCATCGGCAGGTAGTTTTTCTTCACGGGCTACTGCCAGTACTGCCTGCACATCGTTGCTCAGCAAAAGGCGTTCAAACAACTGGCTGTTTACCTGCCGTTCCAATTGCCTGGCCGTCCAGTTGTTTTTTTCGGCCTCGGCTATGTAAAAAGCTCTTTTATCCTCATTCTCAATGCGTATGAGGGTTCGGTAATGGGTCCAGCTGAATTGCGAACGCAGTGCGTTCGTATTCGGGAAAGTACGGTAAAACTGCCTGTTCATCTCTAATTGACGAACCGAAAACCCCGTCCCAAACAGGGGTTGAAACTCATGTGAAATAGATTTGATGAGGAACTTGCCATAGTCTGCCCGCTCTTTGCCCTCCTGCTCTTCTTCAAACAGTACTTTGCCTATTTGCCAGTACATCAGCACCCGTTCGGTATCCACCGACCGAATGGCCCGCTCCCGGGCCGAGGCTACGATGCTGTGTATTTGTTGTATGAGTTCATGCTTTACCTGCATGGCTGTGGGTCATTTCTTAATCATTTTCAATTTCATTGAAAGCCTGTGCAAGCAAGCGGTTTGGTAAATTGGCAATCTCTTCAGCTACTTTTTTGCATGATTTCTAATTCGGACAATACAGCATTTATTTTGCTTACTACTTCCTGCGTGATCTCCTCCATCGTCGGCGGTCCAGGTTGCTCGGCCTTTGAACGAAGCCGTTCAATTACCTGCATAAATCCATCGCTGTCTGTTTGCTTAATTGCAATCAGATTCATGTCTGCCAGGTCTTTCAAAAGCCGGTCAGCTTTTGGGTCTATTATGTCTACTTGATAGGTTATCATATTCAAATTTACTTAAATTTTGTTAAAAAACTGGCCGGAAGCTGAATCAGCACCGGGCCCAGGCGGTCACCCATGATCAGGAAGCGGCTCATCCATTTTTCCAGCGGGCCGGCCACCTCCACCAGTCGCTTTTCGTGGGTAATTTCTTTATGCAGCTTGGCGGCAAACCTAAAATGGGCGGGGGTCTGGGCCAGCCACTTTTCTATGGTTTTGGCCATGGTGTAGTGGTAGTAGCTGCTGTTTACCTCGGTAGTATTAAAATACCTGGCAAAGTAGGGCAGGTAATCGGCCGATTTCAGGTCTTCGGGATAGAAAATGCCTTTCCAGGCATAGCTCCAGCCCGAGGTACCGATGTAGAGGTTTTCGCGCATGCCGCTCAGGGTTGTATATAGAAGTGGTGAATCTTTAAGTACGATAGGGAGGAAAGTTGGTGGAGTTGACGATATTGTCTGGTTTTTATGCTAACGTTTAAGTGTTTATGAAGTTGTGGCATTTGAAAAACGTCAGTTTCAATTAACCACAAAAGCAAAATAGTGATTTATAGTTGAATGCTTAACGTCCAGCCACAATTTTATAAACACACTGTTGTGCGCTGCTTTCGCGTCAAGCAAAAGATGCATCACGAAAAACCGCGGTTCTACAAAACATGATGTTAAGCTAAACAACAGTTCTCACAGTTCAAAATTAAAAGGTTATAATAATTCAAGTTCTCCTTTATCCCATAATTTCAATATCATCTCTGCTTGCATAGAAGTAATAGTAGGAAGCTTGGCTAAATCTCCTAAACATTGAAGAGCTAACTCTGGATTACTGTGTAAAGAAAATGTGGCAGCGCATAGCCTTACTCCTTCATTATCGTCATTCAAAAATTCCAGAAATAGATGTTGCTTTCCTATTTTTTTGGCTTTCTGATATAGCTTCATCAATTTCTTATGTAACCTATTTGCGTACTTCGAATCTCCTTCTAAGATAGTTGAATGGTGAAGGCTTGCCATCTCAAAAAAATTTTCTCGTATTTTTTCCTCCGTCATACTTTTGGTAGAAATCTCGCTTTAAAGTCTTACGTTCTTACACTCCAGTAGCGCACAACGGTTTGGCGCTTGGCGAAGGTGGCGATTTTCACCACAAATGTTGCTGCGGAGAACCAAACTTTGTTTAACCACAAATGTGGCAGCGGAGTACCGAACCGCCACTTTTGCCAAACGCCTGTTAGCAGTAGTGTTTTTATTCAATGTCCAATTCATCGTCAATGTTGCAGCATAATTCACCTGTTTTTGATTTAGTCTTGTCGTAAAGAAATTTATTGAACTTAATTTTTCTGTCAATAATGCTAATATTATTTACAAGTCCAAATATTCTTTTGGTTTTTGCTATTGTTTTTTTGTCTGTGTTAATAATGTAGATTTCAAATCCTGGTTCATTGTCTGAAAGGTCAAAGCTAATAAGTGCAATAAATTTCTTGTCTTTTGATATTGCAAATTTGTCCTGCCAACAACCATTAGGAATTACTAGGTCTAAACCCACTAATTGCAGGTCTGCCATCATATAGGGAGAACCATTCGAATTTCTCGTCTGTTAGAAATACTTACTTTTATTTTATTCTCCATTTAGTCCATTTTTGGTGTTGTTAACAAGAGCCAAAGCCAAAATGAAGCCCAAAAAAATCCAACTCCGTTGATGATAAGTAGTCCAATGCTGTTATTAAATTTTTTCTTGAAAGTCAGTCCTGCCGATATAAGTAGTAGGTTTATTGAAAGTGAAATTGGTAAGATTAAAAGTCCATACCCGAAAGCTCCACCTGTCGATTTTATTGTTACGAAACTTAATGGCAAAAAGTAAATATTTGTCAAGATTACAAGTGTCGATATTGTCCAATTTGCTGTTTTCAATTCGTAATTGTCTGTTTGTTGTTGGTCGTCCTAACATTACTGATAACGTTCAAGTGTTTATGAAGTTGTGGAATTTGAAAAACGTCAGTTTCAATTAACCACAAAAGCAAAATAATGATTCAAAGCTGAATGCTTAACGTCCCGCCACAATTTTATAAACACAATGTTGGGCGTAGTTAATCGTTGTCACGATTTTGCTTTATCATACCGTAAAACAATACTGCTTTGTCCGCCTTTATTGTCATAAAAAGCGCCTACTGTTCCCCAAACAAAACTTCTTTTTTTACCAACTTGTCCAGTCAACCAGCTGTCTAAATACTCCCTTTTTTGAAGTTCATTTTTTTCGCTCCAACTGTCCCAAGAGCCTGTCAAAATAGGTTTGTCGTCAATGATAAAACTTACAAAAGAAAGTATTTCTTTCTCAAAATAAAAAGTTCCATAAAAGTATGTATTGCCCTTTTTTACATTAGAAATAATATAACTTCCAAAATCATTTCGGATGTCTCCACTTTTTACATTTTCTTCTTTGAAATATAAAAGTAAATTGTCTGGTGTTGTTTTAGGTGACACCTCAAAATCATTTGAAATTAACAAGTGTCCATCGACTTGGTCTATGAATTTTTCTGTCAAGTTGCTTGTCTTGCTAAAAAATGATTTAAAATATTTGGAAAGTACTGTCACGGTTTAATTACGCCCAACTCCTAAATATAAGCAAGTTTTGCAGTACTTTTTGTATTTATTTGTACTTATCTCATATTTTCTAGCATTATTAATGCCGTATATATTTTCATCAACCATCCTGAGCCGGTAAACCTCCGGAGCCAAAGCGAAGCGGGATTAAGTTAATCATTTTCGGGTTTATCTTCTTATGGAGGCTATATTTTTCTAGTCGGAGGTAATCAATTCATAAGCCAGCAATAAAAAAGCCCGGGCGAACCCGGGCCTATGAAAATAATAAAGCTAATAACTAAATCCGCGCGGCGGACCGCCCAACAACCCACCCCTACTTCGTCGAAAACTTGAAGCGGGTCATGGTGTGGTACTGCTCATCGGGGCGAAGTACTACCGACGGGAACTGCGGCTGATTGGGTGAATCAGGAAAATGCTGGGTTTCGAGGCAGAAGCCGGAACGCTTGTTATAGGTCTTGCCTTTGCCCTGCGCCTTGCCATTCAGGAAATTGCCGGTATAGAATTGTACACCCGGCTCAGTGGTATACACTTCCATGAAGCGTCCGCTTTCCGGCTCATGTACCGTAGCGAAGCGTACCATACTCTGGTCGGCCCGGTTTATGACCCAGCAGTGGTCGTAGCCGCCGCCGTTCTTTATTTGCTCATGACTCATATCATCAATCCGGTCTCCGATGGGAGCAGGTTTGGTAAAATCGAAGGGAGTACCTTCCACGGGTATCAGCTTACCGGTCGGAATCAGGGTAGCATCTACCGCCACCAGGCTATCGGCATCGAGCATTACCTCGTGATTGAGAACAGTACCTTCCTTGCCGCTCAGGTTGAAATAGGAATGGTTCGTCAGGTTTACGACGGTGGCTTTGTCGGTAGTAGCCTTGTAGTCAATCAACAGGCCGTTGTCGTTGTCCAGGGTGTAGGTGACGGTCACGTCCAGGTTACCAGGGTACCCTTCCTCACCGTCCTTGCTGAGGTAAGTCATACGCAACCCTACTCCCTCGTCCGTTTTCATCTCTTCGGTTTTCCAGATTACCTTATCAAACCCTACTTTCCCGCCGTGCAGGTGGTTGGGGCCATTGTTGGTGACCATGGAATAGGTTTGTCCGTCGAGGTTAAACTTGCCTTTGGCGATACGGTTACCGTAGCGGCCGACCAGAGCGCCAAAGAACGGATTTCCGTTCACATAAGCGGCTAAAGAATCAAATCCCAGGGCTACGTCGGCCATGTTACCATCCTTATCGGGTACCATAATATGCGTGATGATGCCTCCGTAGTTGGTAATCCTTACGGTCATCCCGTTGGCGTTGGTGAGGGTGTAGAGGGAGGCTTGCTGCCCGTCCGGCAGTTGACCAAATTCGGCTTTTGTTACGGTTGCTTGCATTGATTGATTAGATTTTTGGGACTGGCACCCAGCCAGGCTGAGCCCGACCAGCAACGATGCCAGAAAGAAGTAGTGCTTCATGGTTTGTTAAGGGAATAAAAGGGTTAGTTTGAGGTAAAAGCAGCTAGCTCTTAAATTCTATGCACTTCTGCCGTTCCATCCATAATTCTTACGCGGTAACAGGGGAGTTCTATGTTAAAAGCCTGCTGGTAGGCCGCTTTCATCTGCTTTTCAAAAGTGTCTACAGCGGTATTTTTAATGAGGTTCAGGGTACATCCGCCAAAGCCGCCGCCCATCATCCTAGCTCCCAGAACGTCGGGGTTATCACGGGTTTGATCGACCAGAAAGTCCAGCTCTTCGCAACTGACTTCGTATTCGTGCTGCAGGCCCTCGTGGGTTTCGTACATTTTTTTACCAAATCCCGCCAAATCTCCCCGCAGCAGCAGTTCACAGGCTACCTGCACCCGCTCAATTTCCTCGGTTACGTACTTACAACGCCGGTACACAACCGGCCCCAGCTCCTCGCGGTGCTCCTCCACCATGGCGGGGGTAGCGTCCCGCAGGCTCTGCACGTCAGGATGGTACTTCTGGAGAATGGAAACACCCTTTTCGCACTCCTGCCGGCGGGTATTGTACTCGGAGCTGGCCAGCGAATGCTTGACACTGGTGTCACAAAGTACTAAGAGGTACTCATGCATCGGAAACGGGAAGTACTCGTATTCCAGCGAACGGCAGTCGAGACGAATAACCGATTCTTCCTTGCCAAACACCGAAGCAAACTGGTCCATAATACCCGACTGTACACCTACGTACTGGTTCTCCACTTTCTGGCCCAGTTTTACAATGGTCAGCCGGTCCAGCCCTAAGCCGAACAACTCATTCAGCGCGAAAAACAGGCAGCATTCCAAAGCGGCTGAGGATGACATACCCGCTCCCAGAGGAATATCCCCGCCAAAGGCGGTCTGAAAACCACCCAGCTGGTACCCGTGCTTCTGAAGCTGATCCAGTACGCCAAGCTGGTAGTAAGTCCACGTCTGTTCAGGCTTGGAAAAATCGTCCAGCGTAAACTCGTAGGTTTCGTCCAGATCTACGGCGTGCAGAATGACGCGGTTGTCGGTGCGGGGGGTAATGGCAAAGAAAACGGCTTTATCCAGACTGGCTGGCAGGACAAAGCCCTGGTTATAGTCAGTATGCTCGCCAATAAGGTTAATTCGTCCGGGAGACCGGAATAGCCGGGGTGTTTCTCCGAATAATTCTTTGAATTTATCGTGCACGCGGTCGGCGTTGCTACAGGTGTTATCTATCATTTTTGGAGTGCCGCTCCTACGGAGCTTTAAATAACCGTATCTTTTTGTTTCTATTGAGGTATGTCCCCAGCGGCAGGAACTCTCCCCTACCTCCTCATTCAGAATTCAAAATTCATAATTCCTCTTAGTACCCCCGCCTGAGGTCCACTTCGTTGTCAATCAGGTGATCATTCCGGAGCTTTTCCATATTATGCAGAAACAACTCCACTTTCCCTACATCCTCGTTGACCTGCCCTCCCCCAGTATGCTGGGTAAGTACTACGTTGGGCAAAGCCCAGAGTGGGCTGTCGGTAGGGAGTGGCTCAATTTCGGTTACGTCCAGGACAGCGCCACTCAGGTGTCCGGCGCGAAGTACCTCAATGAGGGCTTCCTCGTCGGTAGTACTTCCCCGTCCTACATTGGCGTATACACTCCCCTTTCGCATCCTCATTAGTACTTCCCGATCCACAAAGTGATGTACCGTACCGGGGAGGGTATTGACCACCAGGTCGGTATCGTTCAGTTCGCTCAGAAATTCCTCCCGGCTGTGCAGGTCGGCGGAGGGGGAGGTACGGGCCAGGGTAAGTACCCGGCAACGGAAGCCTTCCAGAATATCCCGCACCGCGGTACCAATGGTACCGCTACCCAGCACAATCGCTTTTTGCCGGTACAAAGTACCCAGGTACGGGCGCAGCCCGGCCCCGACCCACTCTTTCCGCTGACGGAGCAGCGTCAGTACATCTACCCCGCGGTACAGCGCCAGAATACCCCCCACAATAGTTTCGGCGCAGGGACGGGCAAACCAGTCACCCATGTTGGCCACACGGGCATTGAGTTCGAGGCCCCGGTACTTGTCAAAACCAGCCGAGTCGAGTTGCCAGAACTTCAGGTGAACGGGTGGCGATTGAAACCACTCAAGGGGGGGATTGCCCAGGATTATTTCCGCCTGACTAAACATATCGTATGACTCATCTGAGTTTTCTTTTTCGGAGCGAAAATACAGATGGTGCCCGGAGGAGAGGGCCGAGCGCAACTGCTTTCGCAGTGATTCATCTAAATCTGTATGGATGTATATGTACATGCTTTTTTAGAATAAAGAGTAAAAACTACTCAATTTTACCTACAAGGCCGTCCTGTTTTGGTTTTCAAAAAATGGCCTACTGATTTAACGACCTTTCTACCATATAGTTAATTTAAATCTGGTTCACCCTAAATATTTTTGAATGTACTCATAAAAAAAACCGAAGCCCGGCGGAAAGTGCCGGACTTCGGTAGGTAGTTAGCAGGAGGCTGCTGGTTTATTTTGTGGCTTTGGTCTTCCCTTTTGTTTTGGGCTTGCTGTCACCGGTGGTAGTCTCTACCGCTTTGCTCAAATCTTTCACCCGGATATTTCTAAACCGTACAATGTCGCCGTGGCCCAGGTAGCCGATGTGCCCGGAAGCCCTTTTCAGACCCGGATGGTCTTTTTTATCCAGGGTACCGTTTTGGCTGGCTTCGGCCAGGTCGCCTTCCAGAATCGTAGTATCGTTCAACACCACCTTGATTTTGGAACCCTGCACAGTTACCTCCTCGTAGTTCCACTCTCCTACCGGTTTCAGGAAACCACGCTTAGCCGGAATAACCCCGTACACCGAGCCGTGGTACTGGTACTCGTGCAGATTTTTGTATTTAGGCGCGTCGTTGTCCAGTATCTGAAGTTCCATACCGGTGTAGGCCGCGTCGCCTTCCAGCGGAGCCCGTATGCCGAGACCGTTGTTGGCACCGGGGGTAAGCTGGAACTCGAAGCGGTACACAAAATCGCTGTACTGGTCTTTGGTGTACAGGTTGCCTTTCCCTCCCTGGTTAGGATAAATGACCATTTCACCGTTTTCGATAATATAGTCGGTGGTATTGCCCATCCACTCGTACATATTGGTACCATCAAATAGTACCTTATATCCTTCCTGCGCTTCCTGCTGGCTCAGCTTAAACGGCTCGGGACGGGGTAGCTCACGGATATAAATATCGCGGTAGGCTACCTCGGTACCGTGGGCCTGTAGTTCAATCTGCTCTTCGGGGAAGATAGACTGCTTGCGGTCCCAGTAGTTCTCAAGAGGTACGTTATTGGCTACCAGTTCACCGTTCAGATGTACAGTAACGCGGTCGCCCACCATTTTGATGTAAAAAGTGTTCCATTCACCCACCGGGTTATCGGCTACTTTGAGCGGTTTACTTTCGTATTGCTTATTATTGTACAAACCACCCGAACCTACCTGTGCGCCTACCTTGACGCGGGACGTATCCCAGATCTGCACCTGCGGCGAACCCCGCAGGTAGATACCGGCGTCGCCATCCTTCTCAATCCGCCAGTCGACGTACATTTCGAAGTCACCGTATTTTTTGGTAGAAGCCAGGTTATCGCCGTGGCCGGTAAATACCAGGTCACCATTTCTGACCACCCAGTCGTTCTTGATCTTGGCGTCGGCTTTGGCCTGTTTGGTCGCCAGCGTGTCCGGGTGCATAGCGGCCCGCTTGATCGGATTTTCTACCAATCCTTTCCAGCCGGTGAGGTCTTTGCCGTTGAACATCGCCACGTAGCCTTCGCCCTGCGGCATTTCGTCCAGGTGCTTCCGGATTGATTCCTTTGCGTACTCGCTACCCTGCCCGTTCAATAGGCTCATTGTTTTGGTCAGGAGGTTGCGGACTACCTCGCCCTGGTACTCCTTATTGGACAGGCCAATGCTCATAACGGCCTGAGCGGCGGTTTGCTGAAGCTGAGGATCGTCCAGATAAGTACCGGCTACGAGCAGCGCGTTGAAAGTACGGTTACGCTGCAATTCTTTCAGAATCATATCCTTCTGGGCGGTGGTCTTGGCCACTTCCAGCGCCTTCCGGAGCATCAGTACCTTTTGGACCGGATTTTCCTTTGACTTTCTGACGGCCTGCACATAACCCTGAACCGCCTGGTTCAGGTGTTCGCCGTTGGTGGTATTTTTACTGATGGTATATAGTTCTTTGGCCGCGCTGGCATCGGTCCAGCTGGTCAGTGCCGCCAGGGTAGCTCCCTGGGCGGCAGCATCGCCACTGTTGTAAGCCGACACCACCGTTTGCATGGCTTTGTTGCCACCCACACTGGCCAGTACCTGGTAGTAGCGGTTTTTCCTGTCAGGAGCGGTACTGTTCATCTGCTTAAGCAGCAGATCCGTTTGCTGTTCCTGAGCACCGGCTCCTTTCACGGCTGCGATAACGGCATCCTGGAGTTCCTTAATCTCCTGCGGCTGACTGGCCCCGTCGAGCAGGCTAAACAGCGTGGGCAGGTCTTTTTGAGCCGCCATGTATTTCAGGGCCGCCAGGGCTGATTTTTTCACTTCGGTATCGGCAGTAGCAAGCTGCTTAAGTACGACGTCCATTTTGGTGTCGGCCGCCCGGGCGGCCAGTACATCAATAAGGGCGGCCTGGGCTGGGGCAGGCATGGCAGGCAAAGCGGTGGCTACCCGGTCTACCACGCTGGTACCTTTCATGGTTAGCAGGGCGTTCTTTACCGCTTTGACCTCCGCGGCATTTCCCTTTTTAAGTACCGGCATCAGCTCATTCAGCACGCCATCCTGACCCAGGGTACCGGCGGCTTTGATTGCCGCGAGTTTGACCGCGCCGTCTTTACTACCAAGCGCTTTGGTAATAGCCGGCAGGGCTTCTTTGGCTCCGGTCTGTCCCAGCATCGTGATAATCTCCGCCTGTACAGCCGGCTTTGCTTTCTTCATTGCCTTTAACCAAAGCGCGGTACTGGCTGCCCCGGTGTTGGCCCGCGCATATTTCAAAGCGGCAGCCCGGTAGGCAGCATTATCGCTATCCAACGCTTTTACCAGCGTAGAAATACCGGCAGGCCCCTGCATATCCGTTAGTACCTTCAGGGCGGCCGTGCGGGTATGAATCTGGTTAGCCGCGGTGGCTTTATTCAGTAAAGTAGTAGCCGCTTTTTCGGCAGCGCCACGGTTTCCTCCCTCAGCCAGTCGGCTCAGGTAGCGGAGGTAGGCCGAGGTAGCGTTAGCCTCATTGTAAATAAAAGAGCCTTTTTCCGCCGCCTGCGCCAGTACTGCTTCCGAAGTAGGCGCACCAATATCAGCCAGGGCATAAAGCGCTACTTTACGGAGGTCCATATCCTGGGTTTCGAGTAGTTTCTCTATAACCGGAGCCGCCGGGCTGAAACGACTATCACCCAGTGCTTCCACCAGCGATAGCTGGATGGGTCCCGAAGTACCATTCAGTGCGCTCAGCAGCGCTTGTCCGGCTCCGGTTGTTCCAATCTTCACCAGGGCCCGCGCCGCCGGACCGTTCAACTTTTTGTTTTTCAGGTAAGTCTGTAACACGGGCACCGACTCATCTTTACCGATAGTTTGCAGCTGATAAATCAGGAAAGTTTTGTTGTTATCATCAGTTAGCTTGCTCAGGGCTTCTCCGTAGGCTTCGGCCGCCATCTTTCTCCACTCCTCTTTGCCGGGCTGCATAACGTAGTAGGCAAAGCCCCCTAGGGCGTATTCCAGCGCTGTATTATCGCCTTTCTCCGGAGCAACCAGCATGCCGGCCATCTGAACCAGCCCCGGCTTTCCCAGGGCGGCCACGTCCTCCATGTTTTTCTTGAGTTGAGCGGAGTTCTGGGCAGGCATCTGCGCCAGTAAATCGGCAATCCGGGTGGTGAGCGTTCGTTTATCTTCTCGTTGAGCCATAGCCCCCGTGCTCAGGGTGCAGCAGGCAACAAGTATATATAGTAGTTTCTTCATGATAGTATTTGATGCAGGATTTTGAGAAAATGATTAGATGGTCCAGGCGGCACGCATGGGCTGGTCAATGAGGCGGTTGGCCCCTTCGTCATCAACGTACACCTGCTTGTCCGGATCAAATTTCAGCGAACGTCCCAGACGCAGCGCCGCCAGACCCATATTGACCAAGGTACAGGAGCGGTGGCCGTTTTCTTCGTTCAGGGCAAATTTCTTCCGCTCCTTTACCGCCTCCACAAAGTCCGTCACCTGCGGTTCCGGATCGGGGAAGGCCGCCAGTTTCTTTTCCAGATCGGGTATGTCCGAGCGGAAATTAGGATAGAGTTTCCCTTTGGGTCCCTGGATATAGGGTACATTAGCGTCTTTGGCTTCCCCATCCAGGATAATCTTACAACCATCGGCATAGGTATACTCGATGCGGCGCCAGGTACCTACGGCGTCGGTATGTTGCTGAGGCGCATCAATTTCTACGCTGATAGGACTGGTGTTATCCTTCCCCAGGAAGTACTGGATGGGGTCAAGGTAGTGCTGGCCCATGTCACCCAGTCCACCTCCGTCGTAGTCCCAGTACCCCCGGAAGGTACCGTGTACGCGGTGCGGGTGGTAAGGCTTATAGGGGGCGGGGCCGAGCCACATCTCATAGTCGAGGTCGGCGGGTACCGGCTGCGGGTCAAGGTCCGTTTGTCCTACCCAGTAGAATTTCCAGTCGAAGCCGGTATGGCGGCTTACTGTTACGGTCAGGGGCCAGCCCAGCAGTCCGCTTTCCACCAGTTTTTTGATGGGTTTTACGGTTGTATTCATACCATAAAAATTGGATTCAAAGCGGAACCAGGTATTCAGACGGAAGATACGGCCGTGCTGCTGTACGGCTTCCACCAGGCGCTTTCCCTCGCCGATGGTACGGGTCATGGGTTTTTCGCACCAGACATCTTTACCAGCCCGGGCGGCATCAGCCGCGATGATGCCGTGCCAGTGGGGCGGCGTGGCTACGTGTACGATATCTACTTCGGGAAGCTGAATGAGCTCCCGGTAATCACTGAACGTTTTTGCATCTTTGCCCACCATACCAGCCGCCTGCTTCAGGTGTCCACGGTCCACGTCACACAGGGCTACCACCCGGGTACCCGCGTAAGGAATGTGGCCTCTTCCCATGGAGCCTACGCCCACAATACCTTTGGTCAGCTGATCGCTCGGAGCCAGGTACCCTTTGCCCAGCACATGCCGGGGCACTATGGAAAATGCAGCTACCGTGGCCAGGGAGCCTTTCAGGAAGTTGCGTCTGTCAATGGAATTTTTCTTTTCTTGGTTCATACAAAAAAGGGTAGGAATATTTTCAGAATGAAAAGCACCGGGAAGTACTCATTTAATACTAAAATATTTTAAAAAATTAAAGAGGCTCTCCGTCAAGCAGAAAGCCTCCGAATAGTAGAGCTTACTCTTACTACCTAACTGTATAGCCCTTGCTACAAGTTTCCTTTCCTCAGTTCTTCCACAGCATGGTTGGCGGCACGCGCCGTAATGACCATGTAGGTAGGTGATGGATTCCGGGTAGAATTGGTAGTCAAAATGGATTACGTAGTTTTAAGGTAAGCTTAGGAATTATTAGCTAAATACTTCTCGGAATAACTTAAGGCTTTTGGGAACGGCAACCGTGGGGTCTTCCTTGCCTTCCATTTCCAGGGAGATGTAGCCCTTAAAGTTAGCCTTTCTGAGTATAGCTGCGATTCTTTTGTAATCCAGGTCCAGGTCGTAGTAGTGACCACCGCCGTAGTAGGTCTTAGCCTGAACAATGGTAGCAAAGGGTGCCAGTCGCTCAAACTGCGGATACGGATCTCCCACAAAGTTGCCCGTATCCACGTTCATACCCATGGCGGGCGAGGAAGCGAGTGGTTTATATATTTCCAGCAGATAATCAATATTGGACGACAGGCCCCAGTGGTTTTCAATGGCCAGTACAACACCGGCTTTCTCCGCGGCTACCAGGCACTCGCCCATCGAATCAATGCACCATTTGATAGCATCCTGGTCGGTATAGCCCTGAATGGGTGGTTCCTGGCCGTCTTTATAGTACCTGGCATCCCGCTTTACGGTCCGCCAGCTGCCGGTGTTCATGCGTATAGCCGGTATACCCATCTGGGTGGACATATTGATACACCGGATGGTATGTTCAACGTCTTTTTTGCGGTCTTCGGCTTTGGGTTGTACAAAACTCTGGTGAATGGAAAGCATTGGCAAAGCCAGACCGTTGTCAAATGCCAGACGCTTGAGCTTGTTCATGTACGGAATGGTTTCATTGTCCATCTGCCGGTGCAGGATTTCAACGCCGTCAAATCCCAGGCGGGCCGCATCTTCAATTACTTTTTCTACGGGGTACTTCTGCTCCTGAAAGTGCCAGTAAGAGTACGTAGACACCGCAATGGGTATCCTTCTGGCAGCCGGTGCTACGGCTGAATAGAGGGGCTCGGCCTGACCTGACTTACCAGCCAGTACGGCGGCACCCGCCAGGGCCGTTGTTTTTAACCAGTCTCTTCTGGTAGAATTATTATTGGAGTTTTGAACAGCGTCCTGCATATAAGGGAGATGATAAGTGGTTAGGAATAGTAAAAAGGCAGTACAGGGCAATGACTTACTCAGGATTAGAAATTCTGTTTCAGCACTTTGGATCCCATACTATGTATCTGAGCAACTGGTTGATAATAACGACTATCTGACCGTAAACTCTACTACCACCGGCAAATGATCCGAAGCGTACTGTTCATTAATAACCCGGGTCGAGAGGGCCTTTACATTCCCCACCGAATTGGTCATGACAAAATCAATGGTACGGTTGGGGTTTTCAATGGGTATGGTACCCTGGCAGTTAGTCTGGCAAGTCCGGGTAAAGTACTTGTCCAGGTAGTTGATAGTGCGGCTTCCGGGTATGTCATTAAAATCACCCGCCAGAATCATGGGCAACCGGGTCTCCTTAAAGTACTTTGTTATGAGTTCAGCCTCCGACAGCCGGTTGCCTTCTTTCAGGTCCAGGTGGGTACTGGCAAACAGGATTTTCTGATTGTTGGGTAGCTGCACGGTAATGGCCGCAATGGCCCGGTCTTCGCCACCCAGCTCCGGGTTGCGGGGCAGGAGGTAACCAACCGAGTCCAGAATGGGGTACTTCGATAACACCGCCACGCCGTAGTCGCCGCCCTGGTGGTCCAGGGCTTTGGTAAAGAAAGAGTACATCCCCGTCAGCCGGGCCAGTTCCCGGGCCTGGTCGAGATTTTTGCCGGAACGGGTGGTCCGGATGTCAACTTCCTGCAGGGCCACCAGGTCGGGCTTTTCCTGATTAATAACCCGCGCTATGGCCGCCACATCAATTTTCACCTCCTCCGAGGGCGGATTGCAGTGATGGATGTTGTAAGTCATTACTTTGAGATTGGCCGGGGTTGCCGACGCGCCGCCCTGACCGTTGGCGTCGGGCAGGGTAAACGCTATTAAGGTACTGATCAGGAAGATAAATGCTTTCATGGAGTTTTGTTGGGTTAAAGGTACCCGGCAAGGGCGATTTTTGATTGGTAATTATAAATAAAAGTAACAACTTCCCGGCAGCCTGCTTATGTATAAATAAGGAACATTTTAGAAATAGTACCTGCACAACAGTTGCATAAACAATAGATAGTCCTGAAATTTGCAAAAAATTACAACTATGGAACAAGCATTGCTGGAAGAAGTACCTTCGCTCGACCTGGCTGAGTTTAACTCAGGAGACCCGGAGCGAAAAGCAAAATTTGTAGCAGAGCTGGGCGCTGCTTTTAATAACATTGGTTTTGTGGCCATCAAGAACCACGGACTCAATGACGACCTCCGCCGGTCTCTGTACGAAACGGTAGAGCGTTTTTTTAGACTACCCGAAGAGCAGAAAAAACAATATGAATTTGAGGAACTGCACGGCCAGCGGGGCTACATTGGGAAAGGCAAGGAAACCGCCAAGGGTTTCAAAGTGGCCGACCTTAAGGAATTTTACCACGTAGGTCAGCCCGAGCCCGAAGGCGACATGGCGTCAAACATATTTCCGGACGAGCTACCCGAATTTAAAGAATACACAGTGAAGGTTTACCGAACCTTTGAAAATACCGGTAAAACGTTGCTCCGCGCCATTGCCATTTACCTGGACCTTCCCGAAGACTTTTTTGAAGACAAGGTACGCAACGGCGACAGTATTCTGCGGGCGCTGCACTACTTCCCCATCGAAAACCCCGACCTGCTGCCCGAGGGAGCCGTACGCGCGGCCGCCCACGGTGACATTAACCTGATTACGCTGCTGATGGGAGCCAGCGCCGAAGGCCTGGAAGTACTTCGTCGCGACGGCAAGTGGATCGCCATTACGGCACTACCCGACCAGATCGTAGTCAACGTAGGTGATATGCTGGACCGGCTGACCAACCACAAGCTTAAGTCGACCATCCACCGGGTGGTGAACCCGCCCCGCGAAAAAATGGGTACCTCGCGCTACTCTATTCCCTTCTTCATGCACCCCCGCGGCGACATGAACCTGACTTCCCTGGAAAGCTGCATTGATGAGCAGCACCCCAAGCTGTATACTGACATGTCCGCCGGGGAGTTTCTGGATGAGCGCCTGCGCGAACTGGGACTAAAAAAATAGGTATTTTCTTCCACCTGACTATTAATTACAGATAAATAGTCTTTCTTTTGAATAACAGCTTTCGATGCATTTCAGGTCGAAAGCTGTTATTTACCTTTTTGCACACCTATTCTTAGTTTTACTCCGGTACTAAATGCGGCGCTTCCGGTACATTATCTACCTGAAAGACATTCTGCTATTAGCCTGCACGGCTTTTGGTGGCCCGCAGGTACATTTGGTTATGATGCTGGAGCGCCTCGTCCAGAAACGCGGCTACCTCACCGAAGAAGAACTACTCGAGTTACAGGCTCTTTGCCAGGTACTACCCGGCCCTACCTCCACCCAAACCGTGACGGCGCTGGGTTTTAAGATTGGCGGCCCCAACCTGGCTTACCTGACCCTACTGGTGTGGTCGCTTCCGGCCATGGTGCTCATGACGCTAGCGGCCATTGGTATACACTATTTACAGGTCAACGATATTTCTCTTTCCTTTACCCGGTTTGTGGGCCCCATGGCGGTAGCTTTTCTGATGTTTGGAGGGTACCGCATTGCCCAAAAAGTCATCCATGATACGCAGGGCTGGGTACTTATGCTTCTTTCAACGGCGGTAGCTTACCTGTTTCCGTCTCCCTACGTTACGCCACTGCTTATCCTGGTGGGTGGGGTGGTAGCTTCCCTTAACTACCGTAAGCACGCCGTGATGGTCAAGGAGCCGCTGCGAATCGAATGGGCCAACTTCCTGCTGTGGCTGGGGGTACTCCTGGCCGCTGCCTCGCTGGGTGCCCTTACCCGCTCATTGCCCGTCCGCTTGTTTGAAAACTTCTACCGGAACGGCAGCCTGGTGTTTGGGGGTGGGCAGGTTCTGATTCCTTTGCTCTACAATGAGTTTGTGGTCTTCAAACACTACCTTACCCGGCAGGAATTTCTGTCGGGCATGGCCCTGACCCAGGTAGTACCCGGACCAGTATTCTCCATTTCAACGTACGTGGGTAGTATGTCCATGCAGGCCTACGGTGTTAGCGGACAACTACTGGGCGGACTGGTTGCCACGGTTGCCATTTTTTTACCGGGTACTTTCCTGATATTCTTTGTGTACCGGTTTTGGGACCAATTAAAGAAGTACCGGGGTATCAGGGCCTCGCTGAACGGTATCCACGCGGCCAGCTGCGGATTGACCATCGCGG
The DNA here is from genome assembly GCF_035998675.1 of Telluribacter sp. Taxonomy (NCBI): domain Bacteria; kingdom Pseudomonadati; phylum Bacteroidota; class Cytophagia; order Cytophagales; family Spirosomataceae; genus Telluribacter; species Telluribacter sp. Next base: position 351,092 of record NZ_DASYHI010000022.1, read on the forward strand.
CGGCGGTTATCCTTTTTCAGCCCATGGTTACCCAGTGGCAGCCTCTGCTCACGGTGGTAGGTACCCTGCTTATCCTCTTTTTTACCCGTGTTCCTTCTTATCTTATTATTCTGGGCGGTCTGGTACTGGGGTTGGTTTTTTAATCTCTCCCAATAAAAGTTCTTGCTGATATTCGTTACCATTTGGGTTGCAAACCTGCCCGGGATTTCCAAACTTTGAAGGTATTTTAATTTATTATAAACCCATGAAAAAAGTACTTACGGTACTCTGTCTGATTTTTGCCTTAGTAGCTTCTCACTTTTCCAATGCTCAAATCAGTACACCACCTGATTTTCTGGGGGCCAATCGTCAGTGGGTCGACTCGGTATTTGCTACCCTTACACCCGATGAGCGTATCGCCCAGCTGATTATGGTGGCGGCTACTTCCGATACCCGCCGGGCGCTCATTGACACCACCCGCAGCAATCCGGCTTACGTAGCGAAGCTCATCCGGGAAAATAAAATCGGTGGAGTTGTGTTTTTTCAGGGCGGGCCGGTACCTCAGGCGCGGCTGACCAACTACTTCCAGTCTATTTCAAAAGTACCCCTGCTGGTAGCCATGGATGCCGAATGGGGCCTTGCCATGCGTATTGACAGTACTGTTAGGTACCCCTACCAGATAACCATGGGAGCCATGCAGGGCCACGACAACCTGATTTATGACATGGGTGCCCAGCTGGCCCGGCAGGCGCGGCGTCTGGGGGTACATATCAACTTCGCACCCGTGGCCGACGTTAATAATAATCCCAACAACCCGGTCATTGGCTTTCGCTCGTTCGGGGAAAACAAGTACCGGGTGGCCGAAAAGGCCGTGGCCTACATGAAGGGTATGCAGGATCATGGCCTGCTGACCAGCGCCAAGCACTTTCCCGGCCACGGTGATACGGGCGTAGATTCACACTACGACCTTCCCATTATTGGTAAAGACATTACCCAGCTGGACTCGCTGGAGTTGTACCCGTTCCGGGTAATGATCAACAACGGACTGAGCGGAATGATGATCGCACACCTGAGCATTCCGGCCCTGGACAATACCCCTAACCTACCCTCAACGCTTTCCAAGCCCATCGTGACCGACCTGCTGAAATTTAAGCTGGGTTTTAATGGATTAATATATTCTGACGCCATGAACATGAAAGGCGTGACCAAGTACTTCTCCGACGGAAAAGCCGACGCCATGGGACTGGAAGCGGGTATGGATGTACTGGAGTTTACGGAAGATGTACCCAAAGCCATTGCCGAAATCAAGAAAGCCATTGCCGCGGGCAGAATCACTCAGGCCCAGATCGACGACCGCGTTCGCAAGGTACTGGCCGCCAAAGCCTGGGTAGGACTGGACCGCTTTACACCCGTTGAAATGACAAATCTGGTGGAAGACCTCAACCCCAAAGCCGCCGAACTTACCAACCGGCTCATGGTAGAAAACGCGTTGACGGTGCTGAAAAACGACAATAACATGCTGCCCCTCCAGAGGCTGGATACGCTGAAGATAGCCGCCATTTCGCTGGGGGCCAATACCCCAACAAAATTCCAGGAGATAGCCGGGCTCTACACCAAAGTAGATACTTTCTTTATTCCGGCCAGTCCAACCGAGGCCCAGGTTGCCGAACTGGGAGCTAAGCTCAATGATTACAATCTGCTGCTGGTAGGGGTACATCTTAACAGCGTTTCGCCGCGGCTGAACTTTGGCCTTACCGAACAAATGAACGCCGTATTGAACCAGCTTACGGCCACGGGCAAAGCGGTGGTTACGCTTTTTGGAAATCCGTACGTATTGAATAAAATTCAAAATCCCGAACAGGCCAGGGCGCTGGTAATGGGCTACCAGATGACTCCTTTCACAGAAGATCTGTCGGCACAACTTATTTTTGGGGCCATTCCGGCCCGGGGTAAACTACCCGTTAGCGTCAACGAACGCTTTGCCTACGGGGCCGGTATCGAAACCCAGGCCATCGGGCGACTGAAGTATACCATCGCGGAAGAAGTAGGGCTGGATTCAAAGATTATCACCCATAAAATCGACTCCATTGCCAACCTGGCCCTGGCTGAGAAAGCCACGCCCGGCTGCGTGGTACAGCTGGCCAAGGACGGAAAGGTATTTTTCCGGAAAGCTTACGGTACCCATACCTATGAGCAGGAAGAACCTACTAAGCTTACAGATCTGTTTGACCTGGCCTCTGTCACCAAAGTAACGGCCTCCACCCTGGCGCTGATGAGCCTTTGGGATCAGAAAAAATTTAACCTGGACGCGACCATGAAGGACTACCTGCCCTTTTACAAAGGCTCCAACAAGGCGGATCTGAAATGGCGGGATATCCTGACCCACCAGGCCCGGCTGAAAGCCTGGATTCCTTTCTGGCGCGACGCCAAAAATCCGAATGGTACCTGGAAGAAGAATACGTTCACGACCAATAAATCAGCCGATTTTCCCATTGAGGTAGTGCAGGATAGCCTGTACCTGCACAAAGATTATCCTCAGAAAATATTCAGAGCAATCCGTGATTCTCCCCTAAATCCGGAGCCTGGCTACGTGTACAGCGACTTTTCGTTTTATCTCTACCCGCAGATTGTAAAGAACCAGACCGGGATGGAGATGGAAGAGTACCTCAAAAAGAACTACTACAGTAAGCTGGGAGCCAGTACCCTCACCTACAACCCGCTCCGCTTTTATGACATAGACCGGATAGTACCTACCGAACGCGATACTTTTTTCCGGCAGACGGTCATTCGCGGTAAAGTACACGACGAAGGCGCGGTGATGCTGGCCGGTCTCAGCGGCCACGCCGGCTTGTTCGGGAATGCCAATGACCTGATGAAAGTAACCCAGATGTACCTGCAGAAGGGCTTTTACGGCGGACAGCAGCTCCTCAGCCGGGATGCGCTGTTTGAATTTACCCGGTACCAGTACCCCGATCTGGGCAGCCGCCGGGGCGTTGGTTTCGACAAGCCTACCTTTAAGTACACCGGCAATGCCCCCAAGTACGCCCACCCCATGAGCTATGGACATACCGGTTTTACGGGAATAATGGTTTGGATGGACCCGTCCGTAAACCTGAACTTTGTGTTCTTGTCGAACCGGGTGTACCCTACGCGTGACAACAACAAGATCTCACAACTAAATATCCGTACCGCCATTATGGACGCGGTATACGAGCAATTGTATAAGTAACCGGAGCTGATTCTTTTAGTAGAATCGTCTACATCCTGAGCTGTTGGTGCATTCCGGTGGAGGCTTACGCCGAGGCAGAGGAGGAGGCAACAGCGGAGTACCCAGCTTTTTAATCAATATAGCAGCCCGAAGGTTTTGGCCTTCGGGCTGCTATATTGTTTGTTCAGACGTAATAAGTAGTCGGTCAAAAATATGGATGTAATTTTTATCTTTCCTTCATGCAAGGAAAGAAACGATACATAACATTGAGTGCCGAGCAACGCGAGGCACTTGTTGAAGGCCACAAGCGGGGCAATAAGGCCACCTTTCGCC